>NZ_JAQMUB010000016.1 GCF_028330965.1 Oscillatoria sp. CS-180 | reverse complement strand
GATTGCTCGTTTGGGCGGCTATCTGGAACATCGTCGCAAAACTCCCATCGGCATTCAGGTGCTTTGGCGAGGATGGGCTAAGTTGCACGACTTGCTTGAGGGATGGCAACTGGCGAACCGGACTTAGCGGGAAAAGTCAGGTTTTGGACCACGTCAGCATCCACTTTTGTATTCTCATAACGGGGCTCTATCCCTTCACGCTAATTGCATTGCAGCCCATCTTCTCCTTGTGTACGCTTCGCTGGTTTCGTTACCGAAGCCTTGGCAACACTCAGTACCTGTGCCTTGCCAAGGCTTTCAGGATGGGGATTTACTCCCCATTGTCAAAGCCGAGCTTTCCTCGGCGCACCCAAAAGGGAGAAAGAACCACTTTTGTGACATTGTTGTCAGTTTTCGTGACACTCGACAGCAATTGTGGAAAATCAGCCACCCCGATATTTTTCCTACAAGGTCTGGGCGATCGCGAATCCAGGGCGTCGGCTGATTCGATATATTCGCGGCGAGTTTTTATTAACGCCAACGGCAGGCGGACAAACTCGGGTGGAATGGCGCTATTTTCTTAAACCTCGTTCTGTCTTGGCCTATTCACATGCTTCATTATTTGGAAACCTGGGCATTCAGCCCTTTTTAGAAAGTGGCATTGATGCCATTAAATCGGTGGGTGAGGCGGCTCTTTCTTAGCCAAGTCCTAGAAACGAAATTTTCGGGTCACAAAAGTATCGTGTGCGATGGAGAACGCTCAGGTGAAGTTGCTGGCGGATTTTGATGCTTATCGACATACTGACGTGCCAAATTCAGTGGGTTGATACTGCTTTTGCCCAGTTTGGGCGGTAGCGAGGAGGGCTGGCAGTGTGAACAAGTAATCCCGCTCTCTCACCATCGTATGGCAGCCAGTACAGGAACTCTGATTATTGGAAACTAAGGAACCTTGGGGACTGTACCAGGCTGATCGCCACTCGCCGCTGTCTTCATTCACTCGCCAGCCATCCCGTTTCTCACGCACAAACACATTGTTCAACCGCGTGGGCATCAATCGTCCGTCGCTGCCGGGTTGAGCAGAGTGCGTTTCCATCACCAGCACGGTGCCGCTGGGGGGCGTATCGCTCGTTTGCAGGGCTGACAACGCTTCTGGATTGACGAACATTTGGCGCACGATGCGACTGTTGGGGCAGTCCACCGTGACGTACTGCACAAATTGCTCGCGATAATTTGCGGGAAATCTCACTCGCAGGGACGTTTCGGCATTCTCAGGCATCTCGTCATAGGCCGCATCAGCGTAAAGATCTGGATGGAGATTGGATGCCGCATCGCTGGCTGAGGCGGGTTGCCGATCGCGAGTATCGGAACTGTAGAGTGCTCGGTGCGGGGTGAAATGGGTCAGGGTAATAGCAGCGGCGATCGCAACGCTAAATAGCAGCAGCCACGTCAGCCATTTGGGACGGTTCATTTTTTAGCCTCCCGGTTTAGTTGACCACAATGAGAGAATGAGCGCCCGGCCCAGTTGTGATAACGTAGTCTGTTCTCTCTAAACGGGGCGTTTCGCGATCGCGGAGCACGCGCCAGAATTCAAGGGCTCCCTGTCGAGGCTCCGGCGTCTCATATTCAAAAACCCCCGCGACAACATACCGATCAGCAGCATCGAATTCAATCCCCTCTGGCAAGATGCCGTCAAACGACCAATTGCCAGCATGATTGACCTGGCCTGTCTCGGTATCGAACTGAACCAGGGAGAGAGATGATTGGCTGTAGCCGACTTCATCCGGTGCCAGCCAGGTTTGGCCGATGTTGCTGGTCGCAATCAGCGTGCCGTCATTCGAGAAGGCAATACTTTCCGCATGTCTGGGCAGCGAAACCCCGCCGACCACAAAATGCTGGGCTTCGTCGCCTGCCTCCAGCGGCGCGAGTTCGATGACCGTTAACTGCGACGGCGGCGCATTCAGATAGAATCCGCGAACGTCTGGCCCCCACTGCAAGTCGTTGGTGATGTAGAAGCGTCCATCGCGAGAAAACTTGCCCGACATCGGCCACTTAGAAGTGACGACCCGATTGCCCCAAGGCACGACATCGGTCACATCACCATCCGCATCCCGCACGACTCGGAAAAAACTGCACTTGACCCCGAAAATTTGCATTCACGGCAATCATATCGGCTGTGGGGTGCCATTCCACATGATGCGGCAGCATTCCCTGATCGGGAAACTCCGCCACGGGTGAGAAACCTTGCATGGGCAACTGAGTCGGTTCGCCAAAGCGACCATTCGTGAAGGTGACAAACGTTAAGGGTGCATTTGGATCTTTTGTCGCCAAGGCCAGCGTCGTGCCACTCGCATCAATGTCCACCCCTTGCGGATCGATGCCGACCTCTACTTCCGCAATCACTCTGGGGGCAGCCGGGTCGGATACGTCAACGGCCCGCAAAGTCGTCCCCAAATCAAGATCGCTAATCAACTGATCTTCAGGTTCGCGCGGTTCCTTAGTTTCAGCGACAAAGATCGTATTGCCGTCTTGCGACGCCACCAGGCTGTAGACGGGATTAATCACAGAGTTAGAAACTTCAATCGAACTGGTCAGTGCGGGGATAGACGGCAGCGGCAGGGTCACAAGCGAAAGCTGATCAGTGCCGCGCGGTTCGCCAAGTTGTCCGTCGATGTAGGCATAGGCGCGCATATCCGCATCGGAGATGGCAGCAATGTAGCGCCCTTGAAAATTGGGAGGAGTCTGGGCGTCTGCCGGCTGAAGACTGACCAGCACCCAGGCGGTGATAACCGCTATCCACAAAACAGAGAGACGCTTGAGGTGAAGCATGGCAAGAGTTCCAAAATCACGAAAGATGACAGTCATGGCGCGCTCAATCTGCCATCAGATCGCGCATCCGGGCTTCCGAAAGTTGAGGATTAAAGGAAACCCCTGGATCGAGCGTGGCGAGGGGAAAGCGGGACGTACTAGGGCGACGAAACTCAATTGATTCGACATAAGCTAACAAATCAGCATTTTGAGTCGATGCGCCCTGTTCGTTGTATTGCTGATAGTTGGGGTAATCCGGAGCCAGCGAATCCCAGTCGGCATAGGCGGTCAGCCCCACATTCAGGGTTTCCGGTAGGTCGGGACGAATGAACTGATCCAACACCGTCCATTCGCCAGAACCGTCTGCTTGATACAGCAGCGTGAACAATTCACCAGAGCGAGCTACCCGTAGCCGCATCCACCCTGCTTGCGCTTCGGAAATTTTCAACGTTGACAGACTGTTGTAAGTCGATTTGATTTCAAATTGAGACTGACCGGCGGGGAAAGCAGTGCCCACGCTGAAAAATAGCCAGTTCTCTTGATTCGGTTCCCAAGTGGCAGCGGTGACCGTTCGTGGTGACCGGATAAACAGCCCTGCGAGTGAGAACGATCGCTGCGGTACCGAACTCTGCATGCCCTCTACCCTGATTCGGGTAGTAACGATAAAATCGCCCGTCACTTCCTGATACAAGTGTCCTGCAGTATTGTCCTCAAACCAGCCTGATGACCGAGGCTGCAGCACCAACAGGCCATCTTCAACTCGGGGAGCTTCCCACTTTGGCACCCATCCTGGCACCTGAAATTCTTGCCAGTTTGCCAACGCTTGAGGGGTGTCGAAACGGGTTGAGAGCGATTGCAAATCATCCTCTGCTGTAGCCTCAGCCCGTTCACTCGCCACGGCGGGCGCAGTTGTCTCACTCATTACCCCGCCTGCACATACCAAACTTGTCATCAATAGTCCACCAGAGAGTTGATTAACGAAGTACTTCATCGATGTCTCCTGCGTCTTTTTGTCAGTCAACATGAACTGCACAGCCACGAAGCCCACCCAAGGGTGGCGTCGCTGAGTGTCAGCCGGTGCCGCCCTTTGCCCAGAGCTAACCGTAATTTTGTAAAAGTCTGTTGACTTCCCTTAACATAAGCAAGCAGCATTAATGCTGTCCAATGCTTTTTTAGGCCGCATTAATAACAAAAGGTTATTAGTATGAAGCTTCATGCATTTGAATACTTTGTGGCGATTGCCGAAGAGCTGCATTTCAGCAAAGCAGCGGCTCGGCTGCACATTACTCAGCCGGCGCTGAGCCGACAAATCCACAAGCTAGAAGCCGAATTAGGATTTGCGCTGTTGCGACGTACCAAGCGCACCGTCGAGTTGACCGACGCCGGAGTCGCCTTTCTGGGAGAAATTCGCAAAGCTTTGAAGCAGGTGGAAACTGCCGTTCAAGCAGCCCGGCGTGTCGCTCAGGGGGAGGTCGGCCACCTACAAATCGCCTTTACGCCGTCGTCGATGCACACGATTTTGCCGGAAATTTTGAAGCAGTTTCGTGATCGCTATCCCAACGTCGAAATTGCGATGACCGAGGTTTGCACGCTCGATCAGGTCAACCAGCTCAAAACAGAGGCCATTGATCTGGGCTTTTTGCATCCTCCTATCGAGGCGACGATGCTCAATCTGTATCCACTTCAGGGAGAGCACCTGCTGGTCGCCCTGCCCAAAACCCATGCTCTGACAGCGCGATCGCAGATATCGCTAGCATCTCTAGCCCATGAACCGTTCATTCTGCATCCCCGTTACGAAGGCCCGGTACTCTATGACCAGTTTTTGGCCCTCTGCCGCGACGCCGGTTTTGAGCCCAATATCGTTTACGAAGAGATCAAGCACCAAACCCGCATCGGTCTTGTGGCATCGGGCATGGGCGTGACCTTTGTCCCTGAGAGCCTACAAAAAGCAGGGATGACGGGCGTCACGCATCGTCCCCTTGCAGGACAGTCGCTATCTCTTCAACTTGCCGTAGCTTGGCGAAAAAACGCGAGTTCTCCGGTCATTCAGAAATTTTTAGAGGTGGTCGCACAGGTCACGACACCGATCTCATCTAGAGCGTCACCGCAGAATATCTAGCCGTCAGAATAGCCTGGAAAAGCCTGTTTTCAGGCGATCTCATCCATAGCAGAATTCAGAATGCGGAATTCGGAATTCGGAGTTCGGAATGCGGAAATAAAACCCTCGTCACGCAGGCTTTTTAGCGATTTGGGCTGTCCTAACCAAACTTCGGATTGCTATAGCGGTAGATGCTGTTTAGCTTAGCGGCTGTCAAGGGGATAGGCAGGAGGCGCGATCGCTCATATCTCGTTGCCTAATGGCAATGCGTCAGGCGACAAGTTCCCGTGGGTTCCCAATGGGGAAACCGGTCTCCCAATCATGCTATAACCCCAGAACAGTTTGATCATGGTTTGCCTTGGTCAAAGACGAAATCATGAGTTTAGATGGGCATAGTAGACTCACTCTGGAAGCAACTATGCAACTTCCTGTTAATCGCGTATCTTTGAGCGTCTTGATGACAACCTTATGCCTCGGTGTTGCAGGCTGTGGTGGCTCTGGTTCCCAGGGGTCGGTTCCCGACGTTGTTGTGCAGGCATTCAATACCACCTACCCAAACATATCGTCGCAATGGGAGCAAATGCCCTATGGATATGAGGCGGCGTTTGTGCAAGATGGGCTGGAGTATGAAGTGGAGTATTCGTCAGATGGAGAGTGGCTGGAGACCGAATATGAAGTTCAGGAACTCCAGTTTCCCCAAGCTGTCTTGCAAGCGGTGAGGCAACAATATCCCAATTACGCCATCACGAAGTACGAAATTGAGCTAACGCCCACAGGCACTTTTTATGAGGTCGAGGTCGAGGGCAACGGGCAAGAGATCGAACTCTATTTTGATGAACAGGGACAACCGACCGCCAATGCCAATGAGGATGCATGAGGCGGGCCTGAGCAGCCCATCTGCCAGGTGATCGCGCTATCGCCTAAGCGCTTATTGCCCAGCGTCGCTGTTCTGATCGATGTCCGTGTTTGTGTGGTGGTTTAGGGCACCAACACCAGCGAATGTGCGCCACGGGTGACGGGCACTGAGTAGCGGGTTTGCACCAGCATCGGCTGTGGATCGAGCGGGTCCGCAGCAATGCGCCAAAAGTCAATGCCGCCTCGGGCAGAATGCTATCGTCGGGGCAATCGGTAATTCGATTGAGCTGCCCGGTTTCGGGGTCGAGGATGAGAAGCGTCCGCGAAGAAAGCCAGGTGATGCGATCGCCTCGGTGCCCAACACCCACCACTCGTGAGGGGCGATCGCTGTCTCACACACCGACCATCGTTCAGTTTAGGCTCACACTACAATCTAGTTGAAGGCATTACGTAGGTTGTTTCCTTGACTCAAGCCAACCTGAAAATTGCGACATTTGCTGACTATCTCGCCTACGATGACGGGACGGATCGGCGGTATGAGCTGACCTATGGGGATTTAATTGAGGTGCCGCCCGAATCAGATGAGAATGTCTTGATCTCGCGGGCTCTGGATCGCGCCTTGTCAGAAATTGTCGGCTTTCAACGGGTCAGAACGCATCAGCTGGCGATCGAAGTGTTGGGTCAACCCAAGAATCGCTTTCCTGATCTCACGGTATTGCGCCCAGAACACCTAGAGCAGTTGCAAGCCCTCGGCCAGTCGGCGATCACGTTGGAAATGGCTCCACCGTTGCTGGTGGTAGAAGTGGTCAGCCCCGGAGCGAAAAGCCACCGCCGCGACTATTTAGACAAACGCAATCAGTACGAGTGGCGCGGCATCCTAGAATATTGGATCGTGGATTCTCAAGCAGGTTGCGTGACGGTATTGGCAATGGTTGAGGGGACATATACGGAAACGGTCTTTAATCAAAGCGACACAGTTGTTTCACCAACGTTTCCCCAATGGCAATTGACGGTTGAAGAGATGTTGCAACCTTTGACGTAGGGAAATTCGACAATTTGGGTCATGACGCGAATGTTTTGTGCATGACTATAGATACGTTGAACAGCAATACATTCGCCACTGAGTACATATCAGATTTTTCTAAATATGATATGTGGCATAGCTGTACAAATATAGCGTTGGTATGTCTACAGAGAAAAAGCCTGAAAATCTTAAAAATCTTTTGGAGAGTCTCCACGAGAGGGCACCTTGGCCTGTAATGAGCAGTTTGCTCAGAAAAAATGAGCTTTTGGTTTCCCGCGGTGCAAGAAATACTATCAAAAAGCTGCTAGATGAATACAACCATGCTACAGAAGAAAAAGTAAATGAACTAAACCAAAAAATCGAGTCCTTGTTTGAGGACTACTGCGAGCATCTATTGACAGGAGAAAAACAAGTCAAGATTTTTAGCGTTAATTCAAATATCGAAGAACAAATCCTAAAAGATCTCTCAACAGTAACAGTAAAGGAGAATGAATTCCTGGAAAGTTATCCTCTCCCTCTGAGTCAGGAAAAGCTTGAAGGAATGGATTCCTCTACGTATCTAGTAGACATAAAAAACAAAAAAGAAGTAATGAACTTTGTTTTCTGTACTAGCAGATTCACAACATCTAGAGTCAGGTTTAAGCCACACGAGCTTGATTCTGACTTGTCAGAAATACTTTCTGAGTACGATGAGTTGGTAGGAATAAAAAGAAATTCTCGTCAATTCTTCGATGTTGTAACCATTCGAAAAGGAAGAGGTCTTATAGAGTTCAGGATGGATATCTCAGGTGGCTTACCTGTAGAAGAAAGACCTGGAGCCTTTGTCCATGCCAGGAGATGCTTTCAACGTCTTTTCTCTGATCGATCTTTGGCGTCTTGTTTTTCTCAGGAACTGAATGTTTTTCCGCTCTTGCAGCATTTGTACAGTGATAAAGAAGAAGGAAAAGTTGTAGAGATTGGATTTGCTACTGGCACTGCTTCCATAAAACATGAGAGAATGAGGAGAGGACAAATAGATTTAAGAGACGAGGTGTATCACAAAGCTGGAATGGATGCAGTTCAGAGAATCGACCTGTACAGATTGGCGGTTCATTGGCATATCAACATACAACCAGACTTGAGTTCTTCTCCAGAGTTATTGATCCCTGGTCACGTTACTCTTCTCAACAGTGAGAATGAGAAAAACATAGATGGCCTCGAAATTAGAAAATGTTTGGGTCTAGAAGACTATGAATCGATAATTGAGAAAGTCATTAAATATTTAAAAAATAATGACTAGCAAGCGTACTCTACTTGAAACCATAAGAGACGACTGGGGTGAAAATATTCAGTCACACATTTGCATGGAAATTGTTGACTATATTTTTTCAGTTCCATGTGATCAACTTGCATACTTAACTTACGGAACATTCAGGAACGTCACTCAAAACAAGTATTCTAATCAAGAGCTGCTATCTGCAATTCAATATCTGTATGGCGATGTAATGAAAGTCTTAGAAGTTAAATTTGAATATATTGAAGATGGAGAAGATTACCCTTTAGACAAAGAAGAATTAGCTAAAGCTGAAGAAACAGGATATTTAGTTCATCCTGAAACAGGCAAAGAAATAGAAGATTTTCGAGATAAAGTTTTTATTTACTTCGATGCGCAGAATTTTAGACAAGAGCTATTTATTTAAGTGATGGATGAAAAGTATTCTTTAGCACAATTACAGGCCCTTAGTCCAAAGACAGCTAGATCTATCCAGCGAGAGACAGTCAACAGTTATGCAGACTTTATTCAATTACTTTATCAAGATTTAGACGAATTGATTTCCGATATTCAAGAAAATCCTGAGAAGCGAAATGGAGATGACGAAGATCGTTTGACCATTGAAATTAGAACGGTCCTTCGTCAGCTTGGATGGGAAGCTACTCATGATGAAAAGTTAGGTGGCCATACCGACTTGACTGTCAGAAAAAAAAGCTACACATGGATCGGAGAAGCTAAGATTCACAATGGTTCTGAATATCTCTGGGGAGGATTTCAACAGCTGACTACTCGTTATTCAGTAGGATCACATAATCAAAGCGAGGGGGGATTGATTATCTATATAAAAAAAGAAAATGCTCTTCTTGTTATGCAGCGTTGGAGACATGGGTTGAGGAATAGAGGGCTTGAGGACTTCGCTGATTGCGATTGTGAAGTTAATCCGCTAGCATTCTTCTCCTCGCACAAGCACATGAGATCTGGGTTGCCTTTCAGAGTTAGACACATTCCAATTATGCTTTTTTTCGATCCGCAAGATAAAAAGTGATTTTCTACAAAGTCATCATGTTTTCCTTGATTAGGAAAGAACCCTTGCAAAAACACATATTGAAATTGTACTTAATCGTTAGTTACCAGTTAAAGTTATTGATTCAAATCCAGCCGAAAGGGCAATGTTGAGTCAGATTGGTCTTAGTTTGGCCTTTGTATTCTATGTGAGGGCAGAGGTATTTGAGTGCCAAGGTTGGGAACGCTTTCACACTGAAATTCGATTTGAGTGTGAAAGCGTTGG
>NZ_JAQMUB010000015.1 GCF_028330965.1 Oscillatoria sp. CS-180 | reverse complement strand
CTCTACAACACCCTCACCAAACGCAAACAACCCTTTACCCCCATTCATCCGGGACGAGTGACGATGTATTGCTGTGGAGTCACGGTCTACGATGACTGCCACCTGGGTCATGCCCGGTCATATCTGGGGTGGGATGTGCTGCGACGCTATCTGCGCTGGCGGGGATACACGGTTCACTACGTGCAGAATTTCACTGATATCGACGACAAAATTCTCAACCGGGCCAAAGCCAAAGGGACAACCATGGCGGCCATTTCAGAGCGCTATATTGAGCGATATTTTGAGGATATGCACCGCCTGAATGTGATGGATGCCGATGAGTATCCCAAAGTGACGGAGCACATTGAGTCAATTCATGATTTGATTAGCCAGCTAGAAGCTAAAGGCTATGCCTATGCTGCTGGGGGCGATGTGTATTATCGGGTGGAGCAGTTTGCCGACTATGGGCAGCTTTCAGGGCGATCGCTGGCAAACATGCAGGCCGGAGCGAGTGGTCGTGATCTGGCAGCTACTGCCAAGAGCAACTCAGCTGACTTTGCCCTCTGGAAGGGTGCCAAAACCGATGAACCGGCGTGGGATTCTCCTTGGGGACCAGGACGACCCGGCTGGCACATTGAATGTTCGGCGATGATTCGAGCCCGGCTAGGAGCCACCATCGATATCCACGGTGGTGGTGGTGACCTCGTGTTTCCCCACCACGAGAATGAGATTGCCCAGTCTCAGGCCGCCAACGGCAAGCCCCTGGCCAACTACTGGCTGCACAACGGCATGGTGACGGTGAATGGCGAAAAGATGTCGAAATCCTTGGGCAACTTCACCACGATTCGCGATTTGCTAGACGGGCATTGGACAGGCTATCCGCAGCCGATAGACCCGATGGCAGTGCGACTCTTTGTGTTACAGGGACACTATCGGAAACCGCTAGATTTCACTAAGGATGCGATCGCCGCCGCAATCAACAGTTGGCAAACGCTGAAAGCCGGACTCTTCTTTGGTGACCACCACGGAGCCTCGCTGGGATGGTCAGCCGCCACTATCCAGACTTCCTCTCAGGAACCTAGCCCCGATGCCCCGTGGGTCGAACGGTTCCAAAGCGCTATGGACGATGATCTGAATACAGCGGGTGCTCTAGCAGTGCTGTTTGAGCTGGCTAAAGGGTTACAACGGGAGGGGAATCGTCTGGTTCACGAAGGAAAACCGCAGTCCAGTCCAGATCAGCTCTGGCAGCAGTGGCAAACCCTGATGCACCTGTCTCAGGTATTGGGGTTAGAAGCGGCCCAAAACGACAGTGATACTGATGCAGCGGCGGGTGACTTGGATGAGGGGGCGATCGCCGGTCTGATCCAGCAGCGCCAAACGGCCCGACAACAGCGTGATTTTGCCACGGCGGATGAGATTCGCGAGCAACTGGCGGCGGTGGGGATTGCGGTGGTTGACCAACCCGATGGTGGAGTCCGCTGGCACCGACAGTGAATCAATGGATGGAACGGTTGATGCCGTTTAGATAGCTGCACAGACTCCGATTGTGAAAAATAAGACGACGTAGTTATTCACATCACCCATGCAAAATCAAGAATCAGCGATTGTCTTCGACGAAGAACGCGCTTCTACTTACGATAAGAGAGCCGCTAAGTTAGCACCATTACGTGACACGCTGCATCTGCTAACTCGCCTGATACTTTCTGATCTCCCGACTGACGCCCGAATTCTGTGTGTTGGCGTCGGAACTGGCTTGGAGTTAATTTATCTGGCCCAAGAATTTCCACAATGGCAATTCACAGCGGTAGAGCCTGCGAGTGCGATGCTCGACATTTGCCGCCAGAAAGTTGAAGAGTATGGAATGGCATCGCGTTGTACCTGGCATGAAGGCTATCTTGATTCATTGCCGGCATCAGCCCCTTTCGATGCGGCGACTTGCCTTCTGGTTTCTCACTTTTTTATACAGCAAGAGGAGAGACGACAATTCTTCAACCAAATTGCTTCACGGCTTCGCCCTCAGGGATATTTAGTGAGTGCAGATTTGGCTTCTGATATGTCTGCCCCAGCCTATCAAGAGCTTTGTAAAATGTGGACTCGCATGTTGAGGTATGCCGAATATCCCGATGCGGATATTGAAAAATTTCTAGCCGCTCACGGTCGAGAGGCTGCGGTATTACCTCCCCATGAAGTCGCATCCATCATCGCATCGAGCGATTTTGATCCCCCGGTATTGTTCTTGCAGACTCTTTTTATGCATGCTTGGTATACCCAGCGGACATCGTCAGTTGGCAATACACCCTGATGCACTTGCACCAGGTATTGGGATTGGCGATCGCTAAGGACAGTACCGCTAAGGCAAGGACTGTTTGCTTGAATGAGGCCGCGTTGCCGGTCTGATCCAGCAGCGCCAAACGGCCCGACAACAACGCGACTTTGCCACGCGGATGAGATTCGCGATCAGCTGGCAGCGATGGGAATTACGGTAGTTGACCAACCCGATGGCGGAGTCCGTTGGCATCGGCAATAAGTTGTAGCGTTTTTGGGTCTTCCAGAATTGAGCCATTGTTAGGCAACCTATAATCGATGGAATAGAATTCCTCTGTTGTCACGGTATGATCGCGATCGCACCTATCAAATCTTTACCCGATGGCTCAGTGGCCACGATTCCCATGAGCTGGGCAGATTACCAGCAATTGGCTGCTAGCCGAGGCGATCGCAGCACTCCGCGTCTTAAATACGCTGATGGATACCTGAGCCTTAAGATGCCAACCTTTGAGCACGGCCAGCTAGATGCCATTGTGGCTGATTTGCTGGTGGCTATCCTCAACCAGCAGCTCCGCGATTACGTTCGAACGACGCCCGTTACCCTGCAAATTCCCGAACAGGCAGGCATCGAACCCGATCATTGTTTTTGGCTCAACAACTGGGCCGCTGTGAGCGGTAAAAGTCGAATTGACTTAGCCGCCGATCCGCCACCCGACATCGCGGTTGAGATAGAGGTGACTAACTTCACAAATATCGCCGATTATGAGCTTTTTAACGTTCCTGAAGTATGGCTCATTCGAGGGGATGTTCTTGCCATCTTCGCCTTGGCATCTGGGAGATACACTAAAGCTGAGTCTAGTCAATTTTTTCCTGATACTGCTATACCGAAACTCTATCATCAGGTGATGGCGGCCATTGCCGAAGGGGCTAGTCCTCCTAGAGCCATTCGATCAGTTATTATCTAGCGGACTTCGCACTCCCCGACCGCCCCGATTCAGCACATGAGTATAGATCATCGTGGTTTTGACATCCTTGTGGCCCAACAATTCTTGAATCGTGCGAATGTCATAACCGTTTTCCAAAAGATGCGTGGCAAAGCTATGGCGAAACGTATGACAGCCTATTTTCTTGGCAATTCCGATTTGTCTTACGGCCTGCTTTAGCGCTTTTTGAATGCCACTTTCGTGGAGATGATGCCGCCGCATTGCTTCACTACGAGAATCTTTGACAATGCGGCTAGCCGGAAACACGTATTGCCAGATCCAATCACGGTTGGCATTAGGGTATTTACGCTCTAAGGCAAATGGCAGATAAACTGAGCCAAAACCACGCCCTAAATCTTGCTGGTGTTGTCGCCGAATGCCAACGAGATGATCCTGAATTTCGGCAGCAGCACTAGCGGCTAACATCGTCACCCGATTTTTGCGCCCTTTGCCGTTTCTTACGATGATTTGATGTTGGGCAAAATCGACATCTTTGACCCTTAATCGCAGCGCTTCTGAAAGTCGCAAACCACTCCCCTAGAGAAGTTTTGCGACTAGCTGATGAGGCTCCTCCATCCGTTGAATAACTGCTAAAGCTTCTGCCTGGGTCAACACAACGGGCAAATTGCGGGGGCACTCGCCCGAACCGCGTTGATGCCTGTGATTTCAATGCCTAACACTTTTTGATAAACAGGACTTACGCAGTTGCATCCGACTTTGGCCCCTTAATCCCCAAATATGGGGAAGCCGGATGCAACGTCCCCCAAAATTGGGGGATGCAAGGGGGCCGTGCGTAAGTCCTAATAAAGAAACAATATTGCATTCAGAGCTTGATTTTGGGTAGCTGCTGCGACCTGTTGATTGACAGCTAAATCGGTCAGGAATGCTTCAATCTCGTCTCGCCCCATCTCTCTAGGATGTCGTTTTTGGTGGAAGAGAATGTATCGCTTTATCCACTGGACATACGTTTCTTCGGTGCGATAGGCATAGTGCCGCAGACGCATGACCTCACGGACTTGCTCTAGCAGCTTCTTCGGTTTTGGTTCCATAGATTTTTAGGTAGACTCAGCAGTTAAAGTGTCAAAAAATACACAATAGTCTTTCTGTGCTATACCTGAAAATATGTGGAAAGTTTCCCGCGATCTACCCCAATCTGCTGGATCGCAAGAAACTTTCTCGCGATCTACCTGAATCGGGATGATATACGGAAACTTTCTGTCTAATAACATTGTTATGCAGCAGCACGATTTGCCCAGAATAAAAAAGGGTATCTTCGACTAGAGTAGCCAGTAGTATGATGCAAGGTTTATCGAAAATATTTTCATTTAATAAACCTATTGAGTTCTTGTACTAACAGATGTACTGTTGTAGAAGGATTATCTTTGGCAGGAGCCTGGGGATTATATTGTGTGAGTAAACTTGTAGCATTTTTAATAGCAGTAGGTTGTTTGTCCAAAAGCTCGTCATAGATTGCTTCACTATTTTTCTGATACCTTTTATTAAGGTATCTATCTAATTTCTTGCAGTAGTCACTTCGAGGGATTCCAGCGTTGAGGAACTCGAAATGAAGGAGATACCATAATTCAAATGCTTCGTTAGAATAAGCTACTTTGAAGCCCTGATTTTCAGCACTGCTGATCGCATTGTTGAAGTTTTCCGGAGTCCAGTCATCTCGATCAAAGACACACCATACTTGATCGTAATCCTCTTGCTCTTTTAAAGCTCTTGCCTCTTTGACTAATTTACTAGGATCTTTCGCTACACCCTGAACATCTATTTCTACAACGTTTATAAAGACACGAAATCTTCTAAAGTAGTTGGGCTCAGTTTTCTCTCCTTCGCACAAGATTAAGAATCTCTGCCTGACTTCTCTAATATCAGTTTTTCTAGGAGAATATCCGCGAGAATATGACTTTCTTTTAGCCATTGGATTCGATCAAATGATTTAAATTCCCAATATACGGAATCGCACCATATCTTCCCTTAATATAATCACTTTCGAAAGAAGCATCATTGCGTATCTTATATTCTGCCAAAGAATATAAATCCGTGGCACTATATCTATTCTTTTCAGCAAACCAAATCTGATCTCTACGAAAAATTTTATTGCTGAGTAAGTTGGTGTCGTGCGTCATGAAAATTAGTTGAGCATTATTTGGGTTTATCTCCCTAGAATTAAATAACTTGACGATTGCAAGGCTAAGCAAAGGATGAAGTCTTGCATCAAACTCATCAATGATTAGGATCTCTCCTTCTTTAAGAGCAGTTATGATAGGTCCAGCTAAAGCAAAAGCCTTTTTCGTCCCTTCAGATTCATGGCTCGCCAAATCGAATTCCTCGATCGATTTATGGTTTCCATCAGCATCAAACTTCTGATGAGAAATACCGATTGAAGTTGCTTTGCCTCCTCCTGCTTTAACAATAATTTTCTTGAGCTCGTCGGGCATTTCGCCAGGCAAGGAGTCAATTGTGACGTCTTCCTGTTCAACTTGTATTTCGCTAATTCCTAGATCTAAATTCTTGATTAATTGAACAATATCTAACTTGTTTTTATTGTCTACGAAGCATTTAACCGTATAACTTAAGTAAGCTTCATCATGCAGACCTGAAATAATGTTGAGCTTGTCCGTCAACCATTCTAAAATTTTCTCGGCAAGTTTGACGTTGAATTGAGCAGAAACAGACAAAAAGAGTGCATTACTTCTTGTCCTTTTCTGAAGACCATCCGCGTTATAAACTTTAGATGATTTAATAGCATCAATTTGACGTTCGAATAAATTTGTTTCTCTTATGTTTGGAACATAAAATAGCCATTCAGATATCACTCTCTCCTGAGTCACTTCAAAGCCATATCTATATCTTTGTCCGTCCATTAAAAACGCTAACTCAAAGTATGATGGTTTCCCCTCAGTTGCTGTGCTAAGCCTAAAAGGCTCCACACTTATTTCATCTGTACTCTGAGTTTCTTTAGATGAATTGACCATAAACCATTTCATGAAGCTTAATGCTCTAGCAAGATTGCTTTTGCCACTAGCATTGGCTCCATATATTGCAGCGGTCCTAAGTAGCTTCAGCTCCTCGTCTACATCAAAAGTATTATTTACATCAATGCTTTTATCTTTTGACACAAGGTTAGCCGCCACCATGCTGAAGGTAACGCGCTCTTTGAATGATCTGTAATTACCAACACTAAATTCGATAAGCACGATTTATTCCCTGTCTTAATGCAGGAACTTGTGAAAAAATCACACATACATGCATTAAACATAGCAGAAACCGGCTTAAAATGATGGATTATTAAGATTATCTCTTAATGCATGAGTACTAGTTGAGCGTGCAGCATAACAACTCAAATGCAGCGGGCGGTCGAAAGCTAGTAGTTTTGTATTCAAAAGTATCTGCCACCGCTGATTTGAAACGTTGTGCGGCTTAGATATTAGTGGGGGTGTTATTTGAAGCTTATCTGTTAGATTGAACACGAGATCGTTTTGAGTCGATGGCAAAAATAGAGCCAATAAATCAGCAATTGCCTCAATTCATCCATTATGTCGTTAAGCGTTTGCAGTCAGTTGAGGGAATTGCTGCGATTGCTCTAGGCGGTTCAAGAGCACGAGGTAACCATACGCAAAAGTCCGATGTGGATCTAGGAATTTATTACAAGCCAGAAAATCCTCTTGATTCAGTTGCACTGAGTCACTTTGCCGCTGAACTTGACGACTCCCATCGCCAAAATTTGATTACTCCAATTGGCGAATGGGGAAAATGGATTAATGGCGGTGGTTGGCTACAGATAAAAGATGTCCCTGTAGATTTTCTTTATCGTGATGTGGCTCAGGTTAGCCATGTCATCGATAAGTGTCATGCTGGGCAAATTACAAGCGATTACCAACCTGGGCATCCCCATGTTTTTATCTCCTCTACTTACATGAGTGAAGTTGCTATTTGTTTGCCACTTCACGATCCGCATGGCGTTTTAGACACCTTAAAGGCTAGGACAACTCCCTATCCAATTCAGCTTAAGCAAGCAACAATTGATAAGTTTGCCTGGGAAGTCAGACACCACCCGCAAAGCGGGTGGCTTGATGAGTGGGGCCGCCTCAAAGGCGGTCGTCCTACACCTTAGTTATCTGTTTAGAACCGCCCACTTTGCTCATTCCCTTCCTGTTCTCGAATATAACGACGCACCGTTT
>NZ_JAQMUB010000014.1 GCF_028330965.1 Oscillatoria sp. CS-180 | reverse complement strand
CCCCCCCCACCCCTCGCAGGATAAACCCAAACTTTGGCAGATTGTGGGGAGCCGCGATCGCCTGTCCGAGACTGAATTCTGGACGTCTGACCTGCCTGACCGCTCGCCTGCGGTACGTCTATCGAGTCAGCAGAGGCGTCAAGGTTTTACCCAACGTCCAATCCTCATTCATTGGCGTAATCAAGAAGGATTCGGGTTCTTCTGGAGACATGTCAGCGCTAACGGCAACAGCCGAACAGCCGAGGGAACAAAACGGCCAATCCCCCTGCACAGGTGCGCTCAGTAACTTACAAACTCCACCTCTTGTCCCTTCAAATTCATAATGCTTGCAAAACTTACATTTCATGGTTCACTTTTCGATGATTCTTTTATTAAATGAATTTGCCTGAAAAGTGTTCGGTTCACAGACAAGGATAGAGGCCATCTCCGTTGACTTCATCATTGAAAAGAGCGAATGATGTTTGTCTGATAATCAAACACTAATTTAATGAAATACCAGGTAAATTCGTTCAGCAGCTATCTAAAGGAAGATCATTTCAACTCCACATTTTGAAGCAGCCATTGTGCTAAATTTTCAGGAGCTTTTAGATGTTCATCAAAACTGAGGTAACTATCACACCGTCACACCTTTCATTGTGATAGAAGTCAATCAGATGCGCTATCTAGTGATCCCAAATCCTTTCTCTAGAAGTTTGTGATTTATCTATGGCTGTCTTCCATAGTTGCCATGGGGTAACAAAAAGCATTCATTTTTAGATAAAAGCGCTTCAATTGACTCCTTTTTATTGTCTAGTCACGCTGATAAGAGTGTTGAAGCGATCGCTACTTGCAATAAAAATTAGCGACAAGTCTTTGCATAACTTTGTGAGGTATTGTTACATCGAAATGCTTCGCTCCGTTCGCTCCAATCGGATGGGAGAATTGGGTAAGACTGCACGAAACAACCAGTTACAAATCGGCAAAAGATAGAGATAAATGGCATAGGGAATAAAGCCTGAATCAGTCAGGATGACGGTTGCAGGAACCAAGCCAGCAATATTCCACGGAATAAGCGGAGCAATCACCACAGCAGAATTTTCAATATCCACGGCGAGCTGCTCCTGACTCGTTCGCGAGGCAACATATAGGGGTTGGGTAATTTGCTGGGTCAACAGGATGGCGATGGTCTGTGTGCAGCCAAAGGCGCTGGTGAGTCCTCCCGCAAACACGGTGCTGCCAAAGAGACCTCGCTTGCCCGACCAGCGCGCTAACCCATGTCCCACCGAGTTGAAAGTGCCTTGTCCCGAAAGGAGTCCGGCCAGGGCTGTCGAAACTAGAACAACTCCACAGACCTGTGCCATAGCCCAAAACCCGCCGCCACGAAAAATGTCGCTTAACGGATCGGTCTCTGGCAGCCGTAGCCCCAATACGAGGGTTGTGATCACGGTCACCAAGGACTGAGACTGGAGGGTCAGCGCTAGGACGATCGCGCTTCCTAGGCTGATGATCAATGTGCGGCGGACAGGTAGTCGGCACAATGTCAAAACCACCAGCAGTCCAGCTGGCAAAAGCGTGATGGGATGAATCACAAAGGTTGTCGGGATGCTGTCTAATAGCGGATTTTCGACAATCGATAAGGGATGCCGAAGAGAAGCTGCACCGTAGATCAATACGGATAGCGCCAGGGCACCCCAGCCCGTAATCATCATGTTTCGTAAATTGCGATAGATGTCAGTGCCTGTGATGGTGGCAACCAGGTGAGCGCTAGAGGACATGGGAGAACAGCGATCGCCTACATACGCCCCTGAAATCACCGCTCCCGCTGCCCAATATTCGTGAACGTCAGCCCCTCGCGCCATGATCATCAGCGCTAGGCCGATGGTGCCCGCGCTGCCAAAGGACGTGCCCAAAAGGGCCGAGACCATCCCCGTGAGGACGAAGGCTGAGACCAAAAACCATTGCGGATGAATCAGCTTCAGGCCGTAAAAAACCAGCGCTGGAACAGTGCCGGAAACGAGCCAGCTCGCTACCACAACGCCGATGAGCATCAGGATGCTGAGCACTCCTGAAGACTGCTGAACCCCCTGTTTCATCTGCCCCAACAGCGGGCGTAAGCCAACACCTCGTCGCCAATAGACGGCGGTCATCAAACTTAGAGCACCCAACAAGGGGTAAAAAATGGAGATTCCCTGCTGAACGGCAAGGAGTAATCCTACAAATGAGACCGTCAGGGCGATCGCAATACCCATACCTTGACCTAGGGCGCATCATCAATTAATTCTAGAAGCCTTATGGTACAAGCATTGCCGTGCCTGTCCTTGGTTTATAGCTGTAGCCATCTAGGTTTGTACATTTCTTTCCTGGAGATCCCCTTAGGAACGGGAACTTATTTAAGGATCAACTTTAAGCTTTGGATTCGCTGATAACTCAATCATGCAAAACTCAAAACTCAGAACTTAAAATTCATTCATTCCTTAGCAGACTTCAACTGTTCGCAGTACTGACGGGCGGGCACTATCGATGGCGCTCATGAAATCGCGATGAAGCTCCTCCGAGAAAACCCCTAAAAACCATGAGTCAACCGTTTCGAGCATCAGTCCGGTCACAAATCCGCGTAAAATTGTAGTCCGAAGTCTATCAATGGCGATCGCGAATGAAGTCTTACCTGGCAGCGGCTCTACAAATGACCAGCGTGCCTGATTTGCAACAGAATCTGGCCCAAGCTGAAGATTTAATTGACTTAGCAGTGCGGCAAGGCGCTGAACTCGTCACCTTACCCGAAAACTTTTCATTCTTGGGTGACGAAGAGGCCAAGCAAGCCCACGCCAAAGCCATTTGCGATGCCAGCGAGCAATTTCTCAAGAAAATGGCCCAGCGCCACCAGGTCACCGTGTTGGGCGGGGGCTATCCAGTGCCAGGGCAAGACGGCAAGTTTTACAACACAGCGCTGCTGGTGGCTCCCGATGGTGGTGAGCTGATGCGTTATGAAAAAGTCCATCTATTTGATGTGAATCTACCCGACGGCAACACCTATCGTGAATCGAGCACAGTCGTCTCGGGACAGGATTTACCTGCGGTTCACCCATCCAAGGCATTGGGCCATCTCGGTCTCTCCGTCTGCTACGACGTCAGATTTCCAGAACTGTATCGCCACCTGTCCCAGATGGGAGCCGAGGTGTTGATGATTCCGGCAGCCTTCACGGCCTTCACTGGAAAAGACCACTGGCAAGTGCTGCTTCAGGCCCGCGCTATTGAAAACACGGCCTACGTCATCGCCCCCGCCCAAACCGGATTTCACAACGGGCGTCGCCAATCCCACGGCCACGCCATGATCGTCGATCCCTGGGGCATTGTTCTAGACGATGTCGGGGTCGATGCTGGGGTGGCGATCGCGGAAATCAACCCCGCCCGCCTCTCCCAAGTTCGCCAACAAATGCCCTCCCTCCAACACCGCGTTTTCATCTAATGTTTTGTGGGGACGTGCTAGCGCGTCCCTATGAGGCGATCGCGTCTTGTAGAAGATCTCTAAACACAAAAATACCTGGCTGTGGTGCAACGCTGCGCTAGTGACACCCCACCAGTGGTCAATACTCTCCTGGAGATCCCTACAGGTCTACGGCTTCAGCAAGCACTCGGTCACAAATTCGCGATCGCAACCCTTCTTGAGTCACAATATCGACCCGGCAGTCTAATAAATCCTGTAAATCCATCAACAATCCGCCTAAATCCAGCAGGCTTCGCCCAGACTCCATTTCGACTAAGAAATCGACATCACTTCTCAATTCTAAGGGAAGGGAACCAGGCTCCCAAGCTTGAGAGCCTGGTTGGGGTGAGGGCATTGGCTACGCTAGAACCCGCACTCCTACCCGTTATTCAAACAGCCTGTCGCGCTGCAAATATCGCAACACATCGCCCGGATCCTGACGGATCAACACGCCGTTTTCCGGCACATCAATCTTCGGACTCCACTCGATGCGCTCAATGCAGCCCCGCAGGTGAAACAAGTCAATGGCCCTCTGGGTATCCGCCTCAGTACCCACGAGATAAAGTCGCAGACGCTTGTGCCGTCGTTGGGGATGAGCAGGCGGGCTCGGCAACGACGGCGGTGCCGCCTCCGTATGATGAGACGGCAAAAAGTATTGAATGGTAATCACAGGGATTCCTCCAAAGAATCAGTTTGGGTGAATCCCCGAAGACTCAGTCGCCCTCGGACAAGAGCTAGCGTCGGGCGACCTAAAATAGGCACAGCCGGTACGACAGGTCTGGTCTGTCTGCGGGTTAGGCGCTGGTTTGTGTCCCACCACTTACCAGTGCCGCCGACCAAATATTCGGGGAGAGCAAGCTGCACGGATACAGCTATGGTTGCTGATAGTAGTCGATTTGCTCCCCAAAGGCAAGTTAATTTTGATACCAGGACGAAGTGAGCGAAAAATTAGCAGCTAGCAGCGCAGGAAGCCACCGTAGCGTTGACAGCCTTTAGGTTATTTCTTCGCCTATTGCCTTCATCCTTATCAACGAGGTCGTCGCTTTTCCACCCACTGCTCAGCCGCTTCCAATGTCTCAAATTTGTCGGGATAGCGATCATAAAGCACCGCCGCCAACCGCTCCCAATCTCGATTAGGGTCTATGGTGATATTGGCAGGCAGCGAAGCATTACAGATCAGCGGCGGATATTCGCCTTCCAGTTGTTCACGGGTTAGATTTTGAGCGTTACCTAATCCAGTTTCGATGAGGATAGCGCTGTCGAGGTTGGCGCTGTCGAGGTTGGCGCTGTCGAGGTTGGCGCTGTCGAGGTT
>NZ_JAQMUB010000013.1 GCF_028330965.1 Oscillatoria sp. CS-180 | reverse complement strand
CGCGGATCAAACGCTTGGCCCGCAAGACGATTTGCTTTTCCAAATCCGTTTTGATGCACGATACAGTAATTGGCTTGTTTATCAACCGCCATGAATTTGGACGAGCTATATGACCGCTTTCCACAGGTCTAGAACACTACCAAAGAACCATTAGTAACGCTAAAATAACCCCTGAATCATCTCAGAGTAACGATCCACAACTACATTGCGGCGAATTTTGAGCGTTTGGGTGAGCAGACCATTTTCGATCGTCATTGGCTCCGGTAACAGCGCAAATGCAGCAATCTCATCCTGGGAACGGTAGCCGGGGCGATCGCGCACTTCTCGGTTGAGTTCCTGGCGCAGAAGATTGTGGATAATAAGGTTGTCGGGTGCAATCGCTTCATTCTCCCCAATCATCAACGGAGGTGATTGCGCTAATCCCCAAGCTTGCAGGGCTTCCAGATTAGGCACAATCAATGCTCCCAGTGCTTTTCGATCTTGCCCAACCAGAACAATTTGATCGATAAATGAACTGCGTAAGCAGGCATCTTCGATCGGTTGTGGTTCAATGTTTTCGCCATTGCTGAGGACGATCGTATCCTTGGCTCTGCCGGTCAGGATAATGCTGCCATCGTCTGCTAGCCAGCCAATATCGCCTGTATCAAACCAGCCTTCGGTATCAATGGCCTTGGTGGTGGCTTCGGGGTTGCGATAATAGCCCTGCATGATTTGGGGACCTCTTGTCAGGACTAAGCCGCGTTTTCCAGCGGGCAAGGTTTGTCGGGTTTCTAGATCGACAACCCGAAATTCGGTCTGGATTAGGGGTTGACCAGAAGCCTCGCGCACGTTGTTCCAGTAGCGTCGCGCACTGAGTACGGGGGAGGTTTCAGTCAGACCGTAACCGACCAAAATTTCGATGCCAATCATTTCAAAAAAGTCTTCTAAATGCTGAGCCAGGGAACCGCCGCCACAGATGAGCTGCTTGACGTTGCCCCCTAGGGCTTGCTGCATGCGCTTGTAGAGCAACAGTTCCCCCAAGTAGTGCAGCGGAGCCAGCAACAGCGTGGTCACCCAGGCTAGCAGGACTGCCGAGCGCGTCGGGTGTAAATTGCGCAAATCCCGGTGCTTCCAGGTACGTACCGCTTGAATGTAGCGATTGCTGACCGCCAGAAACGATTGAATGAATGCTTGCATTCGAGGTGGGCGATCACGAAAAGACTTTTGAATACCTTCGTAGATAGACTCCCACAATCGCGGCACTCCTACCACATAGGCGGGCTGATAGGTTTGCAGATCTTGCTTGAGGTAACGACGATTGGTGTATACCTGGGTGCAGCCCTGAGAGAGCGTGTAGTATTCGCCTACCCGCCCAAAACTGTGCCAGGTGGGTAAGATGCTGAGGGTGCGATCGCCAACCAGGGGTTGAATAATCGCCGTTAAAGCGACCAGTTGATAGATAAAGTTGGCGTGGCTCAGCATTACCCCTTTGGGTTGGCCAGTGGTGCCAGAGGTGTAAATCAGCGTAGCGAGGGTGTCTGGAGTTGTGTTGACGGATTGTAGCGGTTGCTGGTTGCCCAGTTCCAGCAGTTGGTCAAACGTGAGTAGTTGGACGTGGGAGGGGCGACCGGGTAAGTCGGGCTGTTCGTTCGACAGAAGCACCACCCACTCCACTGGCAATGTCCAGATGCGATCACCCAACCGGTCTAACGTTTTGGCGTTTTCCACCACTAGCCCACTGCTCTGGCTATGCTCCAGAATGTAGAGCAGTTCATCTTGATCTGCAGTCGCCGATCGCACCGCATCCGCTGCCCCCGCCAGCATGATGCCCTGATCTGCCACCAGCCACTGCCAGCTATTATCGGCAAAGAGCGCCACGATGGGTGGATTTTGAGGCGGGTTTTGAGATGGACCTAGTGAGAGATTTAGCGATAAATCTGGTGATGAAGTTTGCAAGCGCGACGAAGGGGACAACAGCGTTTGCATCCCTGCCGCGAACTGTCGAATTTGCTGATATACCTGCCGATAAGTCAGCGATACTGCCGGACGACTATGGGGATCAATCAGCGCCTCCACATTGCCAAAGTATTGTTCTGTAATCTCCCACATCTGTGGGAGCGATCGCAGGTGGCTATAGTCGATTAACCCGGTATGCTTAAACCGTTCTTTGGTTGAAAAATAGCCGGCAGAATCATTTTCCAAACGATTATCAAACCGATGCATAGATGGAGTCGAACGCGGATTAGTTGCCATCCCCTTTTCCCCCAATTCCTTTTGGTTTTGCCACTGCCAGCCAACCCTCTACTAATGTCATTAGCAGAGGCGTAATCGGGCTAATCAAATAGCGAAATAGCCAATCCGCCAGCCGCGTCTTTCGGGGTGCGTTGAGGGTAAAGTAGGCCACCAAAATTGCCGCGATCGCCAGCGTTGCCGTGACATAGAAAAAAGGCGCAAAACTTCCCGTGATGCCGCGCAGGGCGATCGCCGTAAAAATTCCCGAAAGGCCACCGCCACCAAAGGCAAGGAACAATAAACCATAGTTATTCGGGTAGTTGGGCAACCCAAAAAAGCTCAAGGTTGCCGCGGGTGCGACTGCCAGCCACGCCCCTAGACAAAACCAGAAAATGGAAAACGCCACCAGAAATTGACCGGCTTCATTGGGGCTGGTGTGAATCATCAAAATTGAGGCAATCAAAATCAGACTATTGAGGATGATAATCGTGAACTTGGGGCGCAGGCGATCGTTCAACCATCCAAACAGCGGTCGCCCCAGCCCATTGAAGACTGCAAATAGCGGCACAGTCAGAGCCAGTTCCTCGGCCTCCAGGTTGACCAGTTCGCTTCCGACCTGGGCGGTTGTGGCGATCGCCGTTAGCCCGACAAAGGTGCCGACGGTGTAGCAAAACATCAGCCCATAAAAAGTCTGAGTTTGCATCATGGGCAGACTGGCGTCCGTTTCGACCGATTGATTGAGCGTCTGCGCAAAGTTGCTGGGAGTCCAGCGGGGCGGAGGCATTCGCAGGACAGAGGCAATCGCCACAATGAGCACCGTAAACACAATGCCCAGCAAAACAAAGGTCTGGCGTATTCCCAGGGCGGGTAAATTCCAGGCGGGATTGCCGTTAATCAGATTGAAGGCTAGCGGTGCAGTCACCAGCGGCGACAGGCCAAATCCCACGACCGTCAACCCCACGGCCAATCCTTTGCGATCGGGAAACCAGCGAGCGGCCACTGCCAGGGGCACGCCGTAGGCCATGCCCACCCCCAAACCGGCCACTACGCCATAGCTCAGCACCAGCCAGAGCAGGCTAGAGGCTTGGCTGGCCAGCAGGTAGCCCAGACCCACTAGGATTCCCCCCAAACTGGTGAGAATGCGTGGGCTACAGCGATTCATGTACAGCCCGGTAATCGGCATCACCAGGGTAAAGGTGACTCCCAAAACCAAAAATGGCAGTAAAATCGTACCCGGACGACTTTTGAGTTCTGTCTCAAAGGGGCCGCTAAAAATGCTCCAGGAATAAACCGTACCTAAACAGAGCAACACCATTAAGCCGAGCGGAATAAACAGCCAGCGACCCTGGTCGGGCGGCAAGCCAAACAAACGAGCCTCGGCAGGGAAGGGGAAGGTAGGGAGCAATTTGCCTTCGGTTACAGTCGCTTTTCTCACATCACAAGCACTGATAATTAACGATTTGGCTCTCACGCACGATAGCAGGATTTTGGGACATTTATGATGAACTCAAGGTTGAAGCTCAAAAAAACAAGGTGTGAGAGTTTGGTGTTGGGATACGGCTGGAAAATCATTTTCATATACCCCGTCGCATTCATGGAACTGGCTAGTACTGAACGGCGGAAATAGTCTTACCCTTAAAAGGCTGGCTAAAGAAGAGTGACGATGCCTCGCTAAACTGTTTTACCCATTCATCTGAGTCCTTCCGAACGTGCTCACTTAGAGGCCCTAAAGTAACGACGCTGATATATTGGGCAAATTCAGGCTGAAAGCCTATTTTCATAAGCAATACAGCGATCAGCTTGTATTTTCAGAAACCCGAGTTTCGAGCACTCGTTCAGAACCTGAAACCCTTATTCTTTCGTTCTGATAGAGGCGACGGTGTAGATCCTGGAGATTGAACTCCAAGTTTGCTCCGTACGCGGCCTTGGTGACACCATCAACGCCCAATGCCTTCTGGACATCCAACAACTCGAAGCAGGCTCGCAGGTTCCCCACACTGTAATAGACATCTCCAGAGCTGAAATGCTTGCTTAGCAATGTTTTCATAGAATTGTAAAATCGCGTCTTCCAACAGTTTTAACGAAGAACAGTTTTAACGAAGATACGTGCTTTCAGCGGCTGTTCAATCAAAACTCATCTGAACAGTTCTTGCCCAAATTGACTTTGCATATCACGATTAGCAAGTCACAATAGGCAGAATCAAGACTCCTATTCGCAACCGCACTAATCCACAAATAACTTGCATCACAAGTTGGTACTTACCCGCTCTCAAACGGAATCTTTGCTGAGCAACTCTGAATATCTTAATCTTTCGAATTAGATGTTCAACATAGATTCGCTTTCGCACAAATTTTGTATTGTCTTCCTTTTGCTCAAGGGAGAATTCCTGTTTCTTTGGTTTCTTATAAGGGGTCACTATTTGAGGTTCGCCAATATAACCAATATCACCTCTAAAGGGTTGCTGATTACTAAATCTATCCTGCGATGCTCGAAATTGAGAAATATCGCTAATAGGGCCTGGGTCACCTAAAGCAACATCCACAATATCTTGGCCCTTAGGGCAGGGCAATCGCATCTTTATCCAACAAGTACCTTAAGCAGATATTCATTGTCCCACCCAGCTCGCAGGCGTTTATTCTTCATCCCTAGCTGCGCCGTTTGCTCTTGGTTCAAGAGACTGGCTGACAGATGTCTGAGCAGGGCAAAGTTTTCTGGGGCATGGCCAGTGCGGATGCGACAATCATCTTCTTGAAAAGCGACATCCAACCTACATTTCGCAGGTTCTCAGCAGAGGAGATAGTATTTCTGACAAGGTGCACCAAAGAAGCCGAGAATCTGGGAGCAGGTCACTTTCTTGAGAGAAAAATTAGAGTAAAGTCAACCAGACTAAGAGGGCGCACCAATGACACCAGCAGAACGACAAGAACTTTTGCAATGCAGTCAGCGGATCGCGGAGCTGTTGTACCAGGACGCTTGTGATCAGGAGCGTCCTGTCGCGAATCTGGGAGCGATTGAATCGACGGTACGGGCGCAAGTGCAAGAGAGCGTCCTGCCAACGATTGGGGAGTTTTTTGTCAACGAGTCAGCGGCACCCGCGAAGGCTACCCCCGACAATTAGAAAGTATTCTAGGTCGCTTATGCCTGAGCAGTGAACAAGCTCAACGGTTAGGGGTGCGTCCAAGGCAGCAAATTAGTCCCTACTTAGAGTTATGCTGCTTGCGTCAAAGCGCCGTTGTATCCTATGAGCAAGCGACGGCTGAAATTGAGGTGCAAACGGGACGTCGCGTCAGTGCCAAAACGCAGCAACGTTTAGAGGAGCGTCATGCTTTTGAGTTGCCCACTAGTGACGTTCCAGTGGAGCAAATGAGTTTGGACGGTGGCATGATTCGCCTGCGAACGCCGCTAGGCGAGGCCGCTGAGTGGCGTGAATATAAAGCACTTAATCTAGGTGAGCTGCATCAGGGGATGGCTTAGTTCAAGGACAACCAACGCCTGATTGAGTGGGCCAATGGCTTACCGCTAGCGCCGATAATGGACTGTCTGGGTGATGGTCACGATGGGGTGTGGGGCGTCTATGCTCAGATTGGTCGCGATGGCCAACGGCATGAGATTCTCGATTGGTTTCATCTGATGGAAAATTTACATCAAGTGTCGGCCACGGATGAAGAACGCCAAACCGCTCGCAGCTTTCTCTGGGAAGGGCAAGTAGACGCCGCCATCAATACGTTTGAGACGACTGAGTCGGAAACGATTCGTCGCTTCTGTGGCTATCTCGAACGGCATCGTGACCGAATTCCCAACTATCGTTATTACCAAGAAGAAGGGTGGCCCATTGGCTCGGGCGATGTCGAATCCTGGGTCAAGCAGATCAACCAACGCACCAAAATCGCAGGTGCTTCCTGGAAAGCAGAGCGCATCCCTCAAGTGCTAGCCCATCGATGTGCTTATTTGAACGGGAGGCTCTCACCTCAGCATTATTTTTCTCTGTAGAAAGTGACCTGCTCCCGAGAATCTTGACCCGGATGTCGGTCAAGTTGGAAATCTGAGGGTGCTGACCTAATTGGAGCCAGTGGACTGCCTGAAAACACATGAAGACCCATCGGAGAGTGGGTTTGGCCGTCGGTTTTCCGAGTTGGTTGGGAATGGTTTCGCCTTGTGCGGCCAGGGCTTGTCGCAGTTGGCGTTGAGCCAAAGTATAAACCATGAGAGCGAGGCCCATGACAAAGGCGAGGGCCGCCACCCGTGAAGGCGTCTTGAGAAACACACTGCTGGTGAAGAACAGGGGGTCTTTGAGGAATCGAAAGCCCCTTTCTGGAGCTGACTTTTCCCGCTAAGTCCGGTTCGCCAGTTGCCATCCCTCAAGCAAGTCGTGCAACTTAGCCCATCCTCGCCAAAGCACCTGAATGCCGATGGGAGTTTTGCGACGATGTTCCAGATAGCCGCCCAAACGAGCAATCG
>NZ_JAQMUB010000012.1 GCF_028330965.1 Oscillatoria sp. CS-180 | reverse complement strand
CTGTCCGCTGGTCAAGTTTCATCCATCGCAAAAGCTTTGTCCTTGCAAGGACACTCAACAATCGGCTTAGTTGTCTGGTTTGGGGCACTCACAGCCTGTGGTTGCAGCGCAGGCACAACTCTATTTGTCCAAAATCAAGGAGTGAAGTTGCCTTGCACCAGTCCGCTGACCAGTGTTGAGGCTGAGGTGTCCAACTCACTCAACTGGGCAGGGGTAAAGGTGTGGAGGAGATCGTGGTGCAGATAGGCGATGTGGGCGTTGGGTTTAGCAGTGGCTTGACTGTAGGCCCAGAGCTGAAACTGATGATGTTCCGGTTGGAGGGTGCGATCGCTTCCAACCCCGCTTTTATGCCGAAACTTGGTAGAGCGATCGCGCAAAATTTAAGACCTGTTCTTGACGCTCCTCCGGTAAAGCCGACATCATCGCTGCCAGCCGATCCGTCAGCGGCACCCAAGCCTTACTCGCACTTTGCCAAACCACCATAAATTGCTCAGGCGATAGCGCCAACAACTCCAGCGTTTCTCCATCAGGATTGGTGAACTCCACTTCGTAGGCGCGATCACTGTGTTGTTCGACAATGGCCCCGCGATCGCCCGTCCGCAGATTCGCCTCCGGAATATCCACCAGCAGTTCAACAATATCGAAGAGTTCAGGACTGATCATTTGCGACTTGGAATGTAAAGCGTAACGAGCTTAGCCAGATCGTCAGCAGGTCTAACCATCCATGCTGTACGAACGATTTCTTGCTGATCGGGTTCTACACCAATAGTAAGCATATCAACTCGGTAGCGTTGACCATGCTCATCTTGCTTACCCAGAATGGCTTCAGCATCCAGGGCTTTGGCTTCGATCTGCGCTACGAGGCTTTGGTAGTTTGCTGGAGTGAAGCCCAGATATTGTCGAAACATGATGGCTTTGGCCGAACCCTTGGGGTTCTCCAAATCAAGCGCATAGGCTGTCAATTTGCGGGGATCAATAAAAATCTGACTGACGACATCCCTAAGCCTCACTCAATCACACCCCAAAATTCACATCTCAAAGCATGAGGGTGATCGCCCATCCCGCTCAAATTAATTGCTCAACGTTCCCATAAAATACCTCGCAAATCTCAGCATACGGACAAATCCCGCAGATCGCTTCGGCAGGGGTGGGGGCGAAGTCGCCTTGCACCACTCCGTTGACTAGTATTGAAGCTGAAGCTTCTAACTGTTGCAGGCAGAACGCCTTCGGCCATGCCCAGCACAAAAAGGTGAGCGTACCGGGCACCCACCACCGAGGTCGGCTTGTGCAGTTCCACTCCACCACGCCCTGGTTGAGCAGGCACCATGAGAACTTCGAGCAAATCAAGCAATTCTCGGCAAAACTCTGGCCAGGAGAGGGGCTCACTTCCCGATTTGGCCAATTCAACCAATCCTCGATACAAGGTATTGAAGGCAATGCTTTCGCGAGACCAGCGGGCGCATCGTTTGCGTAAATCGAAGCTTTTGAAGCGGTCGTACCACCAGTTCACCCAGGTTTCAGATTTGCGATCGCGCTTGATGCTGGCGAACGCCGTGAGATCAATGTCGAGATGTTTTTGCGCGATCGCTTGCCACGCGGCAAACCCGACTGGATGTTTAACCCGCACGGTAGCCCAAAAATCCTTGTCGGGGTTGCTGCAGAGGGGATGGCTCAACAGCTTTGCGGTCGCTTCAAAGGGCCAACCCGTATCAATTACCTCAATCAGCAAGCTGAGCCATGCGCCTAACCGGGCACTCAGCAGCGGCGTGTCATACAAAGCACGGAGCGGCACGCCATACTCCCAGGCGATGTCGATGAGCTGGGGGCCATAAGCGGCCTCATCGCGGGCAATGATGGCGATGTCTCTTGCTGGAGTCCCTGCATTGAGCAGTGCTTTCACCTGCGCTAAGGTGCCCCGCATCTCAGCGTCAAAAGTGCTATAGCTGTAGGCTTTGATCGAGTGCGCAGAGCCTGCAACATTCCCAGAATCCCGGCTGCTATCGCCGATAAAGACTTGGCTGAGATGTACCCCGATCACTACTTGCTTGCTCTCTTCTGCCACCACCTCCCAGCCTTGCTCAACTAACCACTCGACCGACTGCTGCACATCTTGAAACCGGGGTGCAGCAGGAGCCGGAAGAAACAGGACGCTGTCAGGGGCCGCGATCTCATTCATCCATGCCAATTCATCTCGTCGAGGCTGGAAGTATCCGTAAGCCAAGATTTTTTGCGGTGCAGGCGAAAGTTCAATTGCCCGCCAATACAACTCGCTTAAGTCAATTAGCCTTTCCTTATACAGCGCTTGCTGAAACGCTTGCGCTACTTGCAAAAGGTGGCTCGTTCGCTATATGCCGCCCAAAATGCAGCTGAGCCCATCAACCGAATTCCACCAACGGCGCTGATGGCTCTGCCCCATGTTCTTCAACATAAGTCCCTGAGCTTACTTCAAGAACTGGCGCTAGCCGCTGACTATAATGCTATCGTCTTACTAACTCAGAAGTTTGGCAATGTATCCTCAACAGCCTTTACCTCCTAAAGAAACGCTTCCTACGATGTACGATCTCCCCAGTGAGTATCCTGAGGAGTCTGGGTTGCCTGACGAGTTTCACGATTTTCAGCCTCAACTACTGCGGGAGACTTGTCAGCCTCCAACGTATCCGCCAGAACGGGTTTTTATCGGCACTGACCTGAATGTGTATTACGACGTCCATCATCCGAGGTGGCATAAGCGCCCGGATTGGTTTCTTGTTTTGGGCGTGGAGCGAGCACGTCAGCAAACCGATTTGCGGTGGAGCTATGTCATTTGGCAAGAGGGCATTGATCCCTTTTTAGTCGTAGAGTTGCTTTCCCCTGGCACTGAGGACGAAGATTTGGGAAATACCCTGCGTGAGATTAATCAGCCGCCAACCAAATGGCAAATGTATGAACAAATCCTTCGCATTCCCTACTATGCCACTTTCGATCGCTATGACAATCAGTTTCGCTTATTCCAGCTAGTCGGCACTCGCTATCAGCCATTGACAATTCCTGAACAACGTTATTGGTTTGAAGAACTGGGGCTGACCTTATCTGTCTGGCAGGGTACCTATCAAGATGCGGAAGGGCTTTGGCTACGTTGGCAAGATGCGGAAGGCAACTGGATTCCGACAGCGCATGAGCGTGCTGAACACGCCCAGCAGCAGGCTGAGGCAGCCCAGCAGCAAGCTGAACAAGCCCAGCAACAGGCTGAGACAGCCCAGCAACAGGCTGAACAAGAACGTCAGCGTGCCGAGCGATTAGCTGCCCGACTGCGAGAACTCGGCATTGATCCAGAAACGCCTTGAGCGATGTCCAGAATGCCATCGTCCTACTGCTTAGGACGAAGCAGCCAGAGTACTGCGCTTTTCAAGGCTTTGTAGCACCACCACATAGAACACGCTAAAGGCAATGACAGCAGCCAGACCAAACAGCATAGACCCTTCACCCATATGCCAGTAGTCAAAACGTTCGACATCATTCTTAGCCCATAAGATCGCCATCAAAGCAACTCGAAAACTATTGATTACAAAAGCCAGCACGATGCCAACAAGGGGGGCAAGGAACCGCTTAAAGCCCGACACTGGAAACATAATCAAGAACAGCACCGATAGACTCAAGAGATAACAGATCGACTCGATTCCAGAGCAGCCGTAATACACGATCACAGACCCCCCAGGCAAACTGAGCGTTACTCCCTCTTGCACGATGTCAAAACCACCAATCGCCAAGAGCTTGGCAGAGAAAACTGCTGTCAAAGGCGAAATATCTGCAACGAACAGTGCTAGAACGCCGGGTAAACCCACTGCCAGGAGAAGCCCCTCTTCGCGCCAGAAATATCGAATTCCGGGAAGCCCCTTCGCTAAGACGGCTAACGATAATCCTATCAGAGCGGGTAAGAGCCGCAGTAACGACACCAGCAGCGGAGAATGTAAGGTGCTGCCCTGATAAGTAGACTGTTGATGTAGTAAGAAAGCGCTGATACTTAGGGCGATCGCCACTCCAAAAGCGCCCAAAAACAATCCCAACTTGGTCGGAAATAGCTTTAGGGGCTTGGGAGACTCATAAAGCATCATGCCCAAAGCAAGAATAAATAAGCCACTGATGCCTAAATGTGCTTCATCGCCGTAGTGCCATAGCAGTCCCATGTAGATAGACAGCAGCAGAGTTAATACAGCTAGCAAGCTATGTTTAAATACTTTCGATGAATGTAAGAATTGCATGGTCGTGTGGCTAATTTTCTTAAACATCAGCTAGATGTGTTGCACATCCCTGAGAAATATAGATATTTTGCACTCAATAGCATTCGGGTACTGAAGGCGTAGCCAGATGGCTTACCGTCTTGTCCTGATGGAACTAACAACGACTCTAGGGACGGGTTATTCCTTTTTAGCAAGACGCTCCTTTCGAAGAAACGTTCAATGCAATTTTGTCCACCAACCCTAAAGTTGAACGGAAGTCCGTAATCCTAGTAAACCAAAATAGCGCTATTTCTTGTATAAAGAAGCACTAGGATATCAATAAAATTGTATGTGTATCTATTGATGTAGTCATCTGTTCTACTTAGGATAGATGTCACTGCATAGCTTGCGTTTTAGTTTGAATACAAAAGGCCATATGGTCTTTCGACCAGAAAATTTCAACAAAATATTTAGGTTAAATCTTCTAAAGATTGGAGTTCGGTAGGATTTAACAGAGCAAACTAGGTGCGCCTGCTCTGTTTTTGTGATTTATTACAACGTCTTCATAGTCTTCTTCACAGCCATTTACTAAATTTCAGCAAGCTGTCAAATGCAGGATTCTCAGCGCTATCGCACATCTCCGATTAGTGAAGAGTACGAAAAAGAGCTTCAGCTTATACAGGACACCCACGTGCTGCTTGAGAATCTAGCGGAGCGTGAGCAGGCAACTGTGAAAGCAATTCTCGATGGTCTTTACGAAGTTGGCTCAGTGCGGCTGATCAACCAAAGGGTAAGCGTCAAGGTTCTGCGACAGCCTCTCAAAGGTATCGCTCGTTTTAGTAAGCCAGTTTTTCGCATTTTTGCCTGGCGCTGGTTTAAGAAGAATAGCGCTGAACTCATTACACAGTGGCTATTTGATCAGGTTAAATTTGGCGATCGCACCTTACTCCCCGACAGCAGTTCCCCAGACGCAGAGGCGATCGATGTCGTTCCTGTACGAGAGGCACTACCTCCCCTGATTGAAAAACAAGCTACGGAAATATTAGCCTTGCGGAGCCGCGTCAGCTTTCTGACCGTCACCGTTGTCATTCTGGCATTACTGTTTGGGGTAACTATTCTGACCTAGTGGTCTGCCAATTTTGCAATTGTAAGTTATCCCTGCAAGTGTTGAAACAGACCATACGTTGCTCTGATCTCTCGGTTCAGCAAATCGCCTGCATTCCCCACTTTTGCAACCTCATCTACAAAGTCGACTTGAGATGATCAGCTACCCGAAGCGCATTGGCAATGATGGTTAGCGTTGGGTTCATTGCTCCCATTGAAGGCAAAAAGCTAGCGTCAACAACATAGACGTTTTCGAGATCGTGGGTACGGCAATTCACGTTCAACACGCTTGTTTTCGGATCATCGCCAAAACGACAGGTGCCGACTTGATGCCAGAAAACAGCCAAATCCATCTTCTTGTGGATAAACAGGTAGAAACCTAGTTCTCTCAAATGCTGCTCAAAGAGACTGACCAACTCGTCATGGGGTTTAGAGTTGTTGGGAATGAAATTGATTTTGATGCGTCCATCTGAAGTAAGCGTGACGCGATTGTCAGGACTTGGAAGGTCTTCAGTTGTAATCCACCAATCTACTGAATGTCGCGCCAAATGTCTCAAGCATTCTTCAGGCAGGTCACCTTGAGTCATTTTTGCCAGCCTTTGCCACTTAGCCTTTCCGGTGAGCTGGACTTGTCCTAACGGATAATCCTGTGAAGGTCCCTTGAAATAATAATCATGAATACCCAGCGTCTTTTGAAACACTGTAGGGTTTTGTTCGGGCGCGATCGCAATCAAAGCCGAATGATTGTGCTTCATCAAATTGCGCCCAACCTGGTCAGAAGAATTCGCCAAGCCATTCGGATGCTGTTCATTAGCCGACTTTAGCAGCAGCACTGCTGAGTTAATTGCCCCACAAGAAACCACAACCGTATCCGCTGATAGAGTCCCCAAACCCTCATCAGTCCGAATTTCAACTTTTTCAACTCGGCCACCATCCGAGGAGGTTAATAAACGAGTGACTTGAGTATTGGTAAATAGCGTTACGTTGTCATACTCTAGAGCGGGGTCCACACAAACAGTTTGGGCGTCGCACTTGGCATCCACCATGCACGGATAGGGATCACAGGTATCACAGCGAATGCAGCGCCCTTGTCTGGGATCGGCAACATTTCGATCCAATGCCAAAGTCAGATGAACCGGATGCAACCCTTTTTCACCCAGCTGATCAGCGATCGCCTGAATTCGCGGCTCATGGGGCATAGCAGAGTGCGGATAGTCAGCCGACATCATCGGTTCTGTAGGATCTTCACCCTGCTGGCCATGAATTTTGAATAAGCTTTCTGCGCGGGTATAGTAGGTCTCAAAGTCTTCATAAGGAAACGGCCAACTGGGCGAAATACCATCTGCATGGTGGAGTTCGCCAAAATCCTCAGCTCTCATACGCTGAAGAGCTGCCCCGTATAGCTTCGTATTGCCCCCTACCAGGTAATACGCCTGCGGATCAAACGGTTGGTGCTCGTTGTCTAGCCATTGTTCAGGTGCTTGATAGCGTTTCTGCAGAAAGATCTCATCAGGATCCCAATTCTCCTTCTCACGCGGCAGATAGTCACCCCGCTCAATGATTAAAATTCGTTTGCCCGTTGGAGCCAGAGCATAAGCTAGCGTTCCGCCTCCGGCTCCGGCTCCAATAATAATGACGTCGTAATGCTGAGTCATAGCGCGTGTAAATTTCCTGTAATTAACCGTAGTCAACAGTGTGAAAACCAACGAGTTTTCACGAGAATGACATTCCAAAGCAAACATCAAGCAGCTTTGAAACAGTGTTCTCCATTGAGCGCTTCAACCCAATTGATGTCAGTACCGCGAACCTCCTTCGCTGAAGGCATTTGATTGAGTCGCATCAGCTCAGAAATTGCGGCAATATCGCGATCTCGTCCAATTCCAGCCACAGCAAGTATTCGGTCAGACTGGACATAAAATGCTAAAAATTCTTGCTTCTCTAAATCACCCTGAATCACAACCTCATCCCACGCCTCAGCATGACCCACATATCGAAGCTTCAGCCCAAACTGTCCCGTCCAAAAGAAGGGAATGGACATCAATGGAATGGATTCATCAACCATATTGTTGGCAGCAATTCGGCCATGCTGTAGAGCCAGTCGCCAGTGCTCGATACGAACCGGCTCTCCAGTCATTGGATTAGGAAACCGGGCAATATCCCCAGCAGCATAAACGTGAGGTGCTGCCTGCAAAAACTTATCGACAACAACACCGCGATCGCGCTCATCCAACAGATCATCCTGGAGAAAATCAGTTGCGGGAACCACACCGATTCCCACAACAACTAGATCCGCAGGTAAGGTTTCACCACTATCCAAAACGACCGACTCAACCTGAGTGTCCCCTACAAATGCTTTTGCTTTTGTCCCCAATTTGAACTGAACCCCTTTATCCTCATGGACCTTCTGAAAGAGTCGCCCAACCTCTTTTCCGAGGACGTTTTCAAAAGGGGTTCGCGAGGTAATGACAGTGACCTCTAGCCCTTGCTGCTTGAGGCTAGCTGCAACCTCCATACCAATGAAACCGCCGCCGACAACAACGGCGCGTTGAGCATTTTGAGCAGTCTTTAAGATGTGCGCCGCATCATCCGCTTGCCGCAGAGTGAAGATATTTTTCAAAGCAATCCCGTCAATAGAAAGCTGTCGTACCTGGCCACCCGTAGCCAGCAAAACAGCCTCATACGCCAGAACCTCTCCCTCGTTGTAGGTTAGCTGACGCGCTTCAACATCTAGGTTAGTAACACAAGCATTGAGCCTAACCTCAATGCCGTGTTTGTCATAAAAATCAGCAGAGCGAAGCAGATCGGGGTCTTCTGCAGAATCACTCTGAAGATAAGCCTTACTCAGTTTAGTTCGGTCGTACGGTAGGTCGTGATCGGCAGTCAGCATCACAATTCTGCCTTGAAAACCTTTTTGCCTTAAGATTTCAGCCGCTGCATTACCAGCCGCGCCACCCCCCACAATGACCATTGGGCGATCGCCCTTCTGCACGTCCGGTTGAGCCATCGTCGGCACAACATGTTCTCCGTCTTGTAAAGGCTCCTCCACAAACACGCTGGACTTGACATCAACCTTTGACACAGGGATATCAATATAAACAGTGTTATTTTGAACACTAACGTCATAGCGCTTCAGGTTATCCCGACCTGGCGGCTCTAGCAATTCGCCTGTTCTGAAGCTGAAGCAAGCGTTATGCCAAGGACACACGACTCGGTCCTTGCACAGAACGCCGTTTTCTAAAGGAGCACCATAGTGGGAACAGTGGGCTGCGATCGCATAAAACGACTCATCCCGACGAACTAGCAGAACATCTCGTCCCGCAACGGTGTACTGCCGCATTTGACCATCGCTGATGTCATCAACCGGACAAACGGATACTCTGCTAATACTCATACTCAATTCCCAGCTATAGTCTTTTTTGTCAACTCAATGAGTGGTCGAGAGGAAAATTAGGCCTTTCGCCCTTCCGTTACACCACCAATTGCCTTCCAAGCAGAGAGGCCACCTTCCATCACAGCAACCTTTTGAAAACCGCTTTCATCGAGTTGAAAAGCAGCCCTTATGGCATCTTCCTCAGAAGCGCCGTAAACATAAATATCTCGATTAGCCTCAAGGGTTTGGCTCACTTGCTCAATCCACTGATCAGCAGCATAAAAAATTGCCCCTTGAATACGCTCCTGATTAAAGCTTTGGCGATCTCGCACATCGATGATTGTGAATGCAGGCTCGCCCCAATCCAGTCGAGCTTTGACATCAGATGCAGAAGAGATGCGATCAAACGTCACAGGTGCAGGTGAAACCTCAGTAGCGATCTCACTAGCAGCCTCAACTGCGGTTATAAAGTTGGTCATTCCAAGTTTTCCTTTCCTCTTCTGTTAATAAAGATTAAGAGGAACTTATTTTTCAAGACATCTTTCGATTGGAGTAAATCGGACTTGGAATTGCTGACTCGGTACGGATCGGATGATGAGTCAGGTATTGATCAACGTTAAAGCCGAAAGATCTATCGCGTCGGACAATAGGGTCCGGCAGGCCAGAACCAGACAACATTGAGCAATCTTTCACTTTAACGATTTCCTGACTGTGGTAGCTCCATAAAGTCTGAAATAGGCTTTCTCGAAACTATGCACAATTTGTCAGATTTCCCTTATCGCCATACAAATAACACTGTCTTTACAAAACTTAAAAATATGCGGACTTTTAATTCTGATCACAGCGAATATTGCTAAACGCGACCTTCGTGTGGGTTTATGACTGCGAAAAGTAAGTCAGTGTTTTTATAGGGAATAGCACTGACTTACTTTTCGATGGGCCATAACAATAAATTAATCTTTGAACCGCTTTTCTATTATTTGAAAACGCAAATGAGCCTGTCAATGCGTGATGTCATGCAACCTTATATGATCTCCTCAAAAAACAAGTCGAAAACTGCGTAGAAATACAGTGCCTTTGCTTGGTGAAATCTCCTAATTTGGTGCGTGGTTCCTAAACTTTCCTGGTTTGTTTCTTGTTTTTTCTTAAGGATTCATATTCATGATCTCGGTAGTATCTACCCCAAATACTTCTAGCTATGACATTGCCGTTGCGGGCGCTGGACCCATTGGTCTACTGTATGCCTCTTGGGTTAAATTGGCTCGTCCTGAAGCTCGCATCGTAGTGATAGAGCGGTCTGAAACACCCCGTCACAAGATTGGGGAAAGTACTCTGTCGGGCTTTTGTAAAGCCCTTCGCTCTGTAGGTATCCGTCAAGAAGTACTCAACAGATTGTTTTTTCCAAAAAACGGTCTTGGTTTCTTTCATGTTGATGAATCAGTTGACAACGTCACCAATGCTTTTGAATACATCCTGGAAACCTTTGATGAAACCTTTCAGATCGAGCGTCGAGTTTTAGAAAGTCTGCTTATCGCTAACTCTCGCCGTTTGGGCATAGAGGTCTTACAGGGAGCACGAGTTAACATCAAACGCTCTACTTTCAGCAGTGATGGTAATCAAATTGTTTATCAGGTTCAAAACCAAGAAGCGGTTATTGCCACCAAGCTGTTCGTGGATGCTACTGGTCCAGCCAGCCTGCTCGCTAAGCATTTAGGACTTCACACCAAAACGGATGGGCTATTTCAAAACAATGCTGTGTGGGGCTATTTCAAAGATGTTCGCCGCCTCGACAGTATCCAGAATTGGCCTGCTTCTGCGCAATTTTCGCGAGATGAATATACCCAGCATTTGTGTTTCAAAGAAGGGTGGCTTTGGTACATTCCTCTCGTTTCTTGGGAAAATGTCGAGGACACTCAACTCAACCCTCTTTTGGAGCAGCTGCTTTCAACCACAGGCGAATTGCCCACCCGTGAAGCCGTTCAGCGCTCCTCTGACTGCCAAAGTGAAGATATTGTCAGCATTGGCCTTGTCTTACGAGACGATCGCGATCGCGTCTTTCAAGAACAAGGACCCAAAGCTGTCTTTGAGCAGTATGCCAAGCAATATCCTGCGATCGCTCAGCTACTCGAAGGGGCAACGTTTGTAGAGGGTCACTACGGTCCTCAAAACTATCTGTGTCGTGCCAATGTCCGCACCCATGCTCGTCAAGTGAGCGGTGATGGCTGGATGATTATTGGCGATGCTGCTTTCTTCGTCGATCCTCTGATTTCTCCAGGATTGACCGGGGGAGTTGCCGGAGCATATTTTGCAGCCCAAGAGTCTCTGGGTGTTGTGGATGGTGATCAAGCAGAAAAGCGCCAATTCGTTCATTACGAAGCGTTCGCCCACCATCTCCATGAAGCTCTGGAGCGAGACAATCAGCTGGTATACATGTCGTTCAATCATCCTAGAGCGATCGAACTAATCCAACGCTTTCAGGAAATTGATGCGAGACGACACTTTAATCAGCAAAACCATCTCAGTGACGAATACACGCTCGCAGATACCAATGTGTGGGGAATTTTAAGTCCAGATTATCAAGAAATGCAGCAAAAGCTGTGGCAGCTTATGCATGAAACAGAGCAGCGAGTGCTAGCTCATTGTTCTAGCGAACAGCAGTCTTTAACGTTGTATGAAGAAATGGTACAACAGATGGAGGCCCTACTGGCTATCCATCTAGACCAACACGTCGGTTTGACGCCTTATATCGTGCAAAATCAACCAGCTCTAGCATTAGCTTAGGCATAGACAAATAAAGTTTGATTGCACAAGATAAACTACAGACCCATAGCAGGCGCTGTCGCGCTTGCTATGGATTGAATTAAGGCGTCAGCCCGATCATCAACTGCTGTGCTTCTGCGGCGTCTGCTTATTTATGTCAACTCAGCCCAACAACCCTTGTACACATGAGCAAACGAGCCTAGAGGTGTCTTTCTTCGACACCGAAGCTGCTCTCCGTCTAGTAGTAGAAGGCACTTCCGCAGTAACTGGCGAGAGCTTTTTTCAATCATTGGTTCATTATCTTGCCTGTGCCTTGAATGTCCGCTATGCGCTGATAACCCAGTGCTTAGAGCATCCTTCCCGTCGTGTAGAAACCTTGGCTTTTTGGCAAGGAGACTCTTTTGGCAAAAACTTCAGCTATTCCACCATCAACACACCTTGCAAAGGGGTATTGGAAGGTCAGGAATGCTACTACCCCAATAGGGTTCAACAGCTATTTCCTTGCGATATAGATTTAGCTGAATTGAACGCAGTTGCCTATTTAGGCGTCCCCGTCGTTAGTTCTGCGGGTAGTGTTCTAGGTCACTTGGTCATCATGCATGACCAACCTTTGAAATCAGAACCCATTGGGCTTTCTATCATGAAAATATTCGCTGTTAGGGCGGCAGCGGAAATGGAAAGACAAGCTGTTATGGAAAGGTTACTTCATGACAGCCTTCATGATTCCCTAACTGGATTGCCAAATCGAACCTACTTCATTGGACGTTTAACCGAAGTCTGTAACGAACAAAAGCATTGCTCAAAACAGCCTTTTGCAGTTCTTTTCCTAGATCTAGATCGGTTCAAAATTATCAACGATAGTTTAGGACACGCGGCTGGAAACCTACTTTTAATCAAGGTTAGTCAACGGTTGTCGTCATGCCTTAGAGCAGGAGATACGGTGGCTCGGCTCAGCGGAGATGAATTTGCAATCTTGCTAGAAAATACCGAGTCATACACTCAAGTCTTGGCTATTGTTCGACAACTCCAAAAAAGTTTCACAACAGCCTTTCAGCTAGAGCAACGTAGTGTGCATGTTGGTGTTAGCATTGGGATTGTTTTTCAGTCACCTACTCTACGGAATCCAACTGACTATTTGCAAAATGCCGACCTGGCAATGTATCAAGCAAAGCGTCAGGGTGGTGGTGAATATCGTGTATTTAACGAGCAGATGCATGCCCAGGCAATCAATCGTCTCAATCAAGAAGCAGCCCTTCGGCAAGCGATCGACACGGGAGAATTACAGCTCCACTATCAGCCTATTTTTTCGTTATTAAACAAGCAGCTTAGTGGTTTTGAAGCCCTACTCCGCTGGTGGTGTCCAATTCAACAGCGCTATATCCCACCAACTGAATTTATCCCTTTGGCCGAAGAGACCGGCTTGATTATTCCACTCGGGTGGTGGGTGATTCAGACGGCATGCTATCAGCTACGCACCTGGCAAACACGTTTTGGCTGTCCTGATTTGAAGATGAATATCAACGTCTCCAATCTTCAGTTTGAGCAGGACAATTTGATCGAGAAGGTTCTTGGAATTCTTAACAGTACCGGTGCTGAGCCTAAAAATATTCGCTTTGAGCTGACTGAAACCATGATGATGGTGAAGCCAGAAAAGATCGCTGTCATCATGCAGGAACTCCGCCTCCAGGGTGTCCAATTTCATTTAGATGACTTTGGTCAGGGGTTTTCTTCCCTCAGTTTGCTGCATGAACTACCCATTGATGCCCTTAAAATCGATCGCTCCTTTGTCAGCCGCATGACCACTGATAAAACCGCCAAAGCTATTGTCAAAACTACAATGGCTCTGGCAGACAGCCTTGAAATTGACAGCATTGCTGAAGGGATCGAAACACCCGAACAAGTTGAGCATCTCCACAACTTGAAATGCCGTTTCGGGCAAGGCTATCTCATTGCTCCTCCAATGCCATCTCAGGCAATGGCAAGCTGGATAGAGAGTTATTCCCCCATGCAAAACTCACCTAGCTAAACACCAGTACCGCTACGCGGAATTCGAAATACCCTCCGGGAAGGGCAGAGCCCTACAAAATTCAAAATACTCTGCGAGAAGAGCAAAGCTCTACAAAACTAAGGCAGATAAGCTTTCTCGGTGTTTTGAATGGTGAGCCTATTTCTGCTGCAGTGTACTAGTGGTCTGCCAGTTTTCAATTTGTGGGTGAGTTATCCCTGCAAGTGTTGAGGCAACCATACGTTGCTCTGATCTCTCGATTCAGCAAATTGCGTGCATTCGCCCCCCAGCCCGCATTCTGGGGGACTTCCGGGGATTGGCTCCCCCAGAATGCGGGCTGGGGGG
>NZ_JAQMUB010000011.1 GCF_028330965.1 Oscillatoria sp. CS-180 | reverse complement strand
TCGTGATTACCATTCAATACTTTCTGCCGTCTCACCACGCTGAGGCGGCACCGCCGTCGCTGCCGAGTCAGCCCGCTCATCCCCAGCGACGACACAAGCGACTGCGCCTGTATCTCGTCGGCACCGAAGCAGACACCCAAAGCGCAATCGACCTGTTTCACCTACGAAACTGCATCGAGCGCATCGAGTGGAGTCCGAAGATCGACGTGCCGGAGAACGGCGTGCTGATTCGCCAAGACCCCGGCGATGTGTTGCGGTACTTGCAGCGCGACAGGCTGTTCGAGTAAAGCGACTTATAGCCCTATGCAGCTTGGTCAAGTCCATCTCAGGGGCTTAAGGAAGGAATGAATTTTAAGTTCTCAGTTTTGAGTTTTGAATGATTGAGTCATCGGCGAATCCAAAGCTCAAAGTTGATACTTAAATAAGTTTCTGTTCCTAAGGGAGTAGGGAATGGGGTGTGCTTGATTCAAATGCATGCTGCCATAACAGGTGTGGTTAGAAGGGGCGATCACGGTTCTGTTTTGAAGGCGATCGCTCCGGCCCTTATCTCTCGTTAACCTGCTAGTCTCCGATCGCGGCAAGATTTTTGTCGCGATTGATAGTTTCTGACTCTACTTCTGACTCTACGATCGCTTCAGGTTCTGTCACCCTCAGCATTAGCAAAGCGCTGATGCCAAAAAAGACGCCGCCCAACAATAAAGCCCATAGGCGATCGCTCTGTAGAAACGTTGTCATTATCCAACCGAAGCTCAGAGACATAACGATTTGAGGCAACGCTAAAAAGCAGTTGAACAGCCCCATATACACACCACTTCGCTCATCGGGGAGGCTGTCTATCAGCAAAGCATAGGGAATTGACAGAATGCCAGCCCAAGCGATGCCAATGCCTACCATCGACAACAGAATAGGATATCGACTGTGGATCAGAGCCAGCGAAAGGAGGCCCACTGTTCCACACATTAGGCAGACTGCATAGATGGTCACCTTGCCCCAGCGCCGCGAGAGCGGGGTAATGAGCAATGAAGTTCCTAGGCAAATCAAGTTATAGAAGGCAATACAAATTCCAGCCCACTCAATACCATGCACATAGTCGGGAGACTGCTTATTAGGTGCTCCCAAGATGTTGATTGCGATCGCAGTCGGCAGATACAAAAAGGTGCAATACACGCCGAACCAGGTAAATAGCTGCACCCCTGCCAACTGACGCATAATTGGAGGCATTTGTGTAAACGCCTCTGCAATCCGCTTGAAAACTGACCCAATGGGTTTTTCAAGTACATCAGGCGCAGGTGGGGCTTCTTTGACCGTCCAATAGGTCCATAACGCGCTGACAAGATAGAGAACAGCGCCAACGTAGTAGGCCCAGCAAATGGTGGTGGGCACCCCTACTTCCGCAGTTGATTCGACGGCGGGAATCTTCTCCAGCAGCCAGGGCAGCATTGACGCAGCGATCGCGCCCAAACCAATGCAAAATCCTTGAATCGAATAGCCCAAAGTTCTTTGAGCTGAGGGCAGCAAGTCTCCTACGAAAGACCTTGCTGGTGCAGTGCCCACGTTCAAACCAAACTGCAGCAGCCAGTAGATAACAACGGCTTGCCAAAGATGAGTCGAGTTGGGCATGAGAATAATCATGCCAAATCCTAGGATTGCCCCCGTTACAAAGAAAGGCTGGCGGCGACCCCACACACACCATGTGCAGTCACTCAGCTCTCCAATAATGGGTTGAACAACCAGTCCCATAATGGGAGCACCAAGCCAGAGTAGAGGAAGTTGACTGGCCTCCGCTCCCAAGCTTTCGAATATAGCGCTAGCGTTGGCGGTTTGGAGCCCATTAGCAACTTGCGCTCCCCAAAAGCCAATATTCATGTTCGCAAGCAAGCGGTAATTGGCGTTGTCTGACATCGAGGTCACAATGATTCCTGAGAATTTTCCAAGCGTGAGGGTTCATCACTTTCGTAACCATCTTGATCACCACCACCTAAAGCTAGCCCCAGAATGAACAATCCTAAAACGGCCAAAATGCCAACCACGACACCGATCAAAAGATTACTAGGACGGTTACTATTCATAGTTCAAGCAGCACTTTATGGTTACTCAGGACGGTATGCTTTTGACCTTAATGACTAGTAGGTCCATTGAAGTATCAAACTCACTAAAAATTCTCTTTATGCTTCAGAAAATATTTTTTACGCTGGCAGGCTCGCACGATATTAGCATCGCCATACCGACAAAAAAATTGAGATGCGAGGGCATAAGAGCGATCGCTTTTGACTAGAGTGACGTTTTTTAAGTCACTTCAAATCTATCTCAAGGGATAAGCTTCTGCCTGACCTAAGCCTTATTCTAAGACAATCTTTTTCACCTGAAAGTGAATATAGAAAGGCACTAATTTTTGCGAATAAAGAATGAATTGGGTAGCGTTTAAAGCCTTACGAGCAGGGTGGTATCAATTTTGGAAAGACTGTCGGCGGCTACCCAAGAAAGTGTGGCAGCGTTGGGCAGGAACACTTGCGATCGGCCTTGGCATTTGTGCCGTTCTTACGTTTGCCATGACAGTAATCGTCAAAGGATACGTTGACCAAGGTTTACAGGCTTGGGATGCAAGGACATTGCTCACCTTAGTCGACAAAATACCACTGAGTTTTTCAAGATCCATCACGTGGGAATCACCGGGTAATTCGTTGGGTTCCTTTCCAATCGTTGTGGTGTTCACCGGCATTATGATAGCTCGGTCTCGTCCACTCTTAGCCGCAACAATGGTTGTGGGTTATATCTTGCAGTTTGCCCTGGTTTGGATTGGGTGGGGCTATTGGAATCGTGCCCGCCCTGATTTAATCGCGGATGGCGTTGCTGCTTCTGGTCTTCATTCATTTCCATCGGGTCACACCATCGTCATCATTACTATCTATGGATTAATGGCTTATCTATGGTGGCGTGCAAGTCATAGCTGGCTTGAAAAAACCTTGGTTATTCTTTTAGGCGTGGTGTGGAACAGCCTGATTATGGCTTCTCGATTAGAGTTAGGCGCTCACTGGCCTACAGATGTCATTGTCGGATTTATTGTTGGCATTTTGTGGCTGACAACCATCATTACAGCCCTGCGACGGGCTGAAAGCGCCATGTCTGCCAACCAAGAAAAATATGAGAGCAGACTTTAGCTTAATGTTCCGCAAAAGCGTCATAGCTCCCTTAGAATGTCCCTTCCGAGGACTTTCAGACCGTTATAGCTTTTCAACTGAAATTAAGCTTACTGAGCAACGCCCCACACTTTAATTGTTCTCTTAGCCGTAACGAGCAACTAAGAAGATCTCTGGGAAAGAATTTACCGCTGGTAGGGTGTCATTAGCGCCGCGTGATGCCCGCAGCCGGGTATTTTAATTTTCAGAAATCTCCCAAGAACACGAACTGGTTTTAAAAAATTTAGGTGTCTCCTATGACAGAGACACCTAAAAAATCCAAGCCTTATTTACGAAACTAACGCCACTGACGCTCGCCTGATTCGTCTACCCGAGCTTGGCGGATAACGTCAGAGATCTCCTCCGCATCGTTGACATGATGAAGAGCTTTTTGCCCTTCTTCAGGATCGTCAACCACAAAGTAGGTTGGGACCACGATGTGATCACCTGTGATGTCTGGGGCATCAACAGCAACCTGCTGAGATTTTTCTTCCAGGGATGCATTTTCGTTGGGGCGATCGCCTGGATTAACTGTCGGATTCTCCTGTTCCAGAGTTTCACGATGCGCTTTTTTCTGTTCAGGAGAGACTTGTTCAGCTGTCAGAGGCTGATTGATATCTTTCTCATGACCATCTGAATTTTTACTTTGATTATCCATGTGTACGGGTTCTCTATCAACAGTTATTCTGAGAGTACGAAACAATGCAACAGCTAGCATCGCTCAAAAGGGACAAACTCTACGCTAAGTGACAACAGTTATCCCCTAACTTTGGACGTACTCCCAACCTTGAGGGGCTTCAGACTCGGCAGAATCACCTCGATTATCAGCAGGCCGAATTCCTGGTTTATCAACTAGCCGAATAGTACTAGCTTGAGGTCCATTTTCGCCTTCTGACGGAAAGAACTGAACACCAGCTCCCACACTTAAGCGATCATAATCGTCATGTAAGACGCTATTGCGATGGAAGTAAATTTCACGACCGTCCAGGGTCTTGATAAACCCATAATTTTGAGACGGAAACAGCTTTGTTACAATGCCGGCGATCGCTTGCTCTGTATGCTGCTTTCTACGTCCTTCTTGCTGCTGGTTGAGGTCTCGTAACTGACGTCTGGCGGCCTCAAAAGCATCCCGAATTACTGATTCTAAAGAGGCATATTGAACCCCCTCACCTGGATTTCGATCCGCTACAATTTCGTGATTGGGAGGGACCGTGATATCCAGCCTGACTCGGTATGGCGAGCCATGACTGGGATGCTCGTGGGCTTTCTCAACTGCAATATGACAACCAATAATATGGTCGCAAACCTCTTCCAACTTTTCCATTTTTGAACGAATTAGTGTTTCAAGTGCGTCGCTCTTTTCAACGCCTCGATAAGTAATATCAACTGGCATCTGCATGTCGATACCTCCTTCCTTGCTTGCAAAAAAAGGTCTAGCGTTCATCCATGAAATTAAGTCCTTTCATCTCAAGAACAAAAGACCTTCAAAAGTAAATGCAGTGATCTAAATGATTGTGTTGTCAGGTATAGTAGCGTCCTTCAAAATGACAACAATTCCACTGCGGATATAAAAACCTTCAGATTCTTTGTCAGCCTCTTCAACTCGGTCTTTATTCACAATCTTGACGTTACACCCAATGTGAGCGTTTTTATCGACAATGGCTTTTTCGATAATGCTGTTTTCGCCAATCCCAAGGGGCACGGCAGTAGCATCGCAACTGCTCTCGCGTTCAAAATTGGACTGATAATAATCGGCTCCCATAATCAAACTGTCTTTGATAGAACAGCCAGATTCAATGCGCGATCGAATACCAATGACGGAATTAACAATCTCGCACTCCTTCAGTACACAACCCTCGCTGATCATTGATTCAGTGACGGTACATTTCAGCTGTTTAGTGGGCGGAAGATAACGAGCGCGAGTGTAGATGGGAGCAGAGCTATTGTAGAAGCTGAAAGGAGGATTAGGCTGCTTAGCCAAGGCTAAGTTAGCCTCAAAGAAAGACTCGATTGTTCCAATATCCTCCCAATAATCATTAAACAGGAATGCCTGAACATTCTGCTGTTGCATGGCTTGAGGAAGAATCTCCTTACCAAAATCTGTGTGATCAGGATGCTTATTTAGGAGGTCGATCAACACATTGCGTTTAAAGACATAGATTCCCATTGAGGCGATATATGGCTTCGAAGCAGCTTCTTCCTGGGAAAGACCCAAGGTCGTTGTATCGACCTGCATCTCCTTAAGCGCATCACCTTTTGGCTTTTCGCTGAAATCGATAATGCGGCCATTATCATCAATTTTCATCAGGCCAAAACTAGAGGCTCGCTTCTCATCAATGGGTAGAACGGATAGCGTGATGTCTGCCCCCGTCTCACGATGGTGACGAATGAAGTTCTGATAATCCATGCGGTACAGGTGATCACCAGAGAGAATTAAGTACTCATCAACATCCAAATCTTTGAACATCCACATGTACTGGCGTACGGCGTCCGCTGTTCCCTGAAACCAGTTGTCGTTGTCAGGTGTCTGCTGAGCGGCTAGAACCTCAACAAATCCCTGCTGAAATCCAGAAAAGCCATAGGAGCGGGCAATGTGTTGATTGAGTGAAGCCGAATTGTACTGCGTCAGGACGTAGATTTTAAGAATATTGGAGTTGATACAGTTGCTGATAGGAATATCAATCAAACGATGCTTACCTGCCAAAGGAACAGCTGGCTTCGCTCTCATTTTTGTTAAGGGATACAGTCGTGTTCCAGCACCACCACCCAGAATGATTGAAAGTACTTTGTTCATTAGTTTTCCTTAGCAGCTGTTGATGATTTGACGTCTCGGCGAAAATTCGAGCCTGACAAACATCTACTAATTTTCCAGATGTTCTTGATCTACACATGAGCCGTCAGAAGGAAATCAGGTCTACGTCAATCTGTAGAAACCTTCTCCAGAAGCCTTTGTCGCCATTTTGCACTAAACGATGGGCGATCGCACTAACCCGTGATCGCCCACCACTCAAGCCTCAGCAGTAATCGCGCTAAGCTCGCCAAAACCTATTAGCGATAGGTGTCGTTTCTATTAGGGGTTGCTTGAGGATCCGTTGTTGTATAAGGCGTTGGACGAACGTCTGTTGCTGTTGTTGTACGGGGCGTTGTTGCATGAACGTCCGCAGTTGTGCGTGGTGCATTAGATTCATGAACCTCTACAACGTCACGGGTTTTCTTACCGCCTCCAGCAAGACCAAGGAGTCCAAGCAATCCTAGAAGTCCGAGCCATCCCCAGTTAGCACGCTCTTCAACGGCATCAGCAGTATCGACTGCGGCATCTTCAACATTTTCAGCAGCTGCGTCAACCCCTTCAGCCGCATCTTGAGCTACAGACTCGGTTGCGTCGACAGCGTTTCCAGCCGCATCAGCAGCGCCTTCAGCAGCATTCTCGATACCTTCACCAGTTGCCTCAATCGCGTTGCCCGTTGCATCAACAGCGCCTTCAGCAGCATCTTCGACCCCTTCACCAACGGCCTCACCTGTTTCTTGAAGACCGTCTACAGTTTCTTCCCCAGCAGTACCTAAGGCTTCCCCTGCGTCTTGAAACTCTTCGCCTGCCGATTCCTCAGTGTCTACATCTTGAGCGATCGCCAGATCAGCAATTGGTGCCGTTGCAAATCCTAAAGTAAGTAATGATGCCCCAGCAGCTTTCCAAAGTTGACTTTTCATAATTAAGCTTTCCTTGTGCGTCTATGCAACAGCAGATATGTTTCGGAATTTTCTCTGAGTCGAAAATATTCAACCTTAAACCTGCTGTATCCCAAGGCTAACAATTGGAAAAACGAAATTGCTTCTCACTAAATAGGTAAATTGAGAAATTCAAGGTCTTTCTAAGGTATTAATTTAGAGGAATTTTGGTAGCAGAAAGGTTTCAAGAAAGGCTGTTTTTATACGCTCTTCAGTGAGAAATAAAACAGCGTATAACTAATCCTATAAAAACCGTGGTTTAGTTGTCGTAACCGACTCCATAAGCCATTTGCCAGAAGTCTTTTTCAAGCACTGCGACTCGCAAGAAAGCAGCTTCGGCAGCTGCCTGAACTGGCTGCGGGACAGTCTCCAATGCCGCGTCTGCTTGCTGAGCCAGAAGTTTCACATAATCGGTAAATCCGGGATTACCCCACCGATCCGCAAACTCGTCGTAGGGCGCAGGCATTTTGCCGGGCAGTTGCCAGCCTTGATTGTAGGCGTACTCAATGCCCCACAAGGCTGTTGCCTGTACAGCATAAGGCACATTTACCAAGCTGCCCATAAACTCACAATACGTCTGACAAGTAGGTTGGCGAGGCGTATCGAGATTCAGCGATCGCTCAGCCGCTTTATCTCGAAACCAATTCAGTTCGTCTTGCAGTGCATTTAAGCCGCTTAAAAGAATATCCAAATCTTGATCAGGAGCAGCCGCCAGCGTTCGCCCTAAAAACCGAGTGAATTCAGTAACAAAGCGATAATCTTGCACCAGCCAAGTGTTAAACTGGGCCGGGCGAATGGTGCCCTCCTGACACTGCGTCAAAAAAGGATGAACCGTGGCTGCATGCCAAATGTCAGGATGGGCAGAGAGTAGGCTTTCACACGTCAAAGGCATCACATATCCCAAAAAAGCAGCTACCCTTGATTGTGACAAAAAGGAATCCTACTGCTTCGCCAATTTCATAGCCGTCGCCAGTCGTATTAGGACAAGACGGTGAGTCATTAAGCTACGTGGCAAGGATCCGAAGACTATTTAGTGCATCTGATAAGGTCAGTATCTTCTGGGAACAGAGGCACTCTAAGTCAAGAAGGTCAGTTGATTGTGAAATCAATCAACTGACCAATTTCGCGTTAAGGAACGGGAACGTATCTAAGTATCAACTTTGAACTTTGGATTCGCCGATGACTCAATCATTCAAAACTCAAAACTGAGAACTTAAAATTCATTCATTCCTAAAGGTCTACTGAGGAGAAATTCTGCGATACCGGGCCTGCACTATCATATGGATACCGTAGGCCAGCAGTCCCAAAGCTACGATGCCCATGAGAAATGCGCCGAAAGGCTGTTGCTGAAGGGCTTCTAAAGCACCCTCTGTCGTTTTCGCTTGGTCTGGATTTGCAGTTCTGGCTGCTTGGACGAAGAAATAGCCGATAATCAAAGAGACAATCCCTTTTGAAATCAGTCCAAATCGACCGATGCGAGTAGCCCAGTTCTCTTCCGCGCTGCTCATCTCAGAAAGCTTAAGCTTCTTCCGAAACTTTGTTTTAATGCCCCGGTAGATGCAGTAAAAACCATATCCTGCGGAGGCGACTCCGACTAGACCTACCAACCATTGTCCAAAAGGCTGTGAGAGTAGACTTGCGGTTTGCTGACTGGTGGAACTACCGCCGCTGCTAGACGACGAACCGCCACCACTGAAGACAATGCGAAAGGCTGCAAACGCTAAACTTCCGTAGATAAGTCCGCTAACCGCATAGGACAGTCGTCGAGCGATCGCACCAAAGCCATCGTCATTATGCTCAGGGTCGCGAGCCGCCTGAACAAAACGCCAGACAACATACCCCAAAAGGCCTACGGCTACCAAGAATAACAGTGTTTTGCCGAAAGGTTGATTAGCGATGGTTTGAAAAGCCCCCTTTGAGCCTTCAACCTTGCCACCCCAGTTAAAAGCAGCTTGAAACGCCAACACGCCGACAATCGAATAGACTACACCTTTGGCTGCATATCCAAAACGAGCTAAGCGTTCTATCCACTCTGCCGTTTCCCGCTTATTTGAATTGAACCGTGTTTGAGTATCCATAAAATTCTCTACAAAGTAGCCTTAAATGCGCCATAAATAATGAAGAGTCCATAGACCATTTGTGGTTCTACACCAACCTCAAGCAGATTTGTCAACGGCAGAGAGTTGGACTATGAACAAGCTTGCAAATGCTAGGTGTAATTAGAATTTCGAAGCTAATAGAGCGATATCCCATGGATCAATCCAGACGACTGATCCTGTACACGCACTTTGTTAAAAAGGAAGCTGCATCGCAAACGCGATGCAGCTGAATTAATCCTATGCTTTAGCTGGCGTCTGAAGCTCGCCTTCGCGATCGCCAGAAGGATTTAGCGATTCGCCCTCAATAAAGGAGCGCAACATCCAAGCCATTTCCTCATGCCCTTCCATCAAGCCAGTTAAGAAATCCGCAGTTCCTTCATCGTGGTACTGCTCAGAGCACTGGTCGATAGACTCGCGCAAATTGCGGATGATCTGCTCGTGGTCAGTTGCCAAGCGACGCACCATTTCAGTAGCACTAGGTAGATCACCTGCATGCTCGCGAATGGAAGCATTCTTCAGAAACCCTTCTGCGGTACCCAGGGGATAACCGCCTAGAGCACGGCTGCGCTCAGCGATTTCATCGATGCTGTCGGTCAACGCTTCGTAATGCTCTTCCCAAAGAGAGTGCAGAGAACGAAACTGAGGACCAACGACGTCCCAATGGTACTTTTTGGTCTTGATTAACAGAAGGTACGTATCTGACAAAGCCTTGTTCAGAATATCTACAGAACCTTGGCGTTGTTCGTCAGTTAATCCAATGTTGATTGCCATAAAGTATTTAAGTCTCGTTGACGTCTATGTGCTAATTAAAAGGTATTTACCATCAGGTTCTCATCTATCAGCTGTGGTAATCCTTATGCTCAGATGCCCATCCTTGGATAGGTTTGCAGTCTCAAATCATTCCTTAGCTAGATTGGATGCACTATCTCAGGACGTACTCTGGTGGCTATTCTTTGGTTTTTAGGAATAAGGTCAAAACTTTATATGAGTAGTTCATCGCCTTTAACAGGTCCCGTTTTAGTAGATTGTGCAAAAGCAAATGCTCATGATGGCGCGGTATTAGCTGCACAGCGCTGCGGTTATGGGAACGATGTTGAAGCTTTTCAGAGCGCCCTAAAATCAGCCTGTGCTGATATGGGAGTCGATATTAAAGATATTTCGGATCTGATTACCGATCAGCAGCAAGTCAAGACAATGGGCGGCACCGAAATCGCACCAGATACCCCTTCTGATCTTTAGTAAAATTGTTCAAATCATTGAGTTTTTTGCCCATTGACCGTAATGTCCATTTCGTTTTATCGGTCGCATTAAATCTATGTCGTTTGTTCTATGGGGACTGGGAATTTTAATCAGTTTCACAGGGCTGATTGTGCTGTCTTATCTGTATCTAAGTGGTCATTTTCGACGCCAAAAACACTATGACTTAGTCGGTTTATCAGCCAGTAACCCTCATTTTTTGGTTACGGCAGCCAGTATGTCGGATTCACTGATAACACAGGGCGAAGCCACTCAGTTTTGGGCCAATATTGCCGAAATTCAATCGAAGCGACTGGCTCTAATGGCGCAAGCTAAGGAGCAAATTCAGTTCGAAACCTTCATCATGATGCCAGGGAAGCGATCGCATGATTTTGCTGAAATCCTAAAGCGTAAGGCTTCTGAGGGAGTCCTGGTACAGCTCTTGGCAGACAGTTATGGAGCTGGTAGTCTGCCTCAGCAATACTGGACAGCTTTGAAAAATGCAGGCGTAGAGGTTCGATTTTTCAATCCCTTTTCAGGTCGGGCACCGCTAGACTATCTACGCCGAAACCACCGCAAGCTCCTCATCGTAGACCAGAAGGTTGCCATGATAGGTGGGGCCGGTATGGCTGATCGATGGGATGGCGAAGGTCAATATGAAGGCGGCACTCCTTGGTATGACTTCGAAGTAGAGTGGCAAGGTGAAGCCGTTGGATTACTCTCAGGCTTCTTTTGGCAACACTGGCTAGATGCTGGAGGTCACGTCGATTTGGGTACTCACAGTCCCAATCATTCAGTGGATCATAATTCCACCTCTATTCTGATTACGCCCGGAGAGGACCCAACGGCAGGAAACTCTTCTATTCGCAGCCTATTTCAGCTCTGCATTGCTGCCGCCAGGAAACGGTTGTGGATAGCTAGTCCCTATCTGCTTCCGGACGACGCAACCTGCGAAATGTTTAAATCAATGCGACAGAAGGGCGTGGACATTCGCATCCTCACGATGGGTCCCAAAAGTGATAAACCCTATGTCTACTACGTCTCCCGAGAACGGTATCCGGCACTGCTAGAAAACGATATTGAAATATACGAATATCAGCCCAGCATGATGCATGCCAAAGTTATTTTGGTTGACAACGATTGGGTCAGTTTGGGGAGTGCTAACTTAGATCCGCGCAGTTTTTTCCACAACGATGAATTGAATCTTTGTACAACAATGTCCTATCTAATCGATAAAATTGAGACATTTTTTGAAACTGGATTTAGTCAGAGTCAAAGGATACGGCTAAAAAGCTGGAAACAACGTCCTCTGAAAGAAAGGGTAGTCGGTAAATTAGGAAACTTTTTTTATTGGCAATTGTAGGTTTAGTAATAATCGAAAGCCGTTTTTAGAAATCTAATCAGAGTTACTTGAACAGCAGACAACCTGCGCTTAACGCCAACCTTCAAGGTCGGGTCATTCGTTCGAGTCAGAGCTATGCCGTCATCCAATCCATCGACCGACCCGACGTCATTCTTACGATGGATAAAAAACAGTCCAGTTCACTGTACCCTTAGGTTGGTCATTTGTATGAACTTATATGTCCGCACTTCTCGAAACAATTAAAGAGAGCTTACTCAATCTAGTTAGTGGCGCCATAGAGATTCTTCCGGCAGTCATCTTGGCAATTATCGTTCTTATTGCAACGCCCTATACGGTTCGCCCCGCCAGAAAACTAACTCGTGTTGTTGTTGAAAAACTAACGCCTAACTTTTCTTTGCAGCTGCTATCGGTCAAAGTTGCCAGTGTGACTGTTTGGGTAGCTGGCGTTCTATTAGCCTGTATTCTGATCTTCCCTGATCTTGGACTGGGAGACATTGTTGCCCTTTTAGGTTTGAGTTCCGTTGCAGTCGGCTTTGCCTTTCAAGACATCTTCAAAAATTTTCTGGCTGGTATTTTACTGCTGCTTAATCAACCCTTTAAGGTAAATGACCAAGTTATTGTGAGTGACTATGAGGGTACAGTCGAGTCAATCGATATTCGCTCGACGAAAATTCGCAACTATCAGGGCGAGCGCATTGTTATTCCGAATTCGCTGGTGTTCACCAATCCCATTGAAGTGTTGACTGAGAACGCCAGTCGCCGCACAGATCTTGCCATCGGACTGGATTACAATACGCCGCTTTCTGAGGCGCGTCAGATTTTGCACAAGGCGGCTAGCAGGGTGGACACTGTGTTGTCAGATCCCGCTGTGGAAGTTGACATTGTTGAGTTCGGCGGCAGCTCTATTGACTTTATAGTGCGCTACTGGACTCGTCCGCCGCAAGCGATCGTCCGTAGAACTCGAACTCAAGTCATCATGTCGCTCAAAGCCGCTTGTGATGAAGCTGGTTTAAGCATTCCGTATCCTATTAGATCGGTCTACTACTTCGATCAAAAGAATTTTGATGATGCAACACCAAGACAGCAGAGCGATTCGGAGTTGTCTCATAACGGTTCAGGAAGTTTTGAGTCGTCTCGGCTCTAATTTTTTACGATGCTCCTAAAATGGGGTGTTTTGTTTGTGTTAAGGAGTCGCACTCATGAGTTTGTTTGATCACGTGGTTCGGGCTGTCAATAATCCTGAACTCCAGGCGAATACAGGACAAGTGGGCAATATTCTTCAGGTTGTGAATCAGCTCTCGTCTCAGCAAGGATTGGATTCCTCCACCACTCAGATGTTGATGACAGTAGTTGGACAACACGTACGGACGGCGCTGAATCAGCAGCGATCGCAAACCAGCCAGGCGCAAGCTGAATCACTGGTTGATCGCTACAGTGGCACCCAGGCCAATTTGGATGCTGTGCGATCGCTCTTCACCCCTAAAGAAGAAGCAGAAACGGTTCAGGATGCAGCTCGGAATACAGGGCTAGATGCCCAGCAGATTCAAAGACTGTTGCCCATCGTCGTGCCAGTGGTTTTACAGTTTTTGAAACTTGGCTCCAATCAACGGTCTGGAGCAGGTGGCAATAACGCAATTTTGTCTGCCTTTCTAGACGCTGATGGAGACGGTGATACGGATGTTGGGGATGCCCTATCCGTAGCGGGCCGGTTCCTTCAAAATTTGTAGAGGACGGCAGCGATGGGTACGGGTTGATTGTTGATAGGTCTCATGATCACTTCAGTGAGTGCGTGAGCGTTTTGTAAAAGTTAAGGCTATGGCGGATTGGATTCATAAGATATCGCAGTTAATGAGTGCGATTGATACCGTGATTGATGAGGTGAGAAGGCAACTCGCAAAACTATTGGGTATTGAGGATCCAATCCGCATTTTGCCTTATCGAGGCTATGGAACACCGAATTATTTATTAGTTAAAGGTCGGGTTTTAAAGGACGAAGGAATCAAACTTCGAGAGCAGGAGCCTTCGGTATACGAAAATATCTGGAACATGTATAAAAGGTTCGCAACTGACGAAGTTCCCAATGCTCGTTTGCGAATTCGCCTTGGTGAATTAGAAACTGAAACTACTTCTAATTCTGAAGGCTATTTTAACGTTGAAATACATACCGAAGAAGACTTAAGCCACGAAGGACTGTGGTGTCCTGTTGATGTCTCTTTGATGTCTACTCAGGCTGATGAGGAAACGGTCCTCGATCAAGCCGAGGTCATGATTGTTCGAGACAATGCCTCCTTTGGCATTATCAGTGACATTGATGACACTATTGTTCATACAGCGGCAACAGATTTGCTGAAGATGATTCGGATTGTCTACATGGGCAACGCGGAATCAAGAACCCCTTTTGACGGAGTCTCCGACTTTTACAATCAGCTACAAAAAGGTAAGAGCCGAGAGGAATGCAATCCCATTTTTTACGTTTCCAGCAGTGCTTGGAACATGTACGACGTGTTCGCTCAGTTTATGGAAATGAACGACATTCCCAAAGGACCCATCTTTTTGAAGGATATTGAACTGTCCCTTGAAAAAATAGTGAATTTCAAGCACGAAGTCCACAAGCGTGAGCAAATTCAGCCTATCTTCGAACGCTTTAATCGACTTCCTTTTATCTTAGTCGGCGATAGTGGACAAAAGGATCCTGAGATTTATAGTCTTCTCGTTCAGGATTATCCAGGTCGCGTCTTAGGCATCTTTATTCGCGACGTTGTTCCTCATAATCAGAAACGCACCAAGGAAATTCAAGGAATTGCAGAAAAGGTGCGCTCTTTGGGAAGCGAGTTTTTCTTGTTTCAAGAAACCTACCAAGCAACTCAATTTGCTGCTGAGCAGGGATGGATCACTACTGATAGGTAGAAGTCAACCGTTTCAATTACCGCTAAATTTGCTGAATGGAGAATTTAGCCATGCGTAGGTGGCAGCAGGGTGAAGGATTTTGCGCTGTTTCGCTGCTTTAAGCAAGGTCTGCAAATTTTGACTATTAGATCCTTGCTTGTTGTGCCTAAGCATTCACTTCAGGCAGATTCGGCATTGCGAATTTTTGTCTCTGGTATTCTTCTAGCCTTATCGTTTGTAACAGCATCAATGGTTGACTCTTTAGCACTTAATGTCGGTTTATTTATCGTTGCGGCAGTAGCGATCGCCTTCTTTGGCATTCGGATTACCAAAATTGCAGATCGCCTTGCCGATAAAACAGGATTAGGAGAAGCCATTGTTGGCGCTTTATTTCTGGGGGCAGTCACGTCTCTGCCCGGCATTATTACATCTGTCTCTGCTGCCGCTAATGGTTATCCCGAATTGTCGATCAGCAATGCCCTGGGCGGAATTGCAGCCCAAACAGCTTTTCTAGCCATTGCTGACATTGTTTATCCTGCCGCCAATCTAGAGCACGCTGCTGCCTCAGCCGCCAATCTATCTCAAGGGACTCTGCTAGTCAGTCTTTTAGCCTTTCCACTATTAGCCGCATCGGCTCCCCCTGTCAGCATATTCGGTATTCACCCCATCTCACTGGTGCTGCCGATCGCCTACATATTTGGACTGCGTCTCATTTCCAAGGCCAAAGAAACGCCCATGTGGTCCCCCGAGAAAACCCCCGAAACGTACACTGATGATCCGGATACAGCGGATGCCGGAAACAGTAGTCTGACTAAGTTAGGCATCAGCATGGCAGTCTTAGCAGTGGCTATTGGCACTGCCGGCTATGTGGTAGCTCAGACAGGCTCCGCGATCGCCGACCAGTCAGGTCTTTCCCAAACGGTGGTAGGCGGCTTGTTTACAGCTGTAACGACGTCGTTGCCAGAGCTGGTGACAGCGATCGCGGCGGTTCGCCAGGGAGCACTCGGCTTGGCAGTGGGCGGCATCATTGGCGGTAATAGCTTCGACGTGCTGTTCGTCGCCTTTTCCGACTTTGCCTACCGTCCCGGCTCCATCTATCACGCCCTCACTTCGTCGCAAACCTTTATCATTGCCTTGACCATCTTGATGACAGGAACCCTGCTCTTAGGTCTACTACGGCGAGAAAAGCACGGCATCGCTAACATTGGTTTTGAAAGTTTGCTAATTCTGTTTCTCTATCTAGGGGGATTTGCGCTTCTATTTCTCACTAGCTAAAAATTGAGAATTCAAGGATCAAAAATCAAAGTTCAATCTGCTAAAACCAGAGCGAGAAAATTTCAAGCTGTTGATTTTCAACTTTTACCTCCAACCTTTCTCCTCACCATGACTGTCATCTACGATTTAGAACACACCACGACGTATCGTTACCAAAATCCCGTAACCTTTGGGCAGCACCGGGGCATTTTTTTACCCAATATTGGGTACGGTGGCCGAATTCTCAAATATTCCCTAGAAACCAACATTCCATCTGAAACTCGCTGGATGATGGATACGCTGTCGAATAACGTTGCTCTCATCGACTTTGAGAAGCCTAGTCATGAATTGGTTGTGACCTATCGGTTACGAGGGGAACACCGAGGCATTAAAACCATTACCGAGTTTCCTTTGGAGGGTCGAGCCAAGGAGATTCCTATCCAATACACACCGGATGAATGGCTCGATTTATCCCAGTTCATGCGACCCCACGAGGAAGACCCTGGCAGCAAAGTATCCGCTTGGGCCAAGCAGTTTGTAGCCGGTGACCAGGACGAGTCTATTGACGTCCTCAACCGCATGATGAACACCCTGTGGGAAACCTTGAGCTATCAAGCTCGTGACGTTGAGGGTACACAGACGCCTGGCGAGACTCTTAGCTCCGAATCTGGCACTTGTCGAGACTATGCCTGGTTGATGATTGAGGCCCTTAGGCGACTTGGGTTTGCCTGTCGGTTTGTCAGCGGCTACCTATACGACGAGTCGTTGGATGGAGGAGAAGTGGGGATGACGGGTTCTGGCGCAACCCATGCTTGGCTCCAGGTCTATTTGCCGGGGGCTGGCTGGCGCAATTATGACCCCACCAATCGCATTACCACCGGGTTTGACCTCATCCCCATCGCGATCGCCCGCCATCCCGGACAAGTCATTCCACTTTCTGGCTCTTGGACAGGCAAACCGGAAGACTACCTCGGTATGGAAGTTAAGGTACGAATCAATAAACTAGGAGTCCGACCCGAATTTGTGGAAGCGGCATAAGGGAGAAGGTCAGAGGCTAGAAATGAATGGTCTGTCTAGCTTGATGGTGTAGGTTACTGATAGCCCTGTGCAGCTTGGTCAAGTCCATATCAGGGTCTTAAAGGAGCAGGGAATAGGGAATGGGGTGTGCTTGATGCAAAGGCATGCCGCTATAGATCTTGCAGAAGTTTCCCAAATTGAGGGGATTTAAGGGACAAAGGTAGGAAATCAAGATCTGAGAGCTAGCGGTTCAGTTAGCTCAGCTGAATGACCGGACGATCTTCCAGCAGCGTATTACCTGTGAGAATGTCTTCTACCGTGATGCGGAGAGTACGATCGCGGTCCACCTCAAATTGAACTCGAATGCGATCGCTGCCGGGTGCTCCTAAAGGCTCTAATTTGGCGATGGTACGTCCAGATCCTTCAGCATTGAGAGGCTGCACTTGCTGGGCCTCTTGTTGAGTCTGACGTGTGACCAGGCGATCGCCCTCAAAAAAGACTTCAGTAGCCACCCGGGCATCCTCGTTACCTAATTCGCCAATCACCAGTTCAATGCTGGGCTGATTATCCGTAGAGGCTCCCAGCACGATTTCCACAGGACTAGGAGAAGGATAGGGTTGACCCGAACGAATAATCGAATGCCAGCCGTGGCGACGATTGCGGCGATCCCAATAGCGAACACCGTAGCTGTGATAGAGAAAATCACTCACTTCGATACCCTGCTGTAGCTGTAGTGCACCCTCGGCAACAGCCGTGAAGGGGCGATCTCCGCGAATTTTAGGATCAGGAAAATAAGTCTTCAGCCATCTCCGTACCGCAGGAATTTGTACAGTGCCACCAACGAGCAAAACAGCATCGATGTCGTCAATGCCAATGCCCTGTCGTCGAGCCTGCTGCAGTACCTGTTCCAAACAGCCATCAAGACGATCAAAAAACTGATTCCGTTGCAAAATGTCCTCAAAAGTTTCCCGGTCCAGCTTGAGGGTGAGACTTTCCAATGTTTCGTCATCAAAAAAGCTCTCGGTAGCCTCAGTTTTCTCGGAAAGTTGAATCTTTAAGCGTTCAACCAGACGCTGAGTTAAAGCATTGAGAGCAATACCTTGCTGCTGCTGAAAGTAATCAGCCAGCCAGTTATCAATGTCAGCCCCCCCAAGATTTTCTCCCGCCTTAGCAAGAACTTTCGCTTTTTGCGGTCTCTGAGATGAGGACTCAGCCAGCGACTTATTACCCCAGCGAACAATAAACCCCAGTGGCTTGCGGTTGGGAGCGATGACTAGCTCGACCAGAGAAAAGTCCAGAGTACCACCACCAAAGTCTACAACCAGTACCGTTTCTTCTTGCTGAATGCCATAGCCCAAAGCGGCGGCAGTGGGTTCATCCAACATGCGAACTTGGCTCAGGTTCAAAGACTCACAGGTTTGCCCCAACCAATGACGGTAGACTTCGAAGCTATCAACAGGAACCGTAAAGACCATATCGTCCAGCGTCTGTTCTTGCGCTTGAACGGCCTGAATAACCGTCATCAAGAACCATTGCCCGATTTGTTCAAATGACAGTTCTCGACCATCCAGCTCTGGCAGAAAACCCTGAATTTGGGCACCAATCCCCCGTTTGAAATTGCGATAAAACCGTTTGTCGCTGCTGATATCCAACCCCTGGTCCCGCACCCGTTGGCCCACCTGCACAGACCCCTTAGCAGCATCTTGTATATGAACCAGAGAAGGAACCAGAGGAGGATTTTTGCTAATCTGTTGGGCTAGCCCCGGCAATAGAACGACTTCTGACTGTCGGGTAGCGCTGTTCCAGCGGGTGACGACAGTATTGCTGGTGCCAAAATCAATTGCAAAGGTCATATGGACAAGGACAAATCAAAGGACGAGAAGAGGCCCTTTAGGGCTTAGGAAGCAGAGTTTAGCGACACTGACAAGAACTACAGCAAGCGCTTCTGCACAAGGTATACCTCTCTGAGATAAAAAAGTACGCAAGCCAGACGAGTAAGCATTGAATCCTTCTTGAGAATCATTCTCTATTAATGCATCGCAACGGGACAGGAATCAAGGGGAGTGGGCCTGGGATGATTCTAGAATGCGATCGCAAAAGAAAAGCGTTCCGGCGGAAACGCAGAGAGGGATTGCTAATAAGTTCATGAGTGGAATACTGATCAGCCCTAAGCAAATCAAAGCAAAGCCACCACTGGCAGGCAACGTTCCTAAAACCAACTTGAGCTTCTGGCGAAATTTGAGTCGTCGCCGTTCCAAAGAGGCATCAAACATATCCAGACAAATCAGCAAAGACGCCAGTGCAATGCTGCTTACAGTGGCAGCAATTGTTCCAACACCCGGAACAAAGTTTAAGAGCAAAATAGGAATTCCGATAATCGCTAGCAGAATCAGCTTCTTAATCTCAAACATGATGGCCCGCCAAATATCGACGAGCACAGCAGCGCCTCCCAAAGACGGCGGTACCTCAAGTTTGCCAGTACGCAGTATTTCAATCTTCTCAGAAAGCTGCCCATAGAAGGGAGACCCAAGAATGCCGCCAAACTGGAGCAAAACAAACCCCAGAACAATAAACAGCAACACAATCAGTGTCCCCTGAATTAAGGGACTAAGTAGTTGAACCGCCGTATCTAGCCACGTAGGTTCAATCCATTCGATCAGTCGAGTTGTTAATCGATTGACCAGCTTCAGCCCCTGCCAAGTTCCCAATGAATAGAGAGCCATGCCAAGAAGAATGTTGATGCCCAGTGGGGCAATCACATACGGTCGCAGAGCTTTATGCTTTTGGAACAGCCGTAAAGCCCTCAGAGGATAGCTGAATCCGATAAAAAGTCCAGGTAGCCCACCGCCACGGGGACGGAGCCGTCGGCTGGCGTTGGGTTGCTCCATGGGAAAGGGATCTCCTGAATAACACTAACTCAAGGGTTGTTTTGAGTTTATTCTGTGAAGCTCCCCTAACCCCTCCTGATAGGTGTGTGGGTTTCCGAAGAGGGGAACAGATTGGGTTAGAAACAACAACATGAAAACATTCATCATCGGTTCCCTGACTGTTGCGATCGCAGTTACTCTCGGCGCTCATGCTCAACAACTCTCGACGATCGCAGTTACAGCACTAGACGCTGAACAGTCCGAATACGCTAGCGAAACCTACAGCCACCGTCGCTATACAGGCGGCACTGGTCGTCGTGAAATTCTCTCTTAGGGCGCATTGAATGAGAGCGCTCCATAGCTTGGGCAAAAGATTGACGCTGACTTCTAGCGTCTACCTTTGCCCTTAAGCTATATAGCCGTCGCCCGTTGCATTGGGGATCTCCAAGAAAGAATTTACCGCTGGTAGGGTGTCATTAGCGCAGCGTCATGCACCACAGTCAGGCATTTTTGTTTTCAGAAATCTTCTTAGGGCAAGACGGCGACCCATTGGGGTGGGCTATCCACCTAGATACTATTAGGTGCATAAGCGTAGATGGCTAAAACTATTGATCGAGCTTGGACACCTCGCCAAGATCCCCTCACAATTAGCGCATTTAGAAAAAGGGCTTCCTGCCTACAGTCCTGACTGCATGGTAGGATTAGCTACTGTCTTACGGTTTAACGCTCGGTTAGAAAGCACCTGTTTATCCCGGAAAGTGGTCTTCTCTAACCAGCTTTCAAGCCGCTATTCATGCTGCTGAGGGCACTACAAATCGCATGCGCTTTTCCAAAATTCTGATTGCCAACCGTGGGGAAATTGCGCTCCGAATTCTTCGCACCTGTGAAGAGATGGGGATTGCCACTGTCGCAGTTCACTCCACAGTGGACCGCCATGCGTTGCACGTGCAGTTGGCAGACGAATCAGTGTGCATCGGCGAGGCGTTAAGCAGCAAAAGCTATCTCAACATTCCTAACATCATCGCGGCAGCCCTGACCCGAGGAGTTGAAGCGATTCATCCAGGCTATGGATTTTTAGCCGAAAACGCTCGGTTTGCAGAGATTTGTACGGACCACAATTTGACCTTCATTGGGCCGACTCCCGCAGCAATGCTCTCAATGGGAGACAAATCTACTGCGAAGGAAACCATGCAGCGAGTAGGAGTACCAACGATTCCAGGCAGCGATGGTCTCCTTAAGAGTGAAGCAGAAGCTAGGGCGATCGCAGAACAAATTGGCTATCCGATCATGATCAAGGCGACTGCCGGCGGCGGTGGTCGAGGTATGCGTTTGGTCAAAGCACCCGATCAGCTCAACAAGCTGTTTTTTGCGGCTCAAGGCGAAGCGGAAGCCGCGTTTGGCAATCCAGGCGTCTATCTTGAAAAATTTATTGAAAAGCCCCGCCACGTTGAATTTCAAATTTTGGCTGACAGTCACGGCAATGTTATTCACTTAGGTGAACGGGACTGTTCTATTCAAAGACGTCATCAAAAGCTGTTGGAAGAGGCTCCTAGCCCTGCTTTGAATCCCAAGCTACGCCAGAAGATGGGAGATGCCGCAGTCCGGGTAGCTCAATCCATTAACTATGTGGGTGCGGGGACCGTCGAATTTTTGGTGGATGGTCACGGTAACTTCTACTTTATGGAGATGAATACTCGTATTCAGGTTGAGCATCCCGTTACAGAGATGATAACGGGCCTAGATTTGATTGCCGAACAAATTCGCATTGCCCAAGGCGATCGCCTCACCGTTACCCAAGATCAGGTGACGCTACGAGGTCATGCTATTGAATGCCGAATTAATGCTGAAGATCCAAAGTACAATTTTCGTCCTGCTCCTGGTCGTATTAACGGTTATTTGCCCCCCGGAGGACCTGGCGTCCGGATCGACTCCCATGTCTATACCGACTACGAAATTCCCCCCTACTATGATTCTCTCGTCGGTAAACTCATCGTTTGGGGACCTGATCGCGATACGGCCATCCTTCGCATGAAACGGGCACTCAGAGAATGCGCGATTACAGGTCTTCCCACCACAATTCCTTTTCATCAAATTGTGTTAGACCATCCCCAATTTCTAACCGGAGAAGTCTACACTAACTTTGTGAACCAACTCCTAGATATATAGCTTCAGCCATCTGGGTTAGTGTCCTCAATAGCATCCATCCGCTTAACGTCGGCGAGGCTTCGCCAATGCGGTTCAATGCCTCTCTCCCATGCACTCCGCTCAACCGTCAAGCAGCAAAGATGCAGGCGAAAGCGTATCCAAATGAGCGCGATCGCGCGTAATCTCCAAAGTCACACTGCCGGAAAAGTTAGGCACAGGTGGCGACAGCTTAGTCAGCTTCACTGTCACCTCAGACAACCGCTCATCTGTTCGAAGAATTGCTTTAGCAAGTTCACTGGCAACCGCCTCAATCAATTTGAACGGTTTGGTTTGAATTAAGTGCTGGACAATCTGAACGGCTGTTCCATAATCATAGGTATCTGACAGCACGTCAGACAGCCCTGCTGGAGACAGATCCAACGTCAAAACCAAATCGACTCGAAACCATTGCCCTAAAACATTCTCTTCAGGAAGCGCCCCGGTATAGCCATAGGCGCGAATGTCGTTGATATACATGGTGTCCATGAAGGAATCTCACCTGAGCTAGGACAAATCCTGATGAATAAAGGGTTTGGCATCGGCACCTGAATACGTAGCGACCACATGCCCATCGCCCACAAGATGGTACTTATAAGTGACCAGCCCTTCCAGACCAACCGGACCCCGGGGCGGCATCGTCTGCGTGCTGATGCCCACCTCTGCCCCAAAGCCATATCGAAAACCATCTGCAAATCGGGTCGAGCAGTTGTGGTAAACCCCAGCTGCATTAACCTGATTGCGGAACGTTGCGGCGGCGGCCCGATTTTCAGTGACGATCGCGTCTGTATGACGAGATCCATAGGTGTTGATGTGGGCGATCGCTTCTCCCAGAGAATCCACCACTTTGATAGCTAGAATCAGGTCGCTGTATTCGGTTGCCCAATCCTCGTCTGTCGCTGAAAGGCTATTGGCCACTAAGGATTGTGTCAAAGTATCACCCCGCAGTTCAACGTCTTTGTCCTGAAGCGCTTGGGCAATTTGGGGCAAAAACTGAGCCGCGATCGCTCGATGCACCAATAGCGTTTCAATGGCATTACAAGCCGAGGGGTAACCCACTTTGGCATCAACCGCAATATCGATGGATTTCTGCAAATCGGCAGCCTCGTCGATATAGAGATGACAGATGCCGTCCGCATGACCCAATACGGGAATACGAGTATTGTCTTGCACAAATTGCACAAAAGCATTGGAACCCCGTGGAATGATGAGGTCGATATAGCCGTCCAGGGCCAACATTGCACGAGTCTCCTCACGAGTCGTCAAAAGCTGCACTGCGTCTGGATTTAGCCCTGCCTGCTCTAGCCCAACTCGAATCGCAGTAACTAGAGCCTGACAAGATCGCACAGCCTCCCTACCGCCCTTCAAAATGACACCATTCCCAGACTTCACCGCCAAACTTGAAATCTGCATAACGGCGTCTGGGCGAGATTCGAAAATGACGCCCAAAACGCCTAGTGGAGAGCTAACACGCTTGAGTTCTAATCCGGCGTCTAGCGCCCGATGGAGTTGAACAATGCCAACGGGGTCGGGCAGCTTAGCAACGTCCTGAACCCCCACGATCGCGCCGTCAAGTTTGACGGCGTCAAGCTTCAGCCGACCGTATAGCGGCTTAGGTAGCTGGTCAATGACAGCAGCTTCACAGTCCAATCGATTGGCTTCCAAAATGTCGTCTCGATGATGGCTGAGCGCATCGGCGATCGCACGGATGGCGCGGTTTTTGTCTGCTGTTGAGAGCACGGCAAGCTGCTGAGCCGCATCGCGCGTGCGCTGAGCTACGGGCAACAGGTCAACAGAACTGACAGAGGTTTCCGCGCCGCTGGGAGTGGCCGCCTGAGATACAATCATTGTTGAAATTTCCTAAGCCAACATGCAGTCTTAGATTCTAACAAAACTGCCTGGATCAGAACGACCCAGGCAGTTTGCGTAAAACAGGTGAGTGATGCCGATACTCTAGATGAGCGTCAGTTCAGGATATTCAGCAATCACTTCGTCTGACGTTAAGGTTTCACCAGAAGCCTGAGGCGTCCAAAGAATTTCAACGGCCAAGAGGCGATCGCTAGAAACCGCACCCAATGTGCTCAGAGCTTTACGAACATCTTGAGTTGAAGATACCTTGGGCAGACTGAGCTTGCCCTGAGTTGCCACAATGACGGAGGCCACGATGTATTCACCTGGCTCAGTCTTCGTCAACTCTCCTCCAGCAGCCTTCGTCGAACTGTCAGCTTGCTGCAAGCGATTATTAACGTTTGTCAGAGTTTCGCCCGTCAGCTTGCTACGCTCTGCCAGCACCATTTGATTAAAGCTTTGCTCTGCTGAGAGTAAACGAGTGGCGTCTGTCGCAGCTGTAGCATATTGCCAATACTCTGGGTGGCGCAACAGAGACAGCGTTGCCTCCTGGAGCACCTGCGTTAATCCTTCTGAAGAAGATGTGTCTGCGGACAGTGCCATGCGGTTGAGGTCATCCTGCAGATACCGAGCTTCTGCCAACAGACCGATCTGTAACTTCGCCACAGAAACGGTTGGGTTGTCAACACTGCCGCCTACACCACTGCCCATGCCACCAGATTCACGAACGGCACGCATGATGAAGTTGGCTAAGCCAATAAATAGGATGACTGTAAACAACCCTCCGAAGCCGCCACCGAATCCAAAGAGAGGAAACAGAAACGGAAAACCAAAACCGCCGCCGGGATAGTATCCACCACCACTAGGTCCTCGATAGGAACGAGTGGGTGAAATGGTCCGACTAGGAGCACGGAAACTACCGCCTCCAATACGACCTCCACCTCGTGCAGCGAGGGCACTATCCGCATGACCCAACATCAAGACACCCACTAAAGCGAGTGCCATAAAAGGTTTGATCAGGGGTTTTAGACGACCAAAGAAGTTTTGAAGCTTGTGACCCATAATGCTATCCAGACATTTTTATCGCGAGTGGCACCAACGCTGCCGAAAAACTTTGCGGATTGGTGCGATCGCCGTTAATGATACTCTAACGCTTCTTTTCCCTCATTCCGATGAGCTTAACCTCAATTTTGGATGGGCAATTTCCTCACCTGTCGCCAGTCGTGTCGTTTAAGCGACGTGCTCTGTTTTCCTTCACCGGATCAACAAAGCCATGAAGACGTAAGCGTTTAGGAGTTATCACCGAATTAAGCGATCGCAGTTGTCCTTCCAAAGAGTCACAGCTTATCGTTGCTGAGTTGTGTCGGTAAGAATTCAGCACAAAATCTAAAAATCGCTAGGGATTGGGCTGTAAAGCTGGCATCTTTAGAGCTGACTAAATAGCCTTTAAAGGCAATGACTTAAAACGTCCTTTGATGTCAAGGAAGGATTGCAATATGTAGATCCCTTATGAAGATAAAAAGCTTTGTTGAATAGTAACCTAGCTCAAAGCCAAGGTCTAGAGGCATCATTTAACTAATACTCAAGTTGTTAATTAAAAAGAATAAATAGAAAGATAGGCCAAGGTGAGAATGCAGTGAAGATGCAGTTTTGAGACACCATCTAATCCCTAAATGTTGATCTACATAACTAGATCGACTGGTCGTCAAGTCTGAAATTTACAATTCAATAAAGTCAAATATACTGAGAGTACTCGCAAAAATTGGTATGGTCCATCAATGAGTGTTGCATTAAGGGTAATGCTCATTGGCACTGGAACGAACGCTTACTCTGTACAGCCATGAATTAGATCTTTTGATTTATGAAGTTGTTGAAAATACAGATTTCCATCAGGGCACTTTTAGGTGATTGTGATCACACTTTAAATGTCACTGAGAGCATCTTTGAAATGATCGAAATCACAAGTTGAAGTTCAAATGATCTTACCCAATCAAAAATAATGGCTGCAATTAGTAAAAGAAGATTTTGGGGAGGCTTTGCCTTCATTTTTGGAAGCTTTTTTTCACTCCTTTTATCTCCAATCCGAGCGCAACAAGCCATCGATGTTCGAGTAGATCGATGGCTTTCAGTACGCGATATTTCAGGCAGGGTCATGTATTCCAACATTGGGGGACGCCGTCCAGCCGAGGTTGGCGATTTATTGATGGCTACAGGAGACGGTGTACAAACCGAAGTTAACGCATCAACTACCTTAGAAGTCGATACAGGGGTAGGCACGATCGCACTTCAGGAGAATACAGAGATTGCCATTCAAAGCTTAGATTTTGCTGATGACGGCGGTTACATTACTCGCCTCTACGTTTCGCAGGGAGGAGTGAGCTTGAATCTACGCCGCTTTACTCATCCCAGTTCAGAGCTAGAAATTGAAACACCTTCAGGAGTTACAGGTGTGCGAGGGACTGAATTTGGCGTCCTCGTGCATCCGTCAGACAGCAGAACAGGCGTGGCAACTCAAAGCGGTGAGGTTTATGCAGAAGCGGAATCTGTTGAGGTTTCAGTGCCGGAGGGTTTTCAAACGCTGATACGGCCTGGTGAACCCCCTTTACCGCCTAAGCCTATCCCTGAGGAACCTTTTTTTAACTATCAAATTGAAATCGTTGTTCGTGACGGTTTGCGATATCTACGCATCGTTGGTCAGATTGATCCCATCAATCAAGTTTATGTTGAGGATGAACTGCAACAGCTGAACGAACTAGGTGAATTCACGTATGAAGTCCCTGCTTTTTACGGAGCTAACATCGACGTTCGAATAGTCACACCTTTAGGCGATGAGACTGTGTATGATATCCCGCTTCTTTAAAGATCAATGGCGGTTTTTACCAGGTGCCTTAGCCTCGCTGATTACCCTCATTTTGAATCAGACAGGAGCATTAGCAGATTTAGAAAATGCTAGTTATCGCTGGCTGTTTCGTGTGCGAGGAGAGAAAGCTTGGGACGATCGCATTGTTTTGCTCACAATTGATGACGCAACCCTCACCGAGCTAGGGCAGTTTCCTCTACCTCGCGGCACTTATGCACGACTGCTTGAGCGCATGGCAGTTAGCCCACCTGCGGGCATTGGGTTCAATATTTTCTTTGTTGAGCCGAGCGCCGAAGATGCTGCATTTGCAAGAGAAATAGCCGAGGCTGGCAATGTTGTGCTTTCGTCAGGTGTAGACGAAGACAGTCATCTGCTGACATCAACACAATCTTTGCAATCTGCGGCGATCGCGACGGGACATGTACTCAAACAAGTCGAAAGCGACGGTTTAGTTCATACCGTTCGTTTGCAAGCAGCTGACGAACCCGCTTTTGCCGTTGTCTTGGCTGAGGTTTTCTCCTTAACCCACACCCTCGTTGAGCTACCGTCCCTCGATCGCCCCCTATGGGTTAACTGGCCAGGATCAGCCGAAAACTTACCGCACTACTCCTTTAGCGACGTTTTGTTAGGCCGTATTTCGCCAAGTCTATTGGAAGACAAACTCGTGTTGGTCGGCATGACTGCGACAGGAGTGGATGCCCTGCCCACGCCTTACGACGATAATCCTCCTGCTAGTGGCATCGTATTACAGGCTGCCGTCTTGGATAACTTGCTGCAACAGCGTTCTTTACGCCCTATTGCAGGACCGTGGCTGTGGATTTTGACGTTAATAGCTATGCCAGGTGTCAGCTATTGCTTTGTCCGACGCCCCCTGCTCTGGCAATTACTCTTCTTTTTAGGGGCCTGGTTAGGCTGGTTGGTCTTCAGCGTGCTGTTATTCCAGCAAAACTATCTGTTGCCGCGATCGCTGCCTTTGGTGTCACTAGGGCTAACAGGAGTGACTACCATCGTGGGACAGCAGATCCGCGAAAGTGTAGCTCTGGATAGGCTTTTGGAATCGCTATGGCAACATTATCGCTACAGCACAACTCATCTTTCAATTGAGCCGACAATGACATCCCTAATTTCTAAAGATTTAGGGGATGAGGTTCGCAAATTAGCATTGATGGCAAATATGCTAAGCCGGGCGCAGGCCACTCAATCCGCGATCGCCCAAACCATTCCTATTGCAATGTTGACTGTCGATAGCGATGACAGGGTTTGTTTCTGCAATTCCCTAGCAGAGCAATATCTAAACATTAAGCTGGGCCAGACCTTGACACCTGCAATAGTGCCAGAGTGGTTGGAAACCGACACGTGGCAGCGAATAACGAAAACGCTTTCTCAAGGGCAAACGGTTGCTGCTGTTGAGCGCAAGCGAGACTCAAAATGGTTTGAGATGCGGTTTGAAATTTTCAAAGGGGCTACTCAGCCCAGTCCTCTCTTACAGGATAATGGCCAGTTTATTTTAATTCTGGTTGAAGACATTACGCACCGAAAAGCAACAGAGCTCAAACTGAGATTACTCAACCAGTATTTAGAAGAAGAAGTTCGTCAACGAACTCAAGAACTAGAAGTCGCAAACTTCAGCTTGCTACAAGAAACAGCAGAACGGCGTCAGGTCCAGAAAAAGTTGACTGACCAAGCTTTTCGGGACGAGCTTACGGGGCTACCTAATAGGACTTATCTCAAAACCAAATTATCGGAAATGATGGCTAACCCTCAAGCTTCATTTGCGGTTTTATTCATCGGTTGCGATCGCTTTAAGCTAATCAATGACTCCTTTGGACACATCGTAGGAGATGAGCTGTTAAGGGCAATTTCTCAACGCTTGAGCCGCTGTATCAAAGCAGCTGATTTGATCGCTCGTTTTAGTGGAGATGAATTTACCATCCTATTGACAGAGATTAAAGATGCTCAATCAGCCGTCCGGGTTTCCCAACGTATTCACAGGCAATTTCATCATCCCTTTAGAATTGCCGACCAAGAGTTTTACAGCAGTTGTAGTATCGGTATTGTATTGAGTAACTCAGATTATCAGCAGGCAACCGATATTCTGCGGGATGCTGATATCGCTATGTATTGTGCTAAACGCAACGGTGCCGGCTATACCCTGTTCAAACCTGAAATGCATTTGGCTATACGCTCTTCTTTACAGCTCGAAACAGACCTACATCAATCCTTATCACGAGGAGAACTAGTTGTTTATTATCAGCCTATTTTCAATATCAAAACGAAACAAATTGCTGGTTTTGAAGCATTAGTTCGATGGCAACATCCTATTGCCGGACTCATCAGACCGGATGAATTTATCCCCCTTGCAGAAGAGACTGGACTGATCATAAAAATTGGGCAATGGGTATTGAAAGAAGCTTGCAGTCAGATGTACCAATGGCAGCAGCAATTGCAGCTTCCGGCAGATGTATTTATGAGCGTTAATTTGTCTGTACAGCAATTCAATGAACCCAATCTCCTCAAGCGGATCGATGCAGTCCTCCAGGAAACCCGCTTGGAAAGTCAATATTTAAAACTAGAGATTACCGAAAGTGCTATCTTGGCAGATTCAGATCTTGCGGTTCAAACCTTTCAAAGCCTAAAGGAGCGAGGCATTAGCTTAGGAATTGACGATTTTGGCACGGGGTACTCCTCGCTCACGTACCTCCATCGCTTTCCTGTTGATGTGCTTAAAATTGATCGCTCCTTTATTCAGCGGATGGCAGAAGGACAGAAGCATTTGAGCTTGGTGCAGTCCATTAAAACACTAGCCGATCATTTCGATATGGACATGATCGCCGAAGGTATTGAAACTGAAGTCCAAATAGAATCTCTAAAGCTGATGGGATGCGTTTTGGGACAGGGGTATTTCTTCAGTCCACCTGTGGATGGTGAAACTATCGCAACTAAGTACAGCCGTTGTCAGTTCCATTAGGACAAAACGGCAGCGATCGGGCTAGTACACTGTGGCAGAAACAGGCTCACCATTCAAAGCACTAAGAAAGCTATCGGCCTGAGTTTTGTAGAGCTTTGCTCTTCTCGCAGAGTATTTTGAATTCTGTAGGGCTTTGCCCTCCTCGGAGGGTATTCTGAATTCCGCGTAGCGGTACTAGACCCAGCACCCAAACGCTACTCGTCAACGACACGTCTAGGCTGCTAGCTGCTGCGCTACCTTGTCTGCCTTGAGCATGTGATAGGTGATGAAAAGCTGAGTTAAAGCTAACGGATAGCTTTGCAGGGTTTCTCCAGTCGTGCCAACTACTTTACCAATGTCCTCATTGCCTTCGAGACTACAGAACTGTCCTAAAAAAGGCACCTCATTACAGAGAATACGCTCCAGTTCTTGCACTTGTTCTTGGGTTGCGTGTCCGTCAATTTCTAATACATCGACAGGCTTACCCATATCTCGCTCTAGTCCCAGTCGAATGGAATCGCCTAAATGGTTGCCCTTATCATCCAGAATATGAGTGAAATCTGGATGGGGGATGGTGGGACGTAAAACTAGCTTGACATTCAGTAGCAAATCATCAACGCCCTCATCTGCTTCAGGTGGGTAAAAAGAAACCACAACATCAGCCCATTGACGCTGAGGACGAATGAAGGCTTCAGAATCAGGTTCTCGGGCTTTGAGCTGATCTAGCACTTGATCTTCGGTATATCCCCGCTTACGGGTATCTCGCTTGATCTTCCAATTGGCACGCAGCTCTTCAGGAGGCGCTAGATAGACCATCACGTCGTAGCATTCCCGAGCAAAGGCTGTTGAGTAACCAAGTAGTCCCTCAACGATGACAAACCGAGACGGCTTAATATATTCCGGCGGATCAAACATCCCCGTGCTGTGGTTGTAGATAGGCTTAAGAATCGGCTTGCCTTCTCGCAAAAGTTGAAGATGTTGTTCAATAATGTCTAAATAGTTGCAGTCTGGATGCAGCGCAGAAATTCCCATTTCTTTGCGCTGTTTGCGATCGTATCGGTGATAGTCATCGGTACAAATGGCGGTAACTTGGTCTTCGCCTAGAATTTGTGCGATCCCGCGAGTGAGCGTCGTTTTGCCTGCTGCGCTATCGCCCACAATCCCTAGAATGATTGGACGGCTGGGCATGATTCCTCCTGACCGAACTGCGTATTATTGCCTATTAATCGAATTTCTATAATTGTAGGGACCAATGGTTCCCTACTCAAGAGATTGCTTAATGGAGTCCCTAGAAAACGGCAATCTTGAGTCCAATTTTTGCCAACAACTAGTGAAGCTCGGCGATCGCACTGGAACGAAGCATGTTCTTCACGCCGATGCTGGTTGTCGCAATACGCTTATGGGAACGCGACCTATCGCGTTCCCATACGGTTTCTAGGTTCTAGCTGTTTCGGCCATACGAGGATTCCAACGCGATCGCGACTCTTCAATGTGCATGTTCTTTTCATCCTTCTTCAAGTGGCGGGGGCTACTTTCAAAGGCGAGGGAAGAGGGTGGCTCATCGGAGCCATATTCGACGTTGACAAAAGCTGACACAACTTCATAGCTCGGTGAGAATGGCTCATCGGCTAATTCAGCGACAGCCTGTCCCAGCTTCAGGGCGGCTGAGAATAGTCCTGTACCGTCGTCGAAGAATCGCTCGGTGGTTTCGCCATAGCGATCGTACGGATAGAAAGACAAGTCTTCAGGTGCGTTTGCCGCCACCCAAGAGACATAAGCCCAATACTCGCTGAAGGTACCAAAATCATTGGCTGAGCGCATCATCAGCAACAGCCAATGATCATCAGACTGATAGTAGTCCTTCACCTGCTGAGCAAAGGCCTTCAGGTGAGACTGCTTGAACCACATATGGTGGGGCACAAAAGTACCCACATCATCCGTCAGTGGCTCAACCTTCAGCACCGAGCGAATCCACTCGGCCCAAGTCTCGACAATCTTGGCATTGCCGTACTGATTGTGCTGAAGCAAGGCAAAAGAGTGTCTTACATTCCCTCCCACCTCTTGCAAAATGGGCCAAGTTGCTACAGGGAGCAAATCGCTATCCCACACCATGTACCACTCACTTAGATCGGCGATTCCTTCAAACGCTCCCAGCTTCAAAAGTTGCTGATAGAACCACCCGGGAGTGTAGAGGGATTCACCCAAGTCTAATTCAGCGCAAATGCTTTCTTTAGACAGACCAATGGTTTGGAAGAAAGGCTCCTCTTCATGTACGTGGAGAGGAGCGACTTGCCAGCTTTCGACCTGTTCGCGGAGCGATCGCGCCTCCGCCTCAGGCGTAACGATATGAATGGCACGAGGCTGGTAGTGAGTTGTCAGCCCCTCTAATACCGCGCGAGTATTCCATCGCACTTTAAAGAGGGGAATGACAAAATCAAATGCTTCTGCAATCGGCATCGGATTAAATTGCCACCTCAGTAACGCTTGATAAGATCTCTTCAGCTTCCTCTGTGAGAGCAGGCACTGCCTCTGAAAGGACATGGTGAGCAATTGTAGACGGATCTTCCAAGCCGACATCGCTACAGAGTGAATCGATGCCTAATCCAGCACGAGGGTACTCGGTACAGATAGCTTGATATTCCGAAATCGCCAAAATCAGATCGTCATGGCTCAAAGAGTTAAGGTAGCCGCACTTGCCGATTTCGCCTTTGGGTAACGGTGCTGTCAGGTTACCACCGCGCTTCTGCACAATCTTCTCCTGAGCAGCCCAAACCAGATCGCGGTTCAGCATGACGTCATTCCAGAGGCTCAATCCGAAGGAGCTAATCAAACGTAGGATGCGGTGGAAATCTTCTTTGCTGATCCAGTCATGGCGGTAGCTCAGGTAGGCTCCAAAGCCCATACCGATCGCGACAGCGTGACCGTGGAGCAATCCAGATGCAATTTCGAAGCCAGGCGACCAGGTATGTCCATAGGCGTGAGGACGGCACTGATGCGTCTCATATAAGTTGTCGTATTCAGCCTCAACGTAGCTCCGCATTGCTGCGCCTAGAATCTTTTGGGAGAGAACGCAGATTTCATCTTCAGACTGACAATCCAGAGCGCCAAAACGAGTGGTGATCAGCTCAGGACCCGCTTGTTCCAGGCTGCTGAACAGCTCCTTATCCTTAACGATCGCCATCTTGATGATTTCAGCAATGCCGTGTCGCAGCCATCCTTCTTTGAGCGTCTTGAAGAAGGCGCGATCAGTGATAGACAGGATTGGCGCATGGTAGGCACCGAAGAGATTCTTATAGCCAAATCCGTCGCAACAGGTACGAGGAGACGGCCCGGCGTCAATACCCGCCACGATGGACGTGGACAGCATGACGTAAGGCGTGTTGCGGTGATAGAGGGCGCAAGCCAAACCGCCCGTGTCGGTCAGAACACCGCCGCCGATGATCAAAACTGGCTCATTACGAGAAACCCCAAGCCGTTTGAAGTCACCCAGCATCCGCTCTACCGTATGGATGCCTTTGTCAACCTCCATAGCGCGGTAAACAAGTTTATCTAGCGTGATGCCGTGATGACTGAAGTAGTGCTCGATTTGCTCACCATAAAAGCGCTCAACGTTCTGGTCAATTAGACAGACACAGCGACCCACAGCAATATACATATCTCGCAAGAGAGCTTGTTGCGGATCCAGAACATTCTCTACCACTCGAATGGAGGTAAAGGTACTAGAGGTCATGACTGCCTCAACGGTCTGATCATCATCCGTGCTAACGACATAGCCCTTACTCTGACGGTAGCTAGAGGTGGGATAGATTGCATGGGGGTCGGTCTCGACTAATTGAGTTGCGAGATCTTGGTAAAAGGCCCCCTCACCACTGTTCACCAAAACCTGCAACAGCTTCTCATGCCCTAAAGGTGACTGACGAACCTCGTCAGCAAAGGTAGCCCAAGTCATGCCGACCTCTGTATCAAAAGCTGAGAGTAACTCAGACAGCAAACCAAAGAAGTTGCTCAATGACGTGTTTAGGCAACTTCGTAGCTTGCGACAGGCAGAAAGACCCTGAATAGCTCCTGCCGTGGCAAACTCCTGACCCAATTCTTTAGAGAAGGCTTCCGTGTTAATCAAGGCAAGCAGCAGGTCCCTAAAATCCGAACTACACACTAGCCCTTCTACGGCTTCCTCCACGCTCTGACGTGTCAGCTCTTGGCTGTCACATGCTGCGATAAAAGCCTTAACTGCCGAAGTAGTCGTTGTCATCACAAGTTCCTGAAAAGACATACATGCAAAGCGCAAGGTATCAAACCCTACTTAAAGCAAGTTAACACAAACGCTCAGATAAACCTTAAAAGAATATTACAGATCTCGATGTTCTTTGCGTGATATACTATCTGCTCAAGTAAAAGTGGGAAATTCTCCCTTTAAGAGATATCAATAAATTTTTGTTTGGGCAAAAAACTTCAAATGGATGCATTCCAGGGAATCCAACACGGTAAAGAACGCTTCTCAAGAAAAGAGGGCCCAGTGAATTTACTTAGAGTACTAAGGTACTTGGCATAAAAGTTACGCTGAAAATTAATTCTTGGGAAACTCCAATCTCAGGATTGTTAAGCAGCTTGATAGACATCAAGTCAAAAAATTGTTCCTTGGAAAGTCACACCTGAGCCTAAGCATTGTGCGAATCTAAAGCTTTGAAGATGGAATTGACTACCAAAAGCCCGTCGGATTCACAATTCATGCAGCGATGCTTGCAGCTAGCTCGTCAAGCAGACGGCAAAACATCACCCAATCCTTTGGTCGGCTCGGTGATTGTTAAGGAGGGACAGGTTCTAGGAGAAGGCTTTCATCCGGAGGCTGGAAAACCTCACGCTGAGGTGTTTGCCCTTAGGGCAGCTGGCGATCGCGCTAAAGATGCCACCCTATACGTCAACCTAGAACCCTGCAACCATACAGGACGCACACCTCCGTGCACTGAAGCCATCATTGCAGCAGGCATTAGCCGCGTTGTGATAGGCAACATTGATCCAGACCCACGGGTTTCTGGAAGTGGGGTAAACCGATTGCGGCAGGCAGGTCTAGATGTCGTCGTGGGTGTAGAAGAAGCAGACTGTCGTCGGGTGAATGAAGTGTTCATTCACAGTGTGAAAAATCAACGACCGTTTGGGATTTTGAAATACGCCATGACCCTAGATGGCAAAATTGCGGCTTCTAGCGGTCACAGCGCTTGGGTAACCGGAAAGGATTCACGAGCTTGGGTTCATCGGTTACGCAGTCGATGTGATGCCGTGATTGTTGGTGGGCAGACGGTACGGCAGGATAATCCTCGCCTCACTAGTCACGGGCAGAGCGATCGCAATCCATTGCGCGTTGTTATGACTCGGTCTCTTGATCTGCCTGATTCAGCTCATCTGTGGCAAACGGATATGGCTAAAACGCTTGTTTTTTGTAGTCGCGATCGCGATGCAAGCAAGCAGCATTTAATAGAGAACCAAGGCGTCGAAGTGATCGATTTGGCCCAGCTTGAGCCGCTAGCAGTGCTTGAAAAGCTCCACGAGCGGGGACTACGCTCCGTATTGTGGGAGTGTGGAGGCCGACTATCAGCTCAGGCGATCGCTCAAAACTGTGTGCAAAAAGTCTTTGCGTTTGTTGCACCCAAAATAATTGGTGGAGCGACAGCTCCTGGACCTATTGGAGATTTAGGACATGTTCAAATGACAGAGGCGATTCGCTTAACCGACATTGCAGTTGAGCAAATCGCCTCTGATCTGTTGATTCAAGGATATCTAAATCCAAATCGTCAAAATGACCCTACGACACGTGAATATTGATCGCGGCAAGGCCATCTCCTTCAAGGTCACCTAGGCAAAGCCTCTCTCAAAGGATGAATATTACTGAGATCTTGCACTAGTACATCGGTATCTTGCATTTGTCCCCTAAATCTTCCAATTCTGGGGACTTCGATCTCAGAACCCGCCAAATTTGGGGGGCAGGGGGGCCAGACCAGGCAATGTCGGGACAACTGCAAAATCTGAGTATTATTCAACATTAGAGACTTCGCTGAAAGAAGGAATGCGGATGGTCTGCTTCATGTGCTTCAAAGGATAAATATCAGGCGTCAGACGCTGTAGATAATCACTCAATGACATCTTTAAATCGTCTCGCCCATTAAATCCCTCGATTCGGTGACAAAGAGAGCCGTTTTGAAACAGCATCAAAGTTGGCAACGTCGTAAGTCGATATTGGTTAGCTAACTTGAGATTGTCATCTGCATTAACGTTGACAAGACGAAGCTTTCCTAGCCATTCGTCTTGAAAACTTTGCAACAAAGGCTCCACCAGCCGACAGACTCCACACCAGGGTGCCCAAAAGTGAACGATTACAGGAATCTTTGATCCCAGGACTTCATCTGCAAAAGTTGATTCATTCGCCGTTAAGGACATGAGTTTATTAATAGCAGGTAGAAAATGGCTTTTGCATTTATTGTATAGGAGTCAGGGATACATCATTAGAGCACCCAACAAATTTGTTGCCTTCCGATGACATCGAGACTTATACAAAAGTCTAATCAGATGTCTCTTCTTTCCAGAAACTACCAGAGACGAACTTGATCCCCTATCAGATTGGAAGCATTTCCGCATAGACATCTACCAAGTTAGTGGACATCCTTACAATCTGCTCAATGTTTGCTCACCACCTGTTCAGGTTTTTCCTCTCAGCCTGAGAGAATTTAGGTCGTGGAGGTGAATAAAATTCACACAAGCGAAAATTCGAGCTAGCGCTTGTGCCATTCTCCTTTGTGCTGGTAGACAAATTTTGTCCTTCGATTTGCGATCCCGAATTGAATGGATGACGGTTTGTGGGCGACCTTATTAGCAATCGCCATCTAGATTCATTTCACCTTCAAGAGACTCGTACTGAATTCAAAAAACTCACCAGAGTATTGTTGAATCTCTAGAAACGCTTTGCTCCTGCCAAAACCTCCAGGAAGAGCCGTATCAGAATACACAAATACTAATCGAGTCCATCGGTATGTTGTATACAGTATGCAGATGTTCTCTATCAGTCCTATAGTCCATGGACTACACACCACAGTTTTCCGTTGTTTTTAACAATATTGGTTTCTTCATCCAAGGTATTTTTCTGACTATTCAAATTGTGGTGGTCGCGATCGCCTTCGGCCTTGTATTAGGTATTGCCGGAGCACTATGTCGCACATCTGAAAATCGCTTTCTGAAATGGGTTGCCACAGCCTATGTTGAGTTCTTTCGCAATACGCCGTTCTTAATTCAGCTTTTCTTCTTCTTCTTTGGGTTGCCCAGCGTGGGTGTCCGAATGTCGCCTTGGCAAGCTGCCGTCTTAGCATTGGCGATCAACTTTGGTGCCTACTCGACAGAAATCATTCGAGCCGGGATTGAGGGCATTGACAAAGGACAGATTGAAGCGGGAATGTCTTTGGGGTTCAAGAAACTGCAAATCTTTCGTCACATCGTTTTGATTCCAGCGTTAGGCAAAATCTATCCGGCTTTAGTGAGTCAAGTGGTTCTTGCGGTCCTTTTTAGCAGTGTGGTCTCTCAAATTTCCGCTGAGGAATTAACTTTCGTGGGCAATTACTTGCAGTCCCGAACGTTTCGCAGCTTTGAAGTCTATCTAACGGTTTCCCTCATTTATGTCGTTCTAGTGTGGTGCATCAAAGGGATGGCGTTCCTAATTCAAAAGCGGTTTTTTGCCTTTACTCAATACATTCGTTAGTGCTGGAGCGACAATTATGCAGGACTTTACGCTGGCCCAAATCGTAACCAATCTGTTGATAGCAACAAGATGGACGATCGCACTATCAGCGATCGCGTTTGTTGGCGGCGGCATCGTTGGCTTTCTGCTGATGTTGATGAGAATTTCCCCAAATCCAATTATCAAAGGCATCAGCACACTCTACATCGAGTTCTTCGAAGCCACTCCACTCCTGATGCAGTTGTTTTTGGTCTTCTTCGGCATCTCTGTTCTATTTGGTTGGAATTTATCGGCTTGGGCGGCTGCCAGCATTGCCCTGACAACTTACACCAGTGCGTATTTGGCCGATATTTGGCGAGGTTCAGTCGAAGCCGTGCCGCTGGGTCAATGGGAAGCTTCACGAGCGCTGGGGATGAAGTACTTTCAGCAACTCATAAAGGTGATATTGCCGCAGGCAGTGAGGCTGTCCATCCCATCCACGGTGGGCTTTGCTGTACAAGTCATCAAAGGAACGTCGTTGGCGTCAGTCATTGGCTTTATTGAGTTAACGCGATCAGCGTCTTCTATCAGTAATGTTACCTTCCAACCCTTTTTGGTTTATTCCTTTGCCGCCGTTATTTACTTCTGTCTCTGCTTCCCCCTGTCTCTGTGGAGCAAACGGCTGGAAAGTCGTTTCGCATACGGCAGTTAAAACTATTTTTTTCTACGAGGTTAGCTATGGTTAATGTTGTTTTTCGTTCACTGATTCAAAAGTTGGGATTGCGTGCCGCCAGAGGAAAGGCGATCGCGGCGCTGGTCTTAAGCGGGCTATTTGCGATCGGAATTGTGGCCTGTTCCGGCGGCTCTATCACCTCTCAAGACGTTGCAGGCAGCGATGTCGCTAATGCTCAAACCGAGGTTCCTGAAGGAGAGGTTTCAGTTGCGGGGGGAACCCTCGATAGTGTCTTGAGTGCTGGTGCTATTAAAATCGCCGTTCCCCAAGACAGTCCACCCTTTGGCTCAGTGGGGACAGACGGTGACCCTCAAGGCTATGACGTCGATGTAGCCCAACTCATCGCAGAGGATCTAGAGGTTGACTTGGAACTCATTCCGGTAACTAGCACCAACCGGATTCCCTATCTACAAACTGGTCGGGCTGATCTGGTTATTTCCAGCTTAGGCGCAACGCCTGAACGGGCAAAATCCATCTACTTTTCGTCGACGCCTTATGCTCCTTTCTTTTCCGGAATTTATGGGCCAACCGATGCCAATGTTTCCAGCTATGGAGATCTAAGTGGATACACCATCGGTGTGACTCAAGGTGCCTTGGAAGACTTAGAAGTATCTGAGAAAGCACCTGAAGGCGTTGAGATCAAGCGTTTTGAAGATAACAGCGTCACCATATCAGCGCTGCTTGCTAATCAAGTCGATCTCATCGCCACGGGTAACACCATCGCGGCAAAGGTCATCCAGGATAATCCAGATGCAAGCATTGAAAACAAGTTTGTGATGAAAAATTCCCCTTGCTATATCGGTGTTCGTCGCGGTGATCTCGATATGTTGGAGTGGGTTAACGTATTTATCCGTCACAAGCGATTTTCAGGGGATTTTGAACGTCTCTCTCAAGAATGGTTTGGCGAACCCCTACAAGTTCCCTCCTTCTAAATTTCAATATTGTTCGAATTTAGGGTACGGGGACGACTCCATATGACAGCTTGAAATCTATTTAGGATATTAGGGGAGCCAGGCAGTTGACGATTGTTTGGCCCCTTTAACCCTCCTTGTCGAATCTATGCAAAAGCGGGAGCAGCACACCTACTGCTCCCGCTCATAACACTAAAATCTTGTGGGCAGCGAACTCATGTCCCAATTAAGCACGACTTTATTACTCACGCCTAAATTATGGAATTGATGCTTTTATGGACAGCTCGTTCTTACCGGGTTGCCCTTTTGCGCAAGTCCCATCTGCTACCAAAAGCCTAGACATTAGGTTGCTGGATCGATCGTATCAGCGGCGCGCTCAGCAGCGTCGCTGGCACCTTCTCGCAAATTTTGCAAACCCTTCTTGGTGTTCTGAACAGCATTATCAGCAGCTCGCTGAGTTGAATCACCAACGTTCTCAGCGGCACGCTCAGCAGAGCGACCAATATCCTTAGCTTGTTCCCTAATAGATTTAGCTGGAGCTACATCATCTACATAGCCTCCAGTTTGAAGCTTTTGACGGCGACGACGCTCAGCTTGCTTAATCGATCGATCTGCTTTTGCATCAGCAACAGTTGTGTCGCGCTGTGTATCTTTATAAGGGTACATTCCTTGGTCAGCCAAATTAGGGTTGGCAGCCTGAGGCGTATCAACGGTTCCACGAACGGTAGGTGTTTGAGGCACTGTTGTTTTTGAAGTTGTTGGGCTATTGCTGCAAGCAACACTAGATAGCACAAGTACCCCTGCTAAGAAAGTAGCCAACAAGTGCCGCATTGAAATCTTACTTAAAAACTGCTTTAAGGTCTTCATAAAGTCCTCTTCAATGACATCAATTCGTAGTGAGACTCTTATGTTCTTTGAACGACTCAGCTCGATATCTTTACACTCGCTTCAATAGGTATTGATAGCTTTAGCCCTCTAGGCTTGTGTACCTAATCGATCCAGGCACCTAGCACATCGCTAAACAGCTCGCCGGCTTGTCCTCATGGAACTGGCGACGCTACAACCCTCGAAACTGCTTACATTCACTGGTCCTACAAGTCCAAAAAAATCTCTCTATGAACTCTGAGGTCAAGTCTATAAACTCTGCCGATAGTCGGTATCTGCCTATAGGTTTGATTGTTGATAGAAATTCTTTGTTATGGTCTATTCCTAATGAAATAGATCCATAGAAATATGCCTATAAATTATTAGGTAGAAGAGGATCTAAAAAAAGCCGTCTATAGAGTTTTAATCACCATCTAGCAGTCCATTGGTCTTGAAGCAGAAATATGCTCACTTCAAAATACGAGGAAACCTATCTGTCTTAGTTTTGTAGAGTTTTGCTCTTCTCGCAGAGTATTCTCAATTTTAAATCTTTGAATTTCGCGCAGCGGTACTAGCCACATCATACTTTAAACACGACATACTCCAATCAATCTGTTCCTCCTAGCATGATGGCAATAGATCGACTAGACTCAAACTCATTAGTAAACAATACAATTGCGGCAGTCATTGGCACACCTAAAAAGGCTCCAGGAATTCCCCAAACCCAACCCCAAAAGACAATCGATAGGAGAGCTACAAAGGGAGAAAGTTTCAGATACTTGCCTTGCAACTTAGGATCAACAAAGTTACCCAAGATTGTTTGAATAATGGCTAAACCGACTAAAGTTGCCGCACCAATTGCAGGTCCTTGAAACAAAGTTGCTACAAGAGCTGGAACAACTGCCGCAATAATTGAGCCTAGCGTAGGGATAAAGTTGAGTATGAAGGCCAACAATCCCCATACAAAGGCTAAGTCAACGCCTAATATTAGACACCAAGCCGACGTTAAAATGCCTGTCAAAAAACTGGTAAATGCAACCACCATAAAGTAGCGACGCAACTTGTTACCCATGCTAGAAACGGCATGAATAATATGATCGCTTGCCTTGCCAGGAAAAGCTTTTTGCGTACGATCGCGATACTGACCAATCTCCAACAGCAATAGCGCTAAAAAAGAGGCCACCAACACTAACAAACTCAGTACTCCTAACAATGACTGCACTCCACCAAGTGCTTGTTGTAGCAGTTGAGAAATAGCTCCGTTGGTTTGGCCATTTTCACCCATAGGTAAACCATAGCTACTCAACCAAGCCTGTGCAGACTGTATAAGCTGCTGCAAACGATCTCCGTACTCAGGCAGCTTGGGTTCGATGAGTTCTAAGCTCAGGATGACCGCTCCAACGAAAACGCCCACCACGCCACCGAACACCAGCAGCACGACTACCATACTGACCCACTTCGGCAAATGCCGCTCCAACCATTCTTGTAGAGGAGCTGCCAAGACCGCAATGAAGAACGCGAAGGCGATCGGCAAGACTACAGGGCGAGTCAATTTCAGAATATGAATGCTCAGGATGACCGTAATGATAATCATCAAAGTGGAAACAAGCTTGCCCTGCGCTTTTGGCAACTTGGGCCACTGATTCAAAGAAGTCGTCATGTTTCCTAGATGATTACGAGAGCAGCAAAACCACATTTAGACTGAAGGCATATGGCTTACTAGGAGGTTACATACTCACTCTGGTCTTGTAGCTCTGTCTGCCGAAAGAAATGAAGGAGCCAAGTGATAGAGGTTCATCTGAAAGGGAGCCATCAGTTTGTAAGGGCTGCCAAGCTTGCAAGAATTTAGGCATAGACAAGGACACTGAAAGCTAGACCTAACAGAAGACAGCGAACCCTCTGACGATACGCTAAGCCTCCGAATGCGATTGGGCGCATAAGAACTAGATGGCTAAGGTTATAGTACGAATCTATTATTTTTTGCTGTGGAAGATATCTGCCGTCAGGACGAGGGCAACTTCACAAAAAGTTAATTAACGTCAGTTTAGATTTGTTAATGTTTGGCTCTGGGAAGGAGCATCTATGCATCAGCTTCAACATGCCGAGAGCTATTTAGAAAGGATCAGCCGCCCTACTTTACCGATCGCAGACTTTCTGAAGCGCAACATCTTTATGTGTGGTGTTTGGCTGCTAGGTATTCCAGCGTTTCTCTATGGGGCGATTGATCGAGGCTTAGCAGCATTCGGTGGAAGCGCTGCAGCAGTTACCGCGTCTTCTCACTGTATGGTTGCGTTAGCAGCTCTATCGATCTGGTTTATTGTGGGTATGGCTGCCAACCCCCACGGACTTTCCGAGACTGACTCCATCGAGTTGCCTCAGCCCATAGAAGATCGCTTTTCTGGCGTAACTTTACCTGCGCCTTGTGTTGCTCAGCAGAAATATCGACTCCCTTTTTCCCATCAGTGCCAGATTTATCACCTGTTGAATCTCAAGCATCTCGAAGAGATTCACCGTTTCAGTCTCGGTAACTTAAAGGTCACCAAAGTTAGTCAGTTCCAAAAGACCGAAACCGGAGGCATGATGCGGTTTCGAACGGTATTAGATTCATCAACCAACATCCTGAGGATGTGGCGAAATCCCAGCGTGGAGGTCGATTTGATTCTACATACGCCTTATCAAATTGAACTGCGCGTTCCGGCATACCGACAGAAGTGTATTCACGTTCTATTCAGCGTATTGCCCTTGAATGAAGAGGAGCACATTCTCTCGGTACAAATGTTTACCGATCTGCAATGGCCGAGGGAACTCTTGAAAGCCATCCTTATCATTGCTTCCAGCTTAACGATGTTAGAAGACCTACCCTATCTGAGCCAGCTTTCAAAGATTAGCTTAGAGCGATCGCAGCACTCTAACCCGTCCGAAGAAGCGTCATCGGCTCATTCGATGCAGCTCTTCTGGCGCTACATCGAACTTTATGACAACCATTGGCATTGGCAAGTTTCATAGGTCTGGGCGCAGTACCCTAAGCATACATTCGAGACCAGCTGCTGTTGTGGAGCTGCTCTAGCTGAATGATGAGATATCGCTGTTGAGTTTGTAGCCAGCCCTCTTCCTTAAATTCCTTCAGCAAGCGGGTGACCGTGACGCGAGTGGTTCCGATCGCAGTCGCCAACTGATGATGAGTTAGTTTGACTGGAATTCGTACGCCGCAGGTTTCAACCTGACCAAAGTCCTGAGCAATCAGCAGCAATAGCTGCCTTAGCCGATCTGCAACTAATCGCTTTCCTGAAATGGCCAACCACGCTTCTGATTGCTGAAGCCTCAGCATAAGATGACGACAAATACCGGCCATCAGCAGCGGTGAAGACTCAATTTCCGTCATCGGAAGAGGCAGCACATCGACATCAGTCAATGCTGTCGCCCAATAGGGATCAACCACCGTCAGTGGCAAACCTACTGGCATTGATGGTCCCGCTAAACCCAGCAGCGTCTCACTACCATCCTGCTGAATCGTATACAGCTGGACCACTCCACGACAGACGATAAGAACTTCATTGAGGCGTAAGGGAATCGTTCGCCCCGCCGTGTAGGGAGTCAGCGTACGCTCCCGATAAAGTTGCTCTAGCACTGCGACAAAATCGTGGCGATGAGAATTTACGGCAGGGCTTGGAAGCAAAGAGGGTTTTGCAAACACAGTTGGATTTTCCCGGAGAACATCACAAAAATATCTGACCTGCCCTCTAGCTGGCTGAAGGGCTTCCTGCAGAACACCTTGCCTCACACTTGAGTACCAAGTTGAACTGATAGATATTCCTACCAGTCATCTTCAACAATGGTTCTTAAGATAGGGCGAAACTAAGTTTAATAATTAATTAACGCGAAGCCAATTTACAGATGCAGATGTCTATGTAAGCAACGTGCGAACGTCTTCGACCTGGCCGGCGATCGCCGCGGCGGCAACCATGGCTGGACTCATCAACAGCGTGCGCCCGGAGGAAGATCCCTGACGACCTTTGAAGTTCCGGTTAGAAGAAGAAGCGCTCAGTTGATCGCCCTGAAGTTTATCAGGATTCATCGCCAAACACATCGAACAGCCAGCATCTCGCCATTCAAATCCAGCCGCCTCAAAAATCGTGTCCAATCCTTCAGCTTCAGCCGCTTGTTTAACACGCTCTGACCCTGGAACAACAAAGGCTTTTACAGCTTTAGACACTTTGCGACCCTGGACAATCTTTGCGGCTTCTTGCAGATCACTTAAACGACCATTCGTGCAGCTCCCAATGAAGCAGACATCCACTTTAATCCCTTGAATCGGCGTGCCCGGTTGTAGCCCCATATATCGATAGGCTTCTTCGGCAATCGCGCGATCGCTCTCTTCGACATCATCCAGCGCTGGAATATGCTCGTTTATGGCAATTCCCTGACCCGGTGTAATGCCCCAAGTGACCGTCGGCGGAATGTCAGCTGCGTCAAACACAACAACGTCGTCGTACTCAGCATCAGCATCGCTGCGAATGCTTTCCCACCAAGCAACTGCCTCATCCCATTGCTCCACACCAGGTGCAAATTTGCGACCTCGTAAGTAGTCATAGGTCACGACATCTGGGTTGACATAGCCGCAGCGAGCCCCCCCTTCGATGGACATATTGCAAAGGGTCATCCGCTCTTCCATCGACATCGCTTCGATGGTTGTTCCAGCGTATTCGTAAGCATAGCCCACGCCCCCTTTCACACCAAGCTGACGAATGATGTGAAGAACCACATCTTTGGCATAAACGCCAGGGGCAAGAGTGCCATTCACTTCAATACGCCGGACCTTAAGCTTAGCCAAAGCCAAGGTTTGAGAGGCAAGAACATCACGCACTTGACTGGTTCCAATGCCGAACGAAATCGCGCCGAAGGCTCCATGAGTCGATGTATGACTGTCACCGCAGGCGATCGTCATTCCAGGCTGGGTGAGACCTTGTTCGGGGGCAATGACATGAACGATACCCTGATTACCCGAACCGATATTGTAAAAAGTAACGTTATTCTCGCGACAGTTGTTTTCCAGTGCCTGCATCATTTCTTCGGCTAAAACGTCCACAAACGGACGCGCCTGGTTATCCGTTGGCACGATGTGGTCTACTGTAGCGATCGTGCGCTCTGGAAACATGACCTTGAGCTGCCGCTCTCGCAACATGGCAAATGCTTGAGGGCTGGTAACTTCATGAATTAAATGCAGGCCAATGAAAAGCTGGGTTTGTCCCGATGGAAGTGTGCCGACTGTATGCAAATCCCAAACCTTATCAAAAAGCGTGCCCTTGCTCATGACCCAATAATTCCAACGACGAATGCGACTCAAGCAACCATACTAGCCCATTCGCCTGTCATCGACGCTTTGCGTCCACAAACATCCTGTTTAGGTTGCTGTAGGCTAAGTCTCAGAAGGCTAACAGGATTCTAGAAAATATGACCCAGCCGGCATAGCTGTTGTCAACACTGAGCTATTTTTCCAGCGTGAACTGTGGGTTACAAGTTTTATAGGCTGCTTCATAAGTCTCGTCAAATAGGGCTTCCAACGCTGAGTGAATGCCTCGCATCTCATCAACGACACGTTTACCCCAATTGCAATAGTTAGCACGCCGTTCTAGAGACCAATCAGGGGGTGGCGATTGAGCGACGTTTCTTAGATTAGCGGTTTTATCAGCCAGCTTGACGAGCTTAGCGCGATCGCTCAAATCCGCAGCATGGTCAATCTGCAACTGTTTGCGGACATCCTGGGGCTGGGATTTATCATCCGTGACCTGCTCAACGACCGCAGCAACATCAGCCCCAAAACGAGATCGAATCTCTTCTAAAGTTGTCTCAGTATCTTCCACAGTGTCGTGCAGTAGAGCACTCACCAAAACAACCGGATCTCGAACACCGCCATCCTCGAACAAAATTCTCAAAAGTTCAATGGGATGGTTGATATAAGGCGTTTGTTCAACATCCTTACGCCGCTGATATCGATGCTTATAGGCTGCAAAATGAAGCGCGTCAATTACTTGACCCAGTGCACCCTGTTCCACAGGCTAATTCCTAACCATTATCAATATATACCAAGCTTACCTGTCATCCCTAACGGCAACAACAGAACAGCGAGGAAAATATGATTAAACGTCCCGATCTACTTATTCGCCATCATCACACAGTCTTGTTGGAATGATCGGGCTGTATCGCCGATAGTCTGACAAGTACTGTTCGAGGACAACAAATTGGGGCAAATTAAGGCTGTAATAAGTCCAGCGTCCTTGGGGTCTAGCTCGTACCAAACCTGCGTCTTTCAGCACTCGCAAATGGAAAGACAATTTGGACTGACTGACATCAAGCTCTCCACAAAGGTCACATACGCACATTTCCTGCGTACGTAACCGCTCGATAACATGAACTCTAAGGGGATCAGAAAGCGCATGAAACCCAGCTAAGCAATTTGAGGTTTCGGTCTCTAGCGTCGTCTTGACAGTATTCATAACTGGTCTACCTGGAATGGGTCAATACTAGCGAAAACTAAGCTAGCTTGGAGTATCGAAAGTGCCGTTACCGAAGCTGTCACAGCTCTTAACACGTTTCTGCCAAGCATCACAGGCTGGTAACCTTTTGTGATTGCCCCTTCGACCTCGATCTCGGTCCATCCGCCCTCTGGACCAATTGCAACAACGATAGACGTAGCTTGTCTCGACAAACAAACAGATAGCAACGAAGGAGCAGAGCGCCTAGCTACGCAGAGATAGCGCTGGTCAGACGTATCGGTTTCTAACCATTTCGACCAAGCCATCGGTTCTCTAACTTGGGTAACCACCAAACGTTCTGATTGTTCCGTTGCTTCAGTCGCAATCCGCCGCCATCGTTCCAACTTGTTAACACTAGGTCGCAATAGCGTGCGATCGCTCAGAATGGGCACAACTTGATGAACGCCCAACTCAGTAACTTGTCGCACAACTTCATCGAATCCCTGTTTAGGTAAGCAGGCTGCCAGCGTAATGTAAGGCTGATCAGGAGCTAACTGGGTATCACCAAAGTCTGACAATGAGGAAAGATGAGCTTGCCCCTCTATGGAGGAAAGGGTTGATAGCCAGATAGTCCCTTGACCATCTAATGCCAGGAAGCGATCGCCCCGCTGTAGCCGCAGCACTCGTTCCAAATAGTGCTGCTGATCAGGTGTCAATCGGAGTAAATCTCCGTCAACCTGCGCGACATCGACAACAATTCGCTGCAAGGAAGCCTCCTTACACCCTTCGTAAGACCATAGTCTGAATTACAAACATCATGACTGTAGGCTGTACAAAACCATCAATACAATTCCGCTCTACGCGACAGTCAAGCCACCAACGAGCGCTACAGCAAGTCGACGAGCTGAGTATAGGTAATCGTCTGTGTATCTGGGTCAAACTTGATGCCTAGAACGCTTTCATCCCGGGTAAGTTCGACAGCAGATTGATCGGTAAAATCGACCACCCACCCTGACTCCGTCAGAATAGCCACCGTGTTCTCGACGTCTGCGCCTAAATACACGTGAGGGAAACTATAAGATGCGTTAAATCCCAACTCAGGTTGGGCTGGAGGGCCACCTGCAACCCGAATTTCTAATTCTGTCTCGCCCTCTGGATTAACCCTGGCGCGATATTCCAAATCGCCATACAGGTTCATGTAGGTGAGCCAAGAGTCTTCCTCGTCTTCCGGCTCTGCGAGGATAGCTAACACCCCGTTCTTATCAGTAAAGCCAGTCTCTTTGTTATAAACGTTGAGGTAGGTTAGCTCACTGTCTTGATAGATGCGTACGATGTAGTGCTGGGTTTCAAACCGGAGCAGCGTTATGGACCTAGGTTGAGGGATGATCGCAGCCTCATTTTGATCGCTGTGATCATCGGTAAAAATGTCTTCCGTAGTCAGCGCTTCTTCCACTGACAGGTCATCTGAGGCGATCGCTTCAACCGGTCGAAGCACACCTCCATAACCCACTAACACACACAGACCCACACTCCAAGCCCAAGGTTGCATAGATCGCATCATCCTCAACCAATCTACATAACCGTTCATATTACAGTAGGTGTGAAACATTCCCTCATAGACGACATGAGAATGCGATCACAAACTGACTTGGAGATGGGTAAGGCGTTTTTGCAGCAGAGGCTCGAAGTGTCCTAATTTAATAGGCAAGCTTCTGCCTTCAGATCGCGTTCCATCAAAGCTTCAACGGCCTCTTTCGGAGTAATTTTGCCATTCAATAATCGGTAGACTTCCCGCGAAATGGGTACGGGTATCTCCTCTCGATTGGCAATCTGAATAAGGACGTTGGCGGTGTTCACTCCCTCTGCGGTACTGCCTAGTTCATCTAAGATCTGGTCTAAAGGTTTTCCGTGGGCTAATCCATATCCCACTCGATAGTTTCGGCTCAGGGAACTTGTGCAGGTGGCTAACATGTCTCCTAACCCAGACAAACCGAAAAAGGTGTCCATTTGTCCTCCTAAATGGGTGCCAATACGAATCACCTCAGGCATCGCTCGGGTAATCAGGGCTGAGCGGGCATTGGAGCCGAGGTTGAGTCCTTCACACACCCCCACTGCGATCGCAATCACATTCTTCAACGTGCCGCCGAGTTCAGCCCCTAACGGATCCAGACTTCTGTAGACCCGGAAAATATCTGAAGCGAATAAGTACTGAACGGCCTCTGCAGCTTCAGGATGGGTACTTGCCGCAACGGTTGCTGCTGGTAAGCCCTGTTCAATTTCCTTGGAAAGGTTAGGACCTGACAAAACGACAACAGGATTATCAGGGAAGGTATCTTGAAAAATTTGAGAGGGCGTCCGGGTTGTTTCTGGGTCAAGGCCTTTCGTTGCAGTCACCAAAATCGTCTCAGGCGGAATGTTCAGCTCCTGTAACTGTTTGACAGTGGCGGATACGCCCTTCATCGAAATTGCGGAGAGGATAATATGGGAACCTGAAACTGCGTTTGCAAGCGTTGTCTCACCTCTGCGAGACCATAGACAAACGGTATGGTCGTTTTTTCTGACCAGCTTGGCTAAGGCGGTTCCCCATGCGCCCGCCCCCAAAATGGTCAATTCGGCTGATGCCTCTTGCACTTGTTGAGCATCAATAGAAATAGGAGAAGTTGCAGATGCGTCCATAGGTCATCGGCCAATCACGTTTGTACTGCAATCATAGGAGGCTTAGTCCCTCCCGCAAAGTCAAGTATGCCAGTCACGAAGGAATAGGAGAGCACACGGGCAGGGCTATATCCTTAGAACTTGCTTAAACCGCCTGGAGCGATCGCCCTTCAATGCCACTCTCTATTGCGTAGTCTGGAATGCAATTCTCTTCCATGAACTGGCGATAGGCGCGTTCTTGTGCCTGACACTGATCAGTTGTCCAGCCGCAGTGCTTTTGCAGCGTTTCCAAGATGGGTGCCAAAACGTCGTAACCGTAGTTTGCGTTCATCGCCAGGATGGTACGACGGCGAGTGATATCTAGTAAGGTGTGCGCCATCTCCTGCTGCACTGCAAAGACAACCTCAGCTCGGATGTTGGGATGGGTCTCAGTGAGTGGCTCCGCTAAGTCGGGGGCATTGTCTACCAAGGCAAGGAGATCAATAGCCCGTACTCCATAGGTTTCAAACAGGTAGTTGAGGCTGTCAGTGCTAACTTGATCGCGATAGCGTTCGTAGGCGGTTGTGAGGCGATCGTCATCTGGCCAAATGCAGCCTGGTAGGGGGCGGTGACGGGTTGGCGATGGCTTGACCGCTTTACCCATCTTTTTGAAGGCCCAATCAGTCATTTCTTCACCCACTTGCCGATGGGTTGTCAGTTTGCCGCCAATTAAAGAGACTAAGTTGCGAACGCCTTCCTTCTCGTGGTCATACAAAATATGGGCACGAGTGATGCTGCCTGCTTTTTTGCCTTCTGAATAGGGTAAGGGCCGCACGCCAGAATAGGTGAATTTCACATCCTCACGAGTTAGGCGGGCCGTTGGCACAACGCGATTCGTTTCGCTGACAAGGTAGTCAATTTCGTCATTGTCGGCTTTAACCTTGTCGAGGTCACCCGTATATTTCAAATCGGTCGTGCCAATAAGGAACTGTCCGCACCAAGGAACGATGAAAAAGGGACGTCCGTCCGATTTTGCCTCGACGTACAGCGCGCTGCTGGGTGCTCCAGGAAAAGGATCAACGATGATGTGGCTGCCTTTAGTACCACCAATTTTGCGATCGCTGCCAATCGGCTCGGCTTTTCCATTTCTTTCCCCCAAACCCAAGACGCGATCAACCCAAGGTCCAGAGGTGTTGACAACAACTCCGGTCTCCTTAAGAGAAGCGGTGAAGTCTTGGTCTGCAATCTGATCGTAGATACTGAAACTAGTCAGGCGATCGCCCTCCCGCTTCAGACCAGTGACCGTTGCATAGTTGAGAATATCTGCACCAGCAGCTTTAGCATCCAAGAGTGTTTCTAAGCAAAGGCGCTCAGCATGTTCAGCCTGACCGTCATAATACTGAGCAGCTCCCTTGGCATTGTCATGGTCAACCGAGCGGAATAACTGACGTAACTTTGCCTGCGAGAGCATTCGGTGATTGGGCAACGTTTTGTCATAGCTCAAGATATCGTAGAGAACCATTCCGGCCTGAATTTCCCAATAGCTGCGTGTACCGCTGCCATAAATAGGAATCGTCATCTGAATGGGCTTGACTAAGTGAGGAGCACTTTTCAGTAAAATCTCCCTTTCCCGTAAAGATTCCCTAACTAGATTAAATTCAAAATATTCAAGATATCGCAATCCGCCATGGACTAATCGAGTCGACCAGCTTGTAGTCCCACTGGCAAAATCGTTCTTTTCAACCAGCAGTACTGATAATCCTCTTAAGGCGGCGTCTCGCGCCGTTGCTGCGCCATTAACGCCGCCACCAATGACAAATAAATCATAGCTACGGCTCTGGATTGCTTGTAAATCTCTCATCTAAGATCCTTGAGTGCTGCAAGTTAAAAATAGGCCGTCAGTTAAGCAGTAAAAATACTGGCAGATGGACGCTCAATTGATACTCAACTCCATAAAACCCTGGTGGGCCAAAAAAATCACGATTTTTATCGTAATTTTTTTGGCTATTTAACTCATCTACCGTGGTATGGACTCTAATAGCGCTCTTCTTGCACTTAGACTAACGCAGGCTCCACCGATACCGCTGTCGCATTGGCTTCCCGGAACATGTGATTCGCCCATTCCTGCACGTCATACTGCTGAACGACTTCATAGAGCTTCTGCATACGTTCTTTCTGTTCTTCAGGACTCATGTCGAGGGCCAAATCAATAGATTCGTCCATGTGCTGGTCTGAATAGGGATTCGTTAAAACGGCATCAGGCAGCTCCACCGCAGACCCCGTGAATTCTGACAAAATCAGCACGCCGTCTTGACCTTGATGGGCAGAAATGTACTCTTTGGCAACTAAGTTAAGCCCGTCTCGGAGCGGTGGAATCCAAGCAATGTCAGCCGTCCGATAAAACGCCATCAAATCATTGAAAGGCACTGGCTCTGTAAATAGCAAAATGGGGGTCCAATTCAGCTTAGAGAAGCGTCCGTTGATTTTGCCGACAAGCTGCTCAATTTGGCTCTGCGCCATTTTATAAACACGCATTCCAGCCGCCGCTTTCACTGCCGTCATCACTAAGTTGACCTTACCTTGAAGTTCGGGACGCCGAACTAGCAGTCGCTCGTAGCACAGCAACATCTCCTTAGCGCCTTTGACATAGTCAACTCTGCCCGCCGAAACAATCAATTTGTTATCACCAATATCATTCCGGATCTGCTGTGCTCGTTCCTGCACCTCCGGCGACTGGACAACATCGGCGATGTATTGAGGATTAGTGCCTACTGGGAAAGCATCTAGGTGAACTATCCGCCCTTGGTATGTCAACTTAGAGGTCATTTCAGGCTCTGCTAACGCTAATCCGTGGGGCGTAAAAGCAGGCCGTACGGGTCCCTTTTCAGCTATTTCAACTTCGCGTAAGCTCCGAGCAACAGACACGAAGTTTTCAACATACCGAGGAATATGAAAACCGCACAGGTCGCAACAGAGCAGGCTGTCTACGATCGCCTGACGCCAGTGCAAAATATTGAACACATCAGCCGCTGGAAATGGCGTGTGATGGAAAAACGCAATCTTCACATTCGGCATCTTCTGGCGAATGTAATAAGGCGTTAGCCACAAGTTGTAATCGTGAATCCAAATCAGGGCATCTTCGGCAGCATCTTCGCAGGCCGCATCAGCAAAAAGCCGATTGATCGCTTGAAAGTTTTCCCAGTCTGAGCTTTCGTAAGTAAAATGTTCTGGAAAGGAATGCAAGATGGGCCAAAATGCTTCTTTTGCGGTGATGTGATAAAAGTCTTTAACCTGTTGAGCACTGAGCGGAATACGCCGAACCTTGCAGCTCTCATTGCCTCCCTCCATCACAACTCGTTCTTCGAAGTTGGCTTGTTGCTTAGCGGTGATCTGCTTCCATGCAATCCATGTACTACTTTCGGCGTTGGCAAAAAAGGTTTTTAATGTCGGCACAATACCGTTAGGACTTTTCTTGTCTCGATAAACAGTCTTGCCATTTACAACAACCTCATCGTAGGGTTCGCGATGGTAGAGGATGACAAGGGCAGATTTCATATCAGCTTCTCCTGACTAGTTGAGCGGTGGAAAAACAGTGAGTCCTCGCGGGTAGTCCCGGATTCTAACCCATATCCACGACAAACTTAATTCACTGATGCTTGTGTCATACTGCCATGATTCAACCCACTTAGAGCAGTAGTCTGAATACAGAGCAGGGGTGCAAGGGCAATAAGTCTGCTGGATAATTACTCTTATTCACCCTGTCACCAACTCGGATTGTCATAGGGGGCAAACCACCCTGAAAATGCAGGCTAGATAGCGTCGGGACGCCTAACAAGACGACTGTCAGCATTGGTTTACCCCTCAAAGGCAAAGCTCTACCCTTTATGCAGCACCAGCCTATACGGCTCTCTACGTTTGCTTTTTTGACAGGCTACTCTGCTGCTGACAAAACTTGCTCGCGAATAAATGCTGCAATGAATGCAATATGAAGAAGACGATCCTCATCAAAACTGTGTTCCTGTTAAAGACTTTGTAGAGGTCCGCATTTTTGCGGATTTTGGCGATCGTCTGAAGAACTGTTCTGCTAAAACAGAAATGTTGACTTGATCTCGAACCCCTATCTCGAACCCCTATGAAGAACGTAATTGCACCATGAGCCATAGTGAGCTCAATTGCTAATTGAGTTGAAACAGATCTGCTGTTCAATGTTTCGCAGCTAAGCTAGCTGCTATTTTCTATTTTTTAAAAAATTTTTAGGTTTATTGAACCTTCTCGATTTTAGAGAGAACTGCTCGTATTGTAGGCAGTGCAGCAATAGCCTTTCAGCTGTTCGACAGGTTTGTCAGAGTAGAGAAGGGACACTCTCCCCACTGAACCAATTGTTTAAAGACCAATTGCCTAATTACCCTCACATCTCCGCATAACAAGAGAAGCGACACCGTGCCAGTCAAGAGTATTCGTATCCCCAACATCTGCCTTGTAGACGATGAAACCCAAACCCTGCTGAACTGGGCATCATCTGTTATGGCCTCGGATGACACCTATTTTGATCGAGGTCAGCGATTAGCTAAACGCTTAGGCTGTCACTATCGTCGCGATGGATTGACCGAGTTCGGCTTTTGGACACCTGAATTAACCGCTAACGTCATCCAGTCGGAGCGATCGCTGGAACTGGAAATCTTTACCCCCCTAGTTCCTATCCAGTTTCACGAGCCACGTCAGACAATTGAGTTTCAGCGGGATTTGGTACCCGTGAGACAGCAGGGAGAGTTTTTGTGGGCAGTGGTTTCTGGCGTCAAAGCTGGAAACCGGACAACCGCTGGCGCTTTCTACTGGCTACGATACGTTGATGCCGATCAGCGAGTGCATATCATTCGTGATCCGCTAGCCTACTCCACCCCCTACGGCATCTTTGGTCCCGCAGAAGTCTACGATATGCGGCGTCTGCAGCGGCGACGGGCTGATTTGAGCTATTTCAGACGGACGGCTGCCCCTAAAGGAGTTGCTGATGCGGAAATTCCTCGCGTTCCTACACCTACCAATATTCTTCAGATTCACGTCAAGACGGCTTCTCCTGAAGGAACCCTAGAAGGATTAACCCATCAATTCAAACGAGTCTCTGAAAAGATAGCGGCTGGTGAGACGCTGACTCCAGCTGACGAGGTCTATGCTGGATACGATGCGGTACAACTCTTGCCCGTGGAGCCAACCATTGAGTATCGGCGAGAAGATACCAGCGGCGAGCATGAGTTTTTCGCGATACAGTCTTTGCCAGTTTCGTCTGAAGCGCCTGCCAGTTCAAAGGCTGAAAACGAACAGCCCGCAGAGAAAAAGGTTCCCGTCGATGGTGATGGGGAAACGGTTCTGGAGGACGTTGAAGGCAATGAGGAAACCGCTTTAGAAAAGAAGGAAGCGACACTAAAGGATGTCACTCAAGCGGATGAAGCACAGAAGTCAACCAATAGTCCTCACAATGCAGTCTTAGTGACTCTGCGCAAGCCAAACACCCAAAACTGGGGATATGACGTTCCTATTTTGGCGTCTTCGGCAACCAATCCAGCTGTGTTAGGCACCTTACGACCGGATGAAACGGTGGACTTTATTGCGACCTTACATAATTTCGCAGGCGGGCCTATCCATCTGATCTATGACCTCGTTTACGGTCATTCGGACAATCAAGGTCTGGAACTGTTAGCCCAGCAGTTCTTCAAGGGGCCTAACATGTATGGGCAAGACCTGAACCATCAACTGCCTCAGGTGCGAGCAATTTTGTTAGAAATGCAGCGCCGCAAGATTAATACTGGGGCTGATGGGGTGCGCGTCGACGGAGGACAAGATTTCCGTTTCTTTAATCCTCTTTCCGGTAGGGTGGAGCAAGACGACGCCTACCTACTTGGGATGAGCGATGTTGTGCAAAATATTCAGGGTTATCGGCGACTGATGTTTACCATCTTTGAAGACGGTCGCCCTTGGCCGGAAGAGGGGTGGGAAGAAAAGTCAACTTATCGCGAATTGGTAGAAATGAAGCCGGGTTCATTCCAGTGGGGGCCTCTCATTTTTGCGCACAATACGCCTACCGTAAAGGGATTTTGGGACCGCAAGTGGCGCCGGGTCTGTGAAGTGATTTTTCAAGGCGACCACTGGATCACAGGTTGCGGCAATCATGATACTGTCCGGCGAGGCAATCAGGTTGAGACCAATGCTGATATCAACTGGAACTTAGGTAAAACCTTGCCTCAGGTGTTACATAGGGCTTATAACAATCCGGCCACGCTCTTATGGGTGCATGGCTTTTCGCCTGGATTACCTATGGATTTTTTGAATGCCACAGTCGAGACGCCGTGGGGCTTTTTCCGCAACACAGACGATCGCTATGGGGTCAAAGTGGTGTCTGAGGAAGTCGGCTTTCTGGATTGGGAAATTGAGCCTGACATGTATGCTGATGCCGATGCTTTCCTAAGGCTCAAAGCACTGGGCTTTCTAGAATACGAGCAGCTGCGCGACTTTGCTTACGCCCTGAGAGACGCCATGCTTGAAACCGATTATGACTTAGGAGCCGTCGCTCAAATCTGTCAGCACTGTTTAGGTGACCCTGATGGTATTGCCTGTGAGGTACCTGCGTTGGAAGAACTCAACGAAGAGGCTCATTTACCCCGCTTTTTGGCCACGCTTGATGTGCCCAAGCTGAAGACATTTGCTATGGCCTTCATGGAAGACAGTCACGATATGTGTAACGTGGGCCGCTATTTAGAGGGTTTAAACAGCTCAATTACTCGCTTTAGTCTTAAATTGCGACAGTTTCGCCTCAGTCATCCTTGGCTGCGAGAAAACTTGACCGGACGCGATCGCTTCAACCGCATCAGTGATGATTGCCGCACTATTTTTTATGGCTATCGCAGTGAGCCTCATCCAGAAGGGAGACCTCAAGAAGTTGTCCTCATGACGCACATGGGGGGGCAACCCATGATGGTAAGTCCAGGAGACTGGCTACAGCTAGAGATGTCTGCCTGGCGGGTCGCATTGGCAACTCCCGGACTGGAATTGCGAGGCGACGGACATGATCTTCGCTCGTTTGAACTAAAGGATGGTGAAGGGGTACTCCTAGTCCCTGATCGTTAAACAATCTGCCATTACGTAGGGCCATCAGTGTCATAAACAAGATGGCTGAAGTCATAAATCAAGAGGACTCAGCTGAGTCCTCTTGATCAACGTCAAGGACATTTAGAGAACCTTTAGAGCCTATCGGAACGCTTTTGAGGATTGGTCCGAAACTTGACCGAATCTCCATGAGACGGCAAGCCTTCTGCTTCTGTTAATCGGGCGATCGCGCCATCAACTTTATATAGAGCAGCTGACGAATATTGAATCAAACTGGAGTGTTTCATAAACGTCTCAGTACTCAAAGGAGACGCATATCGGGCTGCTCCTGAAGTCGGCAATGTGTGATTAGGGCCTGCCAGATAGTCACCAACAGCTTCGGGCGTTGCGTGTCCTAAGAAGATAGCTCCAGCGTGACGAATAGTCTCTAGCAGAGCCCACGGGTCTTCAACTTCGAGTTCCAAATGCTCTGGAGCAAATTCATTCGACAGAGCCACAGCTGTTTGTAAGTTATCGACAACAACAGACACACCGTAATTGGCGATCGCTTTCTCGGTTAACGTTTGACGAGGATGACCATCCAATTGTCTAGCAACCTCAGCGGCAACCTGTTCAGCAAGGGACATGTCCGTTGTAATCAAAATCGCCGCCGCCATGGGATCATGCTCTGCTTGAGCGAGCAGATCAGTCGCGACGTATACCGGATTAGCGGTGTGGTCAGCAATAATTAAGACTTCTGAAGGCCCGGCCAGAGAATCGATGCCAACGGTACCAAATACCTGCTTCTTCGCTAGCGTCACATAAATGTTACCGGGACCTGTAATGATGTTGACGGCGGGAATGGTCTCAGTTCCATAGGCTAATGCTGCGATCGCCTGGGCCCCCCCAACCCGATAAATTTCAGTGACTCCCGCTTCTTGGGCAGCAACCAGAACGGCTGGATTGATGGCGCCGCGATCGCCCGGAGGCGTCACCATGACAATACGTTCAACGCCTGCCACTTTGGCAGGAACCGCATTCATCAAAACAGTGCTGGGATAAGACGCCCGACCACCGGGTACGTAGAGACCAGCCCTATCAACCGGAGAGTAGCGTTTCCCCAAAACGACATCTTCTTCAAACTCCACCCAGCTAGAGGGGATGCGTTTACGGTGAAAAGCCTCTATGTTCCTATGAGCTAGACGAATGGCATCGATCAGCTCTTTGGAGACCTGTTGATAAGCAGCATCGAACTCAGATCCCCGCACGCGCAGGTCATCCGCCACCAATACTTGGTTATCAAAATCCGCCGTGTATTGCAGCAGGGCTTCATCCCCCTTGCGCTGTACAGCCTGCAGGATTTCTCTCACCGTAGATTCTTTGTGAAAAACCTGATCATCGTGGGTGCGGTCACAGATGCGCTGCAACTCTACCTGAGCATCAGCTAACTGGTTGATAATGCGCAACATTTCGCACAAAACCTGACTTAAATAAGCGATAGAGCCTGGAGGTATGGAGAATCAACTCTCAAATTCCAAACTTGGTATGCAAGGAAGCCCCTACTGTCTTATAGCTTAACGCGGTTTCATTTGCCTATCCGTAGATTCCTAAACAGTTTTGAAAATCGATGCTATGATACTTAATCTGTTTAATGTTATATCTGAGTTTGGGTAAGCCGTGGCAAACATCAAGTCTGCAATCAAACGTATCCAGGTCGCAGAACGCAATCGTCTGCGCAATAAGTCTTATCGGTCTGCGGTTAAAACGCTTACGAAACGGTACCTTGCAGCACTCGAAAACTACTCGGCTGATCCTAACTCAGAAACGATGGCAGCCGCTCAGAAGGAACTGTCTGCGGTCTTCAGTCAGATCGACAAAGCTGTCAAGCGCGGTGTCTATCATCGCAATGCGGGCGCTCGTCGCAAGTCCCGCTTGAGTCAGGCATTCAAATCCGTAGAATCACAGCAGGCTGAAGCATCCTAAGTTAGGAGGTCTGGAGACTGCTTATGCAGTTGATTGACACCCACGTTCACATTAACTTCGAGACATTTCGTCCTGATTTGGACGAGGTGGCTGCTGCTTGGCGTGCTGCTGGCATCACCCATCTAATTCACTCCTGTGTGGAGCCGAGTGAGTTTGAGGGAATGCAGGCGATCGCGGATCGCTATCCTGAGGTGTCTTTGTCAGTTGGGCTACATCCCTTAGACATGGACAAATGGACACCAGATATTGCTGCCCAGATTGAGACGCTGGCTCGCTCTGATCGGCGGGTCGTTGCGATCGGAGAAACTGGACTTGACTTTTACAAAGCTGACGATAAGCTCGTTCAAGAAAAGTCCTTCTGGGAGCAGCTTACAATTGCTAAGTCGCTTGATCTCCCCGTCATCATTCACTGCCGAGACGCTGCGATAGAGGCCGCTAGGTTGATTGAAACCTTTCAAGCCGAAAGAGGGGCCATAGCCGGCGTGATGCACTGTTGGTCAGGAACACCAGAGGAAACCCAATTATTTTTGGATTTGGGTTTTTACATTAGTTTCAGCGGCATTGTCACCTTCAAAAATGCTCATCAGGTTAAGGCTTCTGCCTGCCAGGTTCCTACTGACCGACTCTTGGTAGAAACCGATTGCCCTTTTTTAACACCAGTACCTAAGAGAAAGGAGCGCCGCAATCAGCCTGCCAATGTTGCTCACGTAGCAAACTATCTTGCAGAACTGCGGCAGGAACCTCTCGAATTCTTGGCCGAGCGCACTACAGCGAATGCAATGCGGTTGTTCAAGTTGTCTTCTGCTAAAGAGAAGGACTGTGAAGCTAGTCGAGAGGGCAACAGATTCTCAGAGCCTACAGGGGTGAGTTGACAAAGTCTTAATACTCTCTACCGAGAAATGAGTGTTGACAAATAACTTAAAGTACGTTCTTTTTGTTAAGCTGGTTTGAAATATGAGGTGTTGACAGATCCGGTCTTAGATAATATGTCGCTTTGGGCCATTCAGAGGTATTCTGATTCGTCTAGAAAGCGCTGCTTCGCTGCTGGATAAAGAGGGCTATCCTGGCTCGAAGATGTTTATTCGTTGTAAGAACCTAAACGGAATAAATTTGTGGGTACGGCTTTGTTGAAAAAAAAAGAGGTAGGGCACGGAGTTTCTGTGCCGCTCTAGAAGATGCTTTTTGAAAATTACCCCATATCATTTGGGGTAGTTGCTTTTTGTTTGATGGACTTTTTCTGTAGAGATTGTAGGGTTTGTCCGCCTGAGGAGACGCATGACCGACCAAATTACCACGGTTTCCACTTTCACGCTGCCCGATCTAGTCGAAATTCAGCGTTCTAGCTTTAGATGGTTTTTGGAAGAGGGATTAATTGAGGAATTAGACAGTTTTTCACCCATCACAGACTACACCGGCAAGTTAGAGCTTCATTTTATCGGGAAGGACTACAAACTCAAAAGTCCTAAGTACATGGTGGATGAAGCGAAGCGACGGGATGCAACTTACGGCGTACAAATGTATGTCCCTACCCGTTTGATTAACAAAGAAACCGGCGAAATCAAAGAGCAAGAAGTCTTCATCGGAGATTTGCCTCTGATGACCGATCGCGGTACCTTCATCATCAATGGTGCTGAGCGGGTTATTGTCAATCAGATTGTTCGCAGTCCCGGAGTTTACTACAAGGCGGAAACTGATAAAAACGGACGTCGTACCTACAATGCCAATCTCATTCCTAACCGAGGTGCTTGGCTGAAATTTGAGACGGATAAGAACGACTTAGTCTGGGTCCGAATCGACAAAACTCGTAAAATCTCTGCCCAAGTTTTACTAAAGGCCCTGGGACTGACAGATGCTGAGATCTTTGATTCCCTTCGTCATCCCGAATATTTCCAGAAAACTATTGAGAAAGAGGGGCAGTTCAGCGAAGACGAAGCACTCTTAGAGCTCTATCGTAAGCTAAGACCCGGTGAGCCGCCCACGGTTTCCGGTGGTCAGCAGCTTTTAGAATCTCGCTTCTTTGATGCCAAACGATATGACCTAGGTCGAGTCGGTCGCCACAAGCTTAACCGTAAATTGCGCCTCAGCATTCCTGATTCGACTCGGGTATTGACGCCTCAGGATATTCTGTCAGCGATCGACTACCTCATTAACTTAGAATTCGATATCGGCATGGTCGACGATATCGATCACCTTGGCAACCGTCGCGTGCGCTCCGTGGGTGAGCTGTTACAAAACCAGGTGAGGGTGGGTCTTAACCGTTTGGAGCGGATTATCCGAGAACGTATGACGGTATCGGATGCTGAATCGTTGACTCCGGCATCCCTAGTCAACCCGAAGCCTCTGGTTGCCGCCATTAAGGAATTCTTCGGTTCTAGCCAGCTGTCGCAGTTCATGGACCAGACGAATCCACTGGCCGAGCTGACTCACAAGCGTCGTCTGAGCGCCCTTGGGCCAGGCGGGCTGACTCGGGAACGGGCTGGTTTCGCCGTGCGGGATATTCATCCGTCTCACTACGGTCGTATTTGTCCCATTGAGACCCCTGAAGGACCTAACGCCGGTCTAATTGGTTCTTTGGCAACCCACGGACGGGTCAATGATTTTGGGTTTATCGAGACGCCCTTCTTCCGGGTGGAGAATGGTCGCGTGCGGCGCGATCTGCCACCGGCCTACATGACAGCGGACGAAGAGGACGATCTGCGGGTTGCTGCAGGTGATCTACCAACGGATGCAGACGGATACATCCTCGGCGACATGGTACCTGTACGCTATCGTCAGGATTTTGCCGTTTCTCCTCCGGAAGAGGTTGATTACGTAGCGGTATCGCCTGTCCAAATTATTTCGGTAGCCACCTCGCTAATTCCTTTCCTGGAGCACGATGACGCTAACCGAGCCTTGATGGGGTCCAACATGCAGCGGCAGGCAGTTCCCCTACTGCGTCCAGAGCGGCCTTTGGTCGGTACGGGGCTAGAGGCTCAAGCAGCTCGCGACTCGGGCATGGTACTTGTCAGCCGGACGGCTGGGAATGTTGTCTACGTTGATGCTGATCTGGTTCAGGTTCAGGACGAGCAGGGCCAAATCCATGACTATCCGCTACAGAAATATCAGCGATCGAACCAAGATACTTGTTTGAATCAGCGCCCCTTAGTTTTTCAAGGGATGCACGTGCAAGCGGGCCAGGTCTTGGCAGATGGGTCCGCAGCTGAAGGGGGCGAAATTGCCCTCGGCCAGAACGTAGTTGTCGCCTACATGCCTTGGGAAGGCTACAACTACGAAGACGCTATCTTGATTAGCGAACGGCTGGTATTTGAGGATGTCTACACCTCAATTCACGTTGAGAAATTTGAGATTGAAGCGCGTCAAACTAAGTTAGGGCCTGAAGAGATTACCCGCGAAATTCCCAACGTGGGCGAAGATGCCTTACGTCAGTTAGATGAAACAGGCATCATTCGCATTGGTGCTTGGGTGGAGTCGGGTGACATTTTGGTTGGTAAAGTGACCCCTAAGGGAGAGTCTGACCAACCTCCTGAAGAAAAGCTGCTGCGGGCTATCTTTGGCGAAAAAGCTCGGGATGTCAGAGACAATTCCCTGCGAGTCCCTAACGGTGAAAAAGGTCGCGTAGTAGATGTGCGTGTCTTCACCCGTGAGCAAGGGGATGAGCTTCCTCCAGGTGCCAATATGGTGGTACGGGTCTACGTGGCTCAGAAACGTAAGATCCAGGTGGGTGACAAGATGGCGGGTCGCCACGGCAACAAAGGCATTATTTCTCGAATTCTGCCTTTGGAAGATATGCCTTACCTGCCGGATGGTACTCCTATCGACATTGTTCTCAATCCCTTAGGCGTACCTTCTCGTATGAACGTGGGCCAAGTTTTTGAATGTCTATTGGGTTGGGCCGCCGACAATCTGGATGTTCGGTTCAAGATCATCCCCTTCGATGAGATGTACGACAAGGAAGCTTCTCGGAACACAACCCATGGGCAGCTTCAGGCAGCGCGCGACCGAACCCGCAAGGACTGGGTGTATAACCCAGATGACCCGGGCAAGATCCAGCTATATGATGGTCGGACTGGAGAGCCCTTTGATCGCCCGGTGACAGTCGGGGTTGCTTACATGCTGAAGCTGGTGCATCTAGTGGATGACAAGATTCACGCTCGTTCCACAGGGCCTTACTCCTTGGTTACTCAACAGCCTTTGGGTGGTAAAGCACAGCAAGGGGGGCAGCGTTTTGGTGAGATGGAGGTTTGGGCACTTGAGGCCTATGGCGCTTCCTATACACTGCAAGAATTGCTAACCGTGAAATCTGACGATATGCAAGGGCGGAACGAGGCGCTGAATGCGATCGTTAAGGGTAAGGCAATTCCTCGACCAGGGACCCCCGAGTCATTCAAGGTCCTCATGCGAGAGTTGCAGTCCTTAGGACTTGATATTGCCGTTCACAAGGTCGAAACCCAGGAAGACGGCACTAGTCGAGATGTTGAAGTTGATTTGATGTCTGACCTGAGCAACCGTCGCACACCGCCTCGACCGACTTACGAATCCATCATCACGCCTGCTGCACCTGAAGAGATGGAAGAGGCAGAGGGTTAAACCCCTAAGGGCTGGGACTAACCTCAGCCCTAAAACTGATTTGTTGAACACAAGCGCATATCTGTGGAAGGAAAGAGCTAAGCATGGCTAAGCTGGAACAGCGTTTTGATTACGTCAAGATTGGTATTGCATCTCCTGATCGGGTTCGTCAGTGGGGAGAGCGGACTTTACCCAACGGCATGATTGTGGGGGAAGTGACCAAGCCCGAAACAATCAACTACCGGACCCTCAAGCCTGAGATGGACGGCCTGTTTTGTGAGCGGATTTTTGGCCCTGCGAAGGACTGGGAATGTCATTGCGGCAAGTACAAGCGGGTTCGTCACCGGGGTATTGTTTGCGAACGGTGTGGCGTTGAGGTCACGGAGTCGCGCGTGCGCCGTCACCGCATGGGCTATATCAAGCTAGCTGCTCCGGTTGCTCATGTTTGGTACCTCAAGGGAATTCCCAGCTATATCGCCATTCTGCTAGACATGCCGTTGAAGGACGTCGAACAAATCGTCTACTTCAATGCTTATGTGGTTCTTGATCCTGGCAATGCCGACAACTTGTCCTATAAGCAGCTGCTGACCGAAGATCAGTGGATTGAGATTGAGGATCAGCTGTATGACGAAGAGTCCCAACTAGTGGGGGTTGAAGTTGGCATTGGCGCAGAAGCACTTCAGCGCTTGTTACAAGACCTCAACCTTGAGGAAGAAGCTGAGGGTCTGAGAGAACAGATTGCAGTTTCTAAGGGACAAAAACGGGCCAAGCTCATTAAGCGCCTACGGGTTATCGATAACTTCATTGCCACGGGATCCAAACCCGAATGGATGGTTATCAATGTCATTCCCGTCATTCCCCCAGATTTACGGCCAATGGTCCAACTTGATGGTGGACGATTTGCTACGTCGGACTTGAACGACCTCTATCGCCGCGTTATTAACCGCAACAACCGCCTGGCTAGACTTCAAGAAATCTTAGCGCCTGAAATTATCGTCCGAAACGAGAAGCGGATGCTGCAAGAGGCCGTTGATGCGCTAATTGACAATGGACGACGTGGGCGGACTGTTGTGGGTGCTAACAACCGCCCGCTAAAATCCCTTTCGGACATTATTGAAGGAAAACAGGGGCGCTTCCGACAGAACCTTTTGGGCAAGCGGGTTGACTATTCAGGCCGTTCTGTCATCGTGGTGGGTCCAAACCTCAAGATTCATCAGTGCGGTTTGCCCCGAGAGATGGCGATCGAATTGTTCCAGCCTTTTGTCATCCATCGTCTGATTCGTCAGGGCATGGTGAACAACATTAAAGCTGCCAAGAAGCTAATTCAGCGCAATGATCCCAGCGTTTGGGAAGTGCTAGAAGAGGTGATTGAGAGCCACCCAGTATTGCTTAACCGGGCACCAACGCTGCACCGTTTAGGCATTCAAGCCTTCGAACCCATCTTGGTAGAAGGACGTGCCATCCAACTGCATCCGCTCGTCTGTCCAGCTTTCAACGCTGACTTTGATGGTGACCAGATGGCAGTGCATGTGCCCCTATCTTTGGAAGCCCAATCAGAAGCGCGACTTTTAATGTTGGCCTCTAATAATGTCTTGTCGCCTGCAACGGGTAGACCCATCATTACCCCTAGTCAGGATATGGTCTTGGGTTGTTATTACCTCACGGCTGAAAACCCCTATCAGCAGAGGGGTGCAGGACGGACATTTGGCTCTATGGAAGATGCCATTCTGGCTTTTGAGCAGGGCGCGATCGATCTTCATGCCGAGATATGGTTGCGGTTTGATGGACCGGTTGAGTCCGGTGGAGGTGATGGTTTAGTTGAGGAATCTACTGAGGCCGATGGAACGGTGAGAAGACTATATCAGGACCGCCGCACCCGAGAAGATACAGACGGCAACTTGATTTCTCAGTACATCAAAACCACAACAGGGCGAGTGATTTACAACAAGACGGTGCATGACGCTTTAGCGAATTAGTCTTGAGCAGTGCGATCGCGGAAAGCAGCAGGCAGACTGCTTCCATTGGAATTTTTGAGAAGTAAACCGGACAAGGCAGAGAGGGCAAATGGCTGAGCAGGAATCCAAGCAAACTCCCATGGTTTTCCGAAACCGAGTGATTGACAAAAAGCAACTCAAAAAGCTGATCTCTTGGTCTTTTGAAAGCTTTGGTACGGCTCGAACAGCTCAAATGGCCGACCAGATGAAGACATTGGGCTTTCGCTATGCAACCCGGGCAGGGGTATCCATTAGCGTCGAAGACCTACAGGTACCTGCAGTTAAACGGGATTTGCTGGATGCAGCGGATGAAGAAATTCGCACCACTGAGGAGCGATATACTCGCGGGGAGATTACGGAGGTCGAGCGATTCCAAAAAGTAATCGATACCTGGAACGGAACTAGCGAGGAGCTAAAGAATCAGGTTGTCAGAAACTTCAAGGAGAATAATCCGCTGAACTCCGTTTACATGATGGCCTTTTCAGGCGCCCGGGGAAATATCTCTCAGGTGCGTCAGCTAGTGGGCATGCGGGGCCTCATGGCGAATCCACAAGGGGAAATTATTGACCAGCCGATCCGAACGAACTTTCGTGAAGGGCTGTCCGTTACGGAATACGTAATTTCGTCCTACGGTGCTCGTAAAGGACTCGTAGATACTGCATTGAGAACTGCCGACTCAGGCTATCTAACCCGACGGCTGGTGGATGTCTCTCAAGACGTCATCATTCGTGAAAGCGATTGTGGCACTGAGCGAGGCATTCGCTTGAGCAGTATGGTAGCTGGCGATAAGATCCTCATTCCGCTAGGGGATCGTTTGTTAGGACGGGTGTTAGCCGAAGATGCCATTCATCCCAAAACGGGTGAAGTTGTCGCCAAGCGCAATGAAGCGCTTTCTCAAAGTAGAGCAGACGACATTTACAATGCCGGCGTTGAAGAGGTGGTTGTTCGTTCTGCCCTGACTTGCGAAGCGACTCGTTCTGTCTGCCGCTATTGCTATGGCTGGAGCTTGGCGCACTCAGAAATGGTGGATTTGGGAGAAGCTGTAGGCATCATCGCAGCCCAATCGATTGGTGAGCCTGGCACCCAACTCACCATGAGGACTTTCCACACTGGCGGAACGTTCACCGGAGAAATGACGCCTCAGATTCGAGCCAAGCGCGAAGGTATTGTTGAACTACCCCCTCAGCTTAGAAGTCGTCCTTTCCGGACCCGCCACGGGGAAGATTCACTGCTAATCGAGGATACCACTAAGCTTACGGTTCAGGGTGAGACCGGCAGACCACAAACAGAAACGTTACCACAAGGTGCAATTTTGTTTGTTAACCCAGGCGATCGCGTCCTTAAAGATCAGTTGATTGCTGAAATGCCGACCTCTAGCCGAGTTCGTAAGGTCACGGAGAAGGCCACTAAAGATGTGAACAGTGACCTGTCTGGTGAGGTCAAGTTTGCCGGACTGGTTCAGGAGGAAAAAATTGACCGCCAGGGCAATACAACTCGTTTAGCCCAACGAGGTGGATTAATTTGGGTCTTGTCCGGCGAAGTCTATAACCTGCCTCCCAACGCAGAGCCCGTTGTCAAGAACGGTGACGGGATTGTAGCCGACGGCATCATCGCAGAAACTCGTCAGATGAGCGAACGTGGCGGCCTTGTGCGTCTTCCTGAAGTGACTGAAGGCAAGGATGCCCGTGAAGTTGAAGTCATCACAGCGTCAGTGCTCTTAGACCAGGCCGAGGTCAAGATGGAGAGCGGACAAGGGGGTGAGCACTATGTCATTGAGACGGCTAATGGTCAGCGCTTCTCCCTGATTTCAACGCCTGGAACCAAGCTCTCCAGTGGTGGCGTCGTTGCGGAACTAGAGGATACGACTTACCACACCAGTACTGGAGGTATGGTCAAGTATTCCGGTATTGAAGCCGCGAAGAAGGGTAAAGGTAAGCAGGGTTACGAAGTCACCAAAGGCGGCCAGCTGTTGTGGATTCCTGAAGAAACCCATGAAGTCAACAAGGATTTATCTCTGCTACTGGTAGAAGACGGTCAGTACGTTGAAGCAGGCACCGAAGTTGTCAAAGATATCTTTTGCCAGAGCAGTGGCGTCGTTGAGGTAACGCAGAAGAATGACATCCTTCGAGAGATCGTCATTAAGCCTGGTGATCTACATATGGTGGACAACCCTGAAGAGGTGATGGATCGGGATGCCACCATTGTGCCTCCTGGCGAGGAACTGATGGCAGGACTGTCCACCTCAATTTTGTCTTACGTTGAATTTGTTGAGTCCCCAGAAGGACCTGCGCTACTCATTCGCCCCGTGGAAGAATACACGGTACCCGATGAGCCGTCCGTGCCGAGTCAGGATTCTACAAGTGATTCTGGCTGTCATATTCGTCTGCGAGCGATGCAGCGAGTTTCCTTCAAGGATGGCGATCGCGTCCGCTCTGTCGAAGGTCAGGAGCTATTGCGCACGCAATTAGTATTAGAGATCGGGGAAGAGTCTTCTCACCTAGAGGCTGATATTGAATGCGTCCCTGACGAGACTAATCCAGATGTCATGCGGTTGCAGCTCGTCATTCTGGAGTCCATCATTATTCGTCGGGATGTCATTGCAGACCAAACGCAGGGCAGCACTTTAACTCGCATTCTTGTAGAAGACGGCCAGCAAATTGAACCAGGAGCGGTTGTCGCGCGGACTGAAATTCAGTGTAAGGAAGCGGGTGAAGTTCGAGGAATTCGAGAGGGAATGGAGGCTATTCGCCGAATTCTCGTTGTTCGTGATAGCGATCGCATTCAGGTCACCCTGGACGGTCAACAACCCACCGTTCAGGTCGGCGATCTCGTCGTTGATGGTAGCGAGATTGCGCCTGGCATCACGCTGGAAGAATCTGGTGAGATTACCGCTATTACCGATACGCATATAACCCTACGCCTTGCTAGACCCTATCGAGTATCGACAGGAGCCGTTCTCCATATCGAAAACGGAGATCTAGTTCAGCGGGGTGACAGTTTGGTACTGCTGGTATTTGAGCGGGCGAAAACGGGAGATATCATTCAAGGTCTACCCAGAATTGAGGAACTTTTGGAGGCTCGTAAACCGAAGGAAGCCTGCATTCTTGCAGAGCGTCCTGGCACTGCCCAAGTTGTCTTTACCGATGATGAGACTGCCAACATCAAGTTGGTCGAGGAAGATGGCGTTGTCACAGAATATCCCCTCAGCCCTGGACAAAATCTATTGATCAACGATGGTCAGTACGTTGAAGCAGCCGAACCATTGACCGATGGACCTGCTAATCCGCACCAGATTTTGGAAGTCTTCTTTAAGTATCACTTGTCGCAGGGAGAAGGCACCCATGATGCTGCAATGAAAGCCTTGCAGCAAGTCCAAACCTTCTTGGTGAATGAAGTGCAGTCTGTTTATCAGTCTCAAGGGGTTGATATTTCAGACAAGCACATTGAAGTTATCGTCCGACAAATGACCTCTAAGGCCCGCGTGGAGGATGGTGGTGATACCACTATGCTGCCGGGCGAGCTGATGGAAATTTATCAGATCGAACAAGTCAATGATGCGATGTCCATCACGGGAGGTGCTCCAGCAGAGTACACGCCTGTACTATTGGGTATTACCAAAGCCTCTTTGAATACAGACAGTTTCATCTCAGCAGCCAGCTTCCAAGAGACAACACGGGTTCTGACTGAAGCTGCGATCGAAGGAAAGTCGGATTGGCTACGAGGTTTGAAAGAGAACGTCATTATCGGACGTTTGATTCCTGCTGGTACGGGCTTCAATGCTTATGAGGAGCCAGCACCAACGCTTGATACAGATATCTCAGCAGGCTACGACGGAGCCTTGATCGACGATGCTCTTGCTCGGGATGTCGTATTGGACGATGAAACTGCACGCAGCTATAACCTTGAAGGAGGTTTAGGCGGCATTCTGAAAGATGACGAAATGGTCGGCTTTTCAAATCAAGCTGAGACCCCCAATGACAATGGTGATTCGTCCTCGCAGCCAAACGGCGCCGTACTAGATGATGACTTGTTGATCGACGATAACAGCGACATCATGTAGTCCTTGCGTGTCTATCAAACCGCCTCGCGGACGGTTCATAGCAAAAAAAGGAGCCTTTGAACTGCAAAGGCTCCTTTTTTAAGTGACATCAAGATCCCTGTAGCTAAGACGTTTTCTAGCTATGAATATCCCTCCGTAGGTCGGTATCGAGGAACGAGACCCAACATGCTCAAAGCCTCTATTCTGTCGAGTTTCCTAACATCAACCGCAACCTACCGCCTTAGCTTGTCCAGGCAATTTCTTTTTGTCGAACTCTCCCAAAGGCAAAAGCTTGCCAGATCACCAACTTGGATGGCGAGCTTATGTCGGTTGGATTGCCATTAGAAATCCCAATATGCTCCCTGCCAACCTGAGTTAGGATTAGCTCAATAAAAGAACCATTGACTTTTATCTATTTAGAGAAGGTTAATCATGAAAAAGCTGGCTGTGGGATTAGTTTTGTTAGGAGGTTTAGGGGTGATTCTGGGGGTCGGTCTAGCAACGGGGTCTGTCAGATCTCGCCAGCAGGAAACTACCTTCACAGGCAACGTGCAGCAAGTTTGGGAAGATGGCTTGCGTCTCGAAACGAGCGATCGCATACTTCGAGTAGACACCTGGGAAGTCTGTGGTGACAACACAGTTCAATATGTTGCCGAGGGCGACATTGTCACCCTAACTGGAGAATTTGAAGGGAATGAATTCGATGCTTTTTCGTTGACATCTGCGAACGACGAGCAGGTTTGCCGTTAATCAGTCAAGACAAGACGACGAGCCATCTAGCAATGCGCTAAGAACCTAGACGCTGTTAGGTGCACTATCCTAGATGGCTGAAGCGATAAATCTTAATGGTAGGATTACGGTGCGTTTTACTCACGGTTTATCTGCTTCTCTTGATAGCTTATGGATCTTAAAAGTCTCATTCGAGAAGTTCCAGACTTTCCAAAACCGGGAATTTCATACAAAGACATCACAACAATCCTGGCTAATCCTCAGGCGTTGAGCTATTCCATCGGCCAACTGGAAGTTCAGTGCAAGGATATGCAGCCTGACCATGTTGCAGGAATTGAGTCCAGAGGATTTATTTTTGGTACACCGCTAGCGGATCGTCTGAAAATAGGCTTCGCCCCAATCAGAAAGTCTGGCAAATTGCCATCAGCCGTTCACATAGTGAAATATGACCTAGAGTATGGAACGGATCAGCTGGAGCTGCATCAGGATGCCTTTATGAGCGGGAGTCGAGTTCTCGTTATTGATGACCTCATTGCGACTGGGGGAACGGCAGCAGCGGCAGCAGAACTGGTTGAAAAGACCGGGTGTGTGGTGGCTGGCTTCGGTTTTGTTATCGAGCTGCTGGATTTGAAAGGACGCGAAAAGTTACCTGATGTACCTGTTGTTAGCCTGGTGCAGTACTAATATGGATGAAACTATTTGCTCTCTGCCTGAATGACTCAAATTCCAACACCCTCATTTCAGCCTAACCCCAAGCGATCGCCCGTTGAAGGTTGGTATGTCGTTAAGCGGTTTCTCACAAGTGAAACCAGCTTATATACCTTCAAGCGTATTTTGCAGGCTCTATTGACCCTGTTTCTGGCCTCTATCTTCAGTTTCTTTGTCATTCAACTGACGCCAGGTAACTTTCTAGATCTTTATCGACAAAATCCTCAAGTCTCGGCTGAAACGATTCAACAGTTGGAAGAACAGTTTGGGTTGGATAAACCTGCGCTCCAGCAGTACTGGCAGTGGCTTGTACAGGTGGTAGCTCATTTCAACTTTGGCATCAGCTTTGCTTACCAGCGTTCAGTTGCAGAGGTGCTCTGGGAGCGAATTCCTAATACGCTGCTATTATCGCTGTCGTCAATTTTGCTAACGTGGGCGATCGCGATCCCGTTAGGCATCATTGGCGCAGTTAGACAAAACAAATTTCTAGATCAGTTCTTGCGGGTGATTAGCTATCTGGGGCAGGGATTGCCCACTATCATTACCGGGCTACTGCTGCTGTTCTTTGCTCAGATGACAGCGCCTTTGTTTCCCATTGGCGGGATTACCAGCATCAATCATGCTGATCTGAACTGGTTCGGCAAAATCCTAGATGTGGGTTGGCATTTGATACTGCCAACCCTGGCACTAAGCATCACGAGCTATGCAGGTCTACAGCGCATCATGCGCGGACAAATGCTAGATGTGTTGCGTCAGGACTACATTCGTACTGCTCGGGCTAAAGGACTACCGGACGATCGCGTAATCTACGTCCATGCTTTGCGAAATGCCATCAATCCGATGATCACCCTGTTGGGTTTTGAGTTCGCCAACATTTTGGCAGGGGCTTTTATTACTGAAAACTATTTCAACTGGCCTGGATTAGGACGACTCATTCTGCAAGCCGTACAGGCCCAGGACCTTTATCTAGTGATGGCAAGCTTGATGATGGGAGCCGTCATTTTGATTGTGGGTAACCTACTCGCTGATATTGCACTGACCATAGCGGATCCCCGTATCAAGCTTTCGGAAATGAATTAGGAGTGCTTGAGGGGAAGCATTCAATTTATCCTTCCGCCTTTAGCGATATCACCCATGTATTCACAGGTTTATTATTTGCTTCGGTCGAAACAGGATGGTCGGCATTTAGCGGCTCGGCCTGATGGGTCTGAAACAGAGAAAACATTTTTGCTCATGTTTTCAGCGGATTACGAGGCACTGTCGTATTTGAGCACCCATGCATCAGATTTGCGCGATCGCTTCTCAGTTGAATCGGTTCCGGCTTACCAAATTAAGGACTTGCTGAGTCGTTGGGGATTTTCAGGCGTTGGCCTAGTCAGCGATCCCATGCCTCCCAGAGTTGAATTTTTGCAGCGCGATCGTTTCCCTTAGCTGAGTAGGGTGCTACCGCTAGTTCGATACGTAAAGCGATCGCTACTGGATTTCCACCAGATGATGCAGGTCGGCGCCATGGACTAGCAGCGCATTGGGATCAATAGCTAAGTGCTGAGCCAATTTGAGTAATGCCTTCATCATTGCCTTGGCTGGCATAGGCTCTTGCTGACGCAAGAATGCCAGCCAATTATCCCTGTCATTCCAGTACAGTTCTTGATGGCGAACGAGAGAAATGCCGCCGAGGTTACGACCCAACTCAATTAGTCGCCTCAACCAATCCACATCGTCCAGAATATGTTCAGGACGAGGAGCATTAAGGAAGCGGCGCAGCGATCGCCAGATGACGCCCTCTAACATCCGCTGGCCTTCGGGCATACAGCAGTCGCAGTTAAATTGTTGAGCTTCGTGAGCGACTGACTCAAGCTCTGTCAGATAGACCGACCTTCGATGGAGAGGTCCCCCGTTGAGGTCGCTAGTCTCTTGCTCCAGCGCTCGCAGTCCTTCTAAAACGCGATGTCTGATTGCCACCTCTGCTGCTACCTGAAGCTCTTTAGGTACAGGTAATCCATCCCTTTGGAAAGCTTTGATTAACCCATGGTTGTTGCGATAGACCTGGCTGTAGAGCTGATCGAGTCGCTGCAAGGTTTCGCGGCTCAGCAGTTGCATAATGCGATGGCGTTCTTCAGTAAAAAGGGTCTGTAAGTTGTAGGCATGATTCCCAAAGACCTCATTTATCGCAAGAATGACCTGAGCTGAGCTAGCGCTGGTAAAAGCCGTCATCACAGTATCTTTAGCCCGTTGGTAGTCCAGACGACGGCGGAAGCTACGAACACAGCAATGGAAGTCCCAGCCGCCAAGATGCAGCATGGCAAAACTCAGATCAGAGCGATCGCCCGTCACGTCAGACGTGATCTGGAGCCGACCCACGGCAAGGGAGAGGGGACCCATCCGCTGGACCTGATAGTCATGCTGGTGAATGGTGTAGCAATAGAGCTGCTGTTCACGATGGTAGGGCGTGAAGAGAGAACTCATGGCATAGTGAGCCGCCACCTGCTCAAGGCTCACCTGAGAAGAGATCACCAATTGTCGATAAACGCCGGCAGCATTGCGAAACTGAGGGACATTGCTCAATCCCGGCTCTAGCTGTTCGACAAACTGCGATTCGAGTTCTACGCCAGCCACTTCCCCAGCAAGTTCAATCGCTCGGGCCGCGTATCGCAAAATCTGGGTGCCTTCAGGACGGGAAATTTCGTCAAAGAACCAGCCACAGCTGGTATACATCAGCAGAGCATGATGCTGCATTTCCAGTAGACGCAAGGCATCGACTTTTTCAGCAGGGGTCAGCTCGTGAGTCTGGTGTGCTTCTAGGAAGATTTCGCGGCTCTTTTCGGTGCGATCGCGAATCACGTGCACGTAAGCATCGCGAGCCATCCACGGATCTTTAAAGAAGTGAGCACCGTTTACTTCGAAAATATCGGCGAGTTCATCACGCAGCCAATTTAAAGCATCTCTTAGAGGACGACGCCATTTTTGATGCCACAGGCCGCCCCCGCCACAGCCACAGTCGTCCTGCCAGCGATCAACGCCGTGAGAACAACTCCAGGCGGTGACAGGTTTCAATACGGCTTCCCAAGTGGGTGGGTTGCACTTCAGATAGTAGGCAAAGTTAGTAACAGTCCACCCGCGATTCGGGAATTCCTTGGTGACTGCATAGGCCAGGGTTTTCTCTGCGCCACCTTTGTGGTGACCGAACGTTTCACCGTCTGTGGCAACCGCCAACATTTGAGAGAGGCGATGATCCCCACGCACAGCTTGCCCCACTCGTCCCGCAAAGTGCTGCGATGAATCCAAGACATCGTTGAAGCCCATATCTCTAGAGATAGGACCGTCATAGAAGAAAACGTCGATATAGCGCTGAGAACCATCTGGGTGAGCACTAGGCAGATAGCAGCGATAGGGGCGGGTGGGATCAATCTGACCACCTCCAACCTCATACCAATCCAGCTCTGGATGTTCTGGACTCGGGATCGGACGACATCGCTGTACCTGAGAGGGAGCCAAAATAGTAAACCGAAACCCTTCGTCTACCAGCGCTTCTAAAGTGGGATAGTCAACAGCAGTTTCGGCTAGCCAGATCCCTTCGGGAGCACGACCAAAGCGAGCGGCAAAGTCTGCCTTGCCCCAGCGAATCTGAGTGTGTTTATCGCGATCGTTCGCCAGCGGCATAATGATGTGGTTATAGACCTGGGCGATCGCATTGCCATGACCTGAGAAGCGATCGCAGCTTTCGCGATCAGCCTCCAGAATCCGGCGATAAGTTTCGGGATCATGGTGCTCTAACCAACTCATCAGCGTCGGGCCAATGTTGAAGCTGATGTGGGCAAAGTTGTTGACGATATCGATGACTTCGCCGTGCTCATTGAGGACCCGAGCATAAGCATTAGGTCGATAGCACTCGTGGTGAATGCGCTCATTCCAATCATGAAAGGGAGCTGCACCAGGCTGTGCCTCGATTGTTCCTAAATGAGGATTCTCGCGAGGTGGCTGATAGAAATGCCCATGAATACAGACACAAACCCCCGTCTTGTAGTGGGGATCAGCTTCGTGATGCTGAAGAAGTGACGGTTGGGAAATTGCGCTGGTTTCACTCATATATTTTTTAAGCCAGTGTCATGACTGGCACGGTACAACGGGATCAAAGACTTCTCAATCCAGCATCAAGAACATCTGATGTCGAGGAGCATTTCAGGAATGGGTGAAAAGAAGCAATAATCAGCGCTGCTTGAAAGCGCTCTTGGATCTAATCAGCAGATCGAAACTGCTGTCAACAAAATGCTTTAACGAATGGAAGTCTTCCTACAAAGCTTGAGGTCACTCATCCGAGACGGTAGCGAATAAAAACTTGAGTGCCATACACATTGAACTAATAACGGATCCCGCATCGGTTTCCACAGCACATTAACATTTCGAAATTGTTCTTTACAGGGATTCGCATCAAATTCGAATCATTTTTTTGTTCGGGTGTACGTCAGTTACCGTCGTCGCTCGATCGCCCTTTCGTAAGCCGGATCGTGCTCTGCAAAGCTCAACACGTCTACTCTTCTGGGAGCCGGAGAATCATAAATACGGTAAACCAAACGATACGCAATCCCGTTCCAGTCAATCTCCAAAGCACGGTAATTGGCTAGTTTTCCTTTGAGAGAGTGATTCGGAATATTTTTAGTCGTGATTGGATCAAGCGACAAAACACGCTGGTACTGAACCACGTCATTTCGAAGAACTGTAGGCAATTCAGGCAGATCTCTCTCCGTAACTTTCTGATGAAGTTTGACTTGGTACCTCTTCTTTATAGCCACGGGATTCTAACCAATTATTTAAGGCAATCTCGTCAATTTCTTCTCCTTCTTCAACCACAGTGATCCACTTTGTGGGATCACCACTGTCGCCCATCCGTTCGATAGCTCTTTCTTCAGCCGATTTTTTCTTCGCCTGCTGCTGCTTCCAAGCTAAATAGCTCACAAATTCCTGAATGGTATGCAACTCGTCTACACCCAGTCCGTGAAGCTGTTCAATAATTTCCTCTGTAATCTTTTCAGTCCCCGTGGGAGCTACGGTTTCAGACATGATGAGTTGACAATGAAGGTACTCTGTCAGTTTTGATGGTGGATTTGAGACTGGATAAATTGCAACGCCCTAGACATAATGCCAGAAAAGAAAGTTGGATTATTCCGTTTGCTTTGTTGTAGCACTACCTGACCCAAATCGCGCAGTCATGTAGACGGATCGTCACTGTTAATCAGCAACTATTGATCTGAGACTGTTGCCGTGGGATCAAGGCTGGACAATGCATCGGCCATGATGGGATGAACAGTTGGTCCCGTCAAGGTGAGTAAAGTATCCCCAGCTTCAGACAAAAACGAGATGTTCGAGATGGAAATTCCGTAGAGTTCATTTGTGTACTCATAGCGTAGGCCGGAACGTCCAGCAAATTCGACTGGAGTATATTCAGGGGTATAGTAATCCACCCAAGGGCGCTTGATACGAATAATGTCTGCCAGCTCTTCTTCTGGAGCGATCCCTGAGTGGACTTCTAGAGCAGCATAAAGAGGGATCTCACGATACTCGCCCGTTCGTATTAAGCACTGAATGAGATCAAAGCTGCCGGGATCATGAAAGGTAATATGCCCGTCAGTCCGTAACATCGAGCGATAGTTGCTTGGAATATTTAGCGCAAGATCGAAGGCATGAATGCGAAACTCTTTCAGCTCATCACTGGGCAGAATGGGGGCGACGGCTTGACAGGTGCGTGCGATCGCAGGAGCGGGACGTAACCCAGCAATTATTCCAATTCCCAAAAACCCTGCTCTAGCAATAAATCCCGCCCGTAATCCCATTTTGATCCAGCTTCTAGAATTTGACTTCGCTTCTGTCTAGATTATCTTACGAAGAAGACATCTCGAAGACGGGCAAGAACTCAAGGGGAGAAGGTTCAGGGGAGTGAGAGACGGCGTTCGCTAGGCAGATTTAAGCGGCAGAACTTTAGGTGCGATCGCTGCAGAGCTGATCCCTGCCTTATGAGCGGCCATAACTCCGATCGCTTCTAAGTAAGACCGGACTCGAATTGCTCCGATGCCAACCTGCTCAGGACTAACAGATAAAGCGGTGTCATTTTCTTCTACCGCAATAATCTGAGCTTGAGTACTGCTAAGGCTCAAAACGCCGCTACCACCACAAGCTGTAGCAGGGACGATCACGGCGTCAACCTGATCCCGCCACAACGCATTTGGGGATGATATTGGGTCAGTGATGAATTGGGGGGCACGGCTCAGTCCTGCCAGCACGCAGGGTAGGAAAGTATGTCCAATTTCCTCGGCTGCTGATTTGGGAGACAGGGCTGGATCAAGCGGTAGCGGCTGTAAGGCAGGCGCATGGGCACAGGGAACTTGAAAGGCACGTACCACGAGATGACTGATCACAGCCTCTGCGCCTGCTAAAGGATCAACCCCTTGACCTTGGCGATAGTTTTGTAGAGCTTCGGAGTCTTCATCATCGGGGAAGCGAACCACGACAGCGATCGCCTCCGCTCCAATACCCATCAATTTTTCAGCAGCCCTTAATAGGGTGCCAGAGTCGGAAACGGTGCCCCAGGATGATCCCGATACTGCCGTTTTTAGCGTGACGTTCACGGGCGCATCAGTCACAACATAATCAGTCATGGCTAAACCCAAGGTTGCCCGAGCCGCATCGGCGGCCTGAAGATGTCGATAGCGCAGATATTCTTCAATTCCAGCATCTAGGATCAGCCCGATGCGATTGCAATGAACCGGACGTAATCCCCATCGACCAGCCGCAAACTGATCCAAACCATAGCCTTCAACATAGAGGCCATTGGGTAAAGGCCAATAGAGCTGGGCGCCGTTCATCACGTTGGGGTGAGTGATGAGGGTATCGGCAACTTGAGCGATCGCCCGAGCAATGGGAAGAGCATCCCCAGCGTAACCCCCCATAGTTGCTGCCACGCCCGTAGGCACAATTAGGACGGCGGTGTAAGGAGAGCGCATAGAGATGGGGGCAATGGGATGGATTGGCAGGAGCGAGATATCTTTGTCATTCAGGTTTCTAGATCATTAATAGAATCTCTGAAAATATCTCGCTCTATAGGAGATCATGCGATCGCTTATTGTTCCTGCGTTAATCGCAAATAGTTTTGGCGCAGTTGAATATGGCTTTCGGTGATGCGCTCAGAAAGATGTTTTTCAACTTGGCACAGCTCTTGCCAAAAAGCCGCTGACCGTTGGGTCGTGACATACTCGCGCCAGAGTAACTGAAGCATAGTCGCAGTTTGCGGGTTCTCTGCCCTAACCGATTCGTAGAGGTCATTAAATGTGGTGTGAGCCTCACTATGATTTTGAGAGTCTTGGGCGAGGGCGATCGCAGTTTCCAAAGCGTGCACTGGGGACTGTACAGAGGTCTTATTCATGGGGCTTTTTAAAGTCTCAACAACAGAAAAACAGATTTGAAATCTCAGCTTATTTGAGAGCTTCCTATACAATACTTAAGCAGAGTATACAGATTGATAACCTCTTATTCATGGGCAAGAACCGTATTCTCTCCGGAATTCAACCGACCGGTAATTTACATTTGGGAAACTATTTGGGGGCGATCCGAAACTGGGTCAACCTGCAGGAGGAATACGACAGCTTCTTGTTTCTGGCAGACTTGCACGCGATCACAGTGCCGCACGATCCGGCAAAGCTAGCTGAGAATACCTACGAAGCCGCTGCCACCTACATTGCCTGTGGCATTGATCCCCAAAAATCTACTGTGTTTGTGCAGTCTCATATTTCTGCTCACAGCGAATTAGCTTGGTTGTTCAACTGCATAACCCCGCTGAACTGGTTAGAGCGGATGATTCAATTCAAAGAGAAAGCCGTCAAGCAGGGGGAGAACGTCACCGTAGGCTTGCTCGACTATCCCGTATTACAGGCTGCCGACATCTTGCTCTATGAACCCGATCGGGTGCCTGTGGGAGAAGATCAAAAACAGCACGTTGAATTAACTCGGGACATTGCCAATCGTCTCAACTTTCAATACGGCAGTGAGGAAAACCCAATTATCAAAGTGCCTGAACCGCTGATTCAAGCGGCTGGAGCTAGGGTTATGAGTTTGGCAGACGGCACTAAAAAGATGTCAAAGTCTGACCCCTCGGAGATGAGCCGAATCGATTTGGTTGATCCACCAGAGGTGATCCAGCGCAAAATTAAGCGCTGTAAGACTGATCCAGTGCGAGGTTTGGAATTCGACAATGCAGAGCGTCCGGAGTGTAATAATCTGCTAACGCTATATACGCTGCTGTCGGGACAGACGAAAGAAGCGGTGGCGACAGAGTGCGCTGATATGGGATGGGGGCAGTTCAAACCGCTGCTAACCGAGACGATGGTAGAGGCGCTCAAACCCATTCAGGATAAATTTCACGGATTGATGAGCGATCGTACCTATCTGGAATCCATCTTGCAGCAGGGACGGGAAAAGGCTGAGGCGATCGCGCTCATGACTTTGGAAAAAACCAAAACTGCTTTGGGCTACTCTAAACCGCTTTAGCTCGCTAGCATTGGAAATACACAGAAGGACCGCAAGCAGGATGAGCCATGACCTCTCAATTCAGCACTGCCCTCCACTATCCCGAATCTGACGGGCAGCCCATGACCGAAAGCGACCCAACCCGCGACTACTTGACCTACTGTGTTGAAGCGCTAAAACTTTTTTTCCAAAGCCGCAGCCAGGTTTATGTCTCCGGCAACCTGTTCATCTATTACGAGGAAGGCAATCCCCGCAAGGTCGTCTCACCCGATGTGTTTGTCGTCTTCGGGGTCATCAAGCGTCAGCGGCGAGTGTACAAAACCTGGGAAGAAGGGGGAAAAGTGCCCGCCTTCGTCCTCGAAATCACCTCGCGCACGACTCGCCGACAGGACGAAGACAGCAAGCCTCAACTCTATGCTCAGCTAGGCGTGCAGGAATACTTCCAGTACGACCCGACAGGAGACTATCTCGTTCCCCAACTCAAGGGGTTTACCTTGGTGGACGGTAGCTATGTTCCTATCCCGCTGGCAGAAAAACCGGACGGCAAGTTGATGATTCACAGCGCCGCACTGGATCTAGACTTCTGTCTGCCGCCACCCGATAGCACTGCTTTAACAGTGGTGGCTCAAGGTCAGATTCCTCGCCCGCTGCGATTGTTTGACCCTAAAACTGGCGAAAAACTAACTAACTATGCCGAATCGGTTGAAGCTCGCAACCAAGAACGCGATCGCGCCGAACAAGCCGAGCAAGCCCAGCGGGCAGCCGTTCCCAAACTTGCGGCCCTCGGTCTCAGCTCAGAGCAAATTGCAGACACCTTGGGTCTCACGATTGAGGCTGTCGAACAGCTGCTACCAACTGAGTAGGCTAATCACTTCTCACCTAATGCCGTTTTAATGCCGTTTTTGGAGCAATGGCGTCTCCATCCTTTCTATACGGTTGCCCTGGGGGATCAAATGAATTATCATCACCAACCATAGCTGCATCCGTGCAGCTTGCTGTCCCCGAACGTTTAGTCGGCGGCACTGGCAAGTGCAGCAACACAAACCAGCGCCTAACCCATAGACAGGAACAATCTGTCGTACGGGCTTTGCCTATTTTAGGTCGCCCCACCGAAGCGCTTCGTCTAAGGGCGACTGAATCTTCGGGGATTCCAACCCAAACCGATTCTTGGAGGAATCCTCGTGATTACCATTCAATACTTCTTGCCGTCTCATCACACTGAGGCGGCACCGCCGTCGCTGCCGAGTCATCCTACTCACCCCCAGCGACGACACAAACGCCTGCGCCTCTATCTCGTCGGCACCGAAGCAGACACCCAAAGTGCGATCGACCTGTTCCACCTGCGGAACTGCATCGAGCGCATCGAGTGGAGTCCGAAGATCGACGTACCGGAAAACGGTGTGCTGATTCGCCAAGACCCCGGTGACGTGTTGCGCTACTTGCAGCGAGACCGCTTGTTTGAGTAACCCAGATCCCAATCTCTGGTTTCTTCAGAAATGCCAGCAGAAACCAGAGATTGAGTTAGGAAAAGGAGAGGACTGGGCACCACTGTCTGGAAGCCCTTGAAAGAATCCTGTTTACTCTGGAGTGAATGGAGGGTTAAGCGTGCATAAAGATCAGAACGTTCTCCGGATTAGGGAAGCAATAATAGGCTCAGCATTGAGAAATCTCAAGTATGCAGGAACGATTCAAGCAGTGGCAGTCAAGGATAAGAATCAACAAGTGGTGGGTGATGGGAGCGATCTCCACTCCCATTCTTCTCTGGATGGTGTGGTGGCTTGGGTTACTCCCTAATCGCAGCCTTCAAACAGGTGGCGATCGCCTACTCCAGGCCAAAAAAGGAACCCTTGCTTATCCCCACAGTGAAACCCCCACCAGTGATCTGGGAATGACAGCGGTAGTTGCCGGTGGAATTTTCCTGCTGCTTAATTTTCGTATAGCCCAACAAAATTCAGAGACCGAAGCACTCATCGGTGCCGACTTCGGCGGTGCTAACCTTGGTGGTATCGACCTCAGCGGTGTTAACCTCAGCGGTGCTAACCTCAGCGGTGCCAATCTTTGCGGTGCCAATCTCAGCGGTGCGGGCCTCAGATATGCTGACCTGAGCGATGCCGACCTTAGACATGCCAACCTCAGCGGCGCTGATCTTAGATATGCCAACCTGAGCAGGGCCGATCTCAACTGCACCCTATTGAGCGATGCCAACCTGAGCGATGCTAATTTCAGCGGTGCCCTGCTATTTTTTATCAATTCACGAGAAGTTCTAAATCTTGAACCGCTTCAACTAGAGGCAAAACCTTCACCTTTCTTGTGTAATGTTGCCCTGCCGGCTTATTCCCAACAGCCTGATGTCGATCCCAATCGCGACTGCAATCTCATTCCTCAACTGTTGAGCACCCGCTATGATATTTCACTCGAAGAGGCTAAAGGGATAGTTGATGAAGCTCGTCAACATCGGTGGGACTAGTACACCACGGCAGAAATAGGCTCACCCTTCAAAACATTAGGAAAGCTTATCTGCCCTAGCTTTGAATTCTCAATGAATTCTCAATTTCAAATTTTGAATTCTGCGCAGCGGTACTCGCTCAGTTCAGATTCAACCCTGTAGGTTCTATTTCACCTGAATGCGTTCGGTGAGTGAGAGGCCGACCCCTCGCAGTCCCAATCGCTCAAACCAGGGAACAGCGCTACCGAAGCGCATTTTCATCAGAAAATATTTTTCAAAAGCGGTTTTCATCCAACTCACCCAGATTCCTCGAAGAGCCACAGAACGGCGACGTTTTTCAGTTTCAGGATGGGGCAAAACAGGATCGGCAAGGAAGAGAATTCCAGTATCGCCAAAGTCGGCAAAGCAAATGGCTTCCAAAGTTGGAGTTACGGGTTGACTAGACATTACCCCGAGTGCGATCGCGATATTGTGTGCGACGGCCATGCTCATTGCCTCGGTCATCTGACCAGTTTTAGGAACACCAACAGGCAAGGGGGTTTGCTCAGGGGGTTGAAGTTGCACAATCACTCCAACTGAGTAAATGGAGGGATAGTTAGGATGCTGATAGGTCGGTAACGTTGGCATGAATCCTTTGGAATCCGCTAGACCTGCAACTTCTCTCAAAAAACGAGCTCCACGAAACGGGGGTAGCAGCATGGAATATGCGAACGGAAGAGTACGACCATCGCCCAAGTGCAGACAATCTGGTTCGATCGCAGCGATCGCCCTATTCTCAATCACCGTAATATGGCGTTCTGTCATGAGGTTCGTAACTAGCTGGGCAGAGTTTGCCATACCGCCAATCCCCAGATGCCCTGCGTAGGGTTCCGGCGTTACAAACGTAATGGGGACGCGATCGCGCAGCCCTAATTTTCGTAAGTGCCGATCTGCTAACAGGGCAAATTCGTAAGCTGGTCCAAAACAACTGGCTCCAGGAACGGCTCCAACCACTAAGGGACCGGGTTGTTGTAAAAACTGTTGCCATGCAGCCTTTGCCATGTGGGCGTGATGGGCATTACAAACCGATTGGGTGTAACCTCCGTCAGGCCCCAAACCTGGGACCGCATCCAGCGCCAGTTCTGCACCCGGAGCAACAACTAGATAATCATAGGTAATGCGCCTTTCTCCCACCCAAACCAAGCGCCTGACAGGATCAAGCTGGTCGACCTCACCCTGCACCCAGCCAATCCGACGTGACGTCAAGTTCGGTTCCACCTGAATCTGAATCGATTCCAAAGACGTTACGCCTAGCGCAACCCAAGGCAATGACGGAATAAACGTAAAAGTAGGTGCCTTTGAAATCACAGTGACCTGATGTGGGTCGGGCAGGAGGTGACGAAGTTCATAGGCAGTCGGCAAACCACCCAATCCAGCACCAATGACAACAACATGAGCCATAGCGAACCTCTCGTAAATTGGCGATTATGGCTGACGCAGCTCCTCCAGAGACTGAAGTTGCTGTGACTGCTCCTGCAACCGAGTTTCCAGCCTGCCGCAGACGAGTTCACACAAATCAAAAATCAACGGATCAGCAAGGCCGTAATACACATTGACCCCTTGCGGCTGGCGGATCACAATGCCCGCCTGCGCCAAAATTTTGAGATGTTTTGAGACATTAGCTTGCCCCAAGCCGGTAATCTCCATAATTTCGGAGACATTTTTGCGATCAGATTTGAGAGCACACAAAACTTGAAGTCGACTTAGTTCCGACAACACTTTGAAATACTCCGCAACCTGGGCAAGGGCGGCAGTAGAAAGCTGAGACATGAAACTCCGTTACTCAAGAAAAGGATTCAATTTAATCTTACCTTCTCTTATTATATTACTATATAGTAGTATGATGATTAAATCAGTTCTGGAGAAGTAGCTATGCTGTTTCGACAACTCTTTGATCCGGTTACAAGTACTTACACTTACCTAGTAGCGGACCCACAAACTGCAGAGGCCATTTTGGTCGATCCAGTATTAGAGCAGGTAGAGCGGGATATGACCTTGCTCAGTCAATTGGGGTTGACCCTGCGCTATTGCTTAGAAACCCATATTCATGCCGATCACGTTACAGGGACATCGGAGCTACGGAAGCAGACAGGATGTGAAGGTGTGGTGCCACAACCCGCCCAGATAGCCTGTGCGGATCGGTTGATTGGCGATCGCGAGCGCCTACAGGTTGGGGTGGTGGACATTGAGGCGATCGCTACCCCAGGACACACCGACAGTCACATGGCGTATTTAATCAACGGCAGTCATCTGCTAACAGGGGATGCTCTGCTAATTCGTGGCTGCGGTCGTACAGACTTTCAAAGCGGCAACGCAGCGATCTTATTTGATTCGATTACACAACGGTTGTTTACCTTGCCCAATGACACACTGGTTTATCCAGGACATGACTATCAAGGACAAACCGTTTCCACGATTGGCGAAGAAAAGCGATGGAATGCCCGATTGGCGGGTCGAAGCCGAGAGGCATTTATGCAATTGATGAGTGAATTAAACTTGCCCGATCCTCAAAAGATCGCCGAAGCCGTGCCAACCAACCAACACTGCGGCAATGTTGCATCGCTGACGACTTAGATCCACTCCCTGAAGCGATCGCCTCGACCAGTCCAAATTAATGATTGTCCACTAAGGAATTCATGATGACTCAAATCCAAGCACGCATTGCTCAAACCATCGCTGCGCCCATGCTCAAGCGGTGGCTTGAGCAGAAATCAGTCCTGCTCATCGACGTTCGTGAACCTGTGGAATACGCCAATGAGCACATTCCTGGGGCTGTTTCTCGTCCGTTATCTAAATTAGATCCCAGTCAGATTAATCCCCAACCTGGACAACGCCTTGTCGTGTATTGTCAGTCGGGCAAACGGTCTGCTCGGGCAGGGACACAGCTCAGATCCGCAGGCACGATCAATGTGATGGAACTACAGTGTGGGCTATCCGCTTGGAAAGCTGAAGCATACCCACTCGAAAAAAGTCGCAATGCGCCCATCAGTTTGTTTCGCCAAGTGCAAATAACAGTAGGGTTGCTGGTTCTGTTAGGAACCATCTTGGGCGCTACAGTTTTACCTTGGGGCTTACTTCTCAGTGGTTTTATGGGAACGGGATTAGTTTTTGCCGGTGTCACCAATACCTGTGTGCTGGGAATGCTGCTTGCTCAGTTGCCCTATAACCGCAGCATCGGACAGCGCTGGTTGTAATTGAGGCGATACGATGCTGTACGCAGTGGGCCATCTCTTTGCGATCGCCATTGGCATGAGTCTCGGACTGTTAGGGAGTGGCGGCTCGGTTTTAGCGCTGCCAGTGTTGGTGTATATCATGGGCATTCCGCCCAAATCGGCGATCGCGATGACGCTGATCATCGTGGGTTTGGTGAGCTTAATTGGCGTGATGCCCCACTGGCGACAGGGCAATCTCAACGGCAAAATAGCAATCTCGTTCGGTTCTAGCACAATGCTAGGCGCCTATCTGGGAGCGCGGTTAGCGACTCAGCCCTGGATCACGACAACGTTTCAGATGGGGTTATTTGGCGTTGCCATGCTGTTGGCAGCTGGACTGATGATCCGCCGCACTGCAAAATCTGAACCGTCTCCTGACATCGTGCAGCACGAGGCGTTTTATCAGCCCCCCGTGTGCAAATATTGCTGGCTGTGGCTTATGACCGAAGGTCTCGGAGTGGGCGTTGTAACAGGTTTAGTCGGGGTAGGCGGCGGATTCGCCATTGTTCCTGCTCTGGTCTTACTCGGCAAAATTCCGATGAAACAAGCGATCGGAACCTCACTGCTGATTATTGCAGGCAACTCCATCGCGGGGTTGCTGGGCTATCTGGGGCAAATTGACCTGGATTGGCAGCTGACGGTTTCTTTTACTTTCGCCGCTAGTTTGGGAACAGGATTGGGGAACTACTTGGGACGGTTCATTTCGGCGCGTCAGCTACAAAAAGGATTTGGCTATTTCTTGCTCGCGATCGCCACCTTTGTGCTGATCAAAAACTATGCCCAATTCCGCTCTTTACCAACCTCTTCTGCTCCAACAACAAACAACCGGATAGGACTTGCACAGAACTTGACAGGTAGGGTTCACGCTAGCTCTGGAAGTCGATGCGTCCATTTGCGTTAGTCCTGACCTGATATAGACATAGCGGCATGCATTTGAGTCAAACTCACTCCATTCCCTGCGCCCTATTCCCCGCTCCCCCAGACCCTGAGATGTACTGAACCAAGAGCTGCACAGGGCTATAAGTCGCCCCAAAACTAGACTCAGCATAGTCGCAAGACCCACTTCAAAATCGCTCCCTGATCTCTAAAAACAGGAGGATCACAGACATGGAGACTAATCTTTCTCTTGATAATTCTGATTTGAATCGACGGCAGTTTCTTAACTTTTTGACGGGGACAGCAGTTGCCGTCACAACTGGCTCAGCCGTTTACCCTGCGGTCAAATCCTTGATGCCTATTCCCAAAACTGGAAAGGGGGGCGCAATCCTGGCTAAGGATCAGTTGAGTCATCCAATTCCTGTCTCTCAACTGTTGGCCAACCCTCCTGGAAGTCGCGCGTTGGTTGCTGGGTTAGCAGGTGAACCCACTTATCTGACCGTTACGGAAACCGACACATTAGATGCGATCGGCATCGTAGACAACTGCACGCATCTAGGGTGTACGTTTCCTTGGAACGATGGTGAACAACAGTTTCAATGCCCGTGTCATGGTTCTCGTTTTGCCCCTGATGGTTCCGTAGTACGAGGTCCAGCAGATCGTCCACTCAAGCTCGTTCATGTTTTGGTCGAAGGAGAAGCTATCTGGATTTCGCCCTGGACAGAGCTTGATCCACGAACGGGGAAACAACCTTGGTGGCGGTAGGAGGATAGGAGAAATGACTAGGAAATCCAAAGTTAAGCGATCGCAGCGGATCATGATTTGGCTCTACCCATTGATTGCGATCGGCGGCTTGTTCTATCCATTTTTGGGATACGTGATGTTGGCCATGATGGTCTTTCTCGTCATCTATTCCTACTTCAAAGCTCGGTATTGGTGCGGCAATCTCTGTCCCAGAGGAGCCTTTTTAGACATCGTGATGCCTTACCTGACGCTTGATCGTTCCTATCCTCGACTACTAACCCGTAAATGGTTCAGGTGGAGCGTGTTGGGGTTTTTCATGAGTGTGTTCATTGCTCGCATAATGGCAACCGGCGGCAATCCCGTTGCGATCGGTGGCGTGTTCATCAGTATGTGTGTGGTGACTAGCTTGATTGCCATTCCATTGGGTATTGCCACTCGCCCCAGAGCATGGTGCGCCTTCTGCCCGATGGGAACATTACAAGAAACATTAGGCAAAGTAGGACGGCGCCACGCAAAAGCACATCGCAAGGCAGTTCGATTACCTAGCAGCTCTGATAGGAACTCTCCCAAATCTTGAGTCAAGCCGCTTTAGAGACACCACCAATCGAACAAACTATCAAGAGCGAACAACCTCATCGGGCGAATTGAGTGCTTCAATGAGAGAGCTTCCTTCCATTGTGAAGAAACGAATACTCTCCTGATGACTTTTTCTTCTCGCTTCACGGCTACTGAGCGATTGACCTCCTTAAAAGCTGCTGCCCTCGGCGGACTGTGTGCTGGGTCAGTCAGTCTAATGCTGCTAGGTCTGCATCGAGTATGGGTATTTGGATTCACGCTAATTTCACTGGATCTTCTAGCCGGTATGGCAAATCTGACCTTGCTGGTGAATGCTGCGATCGCAACCCTGTCTGGAGCGCTATTTGCCCTAACCTATCGCTATGCCGTCCGCCAAGATAACAATGTGCAACTCAATGCAGGGGTTGTGTTGGCCTTCACGTTGGTGAGGGGCTTAGCTCAAGTCGATGCCGGATCCGCGATCGCTCAAAATTTCTGGCCTTTTTTATCGGCTTGCGGCGAGAGCTTTGCCATATTCGGGTTAACGGCGCTGCTCCTCACCTTTGCCACCCAACGTCACTGGCTAACTCCTTTTGGACAAGACAAGACCCCTTAAGATCGTTGAGGGATCTCCATCAAAGAATTGACCGCTGCTGTGGTGTCATTAGCGCAGTGTAAGGCACCACAGCTGGGTATTTTTTTGTTTTCAGAAATCTCCTTAACGACCCTAAGATCAATCTATTGATGTGGAAATAATCGATATGGTCACTTTAATTGATGTGAGTCACACCGTAGAAGACGGGATGATTACATACAAAGGGCTACCCGCCCCCATTATTTGTGATTTTTTGAGTCGAGAAGCCTCCAAGTTACATTATGCCGAGGGGACAACGTTTCACATTGGCAAGATTGAGATGGTGGCAAACACTGGAACATATATTGATGCCCCATTTCATCGGTATGCTGATGGGAAAGATCTTTCCCAATTAGCGCTGGAATCAGTAGCCCAATTGGACGCTGTGATAGTCCGAGTCAATCCCGAGCAGCGTCCAATTGGTATTGAGTTGTTTTCTAGTCTGGAGGTGGAAGGGCAAGCTGTACTGATTCAGACTGGTTGGGATCGCCACTGGAGAACAGATCAGTATTTCGAAAATCACCCGTATTTAACCGCCGAAGCAGCCGAGTGGTTAAAGCAATCTGGTGCGGCGTTAGTTGGAATTGACTCGTTGAATATTGACGATACAACGAGTGGAGCACGGCCTGTACACTCAACGTTGTTGGGGGCTGATATCCCAATCGTTGAGCACTTATGCAATTTGGAAAAAATACCCAATAAGCCCTTTAAATTCAGTGCTGTACCGGTCAAAGTTAAAAATTTCGGGACGTTTCCAGTCAGAGCGTACGTAATAGTTGAAATGTGAAAGCGAAGTGCCCAAAAACTGGTCTCTATATTATGTCGCCCATAGATCATGGCCACGATAAGGATAAGCTTCAGTCTGCCTTAAAAGAGCTAAAACGACTATGGGGTTGGAACAGTCATTATTGGTTTCCACTAGAGCCAGCTTCGCGAAATGACCTGCTGGCTTTTGACTGCAATCTAATGGAAGCAGAACTGCCAGAAGAAGAGTTTCAAGACTTCATCACAGAATTTTATCAAGCAGGGGGCGTATACGTTTTTCCAGAGCATGATGAGGCTTGGATTGAATCTCCGCCAATGGGATTTGGTTACTGGCATTCCGAACTTTGCATCACAGATTTCAAGTTGAGAACTATTGTGTATTGGTCCCATGAAGGAACTGTAACCCTTGGTGGGAAGCGATTGATTAACGCTTTCAAAAAAACTTTTCCAGTCTATGAAAAAATAGTCTGTAGCTGGGGATATCAAAGACTTGATCAGTCATAAAAGCTAATGCGCTGTAGCGGCTTACTTCACAACCGTTGGGTCATATGCATAAGCTCTATCTACAATCCATTTCCTTATCCAACCTGAGTAAACATGGAGCAATATGCCTGATCTAATCACTTTTGGTGTGTTCTTGAGTGCCGCGATCGCCCTTGCGATTACCCCCGGCCCTGGTATTCTCTACGTCATGACTCGCAGCTTGAGGGGTGGGCGACAAGAAGGCATCGCTTCAGCTCTAGGGACTTCAGCGGGAGGACTGTTCCACGTTGTCGCTGCCGCTCTGGGCATTTCAATTGTGCTGGCAGCCTCTGCGATCGCTTTTGCCATAGTGAAATACCTGGGCGCAGCCTATCTGATTTATCTGGGCGTCAAAACGCTTCTTGGGCAAGACAGTTCTACCCAGGTCGGTAGCTTTCAAAAAACCGGACACAACCGTGCTTTCTTTCAGGGCGTTGTTGTTGAAGTGCTTAATCCGAAAACAGCGTTGTTTTTTCTGGCCTTCATTCCACAATTCATTAACCCGGACGGCATTATCTTTGTCCAGTTCCTACTGCTTGGCACAATCTCGGTTCTGCTGAACACCGCTGTCGACTTCATTGTGATCCTTTTGGCAGGCCCGATCGGTCAGCTGTTACACAATAGCCCTCGGCTTCGGGCTACCCAGCGATACGCTACGGGCACTGGACTGATCGCCCTAGGAGGCTATGTGGCCTTAACGGGTGAGCAAGAGTAAACCCCATCGGTCGACCACCAAATCTCGTCGTTTGTGCTTTCCTAGAGACAGTGCCCTTATGGTGAAGTGAGTTAAATGCACCTTGGTGAGAGCTTACAAATGGCTGTCAAAACCCTGACGGCTAATAAACTCCGTAGCAGTCTGACAATGCTGGGAATTGTCATCGGCAACGCTTCAGTCATCGCAATGGTGGGCATTGGCGAAGCAGCACAACGCTACATCGATGACCAATTACAGGCTCTGGGACCAAACGTCTTGTTTATTGCTCCTGGCAATCGAGAAACCCGAGAGCTCGGTAGTATCGACATCCCAAGAACGCTGGTTGTCTCTGATGCCGAGGCGATTCAAGAGCAAGTGCCCACTGTGGCCGGAGTCACGCCAGAGTTCAGTTCACGAAATTTGGTAACGTACCGGAACCGGAACACGAATACAAGCGTTGTTGGTACCAACGAGCAGTTTCTGCAAGTTCGCAGCTTCGAGATTGATTACGGACGCTTTATTTCTGAACTAGATTTAGAACGCCGACGTCAGGTCGTCGTCGTCGGGGCAACCCTGGCTGAGCGTTTGTTTGACGACGCCTCGCCGATTGGAGAATCTATCCGTATCAAGGGAACTAGCTTCGAAGTGATCGGCGTCATGGAGAGAAAGGGGTCTAATTTAGGTCTGGATTACGATGACGCCGTGCTGGTCCCCATCACCACGCAGGCTAGTCGTTTGGTCGGTAGACGACAGTCACCTTACGGTATCGAGGTCTCTTTCATCTCGGTCTCGACCTACGACCGAGAAAGTATGAGTACTGCGGAGTTTCAGATTGCTAATCTGCTGCGCTTGCGACACAACATTCGAGGCGAAGATGACTTTTTCATTCAAAGTCAAGACACCTTGCTGAACATTGCAGGAACCATTACGGGTGCTTTAACAGTGATGCTGGCAACGATCGCAGGCATTTCTTTGCTCGTTGGCGGCATTGGCATTATGAATATTATGCTGGTCTCCGTCAGGGAACGGACACAGGAGATTGGCCTCAGAAAAGCGATCGGAGCGGCTCAGCAAGACATTCTGATGCAGTTTCTGATCGAAGCGATCATCCTTTCCATTGCAGGCGGCTTAGTCGGTACTGGATTAGGCATCAGCGGCATTGTCCTGATCAGTGTCTTGACGCCGTTTGAAGCTGGTGTTTCTGCTGTCGCGATCGCAGTGACGGTTGGGGTTTCCGGGGGCATCGGGCTGTTTTTCGGTGTATTTCCAGCGCGTCAGGCAGCGAAGTTGGACCCGATTGTGGCCCTGAGAAGTGCTTGATTAGCTTGCGCATGCCTGACGAGCAACCAATCAATAGGATGCAGATGCTATGGCACAGCAACGGAGTACCGCAGAAATCTTTATTACGAAGCATTTGTAAGCATATTCAAATGCAATTAAAGATTCCTGCTTTCCTAACACTGTCTTGAGCAGCGGCGATCGCGATTGGGAATGCTTGATAGAGACACCCTATCACCATGACCGCTTAGTCTAAACAGGGCTACTCACGCAAATGTCTACAGGTAGAGCGGACAACGTCCACCTTACGCTAGCTACAACAATCGAATAAATCCTTTGTGTCAGTCCTATTGATAGAGCTTTAACCATCTAGGCTTGTGTATCCCACAGCACTCGGTGCCTAGCGCATCGCCAGATAGCTCGCCGTCTTGTCCTTATGGAACGAGTAACGGTTATACCTTTTGCGATAGACGTTGATGCGGGATTAATTATTCATCAAAAAAAAGCGAGATTTGCCCGATTTGGGTTCTCTACCGTTGAAAGTATTTGAAGTAGAAAATCTGTTGGATGGGTTTGCAACTCACAACAGATGTCATGTGAAAGATTTGGGCCTTATCGGTTGTTAGATCCTTGAGCATCCTAAAGCAAAGCACTTATAAGACTGAAACGGACCCAAAAGCTTTAAAGGGCGTTTTATCTTGGTTTGATGACTTTCACGAATTGCCAATTCCTCAAGAAGATTGGCTTCAATGTCAGCTTGCGCTGATTGAAGGGTTCACAAACGCTGTCCGCCATGCTCACCAAGAACTTCCTCCTGAAACCCCTATCCTCATTGAGGTCACCGTCACCGAAGACTACCTAGACATGAAAATTCTGGATCAGGGTCCAGGATTTGATTTGCGCGCTACGCTGGAGCAAAAACTCGAAACGACAACGTCTGAATCCGAAGGCGGACGAGGTCTCCGCATCATGTATCGAGTCGCTGACCTAGTTGAGTACACTTCAAGCGCTGACAACCAGAACTGTTTGCACATTCGTAAGCGCTTTGCCGAACGGTCTATATCGACGCCGCCCATTGACGCTTCTTAGCATAAGCTCCATGCTGAAGGGTAGATGCGCTACTGAAATCTGGAGACCGTTCCATGCCTTTCGTGCTAATGCCCTGGCTGGTTGCCCTTGCGCTTAATACAGCACTGCTCGCGATCGCCTGGTTACTGCCCAAAAAGCTCCTCACACCTGCAGGCTATTGTCATGCTTGGATATTGGGCGTGCTCGTTTGGGGCTGTTTAGGCTGGCGCGGATACACCGTGGTGATGGTGTATTTCTTGGTGGGTTCAGTCGTCACTCGCATTGGCAAAGCTGAGAAAGAGGCAGCAGGTATTGCAGAAAAACGATCCGGTGTCAGAGGCCCAGAAAATGTATGGGGGTCAGCTTTAACTGCAACCCTGTGTGCCTTGGGCGTAGCACTGATTAACTACAACGTCTTGCCAAATATCTCCGCTATTTGGATGACTTTGCTGAGTCTAGGATATGTCGCCAGCTTTGCTACCAAGCTTTCAGATACGACCGCAAGTGAAGTTGGTAAAGCCTATGGCAAGCGAACCTTCTTAATCACAACGCTACAGCCTGTCCCTGCCGGAACAGAAGGTGCGGTTAGTTTAGAGGGAACCTTAGCGGGTCTGCTGGGTTCGATTGTAATTGCGGCAGTCGGCTGGTCTACAGGACTCATTACGCTGATAGGCGTGCTGCTATGTTTAGTTGCAGCCTTCATTGCGACCAACTTGGAAAGTGTTATTGGTGCTGCCTTTCAAGATAATCTGCCCTGGTTGACCAATGAACTGGTCAACATCATCAACACGACGATTGGCGCGATCGCAGCTATTCTTCTAGGGTTAGTTTTCATGACAACCCTGGATTTTTGATATCGTTGCAAGTACGCAGTTCGGACGCTTTTAGTACTTATGACATTGTGGTCTTGGTTATCGCCCAGTCATGGCATCATGCTGGCGCTTTTGGTTGGCTTTGCGATCGCTCACAGTGGTTTGGCAGCCCTTCGTCCTAAAGGCGAAAAAATCATTGGTGCTAGGGCTTATCGAGTTTTGTTTGCCCTAGTCAGCATTCCCGCAGCCAGCGTTTTGATCATTTACTTCATCAACCACCGCTACGATGGTCTCCGGCTTTGGAATGTTCAGGGCGTCCCCGGCATGTTTGAGGCGGTCTGGATTGTCTCAGTCATCTCCTTCTTCTTTCTCTATCCGGCAACTTTCAACCTCTTAGAGGTTGCCGCCATCGAAAAGCCTCAGGTTCATCTGTACGAGACGGGCATCATTCGCATCACGCGCCATCCTCAAATGGTAGGGCAAGTCATCTGGTGTATCGCGCACACCCTGTGGTTAGGCACAACGTTCATGGTGGTAACGTCCGCTGGCCTGATTGCCCATCACCTGTTTGCGGTCTGGCATGGCGATCGTCGCTGGCAGGCCCGCTATGGCTCGGCCTTCGAAGCTGTAAAGGAAAGAACCTCCGTCATTCCCTTTCTGGCCGTGTGGCAGGGCAAGCAGCAGATCAAGTGGCAAGAATTCCTACGTCCGTCCTACCTAGGCATTACCCTCTTCGTTCTGGGGTTTTGGTGGGTGCATCCCAAACTCATTCAAGCCACACAGCAGCTTGGATGGTAGCCACATGAGAGAACTACGATTTAGTAGCAGCGGTAAAGATGGACGAATCAGCAGCCTCACACCAATGACAAGTGGTGTGATCGCAGCGCCTGGTCAAACATTAGCGCCGAAGCCGCAACGTGTAATGGCAGCATGCACAGCAAATGACCCACTAGTACCACTACGCGGAATTCAAAACTCAAAACTCAAAGTTAAAAACTAAGGCAGATGGGCTTTCCCAATGTTTTGAAGGATGAGCCTATTTCTGCCGTAGTGTCCTAGACACCGCTACCGCCTCCCAAGCATTGGCTAGTCCACCTCCAAATTGAGACTGTAGTCCAGCTGTCCCATACCCGCAGACTGCTGACTGATGGAAATACCGGGTCCTTCGAACTGTAACTTGATGACAGCGTTTCCAGGACGATATGTTCCGGTTAATTCTATTGTTGTGGCCCCATCATCCGCGATGTAAGGAGCCACATCCAGGGTGGTCGTTCCTGTTGAGAGAGACAGAACACTTTCGTCATTGATCACAATCTGCCCATCTAATGCAGCTGACGTTTCGATAGTCAATTCGTGGGGCAGCGATAAATCAGCCGAGTCCAATGTGATGGTGTTAGTTTGTCTTTGAGAGGATTGCACGATCGCGAGCTTCGAGTCGTTGTCACCTAAAAAGTTGTTGGGCAAATCTGACTTGAGCGCATCCGTCCAGCTTATTTGCTTCAGGAAAGGGACGTGAGCAATGGATGACGGCATCACCGTCATCTGCAATCCCACCACAACACCGATAGCTAATAACCAGCGCTGACGATCCATTACCCACCTCCTCAAAATCGACTTAGAGAGACATACCTGCTCAAGGGCGTAAGCGCTCCGCAGGATTGTAAACGTCAACCTGGACCTCGACAGGAACAGCGACCGTAGGGCCTGTCGGACGAGATTCAGGTGCACCGCCTTCAATACGATGACGGCTTTGTCGCTCTTGGCGAACGTGGCCTGTACCACCTACCTGGAGTTGACGACTGGTACTGACGCTGGTGTTCCCGACGCAGGAATCTTCCGTTTCAATTTCCACATCGTTGACCTGCTCAGTGGGGCGTCGAGATCCTGTTACGGCAGTTTGAATCGCGACATCAGCAAAAACAGTGGGCCGTTGTGGGTTTTGCCCCTTTTAGTTCTCACCGTATTGAGAGACGGAACTATCCCCCGCTGACCGGTGGAATCAGGACGACCTCATCGCCTGTTTCTAGCGGGCTGTCCGCTTCCACAAACTGGAAATTGACGCCAAACCGAGTCAAGTCGCGCCACTGTTCTAGCTCTGGTTTGTCTGCCAGTAGGCGATCGCGCACTGAGGCAACCGTCGCCCCCTCAGGCAAATCCAACGTCATCTCCGGCATACCATAAGCCTCTTGATACGCCGCAAAGAGTTTGACAGTGACAGTAACAGTGGTCATGAACGGGGATGAGTAGACAAACGATAAAATAATCTGCTGACAAGGCGAAGTACTCTGCTCACAAATTACCTTGCGATTTCAAAGTTTGACCCAAGGGCGTCATCACCAAAACAGGATGCAAACGCCGTAGGTAACACCCCACCCATGCGCAACGATACACCATACAGCAAATCCGTCCGTACAAAACAGGCCTTCGCGCCATTGTGCTATTG
>NZ_JAQMUB010000010.1 GCF_028330965.1 Oscillatoria sp. CS-180 | reverse complement strand
GTGTGGGGACGTCAGGTCCCCACATCGGGGGTTGGTTAGGCGAACCCCGAAAGATTGGCAAAATTGGAGGATGCAAGGGGCCATGAGTAGGTCCTGACATCCCTCAAAGGTGCATCTGTGTTACGGGCAATCAACCTGAAACTCAGCTTTTACAAGACCATCGCCAATAGGAGATAGCTTAAAGCCAACTTTTTGGCAGACATGCTGCATGGCTCTGTTCTCCAGCAAAATCTCGGCAGTAATCCGCTCAATGTTTTCCTGACGGGCAATCTGAACCAGTCGTTTCAGAAGTTCGGTCCCAATCCCTAAGCGCTGGAAAGGATCCGCCACCAGCATGGCAAACTCTGCGGTGCCGGTTCCCTGTAGCTTGCTCAGACGGCCTATTCCCAAAACGGAGTGCAGTCCCGTTTCAGGATCTTTATGGTCAACGACTAAAGCGATGACGCGATCGTAATCAGTAAAGCAGATTCGCGTCAGCCGCTCGTGGGCTGTTCGCTGGCTCAGCTTCATCAGGTGAAAGTATCGCAAGTAGACGCTCTGCTCAGATAGGAGTTGGTGAAACTGAACAACCAACGGCTCGTCTTCTGGGCAAATAGGGCGAATGTTGACCCGTCGATTATCTTCTAGCGTCCATTCAGCAACATATTGGCTGGGATAGGGACGGATCGCGGGTTTCGGAATCTGGTTCAGATCAGTATCTGAATCATGAAGAACAACTCGGGCATCAAGAGCTTGTAACGTTTGAGTCCTACGGGTATCGGCAGGAGAAGCCAATAGAGGATTGATGTCAATTTCCTTAATCTGGGGATGTTCGATTACCAATTGGCTAAAGCGCACCAAAACACGCTCTAGCTGATCCAGATCAACTGCGGCACGACCGCGAATACCCTGTAGCGCCGTATGAATCTGCGTCCGCTCAATTAGCCGGCGGGCCAGAGTTGTTGTCAGTGGAGGTAACGCTACAGCGCTATCTCGCATGATTTCGACCATCTGTCCTCCGGCACCAAACAGCAGAACAGGACCGAATTGGGGATCGAGGCTACTGCCCAAAATCAGCTCGTAGCTTTCGTCTCGGTTAATCATGGGCTGAACGGTTACCCCATCAAAACAATCTGCTCCTGCTTTGACGGCCACCGCAGTGGCGATCGCGTCATAGGCCTGGCGGACCGCTGCGGCATTGTTCAGGTTCAACCTAACGCCGCCCACGTCAGTTTTATGGGTGACCGTCTCCGACAGCAGCTTTAAGACAACCGGATAGCCGATCTGCTCTGCACAGGCGATCGCTGCCTCAGGACTGGTTGCTTTCAAGGTTTGAACAACGGGTAAATCATAAGCGGCTAATAGCTGTTTCGATTCTTGCTCCGTTAGAAGCGTCCGTCCTTGTGCTTGAATGACCTCCAATAGGCGCGTGACTTGGGCCGGACCCGCCCCCTCGCTATTCCAATCGGTAGCGAGCATGGGAGTTTCGTATAGAGCTTTGAGATTGTAGCTGTAGCGCCACATGAAGTTGAATAGTCCTGCTGCCGCATCTGGATACGGATAGGTCGGAATGCTGGCTTGATTCAGAATGGCCTCCCCGGTCATCACCTCAGCCCCTCCCATCCAGCTGGCTAGAACCGGTTTATCAATATTTTGAGCATAGGCTTTGAGCTGTTCAGCAGTGCGCGTTGGGTCCGTCATGGCTTGGGGCGTCAGAATAACGAGCAGACCGTCTCCGTGGGGATCTTGGGCTGCGACGTCAAAGGCTTTGGTGTAACGATCCGGGTCCGCATCTCCCAAGATATCGATGGGATTTCCGTGGCTCCAGTGAGTTGGCAGGATTTGATCGAGGGCGTGAACTGTTTCGTCGCTGAGGGTCGCCAGTTGTCCACCGGTGCTAATGAGAGCGTCTGTTGTGAGAACGCCGGGGCCTCCTGCGTTGGTGATGATTGTCAGCCTGGGTCCCTTAGGCAAGCAATTTTGCTTAGCAAGAACTTCAGCAACGTCGAATAGCTCCGCAATGGTATCGACTCGAAGCACTCCACAGCGTTGAAAGGCTGCATCCAATACAGCATCGCTGCCTGCCAGAGAACCCGTATGGGAGGCGGCGGCTTTTGCGGCAGCTTCGGTCCGTCCAGCTTTGATAACGATGATGGGTTTGGTTAGCGCGACTTCTCGTGCAGCGGACAGAAATGATCGCGCATCGCCGATCGCTTCCATATAAATCACGATGCTGTGGGTGTAGGGATCATCCCCCAAGTAATCAATTAGGTCGCCCCAGTTCACGTCCAGCATGGAACCAATGGAGATGAAAGCGCTGAAACCTACGTTTTCCCGAATGCTCCAGTCCAGCACCGCAGTACAGATTGCTCCGCTCTGACTGATGAAGGCGACGTTTCCAGGTTGTGCCATGGTGCCGGCAAAGGTGGCGTTTAGCCCCGTCCGGGGACTCATCACGCCGAGGCAGTTGGGGCCAATGAGCCGCAGTTGACTCTGGCGCAACTGATCCAAAATGTCCTGCTCTAGGGCAATACCTGGTTCGCCAATTTCTTTGAATCCGGCAGAAATAACGATCGCACCCTTAACGCCTGCTTCAATGCATTCACGAATGATCCCCGGTACCGTTGGCGCAGGTGTGGCGATTACGGCTAGCTCTATCGGTTCTGGAACAGCCGTTACAGAGGGATAAGCTTTGATGCCCAAAACACTACTGCGCTTGGGATTAATGGGAAATACGGTGCCGCCAAAAGGGTGACTGATGAGATTCCACAATAATGTGCGACCTACACTGCCGGGGCGATCGCTAGCGCCAACAACAGCGACCGTTTTGGGTTTGAAAATAGCTTTCAGAGGTTGATGCTCGGAGCGGAGAATATCGTAAGCCGGATCAGGAATCAGTGGTTGTGACTTAGTCATATTTGAGACGGTTGAGACAATAGTGTCCGTAAAAGTCAACAAGCGACTGTCTTAAAAAATCTTAGTGAAAATAGGCTGTCAAACATCTCAAATCTAAACGACTAATCTGGTGGCTAAAACTAAAACAAACCTAAATTCTTTCGTCACAGATTCATTACAAATTCATTATTTCAAACCCGTGCATAGATAAAACTAAAAGTATCTTAATTACTTTATGATTGTTCTTTCAAGCCTAAAGCTCTCGTCACCTTAGTTAGAGCAAATTGAACGAGAAAATACCGAGAAAAATCAGAAATTATTACTATTTAGTCTGATAAATGTCAGGACAAAGGCATCATTTTTTTTTGTGAACTTGACTCCATATTCTCTGAGTTTGTTTTTAGACTGAGGGCAAGGATGATTGAGCATATGTACTCACCAGTCATCCTCTCTGCTTAGTCTCTTAGCTTCTGCAAGAGACGCTCGATCTTTGTCAATGACTTCTCCCACAAGGTTTTGAAGTCATCTCTTGGATTTGGGTCTGAGTTGAGACAGCCATCTTAACCTGTCGTTACAGAAAGGAGTTAGCCTATGGCCGTTACGACTATTCAAGCCCTAGAAGAACTGATTCAACGTGTAAAGTCTGCTCAGGAAAAATACGCTCACTTCAGTCAGGAAAAAGTTGATCAAATCTTCAAAAAAGCAGCGATCGCTGCGAATGCTGCTCGTATTCCCTTAGCCAAAATGGCGGTAGAAGAAACTGGAATGGGAGTCATAGAAGACAAAGTTATCAAAAATCACTTTGCCTCTGAGATTATTTACAACAAATACAAACAGGAAAAAACCTGCGGCGTCATCGAAGAAGACAAATCCTTCGGTATTCAGCGTATTGCCGAACCTGTGGGTATTTTGGCAGGCATTGTGCCTACGACTAATCCGACATCGACGGCTGTCTTTAAAGCACTCATTGCGCTTAAAACTCGCAACGCAATTATTTTTTCGCCCCACCCTAGGGCAAAACGCTGCACCATTCAAGCCGCTCAAGTTGTTCTGGAGGCAGCTGTTGCAGCAGGTGCGCCGCCGGACATCATTGGTTGGATTGACGAGCCGTCGGTGCCCTTGTCTCAAGCCCTGATGCAGCACCCAGACGTCAGCTTGATTTTGGCAACGGGTGGACCTTCGATGGTGAAGGCAGCGTATTCTTCAGGACACCCCTCTCTCGGGGTGGGTGCTGGCAATACTCCTGCGCTGATCGACGCGACAGCAGATATTAAAGTTGCTGTTTCTTCCATTCTTCTTAGCAAAACCTTCGACAACGGCATGATCTGTGCCAGCGAACAGTCTGTAATTGTGCTGGACGAGGTCTATGAGGCGGTCCGTCAGGAGTTCATAGCCCGGGGTGCTCATTTCTTAGAAGGGAGCGATCGCACTGCCCTAGCTGACAAAATTCTTGTTAATGGTCGTCTCAATCCTGAGATTGTTGGACAGCCAGTGGTTCGGCTAGCAGAAATTGCGGGTATTACGATTCCCAACGATGCCCGAGTTCTGATCGGCGAAGTCGATGACATTGGTCATGAAGAGCCGTTCGCTCACGAAAAGCTTTCTCCCGTCTTGGCCATGTATCGGGCCGTAGACTTTGAAGATGCGGTGAATAAGGCCAAGCAACTGGTTCGCTTTGGCGGGCGAGGACATACCGCCGTGCTGTATACCAATCCGGCGAACATTGACCACATTCGCAACTTTGAAGACAGCATTGAAACGGCCCGAGTGTTAATCAACACGCCATCGTCTCAAGGCGCGATCGGTGATTTGTACAACTTCCGCCTCGATCCCTCTCTGACGTTGGGGTGTGGCAGCTGGGGCGGCAACTCCATTAGTGAAAATGTTGAACCTTACCACCTGCTAAACATCAAAACCGTGGCTGAACGGCGGGAAAATATGCTCTGGTTCCGCGTTCCGCCCAAAATCTATTTCAAGTACGGCTCACTGCCTGTAGCAATTCAGGAATTGGCGGGCAAACGTCGGGCCTTCATCGTGACGGACAAGCCCTTGTACGACATGGGCATGACGGCCAGCTTAGAGGCCGCACTGAAGCAAGTCGGGTTAGCTTACGACATCTTCTATGATGTTGAACCGGATCCCTCTCTGGATACCGTGCAGCGAGGACTGGCACTGATGAATTCCTTCAATCCCGACGTGATTATTGCGTTGGGCGGTGGTTCACCAATGGATGCTGCCAAAGTCATGTGGCTGATGTATGAGCATCCAGACATTGAATTTGAAGGACTTGCCATGCGATTCATGGATATTCGTAAGCGAGTCTATGAGCTGCCACCGTTAGGAGAAAAAGCCATGATGGTGGCCATTCCTACCACCTCTGGCACCGGGTCAGAAGTCACACCTTTTGCAGTCGTGACCGATCACCGTGTCGGCATCAAATATCCCCTAGCGGACTATGCGCTAACGCCAACGATGGCGATCGCTGATCCGGCTCTAGTGCTCAATCTGCCGAAACGCCTGACGGCCTATGGCGGCGTCGACGCCCTGACCCATGCCCTGGAAGCTTACGTCTCGGTAATGGCCTCTGATTTCACCAATGGCCTGGCGCTTGAAGCCATTCAATTACTGTTCGACTATCTGCCCAGAGCCTATCACAAGGGTGCCCAGGATCCAGAGGCGAGAGAGCGGGTGCACTATGCAGCGGCGATCGCGGGCATGGCTTTTGCCAACAGCTTCCTTGGGATCTGTCACTCAATGGCCCATCAACTGGGCGGCACCTTCCATATTCCTCACGGCTTAGCCAATGCGCTGATGATTTCCCACGTCATTCGCTACAACGCCACTGACGCCCCCTTCAAACAAGCCACCTTCTCCCAATACAAATATCCCGAAGCGAAGCGACGCTACGCCTATGTCGCCGACGCATTGGGACTAACGGGCACAAGCGAAGAGGAGAAAGTCAATGCTCTCATCGCAGCGGTCGAAAACTTGAAGCAGCAGCTTGATATTCCTACGTCAATTCGTGACACGCTGTCGGCTAGCGAAGATGACTTTTTCACCAAGCTGGACATCGTCGCAGACCAGGCCTTCGACGATCAGTGTACGGTCGCGAATCCCCGCTATCCCCTGATCAGTGATTTGAAGCAGCTGCTGGTAGACGCTTACCTGGGCACATCGCCGCTAGCCGTTCAGGCAAAAACTGCTCCAAACGAATCCGAGCTTCAACCTGCTGGATAGCCCTGCTCGTTCCTAAAACTACCCGCCCACCTGTCCATTCATTACGAGGTCATTCTATGGTTTCCACTCCAATTCGCAACACAGATGCTCCTGCAGTCACCGTCAATCAAGAAGCTTGGCAGGGGTTTCAGCCAGGCGCTTGGATTCACGAGATTAACGTCCGTAATTTCATTCAGAAGAACTACACCCTCTATACGGGAGACCAAGATTTCCTAGCGGGTCCGACTGAACGGACAGAAGCCCTGTGGGACAAAGTTAGCGATTTGATGCGGCAGGAGCGGGAGAAAGGCATTTTAGATGTCGATACCCGAGTGCCCTCCAGCATTACGGCCCATGCTCCTGGCTATATCGATGATTCTCTAGAACAGATAGTCGGTTTACAAACCGATCAGCCTTTAAAGCGGGCCATCATGCCCAACGGTGGAGTCCGGGTTGTTCGTAAATCTCTGGAAGCCTATGGCTATGAGATGGATGCTGGCACCAACGAAATCTTTACCCAATATCGTAAAACCCATAACGATGGTGTGTTTGATGCCTACACTCAAGAGATGCGGTTGGCCCGGCACTCCGGCATCATCACGGGGCTGCCAGACGCCTATGGTCGCGGTCGCATTATTGGTGACTATCGGCGCGTAGCCCTCTATGGCATTGATCGCTTAGTTGCCGACAAGCAAGATCAGCTCAATTCCTTAGAAGTTGAGGCCATCACCGAACCCATCATTCAGCAGCGGGAAGAAATCAGTGAGCAGATTCGCGCACTCGCTGAACTGAAGGCAATGGCTAGCCGCTATGGATTCGACATCAGTCGTCCAGCAATGACTGCGAAGGAAGCCGTTCAGTGGACCTATTTCGGTTACCTAGGGGCAGTGAAAGAGCAGAATGGCGCAGCCATGTCTCTGGGACGCATTTCAACGTTCTTAGACGTCTATATTGAGCGAGATTTGGCCAACGGTACGCTCAATGAAACCGACGCTCAAGAACTCATGGATCACTTAGTCATGAAGCTGCGGATGGTGCGATTCTTACGCCACCCAGACTATAATCAGCTGTTCTCGGGCGATCCGGTGTGGGTGACGGAGTGCATCGGTGGCATGGGAGAAAATGGACAGCCCTTAGTGACCAAAAATAGCTTCAGGGTGCTGCAAACGCTCTACAACTTAGGACCTGCACCAGAGCCTAACTTAACTGTGCTGTGGTCTGAGCAACTGCCGCTTCACTTCAAGCGCTTCTGTGCCCAAACCTCTATTGACACAAGCTCGATTCAGTATGAAAACGATGACTTGATGCGTCCCCTCTATGGTGACGACTATGGTATTGCCTGTTGCGTGTCAGCCATGCGAATTGGCAAGCAGATGCAGTTCTTTGGAGCCAGGGTCAATCTAGCCAAGGCATTACTGTACGCCATCAACGGCGGTAAGGATGAGAAAACAGGCAAGCAAGTCGGTCCGGTCAGTGAACCTATCACGGCAGACGTTTTGGTCTACGACGAGGTTGTTGAGAAATTAACTCGAATGCTCTCGTGGCTGGCGAGGACCTACGTCAACACGCTGAATGTCATTCACTACATGCATGACAAATACTGTTATGAGCGGATTGAAATGGCGCTGCACGATCGCGATGTCTATCGCACGATGGCCTGTGGTATTGCCGGACTGTCTGTCGTGGGCGATGCGCTCTCAGCCATCAAACATACTCAGGTTAAGGTAATTCGCAATGCTGAAGGACTCGCCGTCGATTACGAAATCGAGGGTGACTATCCTAAGTTCGGCAACAACGACGATCGCGTTGATAGCATTGCGGCTGGTCTGGTGGAGCAGTTCATGAATTTAATTCGGGAACGCCCAACCTATCGTAATGCCGAACCCACTCAGTCCATTCTGACGATCACGTCCAATGTGGTCTACGGCAAGAAAACGGGCAGTACTCCTGATGGTCGTAAAGCGGGTGAACCCTTTGCACCGGGGGCTAATCCGATGCATGGTCGGGATACGAAAGGGGCGATCGCAGCCTGTGCCTCAGTTGCCAAGCTCCCCTATGAGCACGCGCAGGACGGCATTTCCTACACGTTTTCAATTGTGCCTGGAGCCTTGGGCAAAACCGAAGAAGCCCAAGTTCATAACCTGGTGGCAGTGCTGGATGCCTACTTCCATGAAACAGGCCATCACATCAATGTCAATGCTCTCAACCGTGAGACGCTGCTGGATGCGATGGATCATCCAGAGAAGTATCCTCAACTGACCATTCGGGTGTCGGGATATGCCGTGAACTTCATCAAGCTCACCCGTGAGCAACAGCTCGACGTGGTTAACCGCACTTTCCACGCACGGATTTGACTCACACCTGCTGAGGCACCGTCTCGCGGTGCCTCTTTCCTCACTTGATACAGACGACGCATCCGAGGCAAAAGCGGTTCATTGC
>NZ_JAQMUB010000009.1 GCF_028330965.1 Oscillatoria sp. CS-180 | reverse complement strand
CGATACGGAAAGCTTTCGTAAATCGCTTGGCGAAATTGGCGCAGCGGTTCAAGATAGGTTGACATCAGTGGTAGGGCTTAGAGTTTCCAATCCTCTACCACTTTCCTGCTCTTCAGTCACCCTGATTGTCCAAAGTCCAGTCACTCACACCCCGTCTGAAGCGAGTTGCGGATTTTGCTCCTATGTAGAAGTTTGCGATCATCGTTGGCATTGACCCTAATCGCTAGAGTCAGGATCAAGCTCGCCACTGACCTGCAAGATTTGCGTCCGCAGGGCAGGCGAGAGCCAGAAATTAGCGTCTTGCTGTAAGCGATCAAATACGTTTTTCAGGGATGGAATTGAGCCCTCTTGCCACCCTCTTAGCAAAATTCCCACAATGCCTGTAATGCTTAAGTTCAGTGCTCTTGCCGCTTGTCGAGCTTCCTTTTCGTCCAACAACACTTTATCCGCAGAGAGTTCCACGGCAAGGGCAATCGCTTCGGATTCGCCTTGATGCAGTTCCCGTCGGAGGAGATTCACGAGGGCTCGATCTTCCACGGCTTTGACCACAAGCCAGCCTTCACCGACTGCCGATTTTAGTTCACTGGAACCGGGCAAATCATCATTGATTTTGAGTTCTGCCAAAACTGCTTCGGGAATGATAATTTGTCCACACTGCTGGGGTAATAGAAATAGGTGATCGACAATTGCCAGATCAAGCAGCGGTGAAGTGTTACTGATGACGGGCATAGTCTAGATCTTCAGCAAGTTCAGTTTCTGAGTAGTGTCGCAGTAAGCCGCGATCGCCTAAAAGCTGACTAAACTGGCGATGATCCAGGTTGGCCAGTTCACGCGCTTTGCCGAAAGACAGCAGATCTTGTCCATAGAGCGCCACCGCAAGTTCTTTCAACAGCTCGGTTTCAAGACGGCTTTCGGGTAAGCGGATGGATTGAACGATGGATTCAGGAATGGGCAGTTGCATCGGCTCATGCTCTGAGGGTTGCGAAGAAATCGGCGGTAAGCCCATTATGGGGGATAGCTGGCGAAACTTGGTCTTGAAGCGATCGCTCCCCACTCCCTTTACTTTCGCAATAATCCGTCGGCAGGGCGATCACCGTTCATAGCAGGTGATTGCTCGTTCTTGATATCACGGCTAATAATTGTAGGCAGTTAGACATCCCGAATCTCTATGACTGATCAAGAACTCCTCAGCCGCATTACAACAAATCCGCAGGTGATGGTAGGGAAGCCGGTCATCCGAGGCACACGCTTGACTGTGGAATATATTTTGAATTTGTTGGCTCATGGGGCGACGGAGTCAGAGATCTTGATGGAGTATGAAGGGGTGACGGCAGCCGATATTCGAGCTTGTCTGTTGTTTGCTGCAAGATTGCTGGAGAGTGCCAGCTTTATGCCGATGGAGATCGCGTAAGTGCGCTTTCTCGTGGATGAAAATACGGGTGTGTTTGTAGCTCGATGGTTGAGAGAACAGGGATATGAGGTCTTTTCCGTTTACCAGGAGGCACGGGGTACTGATGACGATGCTATCTTGCGAAAAGCGTTTGATGAAGGCTGGATTTTAGTCACCAGTGATAAAGATTTTGGCGAAAAGATCTTTCGCGAACGTCGACCGCATCGAGGAGTGATCTTACTCCGTCTTGAGGACGAACGCTCAGCTAATAAGATTGCGATGTTGGAGCGTCTACTCAATAGTTACGCAACTCAACTGCCTGACAACTTTGTGGTCGCGACAGAGCAGAAAGTACGCTTTGCCAGGATGCGAGAATGAGCGCGATCGCACTCCACTCCCATCGTTTCACACTAGCCCTGAAAGGCGAGGCGATTGCTCTATCGAGTTCCGACATGAGGGTAGGGCTGAACGAGATCGCCCTCATCCTTGTAGCGTGTCTGAGGAGCGATCTCGTCACCATCAGCCAGTCATAATAATGGGCTATGCTCAAAACCACTCACTATTTTGACAACTTTGCTGCGCAAAAACATCCTGAAGTTGAGCGGGCGTGGATAACGAGGGTCTTGGCGAACCCGGTTAAAACAGAGCAACAACCTAACCAACGAATTGCCTATTGGGGCAACATTGAAGAGGCAGAAAACCGGGTTTTGCGGGTGATCACATTAGAGGATGGTGAAACCGTTCACAATGCTTTCTTCGATCGCAATTTCTACAAACGTCAAAGACGAGGTGAAGAACCCTGATGAAGATTCAGTATTTTCATGACACCGATACCTTAGCAATTGAATTGACGACAAAACCCGTTACGGCGACAGATGCCGTTACCGATGATTTGATTTTGGACTATGACAGTGATGGCAAGATCGTTGCTATTACATTAGACAACTATTCTAAAAACGTAGAGACGGTTGATTTACAGGCGCTGGGAGTCCCACTTTTGGCGGCGTAAAGTTTAAGCGGATCGCTCCCCACCCTCATCGTTTCACACTAGCCCTGAAAGGACATTGCACAAGCGACAACAGTCTTTATCGCGACGCAAGCAGCAAGAGCAGGCGGTTTGGCAGCGACGGTTTTGGGAGCATCAAGTTCGGGATGAAGCCGAGGAGAATGTTTGTTGGATTTTCTTACGTCAATTTAATCGACGGTTAGAGGCGATCGTACTAATTAGTAACTCTCACAAAATCACCTCGAACCCAACCTTCAGCAGCCGATTCCTCAAATCTGACTCTGTACCAAATAAAATCATCTTCGCTTCTAGTTTGATCTAGGATGGTTACCTGATCATTCGCTAGTCCATAATGACGAGCTATGGTGTCTGTACTTGGCCCAACTCTAATGTTAATTTGTGCTTGTGAATCTTGTGCTACGAGGACAGCTTGTTGAAAACTTTCCCCCGAAAATGATAGGGTTTCTTCACTGTCTAGTACATCTTGATTTTCGGGAACAATCTCTACAGAAGACAGCTTTAATTCAGTTGGATCATAAGCTGTCTCTATCCATTTACCACTGCCGATAAAGTCATCAACCCATTCTTTAACTATAACTTTATGCGTAGAGTAATCTCCATCTCCATATGTAAAGCCCTCTTCATATCCAATCACTTCTCCACTATTTTGTTTTGGAGTAATGACAATTAAATTGATCGGAAAATTCTCTTTTATATGAGTAAAGGTTTTTTCGTTTTCCGTTTCATCAACTGATAGCTCTGGCCCTTTGTCTATTACTCTCAAAAAGACCTCTCCATCTTCCAAATATTCTTCAACTGTACTTCCAGGAGCTACGTTTTTGCACCAAAAACTAGTATTGCCGTATGATGGAATATCATCAACCAAGGATGCAGCAGCATTTGTCAGGTCTCCAAAGTTTTCATAAGTAACTGGATCACTTGGATCAATTCCGGCTGATTCTAACGCTTCTTCTTGTGCACGTTTATATTGGCTTTGAGCAATTTCACTTTTATCACGTGCGTGGTTACAGTTTCTTTCTACTTCCTCGAGGGTTAACTTTCTCTGGATGGGATACTTTTTCCTGGTTTGGAACTCTATTATGAAATCGCTGACAAAAGCAAAAATCAAACCGAAAATTGTTAAGGATAGAAGAATCCACTGAATTTTACGATTTTTTCTTCCTGAATCAGTCATTTTGCTGAATCCTAAGATTGCTAATTACTATTCAGAAAGGGAAGTTGTTATTCCAGATCTTTTTTGAAAAGTTCATTGAATTTTTGTAGTCTTGAATTTTAATGCTGCTGAAGCCCCCTTCTACTTAAGATTGCATCAAGAAACTTTGAGTGCGATCGTAAATCTCTGTAGGCTAGGTCAAGTTAGCGAAACCAGGAGCCGTAGTCAATCACAATGGTAATCGGGCTGTGTGGATATCTTCTGCCGCGATCGCCTATAGATTAAACATTTGAGATACTTGTATCAAGGTCAATAGCTGAGCGTGCCAGGAGGAAACGCATGAGATTTACCCGCATCACCGTCAATCCTGATCAAATGGGGGGAGTCCCTTGCATCAGAGGCTTACGCATTCCCGTCGCTACCGTTGTCGGGATGTTTGCCGAAGCCATGCAACCAGACGATATTTTGGCGGCCTACCCCGACCTGGAGCCTCAAGACCTGTATGAGGCGCTGCGTTACGCCGCGCAAGCCGTTCAAGAACGCGAACTGCCCCTCTTATCAGCATGAAATACCTCGTTGATAACGCCTTGTCGCCTCTGGTGGCGGCAGGACTGCGAGACGCTGGGTATGATGCTGTTCACGTTCGCGATTACGATATGCAGGCGGCAGCCGACACCGAAATTTTCGATCGCGCCGCCGCAGAAGATCGAGCGGTATTGTCTGCCGACACCGACTTTGGGACATTACTCTCGCAAAGACAAACCCAGTATCCTTCGGTACTCCTATTTCGACGGGGTTCAGAACGAAGTCCGCAACGTCAGCTAGCCCTGCTCTTGAAAAACTTACCGAGGGTAACACCTGCTTTAGAAGAGGGCAGTATCGTCGTCATCGAACAAGCCAGAATTCGGGTTCGTTCTTTACCGATTGGTGAAATTCGGAAGGCTTGATCTTTTTTCCAACCATAGCAATCGCGATCGCCCTCCTCTTTTAACTCTCCGACGATTATCCAAACAGCTTTATTAGATCGCCCCTTCTCGCCTCATCAACAAATACGGTTGTACGGGGCGATGCGCTATTGGAGAGACATCGCCTTGGTGATAGCCAGCGGAGGTTGCGCATTCAACCTGCCAGCGTTCCAGCTTTAGTCTCATATACTGAGAGAACGCATTATCCAGGGACTGATTATGGAACCCACTATCTCGCTAGACGCTAACGCTTTGAAGTCGCTGATCAAAGAAAGCGTTCGTGAAGTAATGCGCGAAGAGTGGTTCAAATTCTTTGAATTGCTCACTCCGTATGTGGATGACGCAGAGCAAGCAGAAATCGAAGCCTCCTTCTCTCCAGAGAGCCATCCCGATTCAGACTTCGTTGACATTACCCACTGGTTTGACGATGCGGATCAAGCTCAGTAAGTCAGCCGATAAGTTTCTCAAAAAAGTTGATGGCAATAGCCGCAAAGCCATCATCGCTAAAATCGGCATTCTCAAAACTTGTCTAGAAACTCAGCAAGTTTATCCCCCTGAAGAACTCGATATCAAAAAGTTGAAAGGCACCCTCGCTGGCTTCTCTCGCATCCGGGTGGGCAAGATTCGCGTCATTTTCCAAATTCGTAGAGAAACGGGTGAGATTTTTATCTACGACATCAACTATCGAGGCAACATTTACGACGCATAGTTTGAAAATTCAGCACAAAAGTGCCTGAGATACGCAATCGGCTCTGCGGCAGCAGTCTCTTCATCATCAACAAATCAACAAATACGGTTGTACGCCGCGATCGCATCCTATACAATCCCTTCCACGGGGAATGATTCTAGGCGGGGAAGAGAGAGGGTGGAGCCTCCCTAATCCCCTGAACATCCCGACTTAACACAGGTAAGACGAGATATCTGGGATCATTTTATGATCTAGCTTCTTCGTTGCGCCTCATTTGGGAAACGCTAGACAATTCCCCGTTTTCCTTCAAACGAAAACGGAGACACCCGTATGTTTCAATCATCCGGCGGCGGGGGCAATGCCCCTGCCACCTTTAACCTACCCTCCTTCAACCAGGAGGCCGTTCGCCATATCCTCCTTGGCGACTACAGCGCGATTATCGACGCCATCAACCGCATGGCCCTGCTCGGCTACTGCGAACGCATCGCCTGGAGCGAACCCCTACCCACCGGGCGCAATGGCGAATTCATCAGCGTCATGACCCGCAAACGCACGATTCCATAACCATCTCGGTTGCCCATCCCTGCATTTCCGCAGAGGTGGGCAGCACGACTTTGGGGTCGAAAAGTTCGTCAGCTCAGCCATGACCGAGGCGCGATCGCGCGACGTAAACCCAGAGGTCATTATTCGCGAGCGCTTAGAGCATCTGTCAGAAATGGTAGGCGGTTACGACTTCGCCGAAGTGATTGCCGCCTACTGGCGAGGGCATGATACTGGCGATGATGTCTTGAAAGCCAATGCCGTTCGTTGGCTACGCGGAGAATTCAGCACCAAAACCGATGCAAAAAAGGCTTTGGGCGTTCGCATGATTGTGGATGATGCCAACTTCTACGATCAACTCAAGCTCTTTGCTCGATTTGTGAAGCTGGCAGGCTACGGCGGTTTTGTCGTCTGCTTAGATGAGTTGGTGAACCTCTACAAACTTGCCAATACCCAGGCGCGCAAAAGCAACTACGAACAAATTCTGCGGATCCTCAACGATAGCCTACAGGGCACCGCCGACAACCTGGGCTTTGTGTTGGGAGGAACGCCCGAATTTCTCATGGATACCCGCAAGGGTATCTATAGTTACGAACCGTTACCGTCCCAACCTTTGCCTTGCGTCGGGTTCTGGGGCTGGCGGATTCATGGCGCAACCTCTGCTCTGAGGCGTAGGTTTACCCTCAATAGCTTATCCCAAGTTTATCTCAAAACGCCTTCTAAACCTGCCCAATTGTGTCCAAAAACACCAAACGCGAACGAGCTACTCCTGACCAAGGTGGTCACTGAAACCCTTGCCATACAAGGCGAAAACCTTGATTTATCTAGAAGCCGATGGCGGGATTTGAACCCGCGACCGCTCGATTACGAATCGAGTGCTCTACCACTGAGCCACATCGGCACATGCAGTTTTTCATTTTAACAGGGGACTTCGCTAATGGCGCGTTCTTTTAACCGAGTCTTCTACCCTCTTATTTCCTTTTTAAGCGCAACAATGGGAAGGTCGGGTTAGTGAACGGAAATGAAGTATAGTGCGCCGAGCCTAGCGCTAAGAACTGAAATCAAAGCGTTTCTGCAATTGGCGTTGCCCTTGGCAAGTGCTCAGGTAGCTCAAGCAATGACAGGATTCGTGGATACCGTCATGATGGGCTGGTTGGGGCAGGCTTCCTTAGCCGCTGGGGGGCTGGCCGTTATGGTCTTCATGTCTTTCCTAATGACAGGAATCGGTGTGCTGTCCAGTGTCAGTCCTTTGGTCGCGGCAGCTCATGGAGCCCAGCAGCCTCGTCGCGTTGGGCGAATTACCCGACAAGGGATGTGGATTGCTTTATTGATAGCATTGCCGAGCTTGCCAATTATTGCGCATTTGGACGGGCTAATGACGCTGCTTGGTCAGGATTCCACGGTCATCAGTCTGACAGATACGTATTTGGATGTTGCTCGTTGGGGATTGTTGCCAGGACTTGGGTTTGCAGTATTGCGATGTACAGTAACTGCGCTATCACAAGCCCGACCGATCATGGTGATTGTGGTGGTGGCTAATCTGCTGAACGTAGCGGGCAACTACGTACTAGCTTTCGGAAAGCTGAGTTTTCCAGCGATGGGACTAGCAGGACTGGCACTGGCGAGCACTTTGGCACACAGCGTTATGTTTTTATCTTTGTTGGGATATGTGCTCTGGCATCGACGGGACACACTAGCTACCTATCGTCTCTTTGAGAGACTGCATCGGTTTGATCCACGTGTGGTGCGATCGCTCCTCAAAGTTGGCTTGCCGATTGGCGTTTCAACCATTTTGGAACATGGTTTGTTCACCGTCATGACCCTCATGATGGGAGCGCTGGGTACTCATGTGCTGGCAGCCCAACAGCTGGCGCTGCAAACTGTCGTCGTCGTCTTTATGGTGCCCCTGGCAATGTCTTACGCGGCCACCATTCGAGTAGGACAGTGGTATGGGCAGGGAGATTACGAAGGCATCCGACGGGCGGCAATGGTGAGTGTCAGTGCCGCGATCGCCGTCATGTTTGTGGCGGGTGTTGTATTTGTGGCCTTTCCCCAACCCATCATTAGCGTTTATCTAGACGTGAATGATCCGGTTAACCAGAAGGTATTGCAACTGGGTGTGATCTTGTTGACAGTGGCAGGATTTGGGCAAATCGTAGATGGTGTACAGCGGACTGCAAATGGTGTATTGCAAGGTTTACAGGATACTCGCATCCCCATGCTGCTGGGCGTTGTGGCTTATTGGGGAATAGGGCTCCCCGTCGGTTATGGACTAGGATTTCATACCGAATTAGGAGGAGTAGGAATTTGGGTTGGTGCTTACGTAGGCTTGGCCGTTGCTGCGATCGCCTACATTTGGCGTTTCTGGACTCTGTTACAGCGAAAGGATGAAGGCAGAAGGGCAAGGACAGAGGGATAAACTGAGATCTTGCACTAGTACATCAGCATCCTGCATTTGCCCCCTAAATCCCCCAATTCTGGGGGACTTCGATCTCAGAACCCCCCAAATTTGGGGGCAGGGGGGCCAGACCAGGCAATGTCGGGACAACTGCAAGATCTGAGATAAAGGAATCCTGTGCCCTGCTTGATCGATAAAGGGGGCAGGTTTTCTGCCCCCTTTAAAGCGCAATTTTGCAAAGTGCAGTTATAGCCGTCGCCAGTTCCGTTAGGACCAGACGGCAAGCCATCTGGTCTATGCTAAGCACTCAGATGCTACTGGAATGCGCAAACCTAGATGGCTACAGCTATAGTCAGATGCGCTGTTCTAGGTATTGACCGATCATGATTTCCTCACCTGCCCGCGAGATGATGGTTTGTCGTGTACGAGTGCGATCACCAATCAGCTTGATCTCCTCTTCAAAGCTAGAACCGCTATAGGCTGTTTTTAGAACCATTGTGCGGGCATCACGAAACGTGAAGTCGGCGGTGACTGGTTTAGAGGTAGCGAAGCCGCGATCGCGATACAGCGTTGACCCTTTAATACCAAAGATTGTCGAGCCGTTGACAGGCTTCTTGTTAGTTTGGGGATAGTTACTCTCCCAAGTCACCTGAGCACCACAAACTAAGGAATGGCTGCTAGGAAGTTCATGCATTGCGTGTAGTTGATGCAATTCATCACTTCCAGACTCCAAAAAACGAATGGTGATGTAGCTAATAACTTCCTGAACATCGCCATTGTTTAAGGTGTAGTAACGCCGTTTGGAACGCCAATCACCTTCACACGTTCTAAAAAACGAAGCAACGAGCGGTTCAGCAAGAATACGAGCTGTGTCAAGGGAATAAGGCATGAACTTGAGCCAATAAAAATGACAATGCGCAAATAAAAAGCGTTCTAGAGGTTGTTAATTTTTGTAACCTAAGACAATGCTATCGATCTGTCTTTAAATTGACAACTACAGACAGGAATAGTCTTCGCTGCGAAAATATCTAGCTTCAGCCATCTAGGTTTGTGTACCCAATAGCATTCAGATACCTGGTACCGCTATGCGGAATGCAAAATGCAGAATGCAAAACTGCCTCATAGTGGAATTTTTAGTATTTGGAATAATGCATATATTTCCGCCGTCGAGTACTATCTCAGTAGCTTGCCGTTTAGTCCTGACGGAACTGACGGCGACTATACCAGTAGCGTTCACGAAAAATTAACAATCGCTATAGAATTAGTTAGGCTTGTCTTGAGGGTGCCCTAATCGAGATGCTGGAAACCTTAGAATGGAAGGAATTAGCATTCTCTTTAGGATTCAAAGTTACTGCCAGTGCCGCCCACCCAGCTACCTGAGCCACCCTTATCCGTGCCAACTCCGCAGTCCCTATCCCGAAAGCGACAGCGTTCTCTCAATGAACGGATTGCGAGGCGTACTCGCTACATTTATCTCAGATTTATTCGGCTCCGAGGACATCCCAAAGAGCTGGCAAGGGGACTGGCAGCAGGTGTTTTTGCTGGCATGTTCCCATTGTTTGGTTTGCAGACGATTATCGGTGTTGCGATCGCGCTTCGCATCAAAGGTAACCCCCTACTCGCGGCGGGCGGCACCTGGATTAGTAATCCGCTGACTTATCTACCCATCTATGCTTTCAATTATCAACTAGGAAGCTGGATTTTGAGGCGTCCCGCAGTTAATCCCTTCACCGATGTTGAATCGCTTAAATCATGGGTCGAAACCGGTGCAGACGTCGGCATTTCGCTCATGTTGGGGAGCTTGGTGATGGGGCTCATATTTGGCATTTTGAGCTACTTTTTAGGCTTACCGCTCATTCGACGTGCACAAAAGCGGTACCGAAAACTTCAGCGTGGTCGAGAACAAGGATAAGGAATGAATGAATTTTAAGTTCTCAGTTTTGAGTTTTGAATGATTGAGTCATCGGCGAATCCAAAGCTCAAAGTTGATACTTAAATAAGTTCCCGTTCCTAAAGACTGAATCTACAGGACGAAGAGTGTCGTTAGGTATAGTTGGAAGGTTTTGACTTAGTAACGCCATACGACCTAGCTAATAGCGTTCAGAGTAGACGACCGCTTCCTGCAAGATTTCTTCTTGACGTCCTGAATCATTGACCCGAACCACGGTGAGGCTGCTGGAGTCCAGTCGATATTCAAAGTCGCCATTGGCAATGATGTATCCACCTCCTAGCATTTCCACATCGTCGGCAGTGATGATCTGTTCAGTACCCTGTTCTTGGGAAAGGTAATGGCGCTGGTTGCGGACCTTACAGACGTAAATAGTATGGCTTTGGGTGACAAAGTACGCTTCGATCGCTCGCACATCACCACATCGCTCGTCTAAAGCTTTATGCAAAATCTCACTTTGAGCCTTAGTATTCACCGTTGGGTCGACAACGATCGATGGCGGAGTTGCCTGAATCTCCAGCAGATCGCTCCGAATCCAACCTGCTGTTGGTGCGTCCTGAAAGGTGACATAGTGCCACGTCGCACCGCCCTCCTCCACCTCTGAACGACCTAAAATCACGGTGTCGCCCACGTGGCCATAGCCAATAGGATCGCTGGCAACCGAAGGGAGCGATCGCACATTCACTTCAGCATTGGGGTTTTGAGCTGTAATGGTAGCGGTTTGTCCTTCCAAGTCCTCATCGGCTGTGGGCGAAGTGGCGCGAGCGTCTGAAATCGATTCCTGTGAATTTCTGGGATTTGGTGATTCCGATGGAGTGAAGGGCGTCTCCGAAGCATTCGGTGACTCAATAAACGGCGTTGTAGACTGTGCAGAAGCCGCACTGGTCAGAGGCTGGTTCAAGCTGCCAATGGTATGCTGTTCGGTTTCAGTAGTTGTTCGAGAGGTGACAGGCTGCTGTCGGCAGGTGCCTACGATCGCCACTAAACAGAATGTGAAAGTCCCTACCAAAACCAGCTGCGATCGCATCTTCAGTCGTCCTTAACCGTCAAAATCTACGTCTAAGTCTACTGATTGTTTTGATCTGTGCAATTCCTATCTCAGAACTGATGAAATTCGTAATTATGCCAAGGGTTTTCCGATTGCCCAGACCCCGCTAAGGCTCATCAGTTCTGACGATGTAGCCCATCTGATCAATTTCGAGAGGCGTGTTAGGAAAGTCTTTAAGGGTGAGCTGTCGAACTAGGGTTACGCTCGCGAAGAAGTCATCGATGTAGGGAACGCCATTGTTGTCAAGTGCTACGGGAATAATGCGCCCACGTAGAAAGCTACCCGTTTCATCGAGTTCAACGTGTAAAATCAGAGACTGCCCGAGGGGACCTACGGTCGATAGGGTACGGTAACCCAAAAAGTTCCCTAAGGAGTAGGCAATAAGCTTGTCTTGATACAGCTCTATGTACTGAGGCAAACTCGGGTGGGGTACGAAATGCAAAGGTCATGCCTCGACTGATGTCTTTGGCGCTGTAGGGATGGTTAGTCAAAGTACTTTCGAAATTGCCGAAAAGAAGATCCACCTCTCCCAAAAACATTTGAACACTGCTGAATAGAGCGTTCGGGTCATTGGGGATTCGATAATCGGGATAGTTCGTGCCAGGGATAATGTCCCCAACCGCTTTGAGCTTGACGGCGGCTGGAGCTGGAGGAGGGACTGCTAGCACATTTGCGGCAGCACCAAGTCCAGTATTTTCGGTGATGGGTTGCAGCGGCGGTTGGGCTATTTCGATGGAGGAAGGTTGAGTGGTTTCTGCACTGGAAGATGGCATAGGTTCGACCAGTGATGTGCTTGAGTCTACCCAGCGAGAAGACAGAGTGTTGCTTATTAGAGCGATACGGAATGAGCGCAATCCACTGCTGGCGATCCAACTTCCAAGGGCAAAACTGGCAACGCTAAGTGCGATCGCTCCTAAAAATAACCACTGTCTGCGAAGATGGCTCTTTACAATACGCCGCTTCGTTATATAAGGATAACGGACCGTATGAGCCGCTCCCTTGGACACCCTGTGAGAACTCGAATAGAGTCTTGGGTCGAGCAGACTATGAGGCTGAAGAGGCTGAAATGGAACAGAATCTGCTCCTTGAAACGTAGATTGCGATCGCTCCAACAGTGCATGGTGAGCCAAGCGAGGAGGCGATCCATCGGCGTTACCAGTGACGACATATATATAGATGTCCCAATATTTTGTACCTTGCAGCGCTTTCAGGTTGTTCTCAACTTGAAACAAGACCGAGGCAATTGAGCAGACATGCTGAGAAGGTAAATAGATTTGGAGACAAGGTGGCTGCCCCGTGACAGTCAGTGGTGGGTGCAGGGCGATTGCTTCATTGAGATAGGTTGCGATCGCCCGACAGGTCTCCTGTTGAAGGACTGTTGAAAACTGAGGAGTAAGCCCTATAGGACCAGAGACTGTCATTATGGATATGCCAAATGACGGCAAGACAACGAGTTCAGCCCCCAGCCAAATTCGTGGAGTGGGCGCGGTAGTGCGTTTCCCCAAAGCAGATAAGCTTTCCCAGTGTTTTGAGTGGTGAGCATATTCTGCCGTAGTGTCCTAGATGGCTAAGGCTATAGCCACGATTAACCCAACATTCTTAAATTAAGCCTTGAGAAGACAGCAAATATTTTCCAATCTGAACCAGATTGAGAACAATGAAGGTTACCAGAAAAATAGTGACGACGACATTAAAGGCGTTTCGTAAAAAAGTGACCATTATCTGTGCCTTTTGATAAAAACTGCAATCTCTACACATTCATGCAATTGACGTGATGTGATGAAAGAATGCAAGGATTTTTAATACTGAAAGCGATGTACGATACGCATCGTAATAGTTAAGGGTTAGGACGGACCGTAGCGATCGCTCGGCAATCCTTTAACATCGGTGTTCAAGCAAAAGAGGTCGCCTGCTTCATAGCTTTGCTTCAGTTCTGCCTGACTTAGCCCTGCCGATCCGGTTGTGATAAATAAATCCGTAAGATCCGCGCCACCAAAGGTACATGAGGTGACTAATGGTACAGGCAACTGAATACGTCCCATCTCTTTGCCATCGGGGTCAAACCGAATCACACACCACCCATTCCACATCGCTGACCAGATGCAGCCTTCAGAATCAAGCGTCAGTCCGTCAGGATAAAAAGGTTCGTGGGTCAGATTAATAAGAGGGCGACGGGCGCTAATTTTTCCAGTTTCCAGATCAAACTCATAGGCGTAGATAGTTTTGCGGGGGGTATCCGTTAAATAAAATGTCTTCTGATTAGGACTCCAACCCAAACCGTTGGAGATGGTTAATCGCGTTTCCATGGGGTGCAAAGAGCCATCGGGGTCATAGCGATAGAGATTAGCTTCGGGTTGCTCATGGTTGTTCATGGTTCCAATCCATAGCCGACCCTTGCGATCGCATCGCACATCATTCAAACGATTGTTTGGCTTGTCCTTCTCCACAGAAACGAGCGGTTTAACGGAGCCTGTTTGCAAGTTTAGAAAGCTCAAACCGTGTTCTTGAGCAATGATGACCTGGTGCTCATCGGCAATAAATAGACCACTGACAACCGTATCAATTTCTACAAACAAGTCTTCAGCAGTGGCCGGATCAAATGTGTGGACCCGGCGATTATAAATATCCACCCAATAGAGCACTTGCCGTTGGTTGTCCCAGATGGGGCCTTCTCCTAAACGAGCACGGGCGCTCAAGACATTCTGAGGGCAAGAATGGTAATCCATTTTTAGACGCGCTAACTAGAGGGCGTTGTCAGTAGCCAAAGTAACGGGAGCCGCTTTTGAAACCTTGAGATGAGGTAATCTCCCTTCATCTCTTATCTTATGCAGACCAGGGTTCCCTGAAGTCGGCATACAGGGTCAGCCCGCCGTCGATATAGAGCGTCTGCCCTGTGATGTAAGCTGCTTCATCTGAGACCAAGAATGCAGTTGCCGCAGCCATTTCTTCCGGTGTTCCAGGTCGTCCCATCGGGATGTGGCTGTTCACTTCAGCTTCTTTCTTCGGATCATCAACCCAATCTGAATTGATGGGAGTTTCCGTTGCACCGGGTGCGATCGCATTCACGCGGATGCCACTGCGAGCATACTCTAGCGCTAAGGTCCGGGTCATGTTGCCCATACCCCCTTTGCTGATTGAATAACTGACGTAGAGCGGACGTGGAATAATTTCGTGAACGCTGGAGACATTAATGATGCTGCCTTGCTTCTGCTGCTTCAGAAACTGCTGAACTGCCTCACGAGCACACAAATAGGCTCCCCTCAAGTTAACGCCAATCACTTTGTCAAAAGCATCCGTCGAAACCTTATGAGACTCCTCTTCAGTTTGAATGCCTGCGTTGTTGACCAAAATGTCGAAGCCACCCCAAGCTTCAGTTGTCTTCGACATCAGAGCTTGGATATTGTCCTCTTTGGAGACATCCGCTTGCACAATGAGGGTTTTGACTTCATGACCATTGGCTTTAGCTGCTTGCTGAGCATCAGTCTCAGTCGATTTAGCCCCTTCAAGGTCACCTCGGTAGTTGATTGCGACATGACAACCCTCTTCCGCAAGTCGGATGGCGATCGCCTGCCCGATGCCGGAACTTGCACCCGTTACGATCGCAGCTTTGCCCTTTAATCCCTTCATATTTGTGGCTTGTCCTACAGTGCAACCATTAATCGTCTACAACACCCAAGAATCTAGTGAGTTTGCGGCTGCAAAGCATCTCCTAATAGAGGGAGATAGGAAGGAGATGCAGAACAACGGAACGGGCAACGGCTAGACATCAATTCACCAAATCACACATAGGGTACATCACACCTAAGACAAGGTTTTGCCCATACAGCAGTACACCACTCAAACAAAGGATCGCAATCCCATAATCAACCCCTGGCAAATTTGAGCCATGAAATCCAAATCCAGCGTCTCAACACAATCACTAGGCTGATGATAGTGAGGGTTTCTCAAAAAAGCTGTATCTGTCACCATCATGGCCCGATATCCGCAGTCCCAAAACGAAGCGTGATCGCTGAGCCGCGTTGCGGGAATCATCTTGCCACCGTTGACAACAGGTAACCATTCACAAGCTGTCCCTGCCCGTTTGATGTGCTGACCCAAGCTCCTCATAACTGGAATGATGCCCCAGTTGCCTATCAGTGCAATGAAATCTCCCGTGTCAGGATATAGGCGCTTGAGCAGGGGAGACGGATAGTGCTGACTGTTAGACGCGCGATCGCAATAGCCCAACATCTCCAGCGATAGCATGAGGCGCACAGGCTGTCGCTCCTGCCGCAGGGTTTCCGCATAAGCACAACTCCCCAAAAGACCGTATTCCTCTAAATCGAAAGCCACAAACCAGATAGGCACAGCTGGAGGATGATGTGCGAAATAGTGAACAAGTTCTAGCAGAACCGCAACACCGCTGGCATTATCGTCAGCTCCTGGTGTTCCTGGCACTGCGTCATAGTGAGCGCCCACTATCAGCGGCGCCTTTGAGGAGATCGTCTGACTGGGCAAGCGCAAAACCCAGTTGGTGTAAGTTTGACCTCTGAATTCGAACGGATAGGCTTCAGCCGTGCCCCACTTAGAGAACTGAGCTCGAATGTACTGCTGAACTAGCCAATGAGAACCTGACGCTAAAAAGGGATCGCGATCACCAGTCAATTGATTCAAGTGACTTAATATTCGAGGGCGAAGGGCTTCTTTTGTAAAGTTTGAATCAAGATTGAGCCTCGAATGGTGCTTCATGGTGAAAAGAGTTTACTAAATCTTAAGATTGCTCAGAAACCATTGAGCCCGTTTGCTTGCAGCATGTAGTACAAAGGGACTAACGATCCCCAAATGATCATCACATGTCTATACTAAAAAGCCTGTGAATTTGTATCCGATGTCACGGATTCATTTCTCGACTTTCCCTGTGGTGCTGATTCACTATTTAGGCTTCTGCCATACTGCTATGGAAATTTTAGGAATCTTTTGGGCTGCATCTATCCTTCATTCATCATCTGTTATGGCGATCGCTTCAGATGTCATTGGGCGAGAATCCCAACAGCACCCTTCAGTGGCAACTGAAGGGACGGCTGCTTGGTTGAACTCCCTAATGCCCGCCTACCGTCGGATAGTTTCAGCTTCAGATGTAAACACGATTTACCGCAGCTATGTGACGTCTGCTAGCTGGCTGCTGCCAAATCTAAGTCGAGCAGAGTCATTGGATGAATCTGTCTCTTCTGAAGATCAGTTCGTCACTTTAGTTCCTGCTATAAGTGCTGGACTAACTAGTCTTAAAGGGTCCTCTGAAAGTGCTTTGGAATTACCGCCAGAGGAATCGGAAGAGGCTGAGCCAGATTTAATTGATGAAAGGTGGGATAGTTGGACTGCCGTAGCTGCCGTTCGTACCGAGACAGCAGTGGAACCCCTGCCTCAAGACTGGCAAGTTGAGTTCGATAACGCCTGCTTTCAAGAGGGCGCTGTCCCCTATCAGTCTGTCCCGCTCGCGCTGAAAGCGGCTCCCAAAACTCAGGTCTGGGTTCACAATCGTTTTATTGGTGACGTTTCTGGTCAGGTGTCTGCCAATAAAATTGCTACAAAGTTGAGGAATCTGCTGCAAGAAGGAAAGCTAGAGCCATCTCAGATTCGCCCTATTATTGGCTCCAATTTTGCTGGGGCGGGTTACGGTGGCGAGATGCTTTTTGTGGTGGATGAAACCATGCGATCGCACCCCGAAGTTCCTGCGACTGAGATTGCTGTGCAGTGGGTCAACAACTTGCGCTTGGCGTTCAACGAAGCCCCTTTAGGTTTGACAGACGTCCAAATGGCGATCAGTGGCTTAGCAGAGACTTCCAAAGTGCTTTATGGCACGGCCTCTTGGTATGGTCCTGGGTTTCATGGACGCAAAACTGCCAACGGTGAGATATTTGATGAAAATACGCTGACGGCTGCCCACAAAACCCTGCCGTTCAATACCCATCTCAAAGTGACCAATCGGCTCAACGGCAAATCAGTCATCGTTCGTATCAACGATCGCGGTCCTTACGTGGGGCAGCGATCGCTGGATCTCTCAAAAGCGGCAGCCTACTGCTTGGGAAGCACTCATAATGGTGTCATTCCCTACGAGGCGGTCATCTTGGAAACTGTCGAAAAGCCCGATCTAAACCAAGTCATCGCAGCGAATCCAGTAGAGTGATGCGGTTTGGCCTATTTGCCTTGCAGGCTTCGGATCGCAGTTAACATGCCCTGAGATTTGTTTAGGGTTTCCTGAAATTCCGACTCAGGCACTGAATCAGCGACCAAGCCTGCCCCAGCTTGCACGCTGACGGCATATCCGCCTTCTGCTGCCGGTCGAGTAATCATGGTTCGAATTGTGATAGCCGTATTAAGCTGCCCTTCGAAATCGTAGTAGCCATAGACTCCCGAGTAGGGACCCCGGCGATCGGGTTCCAACTCGTGAATGATTTGCATGGCGCGAATTTTAGGCGCGCCGCTGACCGTTCCTGCGGGAAAGCACGCTTTGAGCAAATCCCAAGCCGTTTTATGCGATGATAGCTGCCCTATCACGTTGCTTACGATGTGCATCACATGGGAGTAACGCTCGATTACCATAAGCTCATCGACGCTGACGCTACCGCTTTCACAGACCCGTCCTAAGTCGTTACGCCCTAAATCCACCAGCATGACATGTTCAGCAATCTCCTTGGGGTCTGCTAGCAGATCTTCTGCAAAAGCGGCATCCTCCGAGACCGTTTTACCGCGAGGGCGAGTACCTGCAATCGGTCGTACCGTTGCAATTTTGGAGATCTCTGTATCGGGTGCATTGTCGGCCTTCACCATGACTTCTGGGCTTGATCCAATCAGTTGCCAATCTTTGAAGTGGAAATAGGCCATGTAGGGCGATGGATTAACTAAGCGCAGCGAGCGGTAGAGGTCAAAGGGATTGCCGTCGTAGTGAGTTGTGAGTCGCTGAGAAACGACGACCTGAAAGATGTCACCGGCTTGAATATAGTCTTTAGCCTTTCGGACAGCGGTGCAAAATTCAGCTTGAGTGCGATTACTCTTGTAGTCCAAGCCTGAGCGAGGCTGATCGGTTCCTGGGGGCTGCCAATTGGTCAGGGGCTGAAGTCCCGTCAGGGGTGCAGTTAGCTTCTGGACAAGGACTTGGACGCGATCGCAGGCTTCTCCATAAGCGGCTTGCAAATTTCTTCTAGGCTGTCGCAGATCGGCATAGGCAATAACCCATATTTTTCGTTTCACTTGGTCAAAGATAAGCAGACTGTCCACCTGCATCCACAGACCGTCTGGCAGGTCGGTATCAGTGCGATCGTAGATAGGAACTGTGGGTTCAATCCATTGAATTAGCTCATAGCCCCAAAATCCAAACAGGCCGCCAATGCCTGGCGGCAGCTCTGGTAGTTTGATGGGCTGATAGGGAGCCAAGCACTCTGGCAGAACAGCAAATGGGTCGCCGCTGTAGGTTTTGACTGTGCCGTCTCGGAAGGTTTGCGTGGTCACACTGCCTCGCGTTTCGAGCACCCAGAGAGGATCACATCCCAAGAGACTATATCGGCCCAGTGTTTCTCCCCCTTCAACCGATTCCAGCAGAAAACTGTAGGGAGCGTCCACACAAACCTTATGCCACGCTGAAACAGGCGTATCTAAATCAGCCGCCAGCTCTTGATAAACGGGTACAAAATTGCCTTGAGACGCAAGCTTCGTGAATTTCTCTAGGGTAGGAAAAATCATTGAGATGGGAAAATCGTAAGTGGAGCCGGAACAAATGATACTGGAGCGATCGATGGCGGAAGGGTGAACTAAATCTTAAGTACTTTTTGAACCTTCAACTTTAGGAGGCTGAGAAATCCTCGGTGTCGCCGTCCCTGGGAAAAGGGGGGTATTCATCATCTGAATTGAACTGTCCCCTTTTCAAAGGGATTAGGGGGATCGAGGCCCAAAGCCATCTACTAGGAAATGAATTTACAAAGTATTGAGTCAGCTTGAGGTTCTAGCGTTTTAATCGTCCTTATTGTGGCCAACATTGTCATAGCATTCTAAGGGAATGACGATTGACTCACCAAAACCAAAAAACAGGAGCATAGCCCTGCTACACCCCTGCTAATGCGATTAATTGATGTGAACAGCTCGATTCGCAGACCTAAACCTCGTAAGGCTCCTTTCCACTGAATTTAATAGTTGCAGGGTCAGGATTTTTGCCGATGTTACGGTCTTTCTTACCGATGGTCTCACGACCTTCGTTGACCTTCTCAGGGAAGACGCCATCAGCAGGATGCAGATACTGCGTTTCGCCGTTCGGATAGATTCGGTAGATTTTGTAGTCTTGGATCTTAGGCTTGAACTTAGTGCGAAACTGAGTGCCTAAGGCTAGACACTGCTCTTTGCGAGCTAGATACAGAAGGTTCTCACCTTCATTCATGATTGCGGCCCCACCAGTGGGCATTTCAAAAACCTGCTCCTTGGAACTGGTCCAAGTAATGGCGTACTTTTCTTCGACGGAAGCTGCTGTCAGCAAGCCGCCAGTACTACCGCCAAATTTAGGTGTTTGTCCAGTCAGAGTCTCTGCCATAAAACGTTCTCTCTCAACCGTTTTGACGGCATCGTATCACCGGGCACAGGGGCATATATCGACTTATTGAGGAAAAGTAACAGTTCTTCAGATAGACCTTCAATCTCTCAATGCATAGGGTTGAAGCAATTGGCAGAGCTAGCTCCAATGACGCAAGGTTGCAGTGTTGCCACAGCACCTATTTTTTCCTTTCGAAAAGACAGGCGCAACAAAAATTCATTATTTAACTCGCTTGTTATCTTAAACGCGACTTAATGTTAAGGCTTTTCAAGAAGGATTGATTCCTCCAGATTGAGGAGGGGCTGTTTTTTATACTGAATTTGCATTGAAGAAAACGCTCAAACGCCAGGAGGGCAGAGCAATGAGCCATACTTATGAGGCTTTTGTGGACATCAAAGAGTATGTCGGCAGCCAGGGTGCCGCCTCTTCCTTGATTTATACAGATCGTTACGAAGTAGATGCTTTGTCGCTTGAAGGTGCTGATGAAGCAGCTTTATCTAAGGCCACTGGTATTCATCCTAAGGCGTCCGAATTTGACGTCCGAATCACCCGGCTACTGAAATAGGGTTTTCGTTTACCGTTTATTTGCTAAAGCTAAAAGTTGAGTTTTATAGCCGTTACCCGTTCCGCTAGGACAAGACGGCAAGCCATCTAGTCATGCACTAGGCACCTGGGTGCTATTCAGTGCATAAGTTTAGGTGGATAAAGCTATTTTTATGGGGCATTCGTTGCCCCATTTAATTTGCGCGATCGCGCGTAGTTAAGACGTAACGCCCTCTGTGGGCTATATATGGAATTAAGCAACCCTTGTTTACGGGTCCTAATCAAGTTGAGTTAGACGCTGTTATCCTTCGCTTTTGTTCCTAAAGCTCAAAACAGAAAAGTTAAACCAACAGGATTTATAAAAAAGAGCAATCTCTACTCAAAGACGCTTGCCGTCGTTAACCAGTACGATAGGGTGATAGGACTAAAGCCATTCAAGGAATAAGTAGCACTATGCCACTGCTCATCACTGGTAAGAAATTCATACGTGATTTGGAGACTTCTGGTGCTCTTGCCGTCAGGGCTCCTTTAGAGGGTGGCTTTGAGGGGAGATATCAGCGGCGATTGCGGGCTGCTGGTTACGAATCCATCAACCTAACGGTCAAAGGATTAGGTGACTTATCAGCTTATTTGACTGACGTTCATGGCGTACGTCCAGCTCACTTGGGCAAAAAGACCATTGGACAGTCAGCCGCTGTTGGATATCGCTACTACATTCCCCCAGTCGTGAACTATCGCTTGGAACAGCTTCCCCAAAAAGCAAAGGGACTGGTTCTTTGGCTGATTGAAGGCAATATCTTATCTCAGCAAGAAATTGCTTATTTGACTCAATTGCCGACAGCGATGCCCAATGTGAAAGTGGTGTTGGAGATGGGAGGCGATCGCGTCTTCAGTTGGCAACCCCTGAAAAATGAATTAGCGGCGTAATTCTCTTTTGCTCCATAGGTAAAAGTTTTTGCAGCGTCCTCTATATGTGGAGGAACATTCGCCAATCTGAATGCCTTCACCTCTATCAGTGATGTACGGTCTGATGGAGGCTATTTTCGGTTTTTTACCAAACGTTACAAAGTCTTTTCAGCTTCGAGGTTCTGTTGCAAGATACCGATGGATAAGAAATAGCCCAATTCCCGTAAATTCTCTAAGATAAAAGGGTGAGAGTAAACTATCGACCCCTACGTTCTTTACAGGTAGGTTGCTGGTTCAAATTAATTTGTGGAGCTAGCTATCAACACCTTCCTTCGATCCGCAATTTAGCGCTTGCTTACGCTTTGGCAGGTGCTGATTGCATTGACGTCGCCGCTGATCCTGCTGTTGTTAGCGTGGTTAGGGAGGCGCTGAGCGTTGTCTCTCATCTTCGGCAAAGCAAAGAATTCTTAAACGAAACAAGTCCATCATTTCCTGATGATTTGCCCTTTTTGATGGTGAGTTTCAGCGACGGAGACGATCCCCACTTTCGCAAAGCTGTCTTTAACCCTAAGCACTGTCCTGAAGATTGTTCGCGCCCCTGCGAAAGGATTTGTCCAGCTGAGGCGATCGCCTTCAACGACTCCTTTTCTGGTGTGATTGAGGCGCGTTGCTATGGCTGCGGTCGGTGTTTACCCGTCTGCCCAATCCAACATATTGAGGCAGTAACTCGGCCGACATCCGTTTCGGCGATCGCACCTGAGTTGTTAAGTCAAGTTGATGCGATCGAAATTCACACTCAAGTAGGGCGCTATGAAGATTTCATGGCGCTATGGTGGGTAATCAAACCCTACCTTAACCAACTTAAGGTAATTTCAGTGAGTTGCCCTGATCATCCATTTGTGAGCGACTACCTCTGGCAACTTTATAAGGCCATCCAGCCACTTCCTATGCCGCTTATTTGGCAGACAGACGGACGGCCCATGAGTGGCGATCTGGGTAAGGGTACGACTCATGCCACGGTTCGCTATGGTCAAAAAATCTTACAAACAGGACCTCCAGGTTTTGTGCAGCTAGCTGGAGGCACCAACGCCCACACAGCAACCAAGCTGAAGCAGCTAGCCGATAATAGTGATCTTGTCGAATCAGGTTCGCCTCAGCCAGAAATTAGGACAGCTCCGAACAGACCTAGTTTTGGCGGCATTGCTTACGGCAGTTTTGCCCGTCGTTTGTTAAGTCCGTTGCTTGACGAAACGTTGCCTCAGCAGACTAAGTTCGTGTCTACCAGTCAACTTTGTAACAGGAACATTTCCTATGATCTAAATCGCCTTGAATCTTTTCCTTTGCAGCTGCTTAGAGCTGTACAACTCGCCCAAAGTCTTGTGGTTCCCCTAAAAACCACATACAGCACTCAACTAGCACCGCTTTCAGAACCTGTAGGTCATTCGCTTTCTGACGTGGAGGCTCTTCGTGGGTCATCACCTCACTTATCGTCATTTGAGTAAACTCGCTTAGGCTATGGTCCTTCAAAACGACGCACAGTCCTTCGATTCTGCTAATTATTCTCCTTCACAAAAAGGTGTTCAACAAAGCTCCCAATCTGCGGTGTACGACGATTTACAACAGCTAATACACATCCTCCCGCCTGACATAGCCGCTCTCATTCGTCAGCATAGTCAAGCTAATCAGCTGATTGAAGTCATTCTTGACTTAGGCCGACGCCCTGAGGCTCGTTTCCCATCCGGTTCTGACTATTTGTCCGACGCCGTTGTCACCAAAGAAGATCTGCAATATTGCATCGACAGAGTTGGTTTCTTTGGTGGGGATAATCGTGCTGGCATTGAAAAAACGCTTCATCGCATTAGCGCTATTCGAAATCGTTCGGGTGAGGTCATTGGTTTGACCTGTCGGGTAGGTCGAGCCGTTTTTGGCACGATTGGTCTGATTCGTGATCTGGTCGAACGAGGTCAGTCTATTTTGATGTTGGGCCGTCCTGGTGTTGGTAAAACGACGGCTTTGCGAGAAATTGCTCGGGTACTGGCCGATGACTTAGATCGCCGCGTTGTCATTATTGACACGTCTAACGAAATTGCTGGGGATGGGGATATTCCTCATCCCGCCATTGGTCGGGCCAGACGTATGCAAGTTGCCAAACCTGAATTGCAGCATCAGGTCATGATCGAAGCGGTTGAAAATCATATGCCTGAGGTCATCGTTATCGATGAAATTGGGACTGAGTTGGAGGCCACAGCAGCTCGCACGATCGCAGAACGAGGGGTGCAGCTCGTTGGCACAGCCCACGGCAACCAACTAGAAAATTTGATCAAGAATCCAACCTTGTCTGATTTGGTAGGTGGCATTCAATCAGTCACCCTGGGTGACGATGAAGCTCGACGGCGAGGAAGTCAGAAGAGTGTTCTAGAACGCAAAGCTCCACCCACCTTTGACATTGCGATCGAAATGCTGGAACGACAGCGTTGGGTCGTTCATGAAAATGTGTCGGATACGGTGGATTTTCTGCTGCGGGGACGAAAGCCAGCTATTCAAATTCGGACGGTGAACGAGCAAGGGGAAATCGTCGTCACCACTGAGACTCCGAAGGAGAAAACGACGCCTATTCTAGGGCGATCTTCATCTGTGACGGGGTTCAAAAAGACTGGCGGCTGGCGTTCCTCAGGTCGAATGATGCCTCCTAAAGGAGGCGGCACAGTCGAACGGTTACCCCTCTCTTCCGATGAGCAAGACTTCGAAGCAATGCTCAATCATTCCTTGGATGACGCAGCGTTAGCTTACTCAGCAACCGATGCAGGAACTGCTCTATCCTCAGCACCTGAGCCAGAAATAGGCCCCAACGGCGAGGATATTCTGCGAGTCTATTCTTATGGCATCAGCAAACATCATCTCGATCAGGTGATTGAGACGCTGCGGCTGCCTGTAATACTCACGAAAGACTTAGATGCTGCGGATGCTGTATTAGCGTTGCGATCGCACGTCAAGCATCATTCTAAGCTTCGACAAATCGCAAAGGTCCGGCATCTACCCATTCATACTGTGAAATCGAACAGTATGCCGCAGATTGTACGAACACTTCAGCGAATGTTGGACCTGGATGAAAGCAGCGTTGAATCGATGCCCAACCTTAGCTTGCTCTCACCTCATGAGGATGCCGATGAGCTAGAGGCTCTAGAAGAAGCTCGATTGGCGGTCGAGCAAATCGTTATTCCCAAGGGACAGCCTGTCGAACTTCTGCCCCGCTCAGCCCGAATCCGCAAAATGCAGCATGAGTTGGCCGAACATTACCGGCTCAAATCCTGTAGCTTTGGTGATGAACCGAACCGTCGGTTACGGATTTATCCTGCATAGTCTCGAAAGAAAAACTGGGATAGTGTCCCACGACAGTGGCAGAATAACGTTATCCATGTTGTGGGACAGTAATGGGTGCACCTGTATGGCTATAGCTTTAGCTAGATAGCTTGCCGTCTTGTCCTAACGGAAATGGCGACAGCTATACCTCCGAATGGTTATCCTAGTATCGCTACGCGGAATTCAAAATTCAAAACTAAGGTAGATAAGCTTTCTCAGTGTTTTGAATGGTGAGCCTATTTCTGCCGCAGTGTACTAGGAGGCTCACCTTTGTTGCATTTGAAGGAGAACGGTTGATTGTGACTTTTCGACGATTTATGCCTTTGTTAGCGGGTGCATTGATTTGCGTGGTAGCTGGTGAAGGTAAGGCTCAAACAGCCTCGACGTTAGTTTCATCAGTACCGTTTGCTTCTGAGGTGTCTAACGGGGCATCTCATTCATTCCTCTTAGCTCAAACGCTGACGGATCAGCAGCAAGAGGCCCTTGATGAGCTGTTACGCGATGGTCAGGACAAGGTCGATGCGGGGGATTATTCTGGCGCGATCGCCCTTTATCAAGAAGCCACTCGCATTGATCCTCGCAATGCCCGTTTGTATTCCGGCATTGGGTATCTCTACGTGCAACAAGAGCAGTATGAAGACGCGATCACGCCTTATCAGCGAGCAATTTCTCTAGATCCAGATAACCTACCCTTCCGCTATGGTTTGGCGTTTGCCTATGTGCAATTGGAAGATTACGACAATGCGATCGCAACCTATGAAGCAATCACTGAACTGTCCCCAGCAGCAGCTGATGCCTATCTGGGGCTGGGCAACATCTACATCCTTCAAGACGATTACGAGGCGGCCTTAGAAACCTACGAAATGCTGACCTTCAGTTCACCTGGCAACAGTCAGGCTTATGAAGCACTGGGGACGCTGTACTTAATTCAGGAAGAGTATGAAGCAGCACGGTCAGCCTTTCAGAGAGCCGTGGCGATCGACACCAGCCGCAGTGAATCTTACATTGGTCTTGCTGAAACCCAGCTAGCCCTCGGAGAAACCGATGCCGCCTTTCGCAATTTGCAGGCAGCCGTTGAACTAGATCGCAATGCAGCCGAAGCACAGTTTTTGCTAGGTGAAATCTCAATGGAACGGGGTGATGAGGAAGCTGCTTATGGGTACTATCGGCGGGCTGTGGATGCAGATCCGGATTTAATTCCAGCGCAGGCTGCTGTGGGGGCTATGCATCTGGAGAACGGCGTCTACCTGCAGGCGATTATTGCCTACCGTAAAGTCATCTCGGCTTTTCCCAACAATCCAGGTGCACACTACAACCTGGCTCTGGCACTATGGGCTGAAGGTCTAAAACCACAGGCCACTCGCAGCATCAATCGGGCACGTAATCTCTACCTCCAAGAAGAGGATATGTCTTCTGTTGATCGTGTCGATGCCCTGATGGAATTCTGGGGCATCGGCTCCGGTGTCCAAAGCACGACCTCTGACACGGACTTAACACCCGAATAGGTTGACCTGTCCTAAGAACAATGCATCTACTGACGTCTTAGAACGGGTAGGCTAGAGGCGCAATCAGGACTGTAAGTCCCCAAAATAGAAGATTGAGGGGAATGCCAATGCGGGTGAAATCTGTAAACTTGTAGCCTCCAGGACCATACACCATGAGATTAGTTTGATAACCAATGGGGGTGGAAAAGCTAGCTGAAGCGCCAATCATAATCGCAATCACAAAGGGCATATAGCTTACCCCCAAGCCTTCGGCTACCGAAAGCGCAATGGGAAACATGAGAGCGGCGGCAGCGTTGTTGGTAATCGTCTCCGTTAATAGCATTGTGATACCGTAAACTACTGCTAATGCCAGCAGATGATTGCTGCCCGCAATGCTCAGAAAGGTATTCGCGATCGCCTCAGCTGCTCCTGTTGCTTGCATCGCTTCACTAATTGCCAAAGCTGCTGCGATTACCAACAAAACAGACCACTGAATACTTTGCAGAGCGCGAGTGGGCGAACAGCATCGGGTTATCAACATCAGGATGGCTGCTAAGATAGCGGCCTTCAGCATACTCAGCACGCCAAATCCAGCTAAAGCGACCATTAATAGCAGCGTGACGAGCGCGATTGGGGCTTTGCTGTGGCGCAGCGGTTCAGAATCAGGTAAATCGCTAACGAGGTAGAAATCACTCGAAACACGCTGCTGTTCTAAAAATCTAGGATGGGTTTCTAGTAGCAGGGTATCCCCAGGTTTAAGGCGAATGTCACCGATCTTTCCAGACAATCGTTCACCGTTTCGAGCAACGGCCAAGACGACCGCGTCATATCGTGTTCGAAACTGTCCTTCTCGAATGGTGCGTCCAACTAGAGAGCAAGTATTCGAAACAACCGCTTCAATCAAGCGCCGTTCGGTACGAGGTGTATTGAGCTTGAAGACTTGATCTGTGGCAGGTTCCAAGCCCCTTAGTCGCTGCAAGTCCAGAATGGAATCGACAATGCCAACAAAAATAAGCTGATCGTTCTCTCGAAGCGTTTCTTGAGGGCTGACTGCTGGAATGATTTGGTTGCCGCGAGCAATTTCTGCCAAATAAAGACCTGGAAGATGACGAAGTCCGGCTTGCTCTACCGTTTTACCGGCAAGAGGACTTCGAGGGGCAACCACCATTTCAACCGTATACTGTCGCATGTCGTCCTGTTCGCTCATAACAGGTTTACGGTTGGGCAACAGCCAGCGCTGGGCACCAAAAAGAAAGATCAGACCCGCGATCGCACAGGGCAAGCCGACCGGTGTGATGTCAAAGAGTCCCAACGCTGGATGGTCAGTGGCATTGACCAACAGGCCACTAACGACCAAATTAGTACTGGTCCCAATGAGCGTACATAGTCCCCCAAAGATAGAAGCATAGCTCAGGGGAATCATGAGCTTTGATGGACTAATTCGCAACTTGCGGCACCAATCGCTCACCACCGGAATAAACATCGCTACGACTGGCGTGTTATTCAGAAATGCACTCAACACCATGACTGGAACTGTGAGTCGGGCAAAGGTGGCTGAACGACTTTTAGGTAAACCCAACAGTTTCTGCGAAATCCACTCTAACGCGCCCGTTTGTTGTAAACCTGTCACAACGATGTACAGCACACCAACTGTGACCATGCCATCGTTGCTGAACCCACTCAGGGCCTGCGGGGTTACGAGTACCCCAGCGAGATACAGGACGGCGACAGCTCCTAAGAAAATAATTTCAGCTGGCAGTGCAGTAATCGCGTTTGCCAGGAAAGCAAGTGCCGTAACGCCTAGTGTGAGCCATCCCTGCCAACTCAGTGTTGCAAAAGGAGAATTGGTGGCGACGAGCTGCATAGTTGCGATCGCAAAACTACTCAGGATGCCAAATATTAGCAAGGCGAGGAATTGCTTTTGCCGTCTTTGGGTCCACCACCGCCGAAGTTCACGCCCTGTTTGCATAAAGATACCTGTGCCACAGATTGAACAAGATTGTATTTCAAAACAAATGAAATACGCACCAACTTCAGCTCGGTTTTAATGAAGCTTGCATCAAGGTCATGCATCAAAACCGTACTTCTTCGCGCTCCGAGTATAAGGACTTAGATGCATTGCCTCGCAGTGCTTGTGTCACTCTTGATAGATGCGTGATAACTGAACCGTGATGTCCCGTAGTCGTTTAGCTCAAGCTGTTGAGAACGCTAAAGTCTGGGTAACCTTCAAAAGCTTGCTTCTGCTGACCTTTGGATATTCCCTCTGCCTTTTGCGATGTCTCCCAGCCGAAGATACTGAAAATAAGTTGAAGATCGGCTCCCAGAAAGTACGGATGCTGAAAAATCCGTAAGGTACCCAGCTATGCCCGGGGCGTCACTTACCGTTCTCAAAATTGTTTACGGCAAGACTAGCGATAATTCTTAAGCACAATAGAGCCGGGGCGCGATCGCGCTCCGGCTCTATTG
>NZ_JAQMUB010000008.1 GCF_028330965.1 Oscillatoria sp. CS-180 | reverse complement strand
GTTGGTTGGTGGGTGTTGATTAAGGTTCGGGCATGTTTTGGGTGGGTGGGTGGTGGATGGTGGATGGTGGATGGTTGGTGGGTGTTGATTAAGGTTCGGGCATGTTTTGGGTGGGTTGCGGGTTGCGGGTTATCGGGTGTTGATTAAGGCTTAGAGAGGTTTTTGATTGTCAATTATCACCGCCGATTACGAACGACTAACGACTAACGACTAACGACTAACGACTAACGACTAACGACCAACGATGAACAATTAACGACTAACGACGAACGATGAACAATTAACGACGAACAACCCTAGACATTGCTGTTTTCCTTGAGCGCTGTCAGTGCGTTGCAAATTGCGGTGTAGATGGTGTCGATATCGTCTGGGGTGTGGGCGGTGGAGAGGAAGCCGCCGCGATCGCCGCCGCGCAGATGAATACCTTGGTTGAGGAGGTGGTAGGAAAAGAGGCTGAGGGCGGTGGGGGAAATCTGGCTCTGGGATAGAGCGATCGCGAAAAAGGAGCCAAAGCGGGTGAACTGGATGGGCATATTGATGCTGGTTGTAAAAGCGTTGAGGCGGTCTACTAGATTGGCAGTTTGCTGGTTGAGGGTTTCTTGCAGAGTGGGTCCTTGGTTTTTGAGGTGCTGTAGGGCGGCGCGGGCGGCGGCGAGGGCAAGGGGATGTTTGCAAAAGGTGCCAGCAAAGAAGGTGAGGGGAACTTGGGGGGCGGAATCGTCGCCAAACTGCCAGGGGCCACCATCAATGTGATCCATGAATTGGGCCTGGCCTGCGATGATGGACAGCGGTAAACCACCGCCTACGATTTTGCTGTAAGTGGCGATATCCGCTTGAATGCCAAAGTGGGCTTGGGCACCGCCGGGATGGACTCGGAAGCCTGTGACCATTTCGTCAAAAATTAGGGCAATGCCTGTGGACTGGGTGAGGTCTCGCAGAGCGTGTAGAAATTCTCTCGGCTGAAGTTCGGGACAGCGGCTCTGAACGGGTTCCACCAGTACGGCGGCAAGCTGATTGCGCTGAGCTTTGATGACGTCTAGGGATTTGGGGTTGCCGTAGTCGAGCACGAGAACGTCTTTGGCAGTGGCGTTGGGAACGCCGAGGGCAGCGGGGACGGCGCGAGTACCCAAAAAGGTTTGCATGAAGTTGGCGAGAGGGCTGAGTAGCGGCTTTTTCTGAAGCGATCGCACAGCTTTTTTCCGCGCATATTCGCTCAGGGGGGCTCGCATCAGGGCAGCGTCGAAGTGACCATGATAGCTGTTGGTAAAAACAGCAATTTTGGTGCGTTGGGTCGCGGTCCGAGCCACTCGCACAGCGGTCATGACGGCTTCGGTCCCCGTGTTGCTAAAGGTGATTCGCTCCAAGCCGGTGAGTTCGCGGGCAAGTTGGGCAACTTCTCCGACGGTCTCTGACTGTGGCCCAATTTGCATACCCTGGTCAAGCTGTTCGGCGATCGCGGCTTTGATAAATGATGGATTGTGACCGAATAGGTTGGTGCCCAGCCCCATCAAGATGTCGATATATTCATTGCCATCGATGTCCCACAGGCGCGAACCTTGCGATCTCACCGCCACAATCGGATAGCACATCTCTTTAATTTCAGGGGAGAAGGCATAGCCGATAGCGGTTTTATCCGCCAGGACAGGACGGTTTGCCGCTGCCATTTGTTTGGAGGTTGGTGTGCGGCGGGTGTAAGTGTCAATTAAGGTTTGCAGGTGAGTGGGTGGAGGTTGGGTGAGGGTCATAGGGGGAATGGGGTAATGGGGCGGTACGGTGGCTGCGGCAGTCTTCTCGCTATCCGCTTCCCTTGTGGCAGATAAAATGGGCGGAGTGGTTGGCGTCAAGGGTAGGGTCGCCGTCGATAGTTTGAATGACGATGTGAGTGAAGCCAACGGTTTGCAGGGCAGTTTGAACCTCAGGCAGAGCATGGCCTTTGACGCGATAGGTGAGATGCGATCGCGTCCATGTTGGTTCAACTTTTTCAAACCGTGATAGCAGGCGCAGACGAAAGCGAGTCAGGCGACGCAGGCTCAGAAGCCGATAGAGAGTTTGTTTGAAGGGTTGGGTGAAGCGAGCTATCCAGGAGGCTAGAGGCTGAGCCTGGAAAATCTCGACGTGGAAAGCCCCTTCTGAAACTTCGGGCTGGTACTCAGGGGTCAATCTCCAGGCATAGCCGGGCGTGATTTCTCCTTCAACGATTTTGCCGCACCACCACTTTTGCATTTGCTCAGGGTGGTTGAGATCAAAGATGAATAGACCGCCTGGTTGTAGAGCCTGATAGACGTTGCGAAAGACCTGGACAAGGTCAGTGAGGGCCATGATGTGATTGAGGGAGGCACTCGTGGAGAAGGCCGCATCGAACTGACTGGGCAAGTGAAAAGTACGGGCATCCTCTAGCAGGTAGTGGCCTTGGGGCGCATTTTGACGAGCATAGTCCAGCATGGCGGCTGAGCCATCTAGTCCCGTGACCTGATACCCTGCGTCCAACAGCGGCTGCATGAGCTGCCCCGTACCACAGCACAGATCGAGAATGGCAGCATTGGTAGGCAACTCAGGCAAAAGCACCCGTTCCAGCAGCGTGAGTTGAGCTTTGCCATAGTCTGGCCCCATTGTCTCGTTATAGAGCCAGGCCCAGGTGTCATAGTCGGTATAGCGTTGGGTGGTGGTCATGGTTGAGGGAAAGAGAGGGTGCAAGCAAGGAAAATGGGAGACAAACGGTAGGGTGCATTCGCGCGGCAATGCACCTAATACGAAGCCGACACAGGCGGTGATTTAAGCGCCCCAGAATTCTTTAAAGCCTTGAGATAAGTTGCAAAGAGCGATTCATCTAGTGCCGGACAACTAAAGGGAGCCTCAGCCAGCCCCGACTGAGCATTCTGGCAATCAAAGGGCACCTCGTGTGGCTTATCGTCGGACGCTTGGACGACCTCTTCGTCGTTTCGAGACGAGAAGAGGGAGACGAGCGGATACAAAGGATGGTTAGTCTGTCCCTGGGCGATCGCCCTCAACTGTCCGTGCCACTGCTCATAGGACACACGCTGAATGGGATATCCGGCAGTGCGACAGGCGGCAAATAAACCATCCGATGACGCAGGTTCAGGATGAATCAGATGGAAGACTTTACCCAGAGACTGGGGCTGTTGGGATAGGTGAACAATTGCTCGGCTCACATAATCCACGGGCAGAATATCTAGGGGCATAGCTCCTTGGGGTGCACTGCCGAGTTGAATGTAGCCCTGCATTAGCCGATATAGAAAATCATTGGCGTTGAAGGCTCCCGTTTGGCTGTGGCCGGAGATGGGGCCAGGGCGGTAGATCGTGACAGGCAGGGTGCGGTCGCTGGCTTGGGTCACTAGCTGCTCCGCCACCCACTTGGTGCGGTTGTAGCCCCCAGTTGGAACGGGGTAGCGATCGAGCGGGTCGTCTTCCTGCATCTTGACCTGATCCCCTGGCGGCATTGGCGGCAGCACGCTCAAAGTAGAGGTGAAATGCAGCGGCTTGGGATGATGCTGGCAGGCTAAGCGAATCACTTGCTGCGTGCCCAACACATTGGTTGTCCGCAGCAGAGAATAGGGAGAGACGTGGTGTACCCAGGCCCCATTGTGGTAGATCACATCGACGCTTTCTGCCAGGGTTTGAAATGCCTGAGCAGACAGTCCCAAATCAGGCTTTGCCAGATCTCCGGGTTGAACGGTAATGCGGGATCTGAAGTCCTCTTGCCAAATGCCGTAGCTTTTGAGCGTATTGATCAACCGCTGCCATCCGCCGGATTCAGTCTCTGCTCGGACTAAGCAGACGATCTCAGCCTGGGTTTGCCGCAGCAGAGCCTCAAGCAGAAACGCGCCCAGAAACCCTGTGGCTCCAGTCAGCAAAATGCGTGAGGGTAGTCCCTCCTGCAGATCTCCCTCCGGACGAATCTCCTTCGGCAGAACTCGATCCTGTTCCCAATCCTCTTGGGTTGCAGCTTCAACACTTTCTCCCTTCAGCACCGCGATGATGTCGGGTTTGTACTGCTTGAGTTGCTGCTTGATGTCTGGTGTCATTGTCCCTTTGGGCGCATTGCAGCGTAGCGTATCGCCATCCAGCCAGAGACGAATGTCGAGGCGGTTGAGAGTTTGGAGAAAACGGTTGAATTTTGAATTTTGAATTTTGGATTGTTGGTTATTGGTTATTGGTGGTTGGTTATTGGTGGTTGGTTCTTGGTTGATGTCGTTTCCTGATTTCGGACTGTCAACTGCTGACTGCACTTCCACTGGAATTCGTCGCTGTGTCCAGGTTGTCGTTTCTTGAGCAGCTAGCTCGATCTCTTTGCGACTCAGGAGGCGATCGCTCTCAAGGCCGATTTGCCGACAGTGGGCGACCAATCGATTGGATTCTTGGATGGGGGCGGAGTCGTTGGTGTAGCTAATGGAGGTGATGAAGGTGAGCCAGGGTTCCTGTCCCATGGCGTAGACGTAGACCTGCTGGGGTTGGAGCTGCTGGACGAGGGTGATCGCGCGATCAGCGTTGGAGCCATCTAAGCGACGGCTTTGAGCCAGATGGTGGGGAACGGATTGGGTGAGGAGAGGTCCATAGGCCCAGGTGTAGGGGGCACCGTCGCATTCCATGCCGATGAACAGCACGTCTAAGGAGCCGAACAGGTGGTGAAGGTGCTGATAAAGCTGGGGATCAAGGTTATTGGAATCAGCGGCGCAGAGAACAGTGCGGCCTTTGAGCTGAATCCAATAGGCGGTTTTGGTGGCGATGTTGAGGTCGCCGTGTTCGCCGAGCACGGGCAGGCTGATGATTTCGCCATCGGGTAGGGGAATCGTTTCCAGTTCATCCAGGGTCATCACTGGGTGAAAGCCAATTTGCTGGAGGATGAGCTTGAGAGAGGGATCGATGAGGGAGCCTTTCTGACTCTGGGGGACCACCAGATGGCGAATCTTATGCCGGATTTGCAGCAGGGTTTCCAGCATGACGTGGTCCTGATGGTTGTGGGTGATCAGGGCGTAGTCAATGGTGTCGGGCAGGTCGGCGTAGCTATAGCGGGCCATGCCCCTGGGATGGTCATAGCTGACTAGGGGATCGACCAGGACAGAGACATCCTGGGTTTCAATCAGAACGCAGGCGTGGCCGAAGTAACGGATCCGCACACCATTGCCGTCGTAGGGTGAGCGATCGCGGGGTGGAGTCGTCGTGAAGAGGTTCGCAAAACGGCCTGTCTGGGATTTGTCCAGACCCAGAGCTGCGGCCATCTGTCCGACGGACTGCGGGGTATGGCGCATGGTGAAGAGCTGGTCCCAAGTGCGATCGCAAAAAGGACGCGGTATCTGCAAGCTAGCGGCTTCTGGTAGACGCGGCGTGCTTAGCACGAAGGCTCGCTCGTCGGTATTGCCCAACTGCAGGGCAACCCTCTGGCGACTGGGATCATAATAGTCGCTGCGGTAAAGCAGTCCTTCCATGAGGCGCATCGAAGCTCGATGTTGGGGGTCATAGACCAGTTCTACAAATCCTCGGAGGGCAGGCGGCAATTGAGCATAGAGGGGTTCCAGAGAGGCCCCTGGCGGATGGTCCGCCAGGAGGGTCTCTAGGGTGGCGATCGCCTCACTCAGCAGGAGCAATTTCGCCTGCTCTTGCTGTGTCTGCTCCAGCAGCGTCTGAATTTCAGGCACTCGGCTAGCGTCATGGTGAATGAACGGACCACCCCGCATGGCGGGATCTTTCAGCGCTGTGGCATGTACCTGAGGCGCTGACACAAACGACTCCATGACAGGAATCTGAGAGTGGGTCAGATAACGGGCTGCCGTTGCCGGGGGAATGAGATAGCTCCAGGCGTACCACTGATTGATCAGCGGTTCCACGACCACGTTGGATTTGAGATAGCCTTGAAAGTCCTTCACAGCGCAAATTCCTCCCGGTCGGCATCGTCTTCTACAGGACGGGTCTGAAGCTGCTCCAGCAGTTGTTTCTGCTCAACGCGCTGAGCCAGCCCTGCCACGGTTGTCGCCTCGAACAGATCGATGACCGTTACTTCTACGGCAAAGGTGTTCAGCAGTTGCGCCACGAGCTGAGTCGCTAGCAGAGAATGACCGCCCAGCTCAAAAAAGTCATCATGAATGCCCACCTGTTCAACGCCCAAGACTTGAGCAAAAATATCGGCCAGCGCGGTTTCAACTTCGCTGCGCGGAGCCACATAGTGGGTCTCAGGTGATTCGATTGCGGGGGCCGGGAGCGATCGCACATCCACCTTGCCATTGGGCGTCAGCGGCAGAACGTCTAGTTGAACGAAGGCCGAGGGAACGAGGTAGTGGGGGAGTTTGTCAGCCAAGAATTGCCGGAGGGATGGGGGTTCGGATTGTGGATTGCGGATTGTGGATTGGTCGTTATGGGTTATTCGTTGTTTGTTGCTCGTTGTTGGGTCTTTTGTGAGGCTGGCTGGTTTTGCTTTAACAACGTAGGCTACCAGTCGCTTGTCTCTGGGGAGGTCTTCTCGCACGATGACGACGCTAGTTTTGACGTCGGGGTGCTGGTTGAGATGGTTTTCGATTTCGGCAGGTTCAATTCGGAAGCCGCGAATTTTAGCCTGATCGTCGATACGACCCAGCAGCTTGATGCGACCGTCGGGAAGGTGGCAAGCGAGGTCGCCGGTTTTGTAGAGAAGTTGTGGCGGGTTATGGGTTATTGGTTGGGGGTGGGTTGGTTGTTGGTCATTGGTTATTGGTTGTTGGTTATTGGTTGGGGGTTGGGGGTTGGGGCTGACGTTTTCTAAATTCTGAGTGCTGGAGTCTGTCTTTTCCGTAAACGGATTTGGGACGAATCGTTCTGCGGTCAGTTCGGGTCGGTTGAGATAGCCACGGGCAAGGCCCACGCCGCCGATGTGGAGTTCGCCGATCGCCCCAACGGGCAGGAGCTGAAGCTGATCGTCAAGGACATAGAGCTGTTTGTTGGTGCTAGGGCGGAGGGTGGGCTGGATAGGGCCGCCGTTGCCGCAGGGCACCATGCTGGCGTTGACGGTGGTTTCCGTAGGACCGTAGGCATTAATGAAGCGGCGACCTTGACTCCAGGTATGGATGAGTTCTGGAGAGGGGGCTTCACCGCCGACAAGCACCATCCGCAAATCGGGGAAATCGCCGTAAGGAACGCTCACTAGGGCTGAGGGGGTAATGGTGATATGAGTGACGCGGTGACGGCGTAATAGGTCTGCTAGGCCGGGACCGGGAAGCAGCGTTTCAGCAGAGGCGAGGAGAAGTTTAGCTCCAGTTGCCAGGGCCATGATGATTTCTGGGATGGAGGCATCAAAGCTAAAGGAAAAGAATTGAAGGACACAGTCGCCTGCCCGCACGTCGCAGACACGGATTTTATCTTCAGTGAGGTTGGTTAAACCGCCGTGGGGAACCAGGACGCCTTTGGGGGTGCCGGTGGAGCCGGAGGTGTAGATCAGATAGGCGAGGGAGGAGGGTGATGGGGTGATGGGGTGATGGGGTGATGGGGGTTGGAGCGCCTTCTAAATCAACAATTTGCAGCGTAGGGTGGGGACTGCCCACGAGTCTGTTTACCGCCAATACTGAACTTGTTGTAATCAACACCGCTGCCTGAGAGTCCTTCAGCATGAAAGACAATCGCTCGGAGGGATAGGTGGGATCAAGGGGAAGGTATGCGCCGCCTGCTTTCAACACCGCCAGCAGGGCGATAATCATCTCCAGCGATCGCTCTAAGCAGATCCCGACAATGACTTCTAGGCCGACCCCGAGGGAGCGTAGATGATGGGCCAGCTGATTGCTGCGGCGATCGAGTTCGGCATAGGTGAGCTGTTGCTGCTCGGGGCCGTCAAAGACTAGCGCGATCGCATCGGGTGTTTTTTTGACCTGAGCTTCAAATAGATGATGGAAGCAGCGATCGCTGGCATAGGGCTTTGCCGTGTCATTCCAGGCATGAAGCTGCTGGTGGCGTTCGGCGGCGGTCAGTAGGGGAAGCTCAGAAATAGTCTGGTGAGGATTGTCAACAACGCTTGCCAGCAGGGTTTGAAAGTGTTCAACCATACTGCGAATAGTGTTGACCTCAAACAAATCGCGGTTGTACTCGAATCCACCCACAATGCCGTCAGGGGTTTCGTAAAGATCCACGCTGAGGTCGAGCTTGGCGGTGGAATAAGCCTGCGGAACAGGTTTCAGGGTCAGTCCGGGCAGGGAAATGGCCTGTTGGGGAGCATTTTCTAAGCGGAATTTAGCTTGGAATAAGGGATTGTAGCTTAGGTCGCGTTCTGGCTGGAGGGCTTCGACCAGTCTTTCGAACGGCAAATCCTGATGCTCGTAGGCTTGATAGGTGCTAGCTTTGAGCTGCGCTAGTAAATCGATGAATGGGGCTTGGGGTGTCAGCTGCGATCGCAGCACCAGGGTATTGACGAAGAAACCGATCAGCCCTTCGACTTCTGCGCGATTGCGGTTGGCGATGGGGGTGCCCACCAGCAAATCCCGCTGTCCGGTGTAGCGAAACAGGAGAACCTTGAAGGCGGTCAACAGCGTTACAAAGAGCGTAGTGGACTGTTCTTGGGCCAGGGATTTGAGGCGATCGCTCAACTCCGCTGACAGGGCAAACGACTCGACGGCTCCTCGGAAGGTTTGTACTCGTGCCCGAGGACAATCGGTGGGTAGTTGCAGAATAGGGAGCGTCCCCGATAGCTGCTCTTGCCAGTAGCTAAGCTGCCGCTGTAGTTCCTGGCCTTGCAGCCACTGCCGCTGCCACACCGCAAAATCACCATATTGAATCGGTAGTGGCGGCAGTGGTGCAGTTCCTCCGGTTAGATAGGCGCGATAAAACAGTCCCAGTTCTTGCAGCAGCACCTCCATTGACCAGCCATCCGTGATGATGTGGTGCATCGTCAACAGCACGACTGATGCTGTGTCTGCTAGGCGTAGCAGGGTCACCCGCAGCAGAGGCGCTTCAGTTAGATCGAAGCGGGTCTGAGCCGAGGCGATCGCCTGCTGGCGCACCTCGGTTTCTTGCTCTGGGGAAGATAATGATTGCAGATCTCGCTGTTCAAGGCGGATCGGTTGCGGGGCAACCACTTCTTGCATCGGCTGTCCGTCAACCGTGATGAACCGCGTTCGCAGTGATTCGTGACGCTCAACCAACGCAGTGAGACTTTGGCTAAACGCCGTTTCATCCAGAAGCCCCTCTACCTGTACTGCCAGCGGAATGTTGTAAACCGCACCCTCCTGCTGCATTTGCTCTAGAAACCACAGGCGCTGTTGGGCAAACGACACGGGCAGCGGTTCTGTCCGTGGCACTGACTGAATGGTGGTGGCAGACGCCGTTTCATGCCGCCGCAGGAATTCCAGAATTTCTGTTTTTCGGTCCCGCAGCTGAGTACTCAGCTCTTCCGTGAGGACTGCTTCCGGTGCGTTACAGCGTAGGCGATCGCCCTCTGCCCAGAGCTGGACTTCCTGCCGATAGAGATCCGATAAAAATTGCTCGATAGTCTTCATAGCTCAATCTCCTTTCGCCCCACTGCTGCACTGACGGGTTGATTCAAGGTCATCTGCATGGCGTCAATATGGATCGCGAGTTCGGCGATCGTTGGACGTTCAAACATCACCCACAATGGGATATCTAGCTCGAACGCTTTTCGCAGTCGCGTATTCACCCTCGTTGCGCTGAGGGAATTGCCTCCCAACTCAAAGAAGTTGTCCTCAGCGTTAATGGCTTCCAACCGCAGCACCTCTCGCCAGATGGCCGCAATCTCAAGTTCGGTCACTGTTTGGGGCGATCGAGTCGGGGTGGACTTGGGTCGATTAGGTGCTGGCAGCGCTTTCCGATTGACTTTACCGTTGGGCAAGAGCGGTAGCGCATCCAGCGTGATGAATTGAGTCGGCACCATGTGGGCGGGAAGATGGTTGGATAGGTGGGTTTTGAGGGCTGGGATTGTTGTGGGTTGTGGGTTATTCGTTCTTCGTTCTTGGTTCGTAACATCTTCTGACTCCTGACTTCTAACTTCTGATTCCACGACATAGGCAATGAGCTGTGGTTCCTGCCCGTTGTCTTCTCGGAGCACGACGATGCACTGGGAGATGTCGGGATGCTGGGTCAGAATGGCTTCGATTTCGCCAAGTTCGATGCGGAAGCCTCGTAATTTGACCTGGTGGTCGATGCGGCCCAGGAATTCAAGGGCACCGTTGGGGAGATAGCGGGCGCGATCGCCGGTTTTGTAGAGAATGTGTTCTTCGTTGTTCGTTGTTCGTTGTTCGTTATTGGTGCTGCCGTCTGCCTTGCCCACAAATGGATTGGGCACAAATTTCTCTGCGGTTAAATCGGGTCGGTTTAAGTAGCCACGGGCCACGCCAACACCACCGATGTGGAGTTCGCCGGGGATGCCGGGGGGAACGCGGCGATTTTGGGAGTCGAGGAGGTGGATTTGGGTGTTGGCGATGGGGTGACCGATGGGGACGGTGGCGGATGACTCTGGAGCGGGTTGGCAGCTCCAGGCGGTGACGTCGATCGCGGCTTCGGTGGGACCGTAGAGGTTGTGAAGTTCAACGTTGGGCAGCGTTTGGAAGAATCGTGTTTGCAGATCCGTGGGCAGTGCTTCACCGCTACAGATAACTCGCTTGAGGCTAGTGCATTGGGAGGCGTCAGGCGCTTCCAGGAAGGCTGCCAGCATCGAGGGGACGAAGTGGAGAGTGGTGATTTGTGCCTGCTGGATGAGGTTGACTAAGTAGGCGCTATCTTTGTGGCCTTCGGGACGGGCTAACACCAGGGTGACTCCAGTCATCAAGGGCCAGAAGACTTCCCAGGCAGAGACGTCGAAGCTGAGGGGGGTTTTCTGGAGAACGCGATCAGTGGGAGTGAGGGTGTAGGTATCCTGCATCCAGCAGAGGCGGTTGACCACGCCGCGATGGGTGTTGATCACGCCTTTGGGGCGTCCAGTAGAACCAGAGGTGTAGAGGATGTAGAGGGCGTTTTCGGGAGTGGGGGAGTGGGAGAGTGGAGGAGTGGAGGAGTGGGGGAG
>NZ_JAQMUB010000102.1 GCF_028330965.1 Oscillatoria sp. CS-180 | reverse complement strand
TGAAAGCTGTCTCCGAGCCAATACAAGCTGAGGAACCCTACTATCGCTAGTAAAGTACCTAGTAAATATCTAGACACAGTGTGCTCTAACTCCAATTAAGCACTATCCGAATTGGATTTTAATCAATAAATCCGATTATCTCAAATACTTTTTAGGCATGCTCATATCTCAGAGAACAACTACTCAATATGAGAAGGATTTATATTGATTGCACGACTAGAACAGATGATCACTACAATAATTCCTGCTAGTGACTCGCTACACCCTTACTCCTTTTTTTCTCTCCAATCTCCAAACCCCCGCTAGTGAACGGAGCACCCAAGGTCAAGCAGAAGCACGGAGGCTTTGCGGAGTGCTACGCTGCCGCGTGGTGTGGAGAGAGCGAAAGAGCGCAGTAACCACATACCCCCGTGGGGGGTTAGGGGGACTGCTCGTTCCTGTGACTAAGCGGAGGGGCACGGGCGTAGCAGGCCCTCGGCTGGCGCTGTCAGGCTATGCCGCGTTAGGGGTACTGGCTCTGCTGGAGACAGCTGCGATCACAACGCTCCCTATCACTTCACCAGAAGACTGACTCCACCCGTAGGGCAGTGGCCCGACGTCGGGGCGACCTCAGGAGCCGCAGCGGAACGCCCACCACACAACACTCGTCAACATCGACCCTGATTGCTTGAAGCAGACTAAGCGATCATGAATCCGCTACAAAAAATCCCGCTCAAGTTAGCAAAATAGTGAGTCATCTGCCCTAAACCGATCTATCGTATGGCATGAACACGCTGTATGTATGGCATGAGTATGAGAGACATCCTGCAAGAACGGCTCGACGAGTTAGACATCACCAAGTATGAGTTGACCCGTCGCGTTGTGGAGCTGCGGAAACAAGACGGACAAGATACAACTATCTCAAAGCTATCTAGCGCTGTTACTAAAGCGCTGGAAGAACCGGATGGCCGCCGCTATAGCGCGATCGCTGAACTGGTGGAAGCGATGGATGGCGAACTGCTCGTCCGTTGGAAAGACTACAAAGAGGTTAAAGTCCAATGATTTGAAGATTAAGAAAAACGGATTTTTCCTTAACGAATAATTCCCAGCCTGGGGGGGCCGGGAATTATCAACGGAATCGTCTGAAAACGTCAAACGTCTAGACAATTCACAGAATTAATCTCGAAACCATGATGACACAGAAAAGTGAATATCATCAGACGAGGCAGGGTGAAAGAAATCTACATTACCGCCTGACCTCGGAAGAGTGGATACGGGCCTGCCGTGAGCTTAGGCCCAGCGAAAAAGACATCCTTTACTACCTACGAACCTTAGACCCCTTTGGCGATAATCCTATCGATATCAAAGTGAGGGAGATGGCCAGGGAACTCAACGTTAGCCCGAGTACGGTGAGCCGTGCCCTGAAAGCGCTTGATGCAAAAGGCTGGATCGACCTAGAGATTATGTCGGCCAGAGTGAAGCTACACACCAATCAGGGTGGGGAAAAAGTGTTGCCTCTACGCAACGGTGTTGCACCAGCGCAACACTCGGACAAAAATGCTGTGGAAAAAGTGTTGCCTCAGGACAACAGCGTTGCACCAGTGCAACAAGTGTTGCCTCAGCGCAACAAAAACGATCGTGAGGCAACACTTGAGGGGGAAATGCCCTTGCCTGTGGAAAACGCAAAAGCCTTGCAGAGAGATGCTTTCAGCGATTCTGAGTTTTCCACAGAATGTACCAGATCTGTTTTAAAACATTTAAACAAACAGACTGGTTCTCAAGCGAACCCCTCTGTGGAAATTGACAGAGAGGATATTGGTACATTGCTGGGGAGAATTGAGGCGGCTGGGGTTTCAGTCAATCCAGCGATCGCGGCAACTTTGACGAACCTCTATCACAGCGATCCGGATAGCGCAGCTGCCAGAGTTCGCAATGCACTCTCTTCTTTAGAAGAGCAAGACCATATAAGAAGTCCCCAAGCATTTCTAAATGCCGCCCTTAAACGGGGCTTTACAGCCAACCAAGCTAAGCAAAAGCGATCGCAAAACAGCGAACAGAAACAGGAGAGAACAAATGTTCCGCCAGTGCGGGATTTAAGCGGCGTGCTGCTGGGTATAAGCCTAGAGTGTGAGCGATTGGGTCTAAATCGGGATGAGGCCGTTCAGCGGCTTTCTGAAGCCTATGGATGGGAACCTAAACAGTTTGCCGATCTTGATGGCGATGATATGGATCTGCTGCTAGCAGCAATGACGCAGTGGAGCTGACCCTATGCCCATCATTCGCGCTAGATATCCCGACGACTGGGACGCGATCGCGCTTCAAGTAAAGCACGAGGCAAAGTGGTGCTGTGAACAGTGCCAGCGCCCCTGTCGCCAGCCCAGCGAACCACTAGCTGATTTCCTCCAGCGGGTGCAGGCATGGCGGCAGGCCAACACCCCTCAGCCGCCTGACTTTGCCGCCGCACCTCGGCGCTATCTGCTGACGGTGGCCCATTTGGATCAGCGGCCTGGGAATCGCGATCGCGCCAACTTGAAGGCTCTCTGTACCGTCTGTCATCTGCGCTTTGATAGTCGGTTTCGTGCTACACAGAAGCGGCTTAAGGCTGAGTTCTATGGGCAGCTCAGGATTGATGCCCCGTGGGAAGAGGGTTTGCAGTTGTCGTTGTTGCCGGGGGCGGTCGCTCCGTATGGTTTGGTGCGGCGGGGAGAGGGGCAGATGGAGGGACGGTTTGTGGATATGGAGCGAGATCGTGGCCACAAAACCTAACTCTTTGTTACCGCAGTACTAAGCTTGGCACATCAGAACTGGGAGGCTCTTGGAAGATGGCCCCACGCTGCTGTAAGTCACGTTTGCTCGCTTCTGTGAGTCCTGGGTTATCGCCAAACAGGGTTCCAGTTACGTCAGCATCGCTGAGGTCTGCCCCTTCAAGAATGACTCCTCTGAGGTCAAGTCTACGGAGATTTGCGCCACTCAAGTCGGCATAGCCGAAATCAATATCTACGAATAGGCTTAGGACTCGGGCAAGGGCTAAGTAACGGGCGTGAACCAGGTTCATGGCTAGGTCTAGGTCTAAGTCTCGGTTTAGCTCTCGATATCGGACGAGGGCTAGGTTTAGGTCTCGCGCTAGAGTTCGGGCTAGGGCTAGGTTCCGGGCTAGGGCTAGTACTAGCGCTAGCGCTAGAGTTCGGGCTAGGTCTAGGTTTAGGTCTCGGGCTCGGTTCGGAGTCTGAGCTTGGACGAGGTCTAGGTTTAGGTCTCGCGCTAGTTCTCGGGCCAGTTCTCGGGCTCGGACTATATCTAGTTTTCTTTTTTCTGCATAGACTCTGAGAACTTGAAGTAAGCGAGCTTTTCTGGCTTCGGTTGAACTGCTCTCAATCGAACGAACATACTCAACCGGTCGATTATCTAAAACTTCAGTCAGTTCGGCTGAATCGAACAGCTCTTGCAGCTTATCTAATCCTTCAGGCGTACCGTTTAGAACTAGCTTGATACTGCCCTCTGTGAAGAAAGCAAGCTCAATGGAGCCATCACCTGTTTTTTGTCTCAGGAGCTGAACGATCGCTGCTAGTTCCGCTGGAGAAAGATCACCCATTTTGCCGCTGACAGCAAAGGCTTTAGGGATTGGGGATTGTTCAGGCTGAGTAATTTTGGGGACAAATATCTCTAATCCTTGGTCAATGGATACTAGCCCTGGCCCAGTGGGACCTTCTGCCCAATCTAATAAGGCTTTAGTTCTTTCACCCTGAGGTGCAGTGTTGGAGGGGAGAATTCCTTTGGGGGGATTGAGAGCAAAACACAATTCCTCAAACTGAGCTGATGGTAAGCCATTCATAGTCTGAATGATATACAAGCGATCCTGAAAGGATAATGTTTGTGGAGGCGTTGAAGGCAAGAGTTTCTGCACGTCTACATGTTCTACGACACTGAGATTTTATATGTGTAAGTAGGAGAATTACAGCCTTGATCCTATTTACACTCTTTGCCGACTCAGGAAATGTGCCGACCGACCAAAGTTTTGCATGAGAAAGGCCCCAACCCATGACGAGCTGAGGCCCCTAGTGCCCTGAAGATGATTGATGCTCGTTGGAGTTCGGGCACCAAGCTTGAATAAAGCCCCCTTGGTAAGTGCAAGGAGGCAAAAGAGGGTGTGAGTCGTTGGCGTTTCGTTGGCTCAAGAGTGAGGAGAGTACTGCATTCTGACTCTTAGCTATGCAATCGCGTCTTTCTCCAAGTTCTCACGACGCAGCTCATCAAAATCAACGGCATCCTTCTCCAGGTTTTCCCGGCGCAGTTCATCAAAGTCGATCGCGGCCACCACCTCATAAACCGCATCTTTGTCAAGGTTCTCGCGACGCAGCTCATCGAAGTCCACAGCGTCTTTGTCTAAATTCTCACGGCGTAGCTCGTCAAAATCAACGGCAGCGACCTGGTAGACCGCGTCTTTGTCGAGGTTTTCACGACGCAATTCGTCGAAGTCTACGGCATCCTTATCTAAATTCTCACGGCGTAATTCATCGAAGTCGATCGCTTTCACCTGAATGGTTTCGACTGCATCCTTGTCAAGATTCTCGCGGCGCAGCTCGTCAAAGTTGACGGCGTCTTTTTCCAGGTTCTCGCGGCGTAGCTCGTCGAAGTCAATGGCAGCGTGGCTAGCGGGGGCAACAGCGATGGTAACAGCGGTCAGAGCAGTGAGGGCTAATGCAATGCGTTTCATGGTTGAACTCCTGGGTTGATGTGTTGTTTCAATCATCTTGAGTTCTATAGTGCAGGCCCTCCCTGAGGCGTTCCTGACTGCAAAATAAGCCTGCCTTAATCGCTTCCTGAGAAGTCTGAGCGCTGCCACACAAGAGCCTGAGAGGATGAGTGGGAGGGCGATCTCAACGACCAAAAAACCCCTCGCTCTGTCGTGGCAAAGAAGGGGCTGGAAGTAATTTTCAGATGTATATCAATGACACGCTGATAGGATGCCCGTCTAAAAAATCCCCTCACCACGGGGCGAGGGGGTTCTGTTGGAAGATATCGCCAGTGATTTTAGCGGTTAGGTCGATAAGTGCTCATTCAGCCGGTCGATCGCAGTATCAATTCCAGTTGCCGCTGCTTGCACATGGGCTTCCTGTAAGCCCTGCTCTAGGCAATGCTCTAGATAGCCCAGCTCAATCACCAAGCGTTTCACCATCTCCCGGAGGCGGCGCTGATGAGCAGTGTGGCTGTGGGTTAAGGTCACGGTAGTTCTCATCGGTCGGGTCCTCGTTCACAGGGCATACCGATGTGATATCCCACTCGCCCTTGTTGCAGCTAGCCCCAAAACATCAACAGCGCCCTGTTGCAAAGTGCTGATGGGGCAACGGTTGAGGGATTCACAGTGATATCGCAGCAAACAACGCTACGACCCAATTCTAGAAAAGTAGTGACAATTATATATTTTTCAAATAGTATAGAAGAGTCAACTTTTATCGTCATCGATAGGAGGTGGCTCTATGCCTCCCAAACGCAAGAAAGACTCTCAGGACAAATCCTCTAAACCTGTGAAGATATCCGCGATCGACGAGGACATTCTCACAGTGCTGCTGAGCCGAGAGCTATATGGCTTAGAAATCCTAGACCAGCTCAACCTAGACCGGCCTGTCAATGAGCTGAAATTCGGTAGCCTCTACCCAGCGCTGAATCGCTTAGAGAAGAAGGGGCTAGTTGTCTGGCGCTGGGGAGATGAAGTCGATGAGTCGGGCGGGGCACGACGGAAGTATTACAAGGTGACGGGCTTAGGAGCGCGATCGCTACGGGCTGTCCAAGAATACCGAGCTGCGCTAGCGCAACGGGCAACGACCGCTCAGGCGATGTGGGGAGGGGCGTGACATGGATAAGGCGCTGAAGCGAAAAATTCGGAGACTGTGGCGCGATCGTGTGCTGATGAGTGTTGGAGCCGTAGCCTTTCTAGGTCTTTCTGTGCTGCAACTACAGGCGGTGTTAAGACATCGCCCCCAGCAACCCGAATGGGCTTTGGATCTGGCTCAGCAAGTAGAGGTGCTGACTGATGCAAATAGTTCAAGTCAGCAGCAAGCTTCTGCAAGATCTGAAATTCAACTGATAGCTGACCGAAAGCAATTGAGCGTGACTGCGAGTTTGGAGCGGGCGCTGGAGCAGGATCTGGTGCTGGATCTGGAGCGGGCGCTGGAGCGGGCGCTGGATCTGGCGCTGGAGCAGGATCTGGCGCTGGAGCAGGATCTGGCGCTGGATCTGGCGTGGGAGCGGGAGCTGGCGCTGGAGCGGGCGCTGGCGCTGGAGCGGGCGCTGGTGCTGGAGCTGGCGCTGGAGCGGGAGCTGGTGAGTGTACTTGTGATTGTCGTGGACATCGAATTAGCACACGTTCATGGGTTGCAACTCCAACAGGGAAGAGACTTAGAGCGCCTCCATGGGAGTGAATCTAGCCGTGCTCGTGCTTTTCTCCAGGCCAGTGTCTTACTAGGGTTGTCGGTGTTTGTATTGCTTGCCTTACTGGTTCTAACGATTAGATCGCGGGGTTATGCTGTGCCCTCTAAAGCCCACCTCATTGCCTTTTTGCCAGAAGAGTGTGCTGCTGAGCTAGGAGTCTTGCAGCGGCGTATGGAGAAGAGCAAAGCCTCTCCCTGGCAGATTCGCCTCCGGCTCCTTGAGGAATTTCTAACGCTTCTGTGGGTCTTCTACATTCAGGTTCAGCTTGAGAATCTGACCCTTCCTCGTGGCGATCGCGAAATCGACGATTAGATTCAACTCCCTCAACCAGGAACTGCCCTATGTCTTCATCCAAGCAGCAGGCTCTGCCTCCGCCACCAGAGTCTAACGGTATCGAAATCAAAGTTCGGCTGTCTGAGTCAACACTCATCAAGCTCATTCCAGTAATCGCCGCTGTTCTACTGGGCTCTAGTTTTGTGGTGCACACTCAATTCGCGCCACATCCCGACTCTCCTACTAACGCTATTGAAGCGAGTCCGTAGCGTATTTCTAGTGCAGACCCAATCATTAGAAAACCACCTACGCTGCCTGATGATCAGTCTCTAGTTTCTATTGCCTCAATTTCAGAAAACTACCCCTCTAAAAGCCGAATTGCGTTTCGGCCTTCATAGAAGCTTCAACCCGAATTCGGGGGCGTCGCGGAGCAGATTTTTTTGTTCAACCCCCCATATTATGTGCAGTGCATAAAATTCGTGTGAGTGCTATGACTAACCAGAATTCGGTTGTGGTCCCCCAGATTCGGCCCGAGCAGGCGATGGAGCAATTAGGGCTTAAAAAGGATGCTTACTACGATGATCTAAAGTTTCTTGGTATTAAGGCAAACCGAGATTCTGATGGTAAGAGTTATCTGGATGAAGCGCAGTTTCAGCTATTAGCGGCGCTGCGACAGCATGTGACAGAAATCGGGAAACGAGATGGCTTCCAGATGCCGGGTGAGCTGGCGACGGTGGTCAATGGTGATATGGCGCAGCCAGAGCAGGAGCCAGTACAGGCTGAGACCCACCAAGCAGAGCAGTTCGATATTCAGGCCATCATTTCAGAGGCGGCTGAGCTGGCCGGGTCGCGGATGACGATGCGGGAACAGGTGGTAAACGCGATCGCAGAGCAGCTGAGCTATGACGACCTCCCGCCAGCGGTACAGGCCAAGGTGCAGAGTGTGAGGGCTGCTGCTGACCCAAAGGCCCAGCCCCGGCAGGTGGCGACCGCACTCCTCAGCCAGTGGCGACAACAACGGACAGCGGTAGCGGCATAGAGACGCCGGAGTTTCAGCAGGTGTGTGAGGCGGTTCGGCAGGGCTGCAATGTGTTGGTGTTGGGGGAAGCGGGTAACAATGCTGACTTCCCCAAATTGCTGTATCGGCAGTTTGAAGGGCGGCTGAATGTAGCGATCGCAAAGTACAAGGGCAGCGGCAAGCTGTTCTTTCAGAAGATGGCGGAGGCGCTGGACATCCCCACTACCGAGGACAAGTACGACCGAGAGGGAAACGTCACCGGCGAGAAGCCTATGTCGATGGATGCCATCAAGGATGAGCTGTTGATGAACATCGGCCCCGACACGCTGCTGATTTTGCCGGAAGCCAAACGGCTCAGCAGCTCTATTCGCTATTGGTTGGAGGACGCGATCGCGGCGGGCTGTCGGATGGTGTTGTTCTCGCCGGTGAACCCAGGACGCGACATCTTTCTAGACCTGCTGGAGATTGAGCTAGAGCTGCCCACCGATCAGGCGATCCGCGAAGTGATGGCGGATGAGGCGAAGCGGCGAGGGTTGCAGTTGTCGCGCTCAGAGCTGGCAGAGCTGCAACCGTTAGCGGGACGCAATCCGATGCTGGCCCGCAAGGTTGTGCGTCAACGGCGGTTAGGGCTGAAGCATCAACGGCCTGAACATACTCAGTACATCGTCATCATGCCGATTCTGGTGGCTTGTTTGATGGCGTTTGGTGTGGTGCGCTTTGTGGGCATGGGGACGAAGAACAAGAGCCTCTACATCTTTGGGGGCACGGCTTTGATTACGGGGATGACGTTGAAGCAGCTGGGCAGTGTGAGAGGGGCGAGGAAGCGCTTTGGGCAATAGAACAGTCAACAGATATGTGGATTACTCGTCCTCAAAGCTTTTGCGAAATGCCTCAATGGAGGCAAATCCAAACATTCCAGCTAAGAATGCTCCAATATCCCTAGATTCGCGGCTGAGCTGCACCAATGGCTCCGCACTCAGAGCTCCCACCAGCGTGAGTGTGACGGCGGCTTGGATTACGCCAGCCATAAATGATGCTTTTCTTATAGGAGATGTTTGATCAGCCATTTTTACCTCTATCTGTTGGTTCATTGGACGGATTGGAAGGAGGTAATAAATTCTGGTTCTGGAGTGCCGTTTCTAGTTTCAAGATCTTCAATTCGGCTGCATGTGCTGAGCTTTCGTAGCGCACTTGGTTTTCTAGTGATTTGAGCTGATAAACGGTTGCTTGATGGTTCTCTGTGAGTATTTGATGGTTCTTTTTTAGTTCTTGATATTGTTGCTCAAGTGTTGAGTACTCCAGTTGGAGGTGCTGATAATCGCCATGCTCGTTGGCGGAGGAGCGTTTACGAGGAAGTAACTCCAGTCTAGATGTAGCTAGTGCAACTGAAACCCCAATTGCTGTGTAACCTGCTCCGGGATTTTCATCGCGAACTAACTCAGCGCCTTGCACAAGTAAAAAAACGGCAAATCCAAGTCTGCCAAGGAAGAAGGACAGCCTCAAGCCGTAATCAACTATGGGGAGGAAGCGTGAAGCCATTCTAAGCCTTCTATGTTGACTGTTCGGCGGCATAGCTATCTTACGCTGAGACAGGGGTCCGAGTATTTATGCCTTGACTCTTCTGAAACTTCAGTAGCAGATATCTTTCCGTCGATTGAGATCTTGATTCGCGACTCCAATAACCAAGTTGTAAATCTCATCAAGAGATAGCAGGATATTTTCTGCTCCTCCATGCCGAATGAGAGTCACGTCCTCATAGCCTAGCTTCGTAGGCATAACTGGGATATTTAAAAGCCTGTCTGTCGTTTTTCTGAGCTGGCTCAAAGCTTCACTTAGAGCAGGCTGGTGTTCTATAGACACAATAATAGCCAGTTGGGTCAGAGCTAGCTGACCCTCGATAAGGTCATCAACCCATTCTTTAAAGTATTGGGCTTCTAGAACCACGTCTCCCTCGGCGGTCAGCATAGAGCGCTTGTTTCTAGCTTTGAGCAAGTATCGAATGGCTCTCTCATATGTTTCTTCTTTCTGTAAGTGCTTTTGTTTTGATATGGTTGCCTGCTGATGTCTTTCCCATTGCTTCTGCTCACGTTGCATGGTTAACCAGTGCGATAAGAGTGAACCAATGAGGGTTGTTAAGGCTCCTATCGATGCAGCAATCAAAGCGACAAGTTGAGGGTTCACGTTCTGGAAATGGTGGTTAGGACATCCTAATGGGATAGCCCGTTTGCTTTAACAAGGGCAAGCTACCTAAAGAGTTGTACTGGAATTTCATCTCAATGATGGCTATCACCCACGCCTGCATCGCAACCGCTGGCGTCTCCCTTCTCCTCAGCACATCCCATCCGCTACCCCTGGTCCTCGCTGTCCTCGGCTCCCAGCTGCCGGACCTGGACACGACAACGAGCATCATCGGGCAGGTGCTGTATCCGGTGAGTCGATGGATTGAGGACAGGTTTCCCCATCGCAGCATCACCCATAGTCTGGTGGCCACGGGCGCGATCGCTGCCCTCTCCCTCCCCATCGCCCTCTACTTTGGCAACTGGAAAGCGGGGGCAGCGGTGCCGTTGGGTCATCTGCTGAGCTGCTTTAGCGACTGCTTTACCCGGCAGGGCGTGCAGCTCTTTTGGCCTGACCCAGCTTGGGCTATCAGTGTCAGCAATCCGAGGCGACGACTACGAACGGGTGGTCCCGGTGAGTATTGGGTGTTGGCGGCAGCGGTGGCGCTGCTGCTCGTGGGAATTCATGTGGCTGGTGGCGGTGGTGTCAGCGTGGCGGTGGGGCAGAGTATTGGGCTGAGGGAGACGGCGATCTCCACCTACAACGCCCATCCTCAGAACGCCGTCTATGCCGATATTAAGGGCGTGTGGGCGGACGACCGGAGCCGTGCGGATGGCGAGTATCTGATCCTCAAAGCAGACGGCTCAGAGTTCATCGTGACGGATGGCAGCGGCATCTACCACACAGGGCAAAGCATGGTAGTGGAGTCGCTGAAGGCCCGCGCCGGTGAGCCGATGGAGACGCAGACGGAGACGCTGAGTTTTGCTGATGAGAACCCGGTGGAGCGATTGCAGCAGCTCGCCATTTCCCACCCTGGCAAGGCCATCTATCTGACGGGCACTCTGACGGTGGACTATCCCGAAGGCATTACGTTGCAGCCTCCAGGACGGCAGTATGAAACGGCAGCGATCATGGGCGAAACCCTAACGCTTGACCTGCATCCGCTGGAGCTGGCGACGGTGCAGTTGAGCGACCAGTGGGTGGTCGGAAGGCTTGCTGTTTCAATCGGCTCATGATGTTCTGCGCTATTGGCTTCGAAGCCAGCAGGGAAAGAAAATTTGTTTCGTGTCACAAAATCGAGCCCAGCTACATTAACTAATGGAAGCATCGTGTGCTTTCTGCTGCCTCCAGGTAAGACGATAAATCCAGTGTCAGTATTTTCCTGAGGTTCATCCAAAGAAGCACTATTGGTGTACCGGAAGGGGAACTGCCAATTCCCCAAATTTTAATAGAGAGCAGAAAATCGGCGTTGGCAATTTCTACTTGAGCTAATGCTGTTTGTGATCCATAGGCGGACCATTGATTTAAATCAATGGTCCGCTTCTTGACGTAATTTTTTTTCCGACTATCTTGATATTATGTCGGTGCGATTGGCAGTCGCATTGTCTATCCTTTGAGATTTTACTGGATTGGTCTCTAAGGGATTCGAGTACATATCGTCGAAATGGATGAACCTCATGAATGAAAAATATCCTCAGACTCCCCTTTCGTCGGGGGAGGATGTTGCCTATCAAGGAGCCGCTGTCTCCATGAAGGAATGGTCACTTGCTGTGGTTTGCCCCATGGTCGTGACCTTTTCTTTTTTTATGGCGGTTCTGGATCCAAGTCAGCGCCCTGCATTTGCTGATTTGGCGACTTTTGCTTTTACTTCGAGTGGAACCTTTTTGTTGTCTAATCGACAGCAATCAGGCTCCTCCAATAAGAGTTAGGAATGACTGATTAGTTGATTTTTAACTCGTTTTCGCCGCATATCTGGACTCTTTTGGAGTTCAGATATGCCCTTTATCGAAAGCACTCTCTGATATTTCTGAAAATTGCAACCTCAGTTCAGAGTTGGCGACTCAATTCACCGATACGAAAGGCTCGTTATGGGAACCTCAGGAAAATCCTGGGAGGACAAACATTTACATAAGCAATCTGACATCACAAGTTTATCTAAGCAGTTTGCGGATGAGCATATTGTTCGTCAGTGGCATAAGTTCAATGAAACTTTTGAGGAGATTATGAATCGGAGGAGTGCTTCCGCCTCTTCAATCTTCCCATTCATCCGAAGCAAGCTACTCCAGTACGAACTTTGGCCCCGCTATGACGAGGCGGCTATTCTCCAAGAGATTTACCTTAGAACCTTAGAGAAGATTCAAGAAGGGCGGACAATCACCAACCACTATGCCTGGATTCGTTCTGTAGCTTTTCGATATATTCAGGAGCTAAGCCGAAAGCACCGACGTGACCTTGATTCTGAACCCTCATCTCTAGAGATATTGATGTCTCCAAAGACTGTCGATGAAGACCTACTCACTGATGAAATGCTCAAAGTCGGTGCCGCATTTGTAAAGCTTTCAAAAGAGGAACAGCTGCTGCTCTCTCTGAAATCCATTCAAAATTTGTCCTGGCCTGAAGTTCAACGAGCTTGGATAGATCGAGGCTACGGAGAGTTGTCTCTCTCTACTTTACGAAAAAGAAAAGAAAGAGCACTATCGCATCTACGTATGATTTACCATTCTTTGTAAGGCTTTTGGGATATTGATCTTTCCCTAAATTTCTGATTTTTGGGCATTCTCCTAATAGAACTGTCCGATGGGGCGTAGAGATGAAAAGGCTGATTCCCTATGTTTTGTCTGGACTTGCGATCGCTTCTGTCGCCACTGCCCAAACCACCCCACCGCCAGAACTCCCATCAGAACCGCTTCAGCCATCCGACACTGACAGCCCGAAACGTCTCACCATTACGGTCTTTGTTGCTGACCCCGAAGACCTGAAAGTGCAGCAGGGCGATCGCGTTTCTGCTGGCCAACTCATCGCCGATCGCACTCGCGAACGCCAACGCCTAGAGACCCAATACCAGCAGCTCACCCTGACCCTGCAAAAGCTGCAAGCCTCCACCATTACGCCACCCCAGGCCCCGGCATCTGTGCCCGCGATCGCGGCCCTACCCCATCCCAACTACCTCGAAGAACAGGCAACCATCGAACGCGCCAAGGTGACGGTGGAGCAGGCTGAAGCGGCGATCGCGGCGAAGCAGCAGGAGTTGACCTATCTGGCGGAGCTGCCCAATCTCAACCCGCTAGTGCTGGAGCATGAGACGGCTAAGCTTGCCGAGCTGCAACGAGCGCACACCGCAGCCGTCAGGGACTACCAGCTATCAATGGGCAAGCTGGCCAACGCTCAGAGCGACACCGACTATCAGGAATACCGTCATTCCCTCGATTTGGCGGAACGAGTCGAGCGAGCCAACCAAGCCGCGCTCAGTTATCAGCGGCAGTGGGCAGAGTATGAGCAGCGTTTGCGAGACCGAGACTATCAGCTCTCTCAAACACAGCTTCGACTCGATGAGGTAGAAAATGCGATCGCGTCTCTCGCTGTCGTCCGCAGTCCCTACGCGGGGCGGATTCGGCAAATCAAATGGTTGGGCCAAGGTGCTGACGGCCTGTTGTCTGTCGAGCTTACTTTGCTCGTCCGCGATGGCCACCCCACCGACGACGCACCAAACCTCACCCCACCCCCTCAACTCCCCAACGCCCCATCCCTCCCCGCTCCCGTGTCTGGACAGCAGCGAGGAATGCCTGACGACGCTGACGGTGCTAGCGATCGCGAACAGTCGCGAGATTGAGGCGATTAACCAGCGCTTGGATCTGACGGGCGATCGCATTGAATACGCCGAGGCGCACCAGTGGTTAGAGTTCCTGCCGTCGTCGTTTGATGCGGTGCTGTCAGCGAATCCCCTCAACTGGATTGACCCGCTGCGGCTGATTCAAAACCTGTTGGGCGGCGGGGATGTGCAGCGGAATCGGCTGGCGATCGCAGAACTAGAAATCGGAGCGGCTGACCTGATTCGTCGGCGTGAGGAGGTGGCCGAGAGCCTGGGCCGCGAGGTAATTGATGGGGTGCTGGCCTACGAAGCGCAGACCCGCAGGCTGGAAAACTTGCGGGGACAGCTTGAAACCCAGCTTCAGCGACAGGCGGTAATGGAGATGGCCTATCGCACGGGGCAGGGCAGTACGGCGACGATGCTCAGCCTGTGGCAGCAGACGGAGGATTTGAGGGCCGTGATCGAGGAGGTGGAGATTGAGCGATCACAGGGGGTGAGGGCGTTGGAGGTGGTGTGTCAGTTTACTCCTTTAGAATAAAGAAACGTGATTCAAGTATCTCCTATGACTCCCCAGCAACTCCTGGAAAACGAAGATCCAACAGATGCAGCGGTGGTGACTGAACTTGATATCAGTCATCTGGTGATTGAGGACGATACCCCGGTGGATAACTTACAATCCGCTCAGCAGCAACGATTGCTGGTGGAACCGCTCTACAGCTCTAATGTTCTGCCCCGACCGTTCCTTGCTGATGCCAACGTGGGCTTGTTTTACAAGCTGTATGGGGAACCCATTGTTCCTGATGTGCTCCTGAGTTTGGGCGTAGAGCGAGCAGCCGACTACAGCGATCGCCGTCATCGTTCTTATTTTGTGTGGGAATTTGGCAAGGTGCCTGAGGTCTGCATCGAGATCGTTTCCAATAAAGAAGGGAGTGAAGTGACTCTTAGCGCCAAGGCCCAACGAGAGGGCAAGCGCCAAAGCAAAAAGGATATCTACGCCCAAATTGGGGTGCCCTACTATGGGGTGTTTGACCCACTAGAACAAATTCAGGGGCCAGAGGAGATGGCCGATGCTCGTCTCCGTGTGTGGAGCTTGAATGCGGGAAGGTACGAAGAGTTAACCCCTGCTCAAGGCATTGTTGCAGGGGGGCAATCTGTGTGGCTAGACAGAGTAGGGTTGGGCTTGATGTTGTGGGAAGGGCCGTTTGAAGATGAGGTGTCCCGTCTCTGGCTGCGGTGGTGCGATCGCGAGAGTCAGGTAATTTTAACTGGGGCTGAAGGTCAAGTGGCTGAACGCCAGCGAGCCGATGTTCAGCAACAACGAGCCGAGCGGTTAGCGGCTCGGTTAAGAGACATGGGCGTAGACCCAGATGAGGTGTGATGGAGGATTGGACGCGAATGGTATGACGCTGGCTGACCTTAATCGCCAAGTCTGCAAGACCCTGAGGGAGAACCTGGGCTATGTGAATGCGGTGTGGTTCTTTAAGTAATTGGAAACTGGAACTGGAAACTATACTCAAGCGCGTCACCAGTGGCTCGACGATGTCACGCTGGATGAGATCTGGATGGGGATTCGACAGCAGCAAGGTGGAGACTCCTAACATTGCCTCTCCATGGGTGTGACGGATGGCTTACGGGAAATCAAGATTCGACTGTGTGGCATCGATGCGCCTGAGATTGAGCAGCCGATGGGAATTGAAGCGCGAGACCATTGGCGGAATCTGATCGACCAGGGCGACGGCACGTTGATTGTGTTGCAAGTGGAGCGCGATCGCTATGGTCGAACGGTCGCTGAAATCTTTGTGCCGCTGACGAGTACTGAGGAAGAGATGTCACTCACGGGTCAAATGGTGCTGGATGGGTTTGCCTATCACTACGAGCGCTACAGCGATACTTGTCCCAATGGGTCTGTGCTGGCCAGAGTTGGAGAACAGGCGAAGGCGGCAAAGTTGGGGGTGTGGGCTGACACGAATGCTGTTAAGCCCTGGGACTATCGACGATGAAGCAGCCTATTTGTTCAGACATAGAGCTGAAAAATTTGATAGGGAATCCTTTTTCTTTGCGCTAAGAAGGCTACTATAAAAATTGATGAGTCTCAGACAAACAGCCATAAAAAACACCCTAATCTCTGAAGGCAGAAACAGGGTATTTTTTACTATTGAAAATAGATAAATTGAAACTAAATAGACTGTTTGCAGCGCTCAGGTTAGTTCGTGAGGAACTTCCTCAATTAGGTTGTTTTTTCTAGAGATGCTGAGATACCGTCGTTTAAGGTTGTTGGGTCTCTAGGTATCAGTGCAGTGCTCTCTTAGAGATTAGTGGAGGGAGTATCAACAACTGAGTAGAGTGCTGCTGATTTTGATGCGATAGATTCAGACGCTAAATCGATAGAAAACCTCCTATCTAAAGTGGACTGAACTATGTGAAACGAGGGAATATTTATTCACCTCTTAGTTATTAGAGTACTCCTGTGATGGATGAATGACGCTGCCTGATACTAAAGTTTATCTTTCCGTTGAGGGGGACTCTCAGCCGCCATCTGCCCGTTGTAACCAGCTGCGATCGCGCCCCATCGAGAAAGAGCCCCAAGGCTGAAAACTCAGGTGCGCAGCTTGGGCATTCTTGGCTACCCTAAGAGCACACCTCAAAAATAGTACGGCTGAACGCTTCAGAAGCCGCTATTTAGTCCAAATCTAGTCCATTTTGCCTAACCAAGATTGCCCTCATCGCGTGTTCCCTTACTCTGTTCAGGAATAAACGAATTTTTTATCTTCAAGAAGTGTTGCCAATAAGAGCAACTACTCAACTTTTTAGCCTAATTGTCACAGTGAAGTGTCCTGGTCTTGGATGCGTTGGCGCAGCCTCACCGGAGGTGATTCGCGCTCTTCGTCGCCGGTGCTGATGACATCTGTCATCGCGAGTCGGTTTGCTGATGACACCTGATGACAAAGCTGATGGCAGGTGATGACACCTCACTTCTGGTGCTGATGACAATTTACCGCTGGGCATGATGACAGATAACGATGCTTCAAGGGTGACGATGCCGAGTCCTTTACTTTCTGTTCGGGTGCCTCAAGAATTGATGGAGGCGATCGCGGCGGCGGCCACCGATGGCAATAAGTCCCAAGTGGTGATCGATATCCTCACGGCTCACTTCAACCCAGTGCCAGCAGATGAGGTGGGGCAGCTGCGGCGACGGTTGGAACTGGTGGAGCAGCGACTGCAGACGATGGAGGGTGGCAATGGCAGAGACGTTTGATGAATTTGAAGCTCGTTTCCTTCAGAAGCTTGAGGCGGCTGAGGCTGAGTTCAGAGCGGAGCATTCGGCGGCGGTGGAAGAGATTGAGGCGGAAATCGCGGAGACACAGCGGCTGATTGATCAGCGTGACAGGAGAATCGAGGCGATTCGGGTACGGAACCAGCTGAGTGATGCTGAGAGGACGATGAAGCGTCTCAACTCGCCGCGAGTTGGAAGGATCGTGATTAGTGGGTTTGACCCGGAGCTGTGGTGATGGGCGGGATGAAGGAGGAGCGATCGCTTAGAATTTTGCGACTTCAGTATCCATAGCGATCGACGCAACTGGGCGACCAAATTGAACAAGGCTAAGGGTTCGTCTGAAGACGCTCCAGGCCTGGGCGGCTGGACTTCGATGGCGGCGTTGCAGCGGTATTTGGAGGTGTCGGAGGAAGAGAAGGCAGACGTGATCGCCAAATTGTAGAAGTGTATGCCTTCTCAATATTCATTTCAACCCGGATCTAAAAGATGATATGGGACCGCTAAGTTGACGGCTGAAGACGGTGGAGCAGCGGTTCACGGAGATGGAGTGCCGTCACCTGTATTTTTTATAAGAAAAGCTTATTTTCCGGATTGATGTGGAGAGTACAAGTCGAACTTATGTAGGTTCCCTCCAGATCTTTTGATGTGAAGATGTAAAATCCAATTCGGAATTATTTTATGAAAAACTTAGATGTATTCAACTATGTGGTTATTCTCGTTTCAATAATACTTGCTTTAGGAATTGGAGGCATAATAGAAGGATTCGCAAAATCTCTAAAGCATATTAAAAACGTGTCTTTTTACCCTTTGCATTCTCTTATATCATGCCTTCTATTCTTGCTTCAAATTCAATATTGGATAGGAACTTTCGAAGAGCGAGATTTGAATACCTGGTCTTTTTTATATATCCTTGTTTTACTTCTTAGTCCTGTTGGATACTATCTCGTTTCTGAAATTATATTTCCAGAAATTTCTGGAGAAGAGAAAGTTGATTTGAAGAAGTACTACTGGAAGCAAAATAGAATGATATATGGAATTGCCGCTTTTATTCAGATGAATAACTTTATTGCAGATCTTTTGATCAATACAAAAGGGAACCTTATAGATAATATTATTCGTCTGCTTGCAATGCTTGTCTTGGTTTCACTATGCATTGTAAATAAACCTGTCTTTCATTATTTTTGCAGTGCTTTGCTACTAGCTTTATTCATAACATTTGTTGTTTTCTCCTCGCCATCAATTTCTGTATAGAATATGCTTGTTACTGAAACAGGTACAATCTGAATGGTGTTTGACGGTATTGGACTTTGACAGGCAATAGAGGCTGTAAAGCCTCGTTGTACTGGAACTTTTGCGATTGTTATATAAACCACCGCAATCCTTATCGCCGTAAGGTTTCTGCTCATCCATTGCTTTTTTAGATACTATTGTCCGCTACGCTGCTCAGTTTTGCTAGTTGGTCGGAATCTGAATATGAGATATTTGATAAATACTAAGAAATCACAATTGCTCTCTATCGCCGAAGGATTTTTGGGTATCCGTCAAATTTATAATCTATCTAAAAGTATAAAAAATAGTTCTAGATTCTATGCTGAATTTCTCGATAGGCTTTCAATTGAGCTTTGCTACGATCATAAGTCCCTCGTAAATATACCTCAGAAAGGACCTTTATTGGTAATTGCTAATCATCCTATGGGCTTTTTAGATGGATTAGCAGTAATGAGTTTGTTGAATACACGCAGGACTGACTCAAAACTGATTGGAAACTATTTGTTAGAGCGCATTCCAAACATTCCGGAAGATCTAATATCTGTAAATCCCTTTACGTCAAAACCTGAAAACTCTAGATCTATTAGAGAGGCTCTTGACTGGCTTAAAGAAGGAAAATGTTTACTACTTTTTCCTTCTGGAGAGGTTTCTCATTATAAGCTTTCTCAATTTTCAATTGTCGAATCTGAATGGAATGATTTGGCAGGATTTCTGTTTAAGTCTTCAAGATCTTCAGTGATTCCTATATATATAGAGGGAAGCAATAGCCTTTTATTTCATTCTTTGGGAGTAGTTAACTCTTATCTACGAACTCTTCAATTATGCTGGGAACTGACAAACAAAAGAAACAAGAAAGTGCGCTTGTCAATTGGAGATATTATCCACTATTCAAACGCTTATAATTCCTATTCAAAAACAGAAATTACAAAATTGCTGAATCTTAAGACTCTTGTCCTTGAAAATTCAAAGACTGATATAAAAAGACCTCGCTTTCCAAAGGAAAGTATGTCTAGACTCTCTTCAAGTACGCAGCAATACAAGATTGCTAAAGAAGTAAATCTTTTATTAGAATCAAAAGAAATATTATCTACTGGAAGGTTTTCTGTGATAAGCAGCGAACTAACTCAATCATCGGCTATTCTTGATGAGATAAGACGTCTAAGAAGAATAGCTTTCAGTGGATATGGCTTTAACACGGATAAAAAAGCATATTCAGATAGGTTTGATAAAATTTATCAGCATTTGTTAGTATGGGATAACTTAAATCAAAGAATAGCTGGAGCCTGTAGACATGTTCCTTTAAACAAATTTTCCAGCTATGATAGCTATATAAAAGAATCATATATTTGTGAAAACTTTTACATTAGCCAAGAATTTTTTCGGAAATATAACACTTCAATAGAGCTGAGCAGGTTGTTTGTCAACCAAATATATCAAGGACAATATTTGCCGCTAGTTGCTCTATGGAATGCTTTAGGTGAAATAGTAAAGATATCTAGTTCGAGCTGCTTAATGGGTCTTGTCTCAATTAGTAAAATATATAATGAGATTGCAAAAAGCATGCTCTTTGATTTTCTTAATAAATATTATGTGTTGAATGACAAATGCTTAGTGGAACCAAGGAACAGGATCTACTTTAATAATAACTTCCCCGAAATTTTGTACGATAAAGACGCAAAACTAAATCCGACATATTTCCTTGAATATCTTGAATCAACTCAAGGAGATAAAGGCGTTACAAATCTGATGAGGTTTTATTTGAAGCTTGGAGCGCGGTTTGTCGCTCTAAGTAATGATCCTAAATTTGACTCAGTTGATGCTTTTTTTATTCTTGATCTTAAAGACAAAAATAGATACGCAAAAAGAATTCTTGCGCTTTAACCATCTCATATTGGGAGAGTTAGGCTAGTTGGCCGATGTATGGAATTGGAGAAAATTTGGTCGCTGTAGCCTTTGTCTGGCCATTAACCTGCCAGTTATGTGTTACCTGTCCATTAACTGTCGGCCCGACAAACGACACCTAATCCAACTTCTCCACCTTCCAAGCACTCTCAATCCCAGCCTTGCCCACCTTCACGAACCGGAAGCCATAACGCTCTAGCTCAGCCCGCTCAAGGTCTTCAGCCTCAGCAGGTGGGCTAACTCGCTAGTCGGGAGCTGCCAGCCATTCGCCGCGATTTCCTCAAGTTGCTGATACCGAGCCAGGGGGCAGGTGGAGGCTGATTGGCCGCGATCTCGCTGGCCAGCAACGCCAAATCTGAAGGGCGATGGCACCTCTCCCTCGCCGCCATCAGTTAACTGATTAAGCGTTTAGCTGATTTACCAATTAACCGCTAGAATCCTTGTGAGTAAGCAGTCCATTGCTTGCCATCTGCCTGATTAATCGATTAATCGCTTAACTGGATAAGCAAATGATCATCACCGTTGCTGGCTTCAAAGGGGGCGTGGGCAAAACGACCACCGCGATCCATCTAGCCTGCTACTTCGCTCAACAGTCCGAAAAGACCCTGCTCGTTGATGGCGACCCCAATCGCTCCTCTCTTTCCTGGTCCAAGCGGGGCACCCTGCCCTTCCAGGTGTGTGACTTGATGGCGGCGGCTAAGGCGTCTCGCGGCAAAGACCATGTCATCGTAGACACTGAAGCGCACCCCGACGAAGACGAACTGGAGGCCCTCGCGTCAGGCTGTGATCTGCTGGTGCTACCCTCCACACCGGATGCGCTGGCCCTGGAAGCGCTGCTGGTCACCGTCGATCACCTCCAAAACCTGGATGCCTACGGGGTCGTCCTGACGATGGTAGACAGCCGTAAGAAAAGTACGGCTGAACAAGCTAAAGAAACGCTTAACCGCTTAAGCATTCCGGTGTTTAATCAAATGATTAGGCGTTTAACCGCTTATGAAAAAGCGGCCCTTGCTGGGGTGCCGGTGTATGAGACGGGCGATCGCTTCGGTCGCATCGCCTGGAGAGAGTATGAGTCGCTAGCAAAGGAGATTGAGAGTTATGGCTGATCCCGCGAGCATGTTTGACAAGTTGGCGCAGAATCGCCAAAAAGCTAAGGCGACTCCACCGTCAGAGCCAGCACCGGACGAACCCAAGCGACGACAGCGGAAGGCGACGGGGAAGCGATCGGACCCGAACTACATTCAGGTGGGGGCCTATATTCCCAAGGAGCTGAACAAAGAGGTGAAGCGATCGCTAGTGGACTATGAGGGGGATTTCTCTGATTTGATTGCTGAACTGTTGGAAGCGTGGGTTAAGCGGTAAATCAATTAAGTGATTAATCGGGTAATTGATTCTTGATTGCTCTCAGAATTAAGTGACCTACTGCTCAGCAGGAACGTAGCAGACTGGAGAAGCTCCACCCGGTCTAGAGTAGGCAGACCTACCCCCACAGCGGCTTCCAGAGGAGGTGTAGTCATAGGGGCAATCGCAACTACCTGTTCGTGATTCTCTAGCTCGAACCAATGTCGGTTGACTGCTTGCTACAGGTTGAGGGGGAGGTTCTGATGCTTTTGCCTCAGCGTACTGAAGGTTATTCTCGTATTCAGTGATTTTTGCCTGAGCAGTTTCACGATTTGGACTATCTTCGGGAACCAGCTTCAAAAGTCCAATGGATTCCTGCCAAGTCGCTACAACTTCTTCCCAATCAGAGGTGGACTGTGCGGTCTGCGTTAAATTCGCAGCTTTGGTCGCGGCATTGATAGCCTGCGGGAAAGTGTCTTCTGGAACAGTTTGTCCCTTTCGAGCATAAAAGAGTTGCTGATCGAGCGTTTCAACTGCTGCCTGGGCTTTGGAGTAATTAGAATCAGATTCTGGAATGCTTTCATAAAGCTGAATCGAGCGCTCTAAGCGGCTAGCAATGAGTAACCAGTCATTAGGCGATAAAGCATTTTCGGTCAAGCTTTGAACTGTTCCTGAGATCCTTTCAGCCTCTTGATAAACCTCATCCCATGATGTTGTTTCAGGAGCTTGTGTTTCTGGGGCGGGGATAGAGCCATTGGGAGCCTCAGCGATCGCTTCTGTTTCAGTAGATGTGGCCGCAGGCTCAGGAGGTGATTGGGAAGGGGCACCAACAAAGATGTAGAAGGTCCAAAAGACGGCGAAAACAGTTGATGTTATCTTCCAAGGCTTAGACCACCGAGTAGACCAAATGGTGGCAATACCCAGGGGAGGAAAGATGAGAATGGATAAAATCGCAAACCAACTTTGCTCATACCAGCGCGGAGAATCAGTTGAATGATTTCTAGTCCTTGGTGCTTTATCTGGTGGTGATTGGACAGCACTTCTTGATTGAGGCGTCGGCTTAGAAATGCTCTTTGAGCGCTTGTTTGCCTTTGAAGAAGTCGGTTTATGTTCAAAGGAACCTACCCCCTTAATGTTGTAGGTTGTCTTAGTTTTACCCGTCTTTAAATTGACATTAGTGGTTGCGCCGAAACGCTTGCCTCTGCCGCCGATTGAGACGCTGTTGATGCCCTTTTTTCCTATGTTGAGGCGAACACCAGGAAGTATCTTGACGGTGCGCCTGCTTTTGCGAAACTTGAAACCCATTGCCAACTTTCAACTCTGCCTACCTAATTCGTTCTTCTCATTCAAGAATCAGCAAGCATTGAGAGGTATCTGAGAGCTAAGCCTCACCCATACTGTGCCTAATCAATTAAATGCTTAATCAGTTAACTGATTAAGCAAGTAGAAAGTACTTTGCAAACTTAATCCGCGTCGCTTGAATCGCTAGGTCATGGGCCTGCTCGATATCATCTAAATCAAGTTGTGCCACCATCTTTTCACAGTAAGCTACTGCCTCTAGGCCCACCGCCTGGGGAATGTAATTTCGAGCAATGCGACTACTGCCACTCACTGGACTTTCCCAGACCTCCTTCATTGTGGCGGCGTCCATGTCGAACAGACCCCGATAGACGTAGTTGGTCCAATACCCGTAGCGGCCACGGGGGTCTTTGTCCTGCACTTCAAACCCCCATTCACGCCGAGCAGGTTTGCCACTCTCTCGCTGCATAAGCCAGTTTTGGACTCGCTGATCGTCTTCGTAGGTGTAGGCCCGCTTTAGGATGGTGTACGCCTGAGCGTAGATGCCCTCAGCCGCGAACCAGGCGAGAAAATCAATCAGTCCCTCGCGAGCAGGCTTCCTCAGTTTGCCTGGATTTTTGGCCCAGTCCTGAGCCAGCGCGACCCAGTCTGACGCTTCTAAAAGCAGATACTCATTGCCGTCTTCGGCCAAGATTTGCATCACCCTGAATCGATTGCTGGACGGGAGTTCTAGGTACTTGTCCCCGTCTATTTGCATCACCCTTCTGGAAAGGGTTGTTTGGGGCACGCCAACGTGTCTATCCATGCCCCGAAAGCCCATGCCGATACTGGGTTTATCGGGTCCTAAACCGTTGGGATCGATGATGATGGCTTTAATCTCCCGGCTCTTGTAGCGCAGCGGGATGATTTGCCCCGATCGGAAGCTGGGGGCTGTCATTGTTTGCGCTCCGAGGATGGGGGTACCTTAGCTTGCTTGATCTCTTCAAGCCGCTCTTCAACCAGCATCCGCAATTTCTGAGCGAGGGATAGCCGTGCCCAGAGGGGATTTTCGGCGTAGGCTGCGTCGATATCTTCTCGTAAGCCTTCGATGTCAAACGTTACGCGATCGGCCACAGTATCACTTCGTCGAGTTACCACTGCCTAGCTTACTCCTGTGCTATGGAAACGATTTAATTCTATGTGATTCAACTTGCATCATTTAATTCTAGACGCTACAATCCGATGCATTGCGATGGGTCGTGCACCCATCGCGCAACAGCCGCACAGCTTTCGTGCAGCGATCGCGCACTCACCGCACGACAACAGCGCATTCAGAAACGCCTATCCCATCAGGGTTTGGGCTATCAATTAAAAAGGAGTTGCACCCATGCAGCACATTGAACCGCAGGCTTCCCGCGCAACCGTCGCACAGGAGGCGCACACCGTCGCGCACATCCCCGAACTTATCGAGGGGGAACTGATTGAAGGAGCGCCCTACGCCGGTAAACAGTTGGCGGCGGAGTTGACGATTGGCGAATCCACTTTTAGAACGCGATGGTTGCCTTGGCTTCAGAAGGTCGCTCCGGTTGAGCTGCTGAAGACGGATGAGGGCTATACCGAGCTGGCGCGATCGCTGGCGTTGGAATTCAAACAGGTGCCGAGTAAGAAGGCCCAACGCGATCGCTGGGTGAGTGAGGCGAAGGAGCGCTACAGCCGTGAGTTTATGCCCGGTGGAGTCACACCGGAGGGCGTGTCTGAGGAGTTGGGCGGGGCATTGGCGCTACTTCGTGACCAGGGCGGTAAATTGCAGACGGCAGCCGATGAACAGCTTCAGCAGCTCCAGGCCCTGATTGAGTCCCAGTCTCAAGTGGAAGCAGAGTTTGACGCAGCGGAGGTGGAGTCGATGCGGGCCGCTGGCATGAAGCGCGGCGTCACTCGCTTTCAGATTGAGACGGAAGCGGAGGATACAGCTTACTACCAGCTGCGGAAAGCGCGATCGCAGGCGAGGACTTCTCAATCGGGAAAGTCTTAGGGCTGCTCGTCTGTATTGCGATGGCGGCCTGCACGTCTACTCCCGAGATTGATGGCCCCAACTACTACCCGACTGATTTGCAGGGGCAGGGGATTGTTAGGGGCGGTATGGGCTATCTCAGCTCAAGTGAAGTGGCGTTCCTGAAAGGGCTGGCGTGGCCTCAAAGCTACGCCGATATGACTAGCACCTTCGGACGGGCCAATCGCAGCACAGACACGGCAGATATTTACCGCGTGGAAGGTTCGGACCAGAAGGTTTGGGTTTACTACGACGGCACTACAGCGACAGGTTTTGAAATCAAAGAGTGAGGTTCCGATGGGGATTTTAGAATGGTTCAAGCCAGAGGACGAGTCAGCAGATCGCGTCGTCGGTGAAATCAGTAATGACAGTGGCGACCATGCGGTTTTTGATGTTCCAGCTGATGGTCAGGAAACGGTGGAGCGTATCATGCGAGACAACAATGTTGAGCGCGATCGCGATGATCAACTTCGCCGTCAGTACGATGCTGCAAGGAGAGTCGATCAGCGTGACTCGGAGCAACACCGCTATCGCATGGAGCCGGTGGTTGACTCTAATGAGGACTTAGAGCCTGAGCAGGACGATGACAGTATCACCGAACGGAATGAACAGCCCGCAAGTGGTGGCTGGTGGCCGTTTGGATAAATTCTGAAAGGTCGTTATGAGTAGAATGTGGGAGTATGGGTGTACTCCCTTTTTTGCTAGGAGTTCCATTATGTACACAGTTTCAAACAACCTTGAGAATCTAGAGCTGTATCTGGAGCACGATAGCGGTTATGTTGACTGGGATTTGACGCCGGAAGACTTGGAAGAGGCAGGGATGCCGAAGCTAGTCTTTCATGGCAACTCCGCTGATGCTGAGTCCGAAGTCCTCGAAGGTTGTTCCTACATCAGCGTTGACACGAACTATTGCCTCAACCTTTCTCCGGGTCAGCAGAAGCTCTACGAAATTCTGGTGTCTTTGCAAGAGGGCGCTGTCTTCACCGTGACGACTGTTGGCAAGCTAGCTAAGGCAATGGGGCTGGAGAATCCCCTTGCGGCGGGTAAGCGGCTAGAGCACTTGCAGTCGTTAGGCGCGATCGCGGGCTTTAAGGCTTGATGCTCCACACCAGGTCATCAATTAGCCTCTGCTCTCGGGCAGGGGTTTTTTAATGTGATCTAGCTCCATCTCCATCGGTGGCTGGCCGTCTCCGCTCCGCTCCATCGGCTCCGGTCGTTCCCCCCGGTTCCCCGCGCTGCTGGCGTCTGGTGAGGTAAGCCAACGCAGGCAACGCAAGTATACGCCTGAATAACCCGGCACAAGGGCGGTCGGCCTGCCCTCCGTTTCAAGATTTGGGCAAAGGGGGCAGAGCGCGATCGCTCTCCGGGCCGTCCTCCTGCAAGTGGCTGCTGGGGGTGCTCCTATCGTCGCGTTGTTGCTGGATAAGCCACCCTTGCGCCTAGTCGTCTTCCGTGCGTGATCACGGCTGGAGGCGTGGAGAGGATGCGTTGCGTTTGGCTTGTTCGCTATGCAGTTTTCGTTTTGGGTTGGTTTTGGTCGTGCTGAGCGGTTGGTGTCGTTTCGCTCTGTGGCTGGTTTGGCGCTGGCTTCGGGTTGCTCGTCTTGGTGCTTGCGGTCGTCGCGGCGGTCGTTCTCGGGTTCTGTGGTTTGGGCTTTCTTTGGGTCGCGTGGTGGTGCAGCTGCGTTTGGTCGGTCTGCGTCGCGGCAGGTGGGCGTGTCGGTCTGTGTGCGGTCTGCGGTGTGTGAGGTGTTGGGCTGTTGTTGGGTGGTGTCGGTGCCTGTTGTGCGTTAGCGGGTTGGGGCTGCGGCCCCTTTTTTTGCATTGGAGAGGGGAGCGATCGCGGGAAGAAAGCGATCTCTTTCCGCAGATTACTCTCCTATCTCGATTCCAATGTTCTCGCCTATTGCTTGGATGTGTCCCGTAAACTCATTGATACTCTCAGTAAAATCGGCAGCTCCGCTTGCAAATGTTATGGCTGCAGTACCAGCGGCAGCTAAGCGCTTTAGACGTCGGCCAATGCGTTCAGGGTTGATACTTTCTGATGTGTTGATATCCGTTTCAAGGGCTTCCAGTTCATCCAGTACATCTTCTTTGTGCGTTTGAGGGAAGGATTCAGCCATCTCACGCAAGGAAATTATTAAATCTGTAATGTCATTTTGATTATTTATAAATTGGGTAGACATCGATCCATTGTTGATATCAGATAAATTCCCAATCGTAGAACCACGGAAATCATATTTAGGATTGTTGCCGTTGCTCATATTATCTATATCCTTCTTTAAATTCTCAATTTCTCTTATCGTATGATCCAGATATAACTTAGAGCTTTTTTCACCGTGCTTGAATCCTTCATTAAACCCTTGTGCATATCCTTTCGAGTAACCTAATTCATAAGATGATAAGGAATCTTCGTGGTTTTGTGGCTTTACTGTTGGTGGTTCTCCTGTAAGAGAATCACTAACATACTGATGATGAGACTCTTGAAAACCAGATATCTCTGGGATTTTTGCTTCAAAAAAATCTTGAAAATCGTTTATGCTCGATGGATTAGATGTCTCATTGAAAATGCTGTGAGATATGAAAGCATCCTCAGTTGAACCGACAGCATTATTGTTGCTCTGCCCACCATCAAATATATCTAACAAATCAGGAGGAACAACACCTGGGGTTTGTTGGAAAATAGAAGCAATAAAAGCAGAGAACGGCTGCTCCATATTTGGCAGACCTAAACTCTAGAATATTCAGGAGATCCAAACCCTGATTGCAACCCAAAACAGGAAATATAAATTTCCCTAATGTAAGTACTGATTTTTAGAACTTCTAAATTGCTCGTACTTCGTTTAAATATTTAAGCGATTGTACTAGAAAAAAATGTTTACTTAGGTAGCTAAGAATACATCAAGATGGTCGCTCCGCTTTCAGCCGAGCTATCGAAGGTGGCGGCGTCTCCCTCCGGTCTACCCCGCGATAAGGTTGCTCCTGCGTCGCTCTGTTTCGCGGCTTCGCCATCCCCCGCCTACCAAGAGAGGTTGCCACACTCGCCCCAGTGAGCAAGGCCCGCTACGCTCTCCACTTCGTTCCGGCCTTGCCACCGGGTCCCCTGCTCGTGCGGCTCTTAGGCGTGGCGGCGGCGGCGGCTCTGCCGCTAGCGGCCCTCTGGGCGTCACCGGCTACCAAGGCAATAACACCCCGTCTGTTTGGCTCCCGTGGCTCTCTGGCTCATCGGTCAAATCGAGAAGACCATCACAGCCCCTCAGCAGCACGTAAAGATCCGGGCTACATGGCCGCGCATCAATCAGCTGTAGCTCGGGAAAAATGGCGCGCAACTCCGCTGCCCCACCTGGCGCAATGCGAGCCACAATGCCGCTGCCGCGTGCTGCTGGCCGTGCCCATTTGATATGTGTGAGTAGTGATAATTGCTGCATGTTTGTGCTGTGTTTGGGTTGGGCAGAGTGCCTTATAAAGCGCGTTTCTCTGCCCGGTTTAGCCCGCAACTATGGCCCCTTGTTACGGTGGGTTGCTGAGTGCTTCCGCTCTACAACGGTTGGCGTTCTTCCCTCTGCTTCACTGCTTTCTAGCGCTAGCAGCCAGTGCGATCGCGGCTGGGAAATCATCAGCAGCGGATAGGCTCAACATCTCGGCTTACGGCGAGGAGCAAGCCCCTCTGCTGCGATCAAAGGCTTTACCCCGCCCCTGCCCTCTATTTGATTATAGCGTGTATACATTTATTTTAGCGAGTATACATGTATTTTTATTGCTGGTTTTCACGCTCTAGCTTTTCTGCGATCGCGTCTCTAATAAATTGATTTCTCTGTTTGCCCATTGCTTTCAGTGCAGCTTGCATCGATGGCGTGATCCGGAGCTGAAGCTGTGCGGTGAAGGCTTCCTCTCTCGTAGGATCTTGGATCTGGTAGCCGTGTTCCTCCTGGTACTCAGCCGTCTTTAAGGCTGGGTTTCCTCCAGGTCTGCCGCTGTCTTTGGTTCCGGGCATGGCTTCTTCTCATCGCTGCCGCTCTAAGTATACCTGCAAAAATCAAGTGTTGAATCGCAACTGATTTCTGGCTTGTATGCATGTATACATGCTATAATATTGATATCTTGAGGGGATTCGAGAATGCCGCTACTGAACTTTGGCGAGGCAGTAGCGGCAAGTAAAACCCCAACCATAGAAGGAGTTCCATACCCATGATTGTACGCGAACCTTTAGAGCTGGCTTACCTGCGAGAGCAGGAACAGCACATCACTCTTCAAGACACCAGAGCAGAGTATGAGGAGGAGCAGATAGCCGAAGGCGTGGCTCAGGCTCAGATCCTCGAAATCATTCATCGTCACGGCTACGAATTTGTAGAGCGGGCGATCACTGAATTTAAACAGAGTCAGCAGCCGACTTGTGACCAGTGCGTTCATTGGCGCGATCGCTGCCAAGGATACTGTCATTTACGAGCATCGGCAGAGCTAGAGCCATTGCCTAAGAGCCACGCAGCACAGTGTTCCTATTTCGAGGACATCGGTTTCTAACCCTTCTCTAACGCGCACTTGGGGCACCGCTGCCCCAACCTGATCACTACAGAGAGAACACCATGCAACTACTCACCGCAACCCTGACCAGCGCACCGCGCGAAGTAAACACCAAATACGGTCTACGCACCGTGGCCGATCTGCGTTTGCCGGATGGTTCCGAAGATGCCCTATGGCGACCAGGCGGCGACACCCATTTCCTCAGCTATCGGAAAGGCTCAGCCGTACAAATTACGAAAGACCACAAAGGCAAGCTGAGCTTAGTGGAGTCATCCGCAGAACAGCCCCCCACTCCTGGGACAGCGCCCGCCTCTCAGCCGTCACCGGCGCAACTGTTGGAAGGAACCAGCAAAGCGGATATTGCCCAGTACGTAACAGATATGGCGGCGCTGTATAGCTACTGCTACGGCGAGGCCGTGAAGCATTTGGCGCAGCATGAACCGCCGGAGCACGCGATTCGGGGGGCTGCCAGCAGTCTGTTCATTGCCGCTCAGAAACGTTTCGATTTAGCTTGATGATGGGGCGGCCACTGTGCCGTCTTAAAACCATACAACTCTCATCTACTTCTTCGAGTGAGTTTGATTTGTTGCTTGTCTAAGCGAACTTTATGAAGTTTTGCGTTTGAAAAATTGCTATTTTCTAATTTAGCCCCTGATAGATTAGCTCCTGACAGGTCAGCCCCTGATAGATTAGCTCCTGACAGGTCAGCCCCTGATAGATTAGCTCCTGACAGGTTAGCCTTCCTTAAATTCGCCTTTGATAAATTGGCTTCTGATAAATCTGCTTCAAATATCTCGGCAGAGCGCAAAACTGCTTTATGAAGATTAGCGTTTGCTAAATATGATTGGCTAAGATTAGATTCATCTAGAAGTAAATTTGAAAAGTCTATACCAAATAAATTCAATCTGCTTAAATTAATATTTCTCAGATCAATTTCGCTTAATAAAGACGCTTCTTGAGTCTCTGGAACTCTGCTTAATAGATATATAGCGACTAGTATTCCTAAATTAGACTTGGTTAATTTATTGATTTTGACGGACTTTAGAACTGCATAATCTAATTTGGCATTGAGAAGATTGGCTCCTCTTAAGTCTGCATTATAGAGGTTGGCGCTAGATAAATTTATTCCTCTCAAATCTGCATAAGATAGATCTGCATAAGATAGATCTGCAGAAAATTCAAAATCGTTATTTCTCTGTGAATTATCTATTTCACATCTATTGTCTGAAAACAACGTATTACTGAGCAAAGCATTCTTTAAGATTGATCTCTTTAAATTAACACCTACTAGTCTAGAACTCCTTAAGTCTACCCCGGTTAGATCTGCTCCTTCTAATTTTATTCCATCTAAATCTGAGTTAACTAAGCTTATATTCTTTAAGGAATCATTGCTTTCGTTCAAGAACTCTAGAGCTTTAATTCTAGCGCGACTACTTTTTACGTCTTTTAAGCTATCCACTACTTGCCAGGCTTCATAACGACCTTTTTGTGTACGTTCTCTTGAATCGATTATGTAAAATATAGCGCCTGCTAGAATAGCGAAAGATTCAAAATTATCTTGAAATATAAATATAATTAACTCTTCCAGTTCTTGACATATTTGAGGTGAAGCATCAGATTTACACAAAGGAACACTTTGAACACCTAAAAGAATCAACTTGCTAATGAAGTACATTGCTAAAAAAGCAAGAATCAAACCAAAAACTGTTTTCCACGGAATATTTTTCCACCTTTTTACTATCATAGCTTTGTTGATCTGGTCGTTTTGATATCATTTATTCTGCATTTTTGCTTGTATCTTTATCTGAGTATTTTATAAGGGCTGACATATCAAAAATGTCTTTCAGTGATTTGATTGCTTGTTTGTCTTCATTAAGTTCGGTTTCTTCAAAGTCCTTGAGTTTAGAGAAATATTTATACAGAATAATATAATTTAAAATTGCTTCTTCACTAACACTAGGTAATGCTTCTCGAAGTGAACTCGCAAAATTTGCGATACTTTCGCCTTCTAAAACAAGATTTTCTCTTTCTTGAGAACTACTCCTCTTAGCTATCTCAAGAGATCTCTGAGAGTCAGTGTATTCTTCTGACGCGATAATTCCTACAATTCCTAGGTTAGTTGGCTTTATGCCCCAAGGCTCTGTTAGTATATCTGCTGCGTCAAGAAATACTTGTACTATTTCATCGAAAGCACTCGATATTTCATTGAAATTAATGCGTCCAATTTCTGAACGAACTACTGAGACTGCTATGCTTATGATGCCACTCTCATAATCGTCTATCTCATAAAATGTTCTTTCAATATCCAAGACTTTATAGTTAACAATTATGTTAGCTTGAATTTTTACGTAATCTTTTGTAGTTGCTGTAAAAGGTGATATCTCTAAAATAGTTTCTTTTAAGCTTCCTTGATATACAATTTTATCTAAGCCAGGAACTATGAAATTTATGCCTGGCCGAAGTTTTCGATGATATCTTCCAAGGCGCTCTACTAGAGCTTGCTGTCCCTGAGGCGTAGTTCGAATTGAGAGACCTATATAAGTAATTGCAAAAATCATAAAACCAAGAAGTATGGTTCTGGCTCTAGAAAGTAGTAATGTATGGCCTCTCGTAACGGAATAAGCCAGTGAAATAAAAGTTACACAGAAACCAAATAAAAAAAGATTTCTATATTGTCCTTTAGATAAAAAGGATGTAACTAAAAAGATTATTGATAAAACTGTTAGTGTTCCGATTTGAGTTGCTGAGTCCCAGAAGATCCGCAATATTTTCTCAGGATTAAGAGTATATTGAAAGCTGTCTCCGAGCCAATACAAGCTGAGGAACCCTACTATCGCTAGTAAAGTACCTAGTAAATATCTAGACACAGTGTGCTCTAACTCCAATTAAGCACTATCCGAATTGGATTTTAATCAATAAATCCGATTATCT
>NZ_JAQMUB010000101.1 GCF_028330965.1 Oscillatoria sp. CS-180 | reverse complement strand
GAGGTTACCTCGCCCCTACCTGCACCCAAAGGCAAGGTTACCTCGTTCCTACGGCCTCCAAAGTGCGTTTTCGCAAGGTTTATTAGCAGCAATATCGGTAACGTTGCTTAAGGTTGTCTTGGCAATATTATCCAGGGCTTCTTGAGTAAAAAAGGCTTGATGAGCAGTGACGACCACATTCGAGAAGGACTGTAGAAGCTGAAACGTGTCATCTTGAATAACGCGATCCGAATAGTCTTCAAAGAAAAGATCTTTCTCCTGTTCATAAACGTCCGCTCCAAAATAGCCGAGTTGCCCTGTTTTTAAGGCATCGATTACCGCACGAGTATCCACTAGCCCACCGCGACTAGTGTTGATCAGCATTGCTCCTGGTTTTAGGTGCTGAAGCGACGTGGCGTTAATAATGTGGTGGGTTGCAGGTATCAGCGGGCAGTGTAGCGAAACAATGTCAGAGCGGCTTAATAGGTCTGGTAAGTCCAGATACTCAGTTCCCAGCTTGAGCACCTCTGGATTCTCTTTCACGTCGTAGGCCACCAGCTGGGCTCCAAAGCCATGAATGATTTGAGCAAAACATTGCCCAATTTTACCGGTCCCAACCACGCCGACAGTTTTACCGTGAATATCAAAGCCCAATAGGCCATTCAGAGCAAAGTTGTCTTCGCGTACCCGATTGTAGGCGCGATAGAGTTTGCGATTGAGCATCAAGATGAGTCCCATCGCGTGTTCAGCAACAGCATAGGGAGAGTAAGCCGGGACCCTGACGACTTGGATTCCCAATTCTTGCGCAGTTTTCAAATCAACGTTATTGAAACCTGCACACCGCAGTGCGACCAGACGAGTCCCTGTTGCCGCGATCGCCCTCAGGGTTGTCTCATTGACATCATCGTTAATAAATACGCAGACTGCTGAAAAATTCTGGGCCAGCGTAGCTGTATCGGGAGTAAGGCGGGGTTCAAAGAAGACTAATTCGTGGTTGTAGATTTCGTTCGCAGCGCTAAATGAAGCTTTGTCGTAAGGCTTGGTGCTGAAGAACGCAATTTTCATAGCCAAAAAACCTCTGCAGATTGCATGACAATCAACGATCGCGTCGACAGATATAGCTTTAGCCATCTAGGCTAGGGCACTCAGTAGCATCCAGACGCCTAGCTCATAGCCCAGTGGCTTCTGTCTTGTTCTAACGGAACTGGCGACGGCCAATAAGCTGCCGTCAACTTTGAACTATCGCTGCAAACCGGAAGGAATATCTGTCGTTATCAGAACATGTTGTCAAAACAGACTGCTTTCTCCAAGTGCTTACCGAAAACTCGTGGGACATGTCAAGACTTTTTCCTGATTGAGAACGGTTTCTTTAGAAGACTGGATCAGTGAATTGAGTCTTCCAGGGGCTATGTAACGCCTTTGAATGAATCGTGGATCAATCTTCTCGACATAACTACCGTGCTAGCCCGCAGCACAGAGTTCCAGAGCAAGGATGATTGGGCGTTCCCTTGGCGTTGACGAGAGCCTTAATCCTCTAGTTGTGAGTGCATCCTGTGAATAATCTACTGAATCAAAGACGATGGTCTCCCTTAGCTGATTATGCTCTGCTGATTGGGTCGGGCGCGGGCGCGGTAGCGTCAATAGCCACTCAGAACGCAGCAGCAGCGACAGTCCCAATGACGGCGTTAGTAGCCATGGGGTTGCTGAATCGACGGCGTATTGATCGTTATTTGGAGCGCAGCGAGGAAAACCTGGCAATCCTTGAAGGGCAGGTCATTACTGAATTTTCGATTTTGAACGAGCAGATTTCTGCTTTACCAACCCCAGAATCGATCAACCAGATTCAGCGTTCTGCAATGGCTTACAGCGATCGCACCATCACTCAGTTTTCAGAGGTTCTCAACCAAACGCAAGTCGAGATGCGCCAGCGGCTCAGCGAACTAGAGAGTCCTGATCTTAGCAATCTGTATCAAGATGTAGCGCAGCTACAAGATCAGTACACCTATGCCTGCACCACGATCGCTAATCTCAGTAAACAGCTAGAGCGGCTGTCTCATTTACCCCGCGTAGAAGCTACTGAGGCAGATGTCTCGCAACTGAAAACAGAATTGATGCAGCTCCGGGTGAATCTAGAAAGTTTTGGCAGCGAAAGCAAAACTGCTCAAGCTACCTTGCAAGACGCAGTCCGACATTTAGATCGACGCCTGCGCCAAATTCCCAACAACACCGATCCCAACATGCTGAAGGGAGAAGTGAGAGAGTTAGTCAGAGCCGTGTCTGACCTGGTGCCTCGGCGCGAATTTGCCACGCTTTCCGAGAAGATGATCACTTTGCAAGAAGGACAGGAAAGTCTACGGCAAACCCTTGATCGTTTTCGTTCTGCTCAAGAAGCGGCTACTCACAATGGGCACGTCCCAACAGAGGAAGGTACCGACTTAGAAACGCTGCAAGCCGACCTGGTTTCCCTGTCAGAACATTTCACGCAGATGGAAGGTCGTTTGCAGGATCTCGCAGTTCCTTTCGATATCACCTCAGAAATTCGAGGAACGACCGCAACTTATTTGAGTGGTTTGCAGTGGCAGCTTTCTGCTTTGGAACAACAAACGCAAGAGCTGCAAGAGCGGCAAAAAATGCTGGTGGGTCCGCCAAACAATCCGCTTTTGAGCAATCTTTCCCCTGTTCAGGATGCTGTCAACAAAAGTGCTGACACTTCTTTGCAGTGGTTGATGGCATTGCGGGGCAGTACTGAAAGTGAAAACTGGTCGATGATTGACCGAGCGTTGTTTCAGGCGCTTGATGAAGTCTCCGAGCGGTTAGTTATTGTTTGGCCCTGGTCTTCTGCCGTGAGTCTCGATGAGCGGCTCGTTGAACGGTTTACTGAAATCCTATCAGGAGGATGTCGGCTTGAAATTGGTTGGTGCCATCCGGGCGATCGCCACGAAGGTCGTTTGCTCAAAACAATTTCCCGACAGTGGCACCTGACAACAGCCCAACGCCGGCTCTTGAAATCGACGCTCAACAAGCTCTTACCGCTGAAGCAAGAATATCCTGATCTGTTCTCCTTCAAGATATTGGGAACCGACGAACAGTTTTTGGTATGCGATCGCAAGTACGCTGTGGTTGGTCTAGAAGCCTTGCCTGCTGCTAGCAGTACTTTTCCAGAGCTAGATCTGCGCGTCAAAACGACTGAGAGTAGTGTCATTGAGCAGCTTCTGCATCGTTTTGATAACCCCGATGCGCTGCCTGAAGATGCGACGGCTTATTTCAACCGTGCCGTTACTCGTTATGATTTGCGCGACCCTGATGGAGCACTCTCTGATTTTGCTCAGGTTTTGCGCCTCAATCCCAAAGATGCTGTAGCGCTGAACAATCGCGGTCTGATCTGGGCTGAGAAGAAACAGTATCAGCACGCTTTAGATGACTTTGATCATGCTCTGAGTGTTGATGATCAGTTGTTTGCCGCTTACTGCAATCGGGGCTGGTTGTTAATGAGTCAAGGTAAAACCGATCAGGCCATTGCAGATTTTGATGCCGGCATTAACATAAACGATTCATCCGCAATTCCCCATTTTTATCGCGGGACGACTCGACAGCGGACTGGGGACATCATGGGCGCGATCGCAGACTTCACGCACGCCATTCAGAAAAATAATCAAATCGCTTTGCCCTACTGCTATCGCGGCGCTGCCTATCAGCGACAGGGAGATATCATTCGCGCCATCTCTGATCTGGAAACAGCCGCTTCTTTACTACATGCCCAAGGCGATCATCGATCCCTTACTCAAGTCACTCAGGTCCTGTCATCGCTGAAACAGGCAGACCTCCCCCATCCTTTAACCCTGCATTCTGCGTAGCCCATATTCGCTCTATTAAGGCGCTATACAAGCTCTCATCACAGCAGACCTTCATCCTTCAGACGAGGCTGGCACTGTTTCTGGGCGCGTATACCAATAAGCCCATGCAATCAGCACAAACTGAAACGGTAAGCGAATGGCTTGAAACCACCATGTGTTAGGTATGCCGGCTATTTCAATATGGTTGATTGCCATATTGAGGTTGGCTGGATAGACCGCGATGAAGAGAGCCACCAGGCCCCAGGCAGACACTTGCTGCAGAGGCGGAATCAGCAGACCAATCCCCAAGAAGACCTCAATGACCCCACTGATGTAAACCAGTGCGGCAGGCGCAGGCAGAAAGTCCGGCACAATGCGGATAAACGGCTCTGACTGGACAAAATGCAGTACTCCAGCGACAACCATGCAGACGGCTAGAATGCCACGCAGCGTATCTTTATTCTTTTCAAGGACAGACATCATGTGATTATGGGGATCAAGGTAGCGATCGCTTATAAAACAAACGCTTGTTGAGCATGGCACAGCTCGAAGGCCGTGCCTTCCCACCACCGAAAGAAACCTGAGTATTCACAGATATAGCTCTGTTCGCAGCTACCGACAGGTTCAAGGAATGTGTCTCTACTGAATGGTTTGTATGATTCTGCCTAATGCAGTAGGCTCCCTTGTCCCATCTTGGAGAGGATATTGAACGGTGTAGGTTGTTAGCGTCTCCAGTAATGATTACTGTCGTTCAACCTGGAGTTGATATGAAAGGTACACAAAGATTTGCGCTGATTGTGGGCATTCTGTATCTCGTCATCGGCATCTTAGGCTTTGTTCCAGCCTTAGTAAAGCAGCCGATTTCCGTTGATGCATTTGCAGAAAGACTAGAAGTGGTGTCGGGCTACGGCTACTTACTGGGACTCTTCCCAGTTAACACAGCCCACAACATCGTTCACATTGTGACAGGGCTGATTGGCATTTTTGCTTCGATTTCGCTGGATAGTTCTCGCTTTTTTTCGGGTCAACTTGGGATTTACTACACCCTTCTCGCAGTGCTGGGTCTCATTCCAGTAGCCAATACTTTCTTTGGACTCTTTCCTATATTTGGATTGGATGTTCCCTTGCACGGCATTACGGGACTGTTGGGAATTTACTTCGGCTTCCTAGTCACCCCTTCTCTGCTGACATTATTTAAGCGGGAGATCAAGGAAGATCCGGGAGCTGGCGGTGTTCTCTAGTTCCAAGTGAGGGTTGGGAGCTAACCATGGCTTACGTCGGTTGGCCTTAGTCAGAGCAAAACCAGATGGTTTCTATTGTTGTGTGGGTACCTATGCCTTTTGGGTGGTCAGTCCAGTGGGGTGATTGGCCACCCATCTTATGCCATTGGTTAGAGCTTCAGGAATTCCTCTTCAGTAGGCTTGAATTTTCTACCTAGGGCAGGACGGTGATGAGAAACATTCGGCGTTAGCCTGATCCCCAACCGTTGATGGGAAAGGCATCAGGATAATTTGCTCTTTCCTCTCAGTCAAACCTAGAGGAATTGCCCCCATGATTAAACTCAATTACACGATAGCGCTTGGTATTGGACTGGCGATCGCCAGCATCGGCCTACCGACCCTAGCTCAAAGTCAGCAGCCTCCTAGAGTCTTAGATCAGGAGGAGTTAGATGCGATTAGAGACGACACGTCACAGTCCAATACCGTTGATGACAACGTTACTCTTCCTGATGGCAACGAGGGGATCTTGGAAACGGATACGGCTATTAATGAACCGTCTGTTGATGATGTCATCATCCTAGTGATTGACGGCGTGGCAAACTATTATGTCCCCGTCAATATCGATGGAACTCAACTCGACGACTCGAATATTCCGACCTACACGTTAGACAGTCGATCGCCCAATGCCGAGACCGCTAGCCCCACAACGGTCAACTCCTCTGGCACACCGACCACCAACAGTCCGGCGACTGACAGCAGCGTTTCGGGTCAGGAGACCGATGAATTTGTGATCTACCCCCCTGCTGACAGCATTGAAGATCTGAGACCTGAGGATATTCTCGAATAGTTTACTCAGTCGAATTTAACCGCCTGCCCTAATCGCTCCTGTTCTATGGGATCAAAGCGTCTGCAATAATAAGCTTTAGCCCTCTAGGTTGGTGTACTAAGTAGCATTTGAGTGCCTAGTGCATCGCCAGATGGCTCGCCGTCGTGTCCTAACAAAACTGACAGCGGCTATATTGCCAGCTATTGCAGACGTGAATGCCCATGACCCCAACCAAAGCCCCCTCTATTCGTTGGTTGCGATCGCTCAAACCTAAGGGACAATCCGCTAACTTATCGGTTGTCTTTATGGTTGCAGGTCTTGTCATCACTGGACTATTCATTTTGGTGGCGCTAATGGCGCCCGCCCTGCAATCGTGGGGCATCTTGCAAGATCCAACTGCGGCACTTCAGAATCCCATTCACCAGCCCCCGTCAGCTGAGCACTGGCTAGGCACCACACGACAGGGATACGACGTGCTCGCGAGAGTCATCTTCGGGACGCGAGCGGCTTGGCAAGTGGTGCTGCTAGCCACGGTGATGAGCATTGTTGTAGGGGTTCCGCTAGGAATGCTAAGCGGCTATTTAGGGGGTCGTCTGGATCGGGTACTCCTCTTCTTCATGGACACGATTTACACGTTGCCGGGCCTACTTCTGTCCGTGACGTTAGCGTTTGTCGTGGGAAGAGGGGTGCTCAATGCTGCGATCGCTCTTAGCATCGCCTATGTGCCCCAGTACTATCGCGTTGTCCGCAACCACACCGTCAGCGTTAAAACTGAATTGTTTATCGAGGCGGCCCAAGCGATGGGTGCTTCAACCTGGACGGTGCTGAGCCGATATCTGTTTCTAAATGTCGTCCAGAGCATTCCAGTCTTGTTTACACTTAACGCCGCAGACGCCATTTTAATCTTGGGCGGGCTGGGATTTTTAGGTTTGGGCCTACCGGAACAAACCCCAGAATGGGGCGCTGATATTCGTCAGGCTTTAGACGCATTGCCGACGGGCATTTGGTGGACAGCTCTGTTTCCCGGCATGGCCCTAACGCTAATGGTCACCGGACTGTCTCTCGTGGGTGAAGGACTCAACGAGCTAGTCAATCCGCTACTGCGTCGAGAAAACTGGAAATAGACTGAAGACAAAAGGATGACATGGAATTTGCGCTTTCGGTAAACAAGTACACTCTGCTCCCTACTTCCCTATTCCCTACTCCCCTAAAACAGGACTTAAGCGACATGAGTAAAGCGACCTATCACGTCACCACACAGTTGCAGCTTCTCCTGATGCTAGGCGTTTAGAGAACCAGATATCAAAGCTCACCAAAGCCTTTCTTTTTCTTGCCTTTCTTCTTTTTCTTCTTGCCACTGCCCATGCCGGGATAGCCTCGGAAACCAGGTTGTGCGCCACCCATGCCAGGCATCCCGCCCATACCGGGGAAACCGCCACCGCCCATGCCAGGCATCCCGCCCATACCAGGAAAACCACCACCCATACCGGGAAAGCCCATTTGGCCTGATCCCATCTGCTGCATCATGCTACGCATTTTTTGGAAATCGCTGACCAACTTGCTAACGTCTTTATCCTGGTAGCCTGCACCCCTAGCAATGCGACGACGACGGCTAGGTGATCCCGAGAGGAGTTCAGGGTTCTTGCGCTCCTCTTTCGTCATCGAGTTGATCATGGCTTCAACTCGTCGAAGTTGGGTTTCACCCTGCTGAAGCTGGTCATCGGATAGCTTCCCTGCCATGCCTGGAATCATCTTCATGATGCCGCCCAGGGAGCCCATGTTCTTCATCAGGCGGGTCTGCTTCAGAAAGTCGTCGAAGTCAAACTTTGCTTCGAGTATTTTGGCTTGTAGCTTCTCGGCATCAGCAATATCAACGGATTCCTGAGCTTTTTCAACCAGTGTTAGCACGTCACCCATGCCCAAGATGCGGGAGGCCATGCGATCAGGATAAAACGGCTGCAATGCCTCAACTTTCTCGCCCACACCAATAAACTTGATCGGCTTGCCTGAAATCTGGCGTACCGAGAGAGCTGCCCCACCCCGAGCATCGCCATCCATCTTGGTGAGAATCGCTCCCGTAATCCCAATCTGTTCATGAAAGGTGCGAGTGAGGTTAGCGGCCTCTTGTCCGGTCATGGCATCGACCACCAGCAGCACTTCATCCGGGTCAATGACCTCTTTGATTTGCGCTAGCTCTGCCATCATCGTTGGGTCAATTTGTAAACGGCCCGCTGTATCGACAATGACCGTATCGACTTCCGCCTCTTTCGCTTTTTCAATACCCTGACGAGCAATCTCAACCGGATTAGCGTCAGTGCCCATGTCAAAGACTGGAACGTCAATCTGGTTGCCGAGGGTGATAAGCTGATCAACCGCAGCCGGACGGTAGACGTCAGTGGCGACCATCATAGTGGAGCGAGATTCTTTCCGCAGGTGCAGGGCTAGCTTTGCCGTTGCTGTGGTTTTACCGGTACCCTGCAAGCCTGCCATGAGAATTACAGTGGGAGCCGTCTCCGCCTTGGATAACGGGCTGTTAGTCTCTCCCATTAGCTTTGTCAACTCATCATTCACAATCTTGATGAACTGTTGACCTGGATTCACGCCTGAAATGACATCAGCACCCAGCGCTTTCTCCTGAACGTCGGCGACAAAAGTCTTAACAACCTGCAAGTTGACGTCGGCTTCTAAGAGGGCACGACGTACATCTCGCAGGGCTTCTTGGACATTAGCCTCGCTAATTTTGTCCTGACCTCGGAGTTTCTTCCAAGCTGATTCAAAGCGTTCAGAGAGGGCTTCAAACATAGATAAAGTTGGTGCGAACTGGCGGAGTTAACTAGATAAAGTTTGGCAAACTATAGGCAGCATTATTGCCGTTTTGTCAAATTTCAGAACCTTTATTGTAAAGGGTTACTGTCCATGACCGCAGGACTATTGATCGCAGGTCTCTGGAAAAAGGAAGCGATCGCGTGAAGTCCTAGAAGTTGTGAGTCTTTGGCGAAGAGGATCAAGGTGTATCAGGGTGTTCAACACAAAGAGCAAAGTGAGAAACTCTTAACGGGCGATCAGCAATTGTCAGCCTGCATCCATCAGAGGTATCTAGGGGACACCGTCATGACCTACGAGCCAGTTGACCAATCGGACTACACTAATATCAATGGGCAGTTACCTCCGTCTTCCCCTCAAAGCGATATTCCTAGCTGGTGGTCAGTCCTTGAGCGCCACAGCCGTTTATTAGTAGCGGCTGTTGATCTTCGGAGCCATCGGATTGAATGGACAAGCAAGCGTTTCCGACACTTGGTCGGCATGACGGATACGCCTCCTACCCTGGGTGATTCCGTTCTCCAGCGGTTGTCCTCAGATGATCAACTCTGGCTACGGGAACGGATTCGTCGGCATGTGTTGAACGCAATTATAGCCGAGCACTACGATCAAGAAGGACTACTGCCCTCACGCTGGCTGCACGAGCCGCTGATTATCTCAGTGAAGCCATTGGAGGGCGATCGCGCTCGATTTGTTGAATTCACGGTGAGCAGCGATCACATTCACTTGCTGTCGTTAGACCCTGCCGTAAAGTCTGCTTTTGACGACTGCTGGCAGGAGTTGCCCAACGCTAAAACCGTCATTCAGCAGCTCAATCATCCCCATGCACCGTTGCAAAGAGCGCTCCAACTGCTTAATCCACAAACCTATCAGGCTAGCGGCACCATTTTGCTAGAAGGGATGGATGTTAGCGATCGCGAAGTCACTCAGCGTCTCATCCACATTCTGCTAGATCGAGAATCTATTCTTCAACCCCAGCGGTTTCGGCAAGCTAACGAGTTGCTCAAGCGTTTGTTTCGAGCTACAGACAGCTTGATCCTAACTGCCGAAGGAGAGACGGCTGTCCTGTATACCGGACTGGGAGATGCAGAGTGGACGACCCATACCCTATCGTTTGAATCGCTGCAGGAGTCATCACTGTTTCGCTTAGCGGCTAAAGGATCCGTGGTCAATCTCAGGGATCTGAGTAATCAGTGTCCTTCGATTGTCCAAGCAGAACTGTGTCAGAAGCGAGGAGCGAAGTCGCTGTTAGTGCTACCCCTGGTGGCGACTTCCGCTCATCTCAAATCATCATCTCAATTACTGGGATTTGTAGGGCTTGTTAGCAATCAATATGATGCCTTTGGTGCCATTGATGAGCATCATGGCAAAACTCTGGCTCCGGCCTTAGCAATCGCCATGCGGCAGTCTGTCAACGAGCGGTTTACGCACATCCATGAATCCGTCCGCTGGCGTTTTGAGGAAGAAGCGGAGCGTCGCAGCTTAGGACTTCCCCCTGCGCCCATTACCTTCGGTGACGTGTACCCGCTCTATGGCATTTCGGATATTCGGGGATCCTCACAGGAGCGCAACCGAGCCATTCAACAAGACCTGCTAACCCAATTCCGCTTGGGTTTGAAGATTGGGGAGGCTGTTTGTCAATCTATCGGCACTGCCTTTGCGTGTCAGCTACGCGATGATTTACTCGAAAAGATTGAGCAGTTGCAGCAGGGGGTTACAGTCGATGCTGAGATCACCCTGTTGCGCTATCTCAGAGACAATCTAGAAAACCATTTCAGTTTTTTCAAAGCCTGTGGTGAAGCAGTGGAAGCGGCGATCGCAACCTATGAATCGGCTAAAGACCCCGATCAAGGATGCGTATATGCTGCTCGCGCCGTCTATGACCAAACCATCCAACACATCAATCTCACGCTAAAAAGCACTTGGCATCGCTGGCAACGCACGATGCAGGCAGTGTCGCCTCACTATTGCGATGTCGAGGCTACGGACGGTATCGACCATATGATTTACGCGGGTGGGGCGATCGACAAAAACTTTTCCCCCTTTCACCTGCGCAGTCTGCGGTATGAGCAACTGAGAGCCGTTTGTGATTGCGCTCGTACAGGATTCCGTCTCAAAGCCGAATACCAAACTGACATGGAGATTACTCATCTCGTGCTGGTGCAGGACTACACGGTTGATATCACCCATGACGAGAACACCGAACGTCTTTTTGAGGTGCGGGGGACTCGTGACACCCGTTACGAGATTGTGAAAAAACGCATTGACAAAGCGCTGGACGCCAAAACTCAGGATCGCATTACCCAACCCGGTTATTTGACGCTGGTTTACTCCACCCTTGAAGAATGGAAGGAGTATCAAGAATATTTGCGCTACTTACAGCGTGAGGGTTGGGTCGGTCACGACATCGAGACAGGACACGTTGAACCTCTACAAGGGGTAACCGGTCTCAAATTTGTTCGTGTTCAAGTACTAGATGCGTAGGGGTGTATTAACGCTAGATGTGACGAGCTTGAATTTCATGAGACTAAGGGCAGTTTGGTGGCGAATTTTCGCGCTAGGGCTAGCTGCGACAGCTTTTTACTGGGCTATTCTGATCGAGACAGGGATTATCGCGATCGCAGTCTTCTCCGATGGACTGTACACTCAATTTGATCTGTTTCAGCTTTCTCTCTTCAATATTCTCGTTTACAGCAGCCTTATCTTCTGCCTTAGTTTTCTGTTCATAGCCGTTTTTGCTCATAAACTCTTTGCCAAACGGCTGCTACTCCTCCTGTGCGCCCTTTATGTCTTGTCGCTAGCCACCACCATCGCCGTAGACTATAACGTCCTAGGCATAGACGATACCGAGTACATCACCAGACCCGAGCGGTAGGACTCAAAGGAACGGGAACTTACTTAAGTATTAACTTTGAGCTTTGGATTCGCTGATAACTCAATCATTCAAAACTCAAAACTGAGAACTTAAAATTCATTCATTCCAAAGTCAATTCCTGTGGCGCAGTCTGGTCAACTACGACACCGTTGTGTTGTTCATTGTGTAGCCAACAACAGACACACTATTGGCAACTTAATTAGGGTTTGCTACACAATATAGGTCAGGTTCGTCGCCATCAAGATGCGATCGCACACACCTTAGATACGATTGGCGCGAATAAGAAGATCTAGTCCGATTTAGGCCATTTGTCTTATCTTGCAAGCCTTGTTGAAATTGTTTTCATCCATAAGCCCTTTACCCAACTAATCAGGAGACTGTCGGAGTTGTTGCCTAGCCAAACCCCAAGCACCTTACCGTCCAAAACCACCCCTACGATCTCGTCTACTGCTCCTGCTACCCCGTTCAAACCATCATCGACTTCCTCGTTCAGCAGTTTTGTCTCACGACATATTGGACCTCGGCAAAACGAAGTTGAGGCCATGCTAGAGACGTTGGGCTACGCTTCGCCGGATGAGTTGATGGCCGCTACGGTGCCCGAAGATATTCGGTTAGCTCAGACCTTAGCGCTGGGCGAAGGATTGAGCGAGCAGGATGCTTTGGAACACTTGCGAGCGATCGCGGCTCAAAATCAAGTCTGGCGCTCTTTCATCGGTCTAGGGTATGCCAACACCATCACGCCACTGGTCATCCAGCGGAATGTTCTAGAAAATCCTGGCTGGTACACACAATACACGCCTTATCAACCAGAGATTGCCCAGGGACGACTGGAGGCGCTGCTGAATTTTCAGACAATGGTGACTGATCTAACGGGGTTAGAGATCGCCAATGCCTCTTTGTTAGACGAAGGGACTGCCGCTGCTGAAGCCATGACCCTCAGCTTCAATGTCCGCAAGCGTAAGGATGTCAAAACTTTTTGGGTGTCTGATGCGTGCCATCCCCAAACGATCGATGTCGTTAAGACACGCGCTCAACCATTAGGCATTCAGGTTGTTGTGGGCGATCACCGTAATTTTGATGTTGCAGTACCTATCTTTGGAGCGCTGCTACAGTACCCAGCTACCGATGGCGCAGTGTATGACTACCGCGATTTCATCGTTCAGGCCCATGAGCAGAAAGCCTTGGTCACTGTGGCGGCAGATTTATTGAGCCTGACTCTCTTAGCGCCTCCTGGTGAATTGGGTGCGGACATTGCTGTTGGCAGCACCCAGCGCTTTGGGGTTCCTCTGGGCTATGGAGGACCTCATGCCGCCTACTTTGCCACGCTAGATCGATATGCCCGTAAACTACCTGGTCGTTTGGTAGGAGTTTCCAAAGATAGCTATGAGAAACCTGCTCTAAGGCTGGCTTTGCAAACGCGCGAACAGCACATCCGTCGGGACTCTGCGACCAGCAATATTTGCACGGCTCAGGTCTTGCTGGCGATTATGGCCAGTATGTATGCGGTTTATCACGGACCAAAAGGGTTAAAGGCGATCGCCACTCGGATCCACCACCTCACCACAACTCTAGCAACTGCGCTGACGCAGGCTGGTTTCTCTGTAGGAACCACCCCCTATTTTGATACGCTGCGAGTGAACGTGGGAGATCGTCAGCCTGATATCGTATCACGGGCAGCTCAACAGCACATCAATCTTCGTATTCTTAATGCCGAGACAGTCGTAGTTGCCCTCGATGAAACGACTACCGAGCAAGATATTCAGGATCTGCTTGGGATTTTTACGGGGGCTCAATCTGAGCTGCCTCAAGCTGCGGCTTCCCCCCTGGCCCACCATTGCCCCCTGAGCCGCACGAGTGATTATTTGACCCATCCCGTTTTCAATACCTATCACTCTGAAACGGAGATGCTGCGGTATCTACAACGCTTGCAGTCAAAGGACCTGTCGTTGACGACAGCGATGATTCCGCTGGGGTCCTGCACTATGAAGCTCAACGCCACAGCTGAGATGGTCCCCATTACCTGGCCAGAGTTTGGACAGATTCACCCCTTTGTCCCCTCAGATCAAGTCCGTGGCTACCACAAACTTTTTCAGGAACTGGAAGAGTGGCTGTCAGAAATTACAGGTTTTGCAGGAGTTTCCTTGCAGCCTAATGCGGGAGCACAAGGGGAATACACAGGGCTACTTGTAATTCGTGAATATCACCGCCAGCGAGGAGAGACCCATCGGACAGTCTGCCTGATCCCGGAATCAGCTCATGGCACCAATCCAGCCAGTGCGGTCATGGCGGGAATGAAGGTAGTTGCTGTTGCTTGCGATGACAATGGCGACATCGATCTTCAAGACTTAACTGCAAAAGCCGACAAGCATGGGGATCAACTAGCGGCCCTCATGGTGACTTATCCTTCCACCCACGGCGTGTTTGAAACGGGCATCCGTCAAATCTGCGATGTCGTTCATGCTCATGGCGGACAAGTCTACATGGATGGGGCTAATATGAACGCCCAAGTCGGACTCTGCCGGCCAGCCGATTTTGGAGCCGATGTCTGTCACTTAAACTTGCACAAAACCTTCTGCATTCCCCACGGTGGTGGCGGCCCTGGCGTAGGTCCTATTGGAGTGCAAGACCATCTGAAACCGTTCTTGCCAGGTCATGGCTTAGTCTCCCATGTCGGTGGAGAAAAAGCCATTGGCGCTGTGACCTCTGCCCCCTGGGGTAGCGCCAGTATTTTGCCCATTTCTTGGATGTACATTGCCATGATGGGAGCGGCTGGATTGAAGCAGGCAACCGAAATCGCGATTCTCAACGCTAACTACATCGCCCACCAATTGAGAGGTCATTATGACATTCTCTACACCGGGAAGCATGGCCTCATTGCCCACGAATGCATTATCGATCTGCGTCCGTTTCGTAAGTCTGCGGGCATCACTGTGGAGGATGTGGCAAAACGCTTGATCGACTATGGTTTTCATCCACCAACGATGTCTTGGCCCGTAGCGGGTACGTTGATGATCGAGCCAACAGAGAGTGAATCCAAGGCCGAGCTAGATCGCTTTTGTGAAGCCATGATTGCGATTCGAGGCGAGATTGAAGCGATCGCCACCCATCAAATAGACGCCGACAATAATCCGCTTAAGCAGTCTCCTCACACGACTGAGGATTTGGTTTCTGATTGGGATCGTCCTTACGATCGCCAGCAAGCTGTTTTTCCTACTAACTGGACGCGGGACAACAAATTCTGGCCTGCTGTCAACCGAATTGATCAGGCCTTTGGCGATCGCAACTTAGCGTGTTCATGCCCACCCCTAACGGCTTATAAAAGTGAATCTTAGGCAGCAAGAAGCATCATCATTGTCTACCAAATGTTCACAGCGGTTTCATGCAAGATTCGAAAAAACACCGAGTAGTTTCTCTTTCAAGCTTTTTAGAGTAAGGGAAGAAGAAATCAAGATTCATAGCTGTAGCTATAGAGCTTAGGTCAATCAGAAACGCCATAAATCATTGTTCAAGAAAATGGTTTCTGACTTTTGCTATTTGCTGGACGCTACAGTTCTTCTGGTGCTTCTCATTTTTATTGAGGATATAGCTGCATGGACCATCCTCCTGCTAACCCTAATCAATCTTTGACGACTCAATCGGCTGAAATTCGAGTTCTCGGCCAGACAGGCCAAACAGTGGTGTATTTATTTCCAGATGGACGAGCGCTGGCTGATCGCGAAGAACCTGATTTTGATTCCGTCCAAAGTAGCTCATCTGAGTCGAAGATATCCGAAGAGCAAACACCTGCCAAGCCCATATCTGAAGAACAAATATTGAACGAGCTAGTCGCAGAAGGCAAAATCACGGACGCTCAAAAGTCAGTTGTTATTCACGACTACGAACGAACGAACATGACTATTTTGGAAATCATCACTGCTAGAGGCTGGCATCAACCATGAGCTAATTTTTAATTCCTGCACTATCGTCCTTAAATTACAAGAGATCAGCAAATCAAAAGACCAGAAAAAAGAGTCTAATGTCTGATAACTAGTGTTCCTGTAGAATCGATTCTGCCCTTCAACACAACTTTTAAGCACTATATATCTTTTCTTTTAATAGTTTTTGAGAAGAGCTTTATTAAGCAATTGATCTTAATTACTGTCTGATTCCTTGCATCTTTTGTTATGTCAGTAGGCAGATGTCGTAGTCAGCGTCCTATGAGAAATTAGGAAAGCTAAGACTAAGCTCAAGCAAGTCTTAGGAAGTAAAAAGCATAGCTCCTGGTTTGCCCGAACTTAACTGTGATGCTGCAACCACTGAGGCTATGTTATGGACGCTTAGAGGTATGGCATGACAATGCAATTTCATATTCCTACATTAGAGGATCAGCAGGCTGCACAAGATTTGAAAGAGCTAATCTTGACATCTGAATCGGGTGCTGACATTGAAATCGATACTCAATCCAAAGTCATCACTATCGAATCCAAGGCATCAGAAGAAACCTTTAGAGAATTGATTGTGGCAGCAGGCCATTCAATCAAGGAAGATTAGCGTCAGGCCGAGCGCAAATGCACGACCTCAAACGGATGCTGTGTAGTTGTTACCAGCATCCGTTTGAGTATTCAGCCTTTGTTCTAATAAAACTGTCGCTAGCCCCAACAGGACAAGAGGGCAGGCCGTCTCGCTACTCCTCTATTTTTGCGACTGGCAATGTTTAACAGAGTCCCATGAGTTAAACCGTATCAATGATCGGAGAAAGATCTATGATGGTTCAGGCTTGTGGACTAGATTTTTAGTTGCCCATTGCTTAGATTGCTAGCCTTGATTCTCTGGTTAGCCGATAGTCATCCGTTTCACCAGCAGATTTCACCAACAGAGAGGAATCCCCTGTGCAGCTTCAATATATGTACACCCGTCTCAACGTTGAGAACTTTAAGGCTTGCAAAGACTTTTATCAAAATGTGTTGGGGCTAACGACAAAATTCGAAGATGATATGGATGAATACGTCGAATTTGACACGGGTTCAGTCCTCATCACTTTGTTCAATCGAGAGAAGCTGACGGATTTTGTGACGCGCGACGATAACCTCAGCTACAACCCTCATAGTGCTCGGGTAGTACTCTCCTTTAAGGTGACTGATATGGAAGCTGCAACCCGGCATCTTCGTACTCATAACATCGAGATTTTGAATCCACCGACCAATTACCCAGATAGAGGTATTGTTTCAACCTGTTTTCGCGATCCAGACGGCAATCTCATTGAGTTTGAAGAGATAGTTGACGTTATGGTCACTTAAACCCGCTGTCAGCATCTTAGTGTCACGCTGAAGCAATCCTCTTGCAGTGGATGGGATATCTACTCCGCGCCTCACCTCATACGAGCGAAGGCACTGTCGCAGTTGCTGGATAGGCTTGTCAGCTTCTAAGTAAAACTCTTTTGCAAGCTCAAAAACTTGGTCTACGACTTTCCTAAGGCATTTTCAGTCCTCTCCATATCAAAATGACTGATACGACGTTGGAAACAGTCTTGCCTATCTCGATAGCGCATCCTTAAGTACCCGCTGAGAAACTTATTCTCGATTAGAAGAAACGGATACCGCACGATCGCTCAAATCAGGCCGTAGCTGCTGAGCATCCCTCAAATAAATATGACAAACCTCTTCATGCAGCACGGGAATTTGTGCGTGGATCAGTACACGAATGCAGCGAGGTAGGCTACCAGTTACATGCATATGCTGAACATCCAACAGCGATACAGCATCCCAACCAGGACGCTGACGGGCAGCCGCCGCAGGAAAAAGGGCATCCAAATCTTTGGTGACTGAAAAAGTGACGCTGATAATGTGTTCAGGACTCAGCCGATTTTCAGACTCAATGGCATCTAAAAGCTCATGGGTGGCTGCTGCAATCTGGTCGGCAACATTTTTTGACACGGTCGTTGCTCCGCGAATCGCTTGCATGCGCCATTCCACGCTGATTTCCTCCAATCCGGCTTACTTAAATGTGACCTGATACGGTTTCTAGGTCTCTGATCTAGAGTTCATCCTAACAGGACACCTACCCAAGAAATGTGATCAGTTGCCTATGGACGATAGAGCCACAGCGGTAAGCCAGAGGTGCTGATTTCAAATTCCAGCCAATTGGTCACCGTTTGTAAGTTTGAAGTTGCTTCAGGAAAAACTTGAGAGAGAAGCGATTGATTGCGACCTGGTAAGAATTTTTGAATACCGCTTTTCTTCGGCTCAATTTTCTGAACCTCTGCCTTTTCGGGATCAAGGTCCGCTAACTCAGCAGCCCACCGCCGGGCATCTTCTTCTGTTCCCAGGCGATCAACCACACCCAGTTCTAGTGCCTGCTCGCCCGTGAAGATGCGTCCGTCCGCAAAACTCCGCACCTGCTCTTCAGGTAAACCGCGTGCTTCGGCTACCGTTCTGACAAACTGACCGTAACTTACATCGATCAGCTCTTGCAGAATACTTTTTTCAGAGTCCGTTAGTTCGCGATCGAAGGCCAGAATATCTTTGTAGGGCCCTGATTTAATGACTTTGAAAGAAACACCTACTTTATCTAGCAGACGTTCAATATTATTGCCCCGCAGAATCACACCGATACTACCAGTGATGGTCCCGGGATTAGCCACAATGTGTTGAGCACCCATGCCGATGTAGACGCCTCCCGATGCCGAGATATTGCCAAAGCTGGCAACAATCGGGACTTTCTCTCGGAGTCTTAAAAGGGCATTGTAGATTTCTTGAGAATCACCGACTGTTCCGCCAGGACTGTCGATGCGAAGTAGCAGAGCTGGAAACTTTTTCTCCTCCACTCGCTCGATCGCTTCTAGGACCGCTTTACGGGTTGCTCCCGCGATCGCTCCCGAAACCTCGATACGCGCAATAGATTTTTGAGAGCGTGACTGAAAGGGCCAAACCATAACAGAGCATGTGAAGAACGAGGTTGACTACGTTTTCTAAGAAAAGCCTGCGATCAGGGATTTGCCAGCGTTTTACGACCAACCTAAGACTTCTCTTAAAAGACCGTATCGCCCATTGTACTCTTCTAGTTGCGGGATATGAGTTTGTCCAATTGTGCGATCGTCGTAGATCGGAACTTCAAGGTTCTTTATATTAAAGAGACTATCTCTCTTGCAAACGTGCGATCGCCCCCTTATGGAACTGCAATCCCCAACGACCAAGCCGCTACTCAGAGTGCCTTTGCTGATTGCCCCGTTCTTTCTTTGGGGCACAGCCATGGTTGCCATGAAGGGCGTCATTCCTGATACAGCTCCCTTTTTCCTGGCAACCATGCGTTTAGCGCCAGCAGGGGTTTTGGTTTTGTTAGCCGCATTGTTGATGAAACGAAGCTTTCAAATTACACGTCAGGGATGGTGGTGGATTAGTCTCTTTGCTCTAGTAGACGGCACTTTATTTCAAGGTTTTCTCGCTCAGGGATTAGTCCGCACAGGGGCAGGACTGGGATCCGTGATGATCGACTCTCAACCCCTTGCCGTAGCCCTCATGGCTCGATGGCTGTTTAAGGAGCAGGTTGGCCCCCTGGGTTGGCTAGGACTTTTAGTGGGTCTGTCAGGCATTAGCCTGCTGGGGCTACCAGACGAATGGTTCATTAGTCTATTTCAAGGCAACTTTACGCTGGCAGAAATTCCTGCGGATGGGATGGCTCTCCTACGCCTGCTATTTGATCAGGGAGAATGGCTCATGCTGATGGCAGCCCTGTCAATGGCAGTTGGAACAATTCTGATTCGCTACGTTGCTGAACATGCTGATCCCGTCGTCGCAACAGGATGGCACATGATTTTAGGAGGGTTGCCCCTCGCCGTCTTATCGCTCATGGGTGAAACCCACCCTTGGATCGGATTAGGGCTATCGGGTTGGGGTGCGATCGCCTACTCCACCATCCTAGGAAGTGCGTTGGCCTACGGCATCTTCTTTTACCTGGCCTCCAAAGGTAACTTGACCAGTCTCAGCGCGTTGACCTTCCTCACTCCGGTATTTGCACTCCTGTTCGGCAATCTCTTCTTGGGCGAAGTGCTGAGCTCAATTCAAACGGCAGGTGTGGCGCTCACGATTGTCAGCATTTACCTCATCAATCAAAGAGATGTCCTCATGGCCTTTTTGACGAAAAAGCTGGAATTGTTCAATGGCAGAACGGCTGAGTCTGAAAGCTAAACTATTCCAACAGCAATTTTGACCGAAAAATTAAATACTCTGTTGTTTTTGGACCAGGACACTACCGGTTGCGGAATAATTTTGGCTAGACTTATCTCATCTCAGTCACGGCTACAGATATCCGCTTTATCCGTGTTACTACTGAGTTTCGAGTTGACCCATCTTACAGTCTACGTAACACCTATCTGTAACTCCATATGACCCGCCCTGCTAATCCACGGACGTCAGCTTCAATAGAGTTTGTTAGAGGGGCGATCGCGACTTCTCTGCTAGCAACCGTTTCTGTCATCATGCCAGTTTTCATTCCCAATGCTGGCGCTACAGAACTGATGGAGGATAACCCGAAAGCAGTTTTGGACGAAGCGTGGCAGCTGGTCAATCGAGAATACGTCGATCCCACATTTAATCAAATGGACTGGCTGGCAGTGCGGCAGCGACTGTTGAGCCAAGAGTACAGTTCAACCGAAGCCGCCTATGATGCTCTTAGGGAAGAACTTCAGCGCCTCAACGATCCTTACACGCGGTTTTTAGACCCACGGGAGTATTCAGAACTGTCAGATCAGACCGCTGGCGAAGTTTCAGGCGTCGGCCTTGAGCTACAACGAGATGACGAGACGAGAAACATCTACGTCACTGCTGTTCTAGAAAATTCTCCGGCAGCAGCGAATGGCCTGAAAGCAGGCGATCGCATCCTGTTAGTTGACGGTCAATCGACTGAACGCATCAGCGTTGTTGGTGTGGCGCGCTTGCTGAGAGGTGAGGAAAGCTCTCAAGTCACCTTGACCTACTCACGCGGCAATAGTGAACCTCGAACCGTCATTCTGACTCGGGCACGGCTAGAACTGCCCACAGTTGCTCATCGCCTTAAACAGGTCAACGGCTATCGCATTGGCTATATCCGTCTGGATGAGTTCAACGGTCACGCGACTGAGCAGATGGTTGCGGCGATCGAGGCCCTGATGGAGCAAAATGCCGAAGCGTTTGTCCTAGACCTACGAAGCAACCCGGGTGGCTTGCTGTCTGCCAGCATCGAGATTAGTCGGCTATGGCTACAGCGGGGTCCCATCGTTCGGACACTTGACCGCAGCGGCGAGTCATCTGCTATCAGCGCGAACCGGACTGCCATTACTGACTTACCGATGGCTGTTCTGGTCAACAACCGCTCTGCTAGTTCAAGTGAAATCCTGACGGGTGCACTGCAAGACAACAACCGAGCAACTGTGGTAGGGACGACGACCTACGGAAAAGCCCTAGTGCAATCGCTCTACGGCTTATCTGATGGTTCTGGGTTAGTCGTTACCATAGCTCACTACTACACACCCAACGGCACAGATATCAACCAGAAGGGGATTACACCTGATATTGAAGTCGATCTCAGCAACCGACAGCAGCAAGAGCTGTTCAGCAACCCGGCTCGACTTGCGTCTGATCAAGACCTACAGTTCGTGCAAGCTGTCACTGCGCTTGAGTCCACCATACAAAGCAATCGGACTGATCCCAACGTTCCCAGTCAACTGGGGCGATCTCCTGATTGAGGCTGCTCTCAATTCCTGCTTTCTGTCATTCCATCTCTGTCATCCCATGACGACTTGCCGTAGCGCACCCATCGTCTCCTGACAGATTGCCGCCACCTGGTCAATTTCTGCTTGCGTATTGAATCGCCCGATGCCAAATCGAAGCGAGGCATGGGCGAGTTTATCACTGTGGCCTAAGGCTTTGAGGACATGGGAAGGAGCCGTACTAGCAGAACTACAGGCAGATCCCGAAGAAACGGCAACTTGGCTTCTTAGCCCCAGCAGTAACGCTTGCCCATCAACCCCATCGACGCTGATATTTAGGTTGCCTGCCAGTCTATGGGTGCGATGTCCGTTGAGGCTCACACCGGGAATGGCTTCGAGAGCTTGCCAGAGGCGATCGCGCAGTGCCCTAATTCGAGCTTGCTCATGAGTCTGATTCTGCCAGGCTAATTCTAAAGCCCGGCCCAGTCCCACAATTTGCGGAGTATAGAGCGTTCCCGACCGCAGACCTCGCTCATGCCCACCCCCATGAAGCTGTGGTGCAAGATTCACACGGGGATTGCGCCGTCGGACATAAAGCGCACCAATGCCTTTAGGACCATAGACCTTGTGGGCAGTCATGGACAATAAATCAATACATTGAGCCTGCACATCCAGGTCAATTTTCCCAATCGCCTGCGCTGCATCTGTGTGGAATAGAACACCGCGATCGCGACAGCGCTGGCCGATTTCAGCTAGCGGTTGCAACACACCAACCTCATTATTGGCAGCCATGATTGAGACGAGAACTGTATCGTCCCGCAGCGATCGCTCTAAGTCCTCTAAATCAATCAGGCCATCTGAACACACAGGCAGATAAGTGACTTCAAATCCTAACGTCTCTAAATAAGCGCATGGGTCGAGCACGGCACTATGTTCTGTTTGCAGGGTGACGATATGTCGGCCTTTACTGAAATAGGCTTCGGCAACCCCTTTAATGGCCAAATTATTCGCCTCAGTCGCACCGCTGGTAAAGACAATTTCCTCCGGCACCGCACGGATGCCTTGGGCAATGATTTCCCTAGACTGCTTGACGGCGGCTTCCGCCTCCCAGCCATACTGATGGGAAATACTGGAGGGATTCCCAAAATGATCAGTGAAGAAGGGCAGCATCGCTTCCACAACTTGGGGATCAACGGGAGTAGTGGCGTGGCAGTCTAAGTAGATGGGTCGCTTGTTCCGTGTCATAGGCCAGAAGAAATGAATACCCCTAGTCATAGCATTCTCAATCTAGCGATCTTAGGACGTGCTCAGCAGCCCATGATGACCTGGCCGATCTTGATGGGTAGCTGGCTGCCCGATGCAGCCCTGTTTGGCTTCTATGGCTGGGCTAAACTTGCGAACATTCCAGAAGCCACTATCTGGCGCGAGACTTACTACGAACCAATTTGGCAAGATATTTTTGCCGTTGGCAATTCAATTCCCCTTGCCTTGATTGGACTGGGTGTCTTTGCCTGGCAGCAGCGTCTCCGGATAGCGGTTATGTTCGCCAGTATGCTACTGCATCATCTTGAGGATTTGCCATTACACCATGACGATGCTCATCGCCATTTTTGGCCGCTGAGCGACTATCGATTCGTGAGTCCAATCTCCTATTGGGACAGCAACCACTGGGCAATTTATGGAGCGTTTGCCGAATTGGTTTTGACCCTCTTGGCAACTGCCATCCTGTTGCGCCGAGTACAATCGTCCTGGGGTAAAGGACTCCTGATCATTATTAACGTGATATATGTCTTCGGGTACTACAGCTTCTACCTACGCTCTAACCTTTGATTGAAAATTCAACACAATATTTGTTTCTCGTACCGCAGACTACAAACACGTCTTTTTTCGGCAACTACGCTATGGTGAAATCAAATCTTAATTTTTTGTAAGTTATAGCTCTAGTGGTACACTTCTATGCATCAAGCAGCAATTGATCTGTTTCAGTTACTTGTACAAGCAGGAGCAGTGCCAGGACAAGACTTTTCCTGTGATCCTGATCAGCAGGCTTATCATCTTAACGAACGATGCTATGACCTGCTACAGAGAGCCTATCCGGAGGTTGACTGGCACGATGTTCTTGGTGCTCCCTTTGCCGGCATCATGCAACGCATTGAAAAGCTACACCAGCAGTTAGGCTGCCCCTTCGTCACTAATATCGTCGCTTCGATGCAACATCGACTACCTCATCTGCCTGACGACTTAGCCGCAGGCTATATTCAAGCCATCCTCATTGGTGTTGAGAGCGCTACGGGTATCGCTCTCTATCCCTTTTTAATGGAAACATTTAGCCTGACAGAGCAAGCTCGTTTGGAGTGGTTGCTGCGTCAAGAAGCGATCGCGATTCCAGGTAGCGATTGCCTGATGGACCTCATTATGGCAGCAGGGGCGAACACAAGCGACTTTGCCGTTCAAAATGGTGAAACAGTCTTGACCGAAGCCGGATGGCAGCGTCTATCGGTCGTTTGGGATGGAGATTGCCTGCTACAGAGCGCGATCGCACCACGATGAAATACTTCACTACAGCCTATCGCTAGATAGGAGCGCCCTCTCTTGCCAGTTGCTAGTCTGAATCCATTGCTTGGTTTTTTCCCATCACCATGCTCCAAAAGGTCTACGACAATCTCTCTGTCTGGAGCCAAAAGCCCTATGGCGAACACATCCTGTTCTGGTTCGCTTTAGCAGAGTCCTGTATCATCCCTGTCCCTGCCGATCCGCTCTTGCTAGCGCTATGCACAGGGCATCCTCAGCGATCGCTACGGTTTGCCATCATCTGTGGCATGGGGTCTGTCCTAGGCGGTGTTCTGGGATATGCCATTGGTTACTATGCCTTCGAATCCATTGGAAGTGCCCTGTTGCAACTTTACGATCCTCAGATGGAGGTCTTTCATCGCGTGGAAGATATCTATACACAATGGGGCTTTTGGGGCGTTTTGATGGCAGCAGTTACCCCCATTCCCTACAAGGTGTTCACGCTGACCTCTGGGGTTTTCAACTTTAATTTTGGGCAATTCCTGCTAGCGTCTGTGATTGGACGCAACGTACGGTTCTTGTTCGTGGGCGGACTCATGGCTTTTGGGGGTGATCGCGTCCAGACTTTTATCGAATCTTCATCAGATCGCCTACTTTGGGTTTGTTTGATACTGGTTGTCGCTGGACTATTCGCCGTGAAGCTAATCTAAAGCCCATAATGGGGTGTTTATGGTTGCAAGCGTTAATCATGGCTCGTCTTTCAGCAGAACTCGAACGGTTTTTCTTTAGTAGCGATCGCGCTCACAAAGTAACGCTGGCGGATATTTTGAACCTTTCAGAGGAGCGGACCTTTGGTTTTCTGTTCGTCATCCTAGCGTTGCCATCAGCACTGCCAATTCCCGCACCAGGATACTCAACGCCTTTTGGCGTTGTCATGTTCTTGCTTGCGGTTCAACTAATGACCGGACGGCAGAAGCCTTGGTTTCCTAAAAGTTGGAAAGAGAAAGGCTTTGCTTTAGAGCAAATACAGAAGCTCATGAAAAAGGGAATTCCCTGGCTGAAACGGATTGAAGTCTTTTCTCGTCCCCGACTAACGCCCATCTGCACCAGTTATCCCGGTCGGGTGGTGATTGGAATTGCGATCGCTATGATGTCAGTTTGCATGATGATTCCGATTCCGGGCACCAACACATTTCCAGCGCTTTGCATCTTTGTAATTGGGTTTGGTTTTTTAGACGATGATGGCTTTATCAGCCTAGTGGGACTTACCTTATGTGCTCTGGCAGCTAGCGTTGTAGGCGTCATTGTTTTCGCCGGCGTTGAAGGAGGATCTGCCGCAATTCGGTTCATTCTTAATTCTTTTCCAGCACGCTAAATGTTCACGCTAGACAGTGATTAGAATTCTGTATCACGAACAACAGAAAATTTCTAACCGGCCTGAAAAATCAGCAACTTCCACAGTATGACTGGGCCAAAACCCTACTTTTTAAATGATCTCAGGTCTGGGATCAGCTGTTTCTAGCCTCATATCTATATCATCCACCTTAGGATAGATGCTGTTATCTTGAACTTTATGAATGCACGTTGGATAGCTTATTAAGGCTAAATAGTGAGCTTTGATGGACTTGAATAATGCCATTTGCAACAAAATATTGCAGGCAAAGAAGCATTCTTCAAGTAATTAGAAGAGTTTCCCAATGATCAAGATTGAAAACTTACAATGATCGTGTAAGCCTGCAATGCCTAGGAGGATTGTATGGACCGGTCCCTGTTGTTGCTCTTGATCATCAGCGGTGTATTAATCACAATATTGGCTCCACACGCCACACTGACGTTGACTGCCATTGTGTTTCTTTCTGTCCTCACGATCCGTTTTTTCTGGGCCATTTTTCAATCATTTGATGAAACGGCGATGGCACGCAGGATGCCTGATTAGGAATACATTTTGAGGGAGGCAGGCAAACATGAAAGAAACGGGCTGACTCCCAAAGGTATTAGAGGTTTGCATCCCGTCTTGAGTGAAGGTGAATTTTTGCGTTTGTTGGCTTGAAGCGGCATGGTTCTCCAATCCACTCTACAATCAGCTATGGGCAGGATGAGGGATACCCGTAGCATGACGGTGGTAGAGGACATCATCAAGACATGGTCAACGAAGTTGGCGGAAGAACTGTCTGGAGAGAGCGACAGTACTCGCCAAAGTATTCTAACTTGGTTGATAGGTCCTAATCCTGAACGCTTCAATGACGCCTCAGAGGACAATCAACAGATCTTAGTGCAGGCGCTGAACTATCGCTACCAAATCCTCCAGCAGCGCTATTGGGGAGTGTCTTCAGATCGTGCTTATCGGAATTTGATCAAGCGCCTCAGCAGTCTGTTTTTGGTGCGGAGTAAGGTTCGGACTTGGATCGCGCTGAGCCGCGATCGCCGTCGTACCGTTACAGATGTACTGCAAGAAGTAATTCAGGAGATGCTACGGGGCGATCGCTACCTCAAAGAGCAGGTCAGTTGGATTGGCGAATGTACGCCTCGCTCGCAAGTCCGCGATTTGCTCATGCTAGCCACTTTAGAAGAGTACTGCATGAGACCCATCCGCAATCAACCGCTTTTAGTCTATCGATTCGTCAATTATTTGCGGCGATCGCAACGGGGCGGCATGACCAATATTCCCTCTGGCGAGCTTATCCGTCTCATCTCCGAAGAAGTTGGCACCGACGAGGCCGAAACATCCCTAAGTCTGCTGGATGTTGAAGCAGTATCTCAGTACGAGGAACGGACACAAGCCGAAGAAGAGCAAATGCTGCGAGAGCAAGTCAAAAAGAGCTTTGCTACCTATTTATATGACAAGCTGGATAAAACGGCTGTTGAGTGGTTGGAATTGCATTTACAGGGGTTCACTCAGGATGCCATCTCGCAACGCCTTAATCTGTCCACCAAAGCAGCCTATCGTCTACGAGAAAAGATTCGGTATCATGCCATCTACGTCTTCACCTTGAAGGAACAACCTGATTTGGTTCTTGGCTGGCTCAAGACTTCTCTCAAAGAGCACAATTTAGGGCTGGTACCTGAACAGTGGGAAACTTTTCAAACATCATGCTCTCCCCTGCAGCAAAAGATTATGAATGACCTGAAAGCAGGTTGTAGCTTTGATGACATTGCTGAAGATACAAAACTGAAGCTGAAGCAGATTACTGGAGAGTGGGCCAACCTATACCTAGCAGCGCAAAATTTGCGGCAGGATGCACAAGAGTCTTGAAACACAGTGGTCTATTTATGCAACCGTTGCTGACGATTCGAGATTTAAGTAAGGCCTATGGGGACATTCGAGCTTGCGATCGCATCTCCTTCTCCCTCTATACCGGTCAGGTGCTCGGCATTATTGGCGAATCGGGATCGGGCAAAAGTACTTTACTCAGCTGTATTTCTGGTGATTTGACAGCGGATAATGGGGAGGTTGCGTATCGCGATCGCGCTGACACACTTATCAATCTAACCACTCTGCCCGAGTCACAACGCCGAAAGCTAATGAAAACAGAATGGGGCTTTGTTCGCCAAAATCCCCGCGATGGTCTGCGTATGGGCGTTACCGCAGGAGCCAATATCGGCGAACGGTTGCTAGATGTTGGTGAACGGCATTACGGCAACATTCGCAGTGAGGCGTTGAACTGGTTGACGCAGGTAGAGATTCCAGACCAGCGGATGGATGACTTGCCGCAGACTTTCTCTGGCGGTATGCAGCAGCGACTACAGCTCGCCAGGATTCTGGTAACGCGCCCTCGCATAGTCCTGATGGATGAACCAACAGGAGGATTGGACGTTTCGGTGCAGGCAAAGCTGCTGGATTTGATGCGATCGCTCGTCCGCACGCTCCACCTCAGCGTTATCCTAGTGACCCATGATATTGGGGTTGTCCGGCTTCTAGCAGATCGTCTAATCGTGATGCACCAAGGCCAAGTGGTCGAGACAGGACTGATGGATCAGGTTCTCGACGATCCACAACATCCTTACACCCAACAGCTCGTTAGCTCTACGCTAGTTCCTTGATTTCAGAAAACACCTGATATCTGGAGGGCCGCACGGCTACAGCACGAACCACTTGCTAATGCGAGCTTTCGGCCAGTTCAGGCTGCTTAGATAGTCGTCCATCCTCCATGTAGACAATTCGATCAGCGATATCAAGGATGCGGTTATCGTGAGTGACCAGCAAAATCGTACACTCTTGTTGTTTTGCTAAGTCATGCATAATGTCAACAACGTCTCGGCCCGATTTCTTATCGAGGGCAGCCGTCGGTTCATCGGCTAGGACAATTTTGGGTTTGCTGACGAGGGCACGGGCGATCGCAACCCGCTGTTTCTGTCCGCCTGATAAGTCTGCTGGATAATAATTGACCCTATCTCCTAGCCCCACGGTCTCTAATATTTCCGTAGCCTGCTCATGCCGCTCTGGCTTCGAGAACATCCCGTGGACTTCTAGTCCCATTTGTACATTCTCAAGGGCTGTAAGACTACCATGCAGGTTGTGAGCCTGAAAAATATATCCGTTGTGACGTCTCGCTTGCACCAATTCGTTTTCACTGGCTCCACAAATTTCATGCCCGACCACTTTCAAACTTCCTGACTGAGCTGAGCGTAGACCCCCAATCAGAGTCAGTAATGTGGTTTTGCCCGAGCCAGAAGGCCCGGTCATAATGACAATCTCACCAGCAGATATCTCCAGATTGATGTCAAACAAGGCTTGCTTTCTCAGGTTACCGGAACCAAAGAAATGATCAACGTGCTGCACAACGATGGATTTAGTAGGAGACATGGCGGCTAGAGGAACAGGAACGAGGAGGAAAAGGAAAGAAGACACAGCAATTGCAGCAAAGCCCAAAGATTAGAAAATATCTGCGGGATCGGCAGCTTGGAGGCGGCGGGTGGCGATCGCCCCAGACGCTCCGCACATGACGAAGGTAATCAGCAGGACAAAGACAGCTCGGCTAACCGGCATCATCAAAGGTAGAGCCGTGACCGCTGCGGTCAGTTGGTAAGCCCCTACGGCAATCACTAAGCCGGGCACAAAACCCAATATTGACAAAATGATGGCTTCCTCAACAACAATGCCCAGCAGATAAGCGTTGCGATAGCCCATCGCTCTAAAGGTGGCGTACTCTGCTAGATGACTGTTGACGTCAGTGGATAAGACTTGATAAACAATCACAACTCCAACAATGAATCCCATTGCCGAGCCAAGACCAAACACAAAACCAATGGGCGATTCTGACTGAATATCGTTGAGTTCAAAATCGACGTATCCTTCGCTAGTGAGCACTTGGACATCATCGGGTAGACGAGCAGTAACCGCCTGCTGCACCTGTTCGAGATCAGCTTCAGGGACGACACGAATGAGTCCCAAACTCACCGCTACAGCATCACGGCGAGGAAACAGCCGTAAAAAGTTTTGATCACTGGTGATGAGAGCACCATCATCGGCAAACGAGGCTCCCACTTCAAACAGCCCAGCAATCTCAACTGTGCGTAGACCAATCTCTGTCGTAACAGGCTCACCCCGCCTCACTCGGGCAATCATCTGGTCGTAATCTCCCCGAGAGGCTTGATCAAACAGAACCGTATCCGGTTGTCGAATCACATCAAGTTGCTGATTCACGACAGGGAGATTAAAAGCAGGACGAGCTGGATCTTGCCCAAGGATCAGCATTGATGTCCGCCGGCGGGTTTGAGGATTGCGCCACTCCACAGACCCCAGGTAAAGCGGATCAGCGGAAACGACACCCGGAACATCCAGCGCTTGATACAACCGTCGCCGTGCAAACGATTGCAACTGCCCAAAGTTCTTAGCTTGGGTGCTGATCAGCACAAGATCAGCTTGTAGTGCCCGAGGATACTGAGTGTTGCTTTTATACAAAGCATCTGCAAATCCCAACTGCATAAATATAAGAATGTCGGCAAAAGTAATGCCCGCGATCGCAGTCAACAGCCGTAGGGGGTCATGCTTGAGTTGCAAAAGTCCTAGAGGAGTGCGATCTTCAAGAACCTTGAACAGTTTGAGCGGATTTAGCATGGCGTCAGCTCCTGAGGGTGGGCTTGTAGGAATTTCGCAAGGTGAGCAGAAAGAATGGCGTGATGAGAGGAGGTAGTGTAGCAGTGCAGCAATTTCGCTGCCGAGAAGCATCGCAATCGAGAGCGCGGCCTCCTAGGGCAGCAATTTTCGGAGCAGAAGACTACTGGGTTTGAATCGTAGCGGTCACCTGAAGGTTTGTCAGGTCACTAACTTGTGCACTAGCTTCTGCATTCAAAACGATGTGAACCTCAATAACTTTGGCGTCAATATTGGCAGCAGGATTCTCGTCAACAACCTGCTGTGGTTCCACCTGTAAACCAATACGTTCGACTCTGCCTTGGAGGGTTTCAGAGAAAACCGTAGAGGTGATTTCGGCGCTCTGCCCCACCTCGATCTGATCGATATCGCCTTGGTAAACTTCTGCAATCACTTTCATCTGCTCAGTTTGCCCCAGTGTCGCAATCCCCTGATCGGCAACTCTTTCACCGGGGCGAGCATGAATTTTGAGAACCTGACCCGCAATGGGTGCCTTAACCGACGTCTGAGCCAGATTGGCTTCGGCTTCGGCAACAGCCGCGATCGCAGCCTCCACTTCTGCCTCAGCCGCTGCCACATCTACCGGACGGACTTCGGCTATCTGGTCGAGGGTGGCACGAGCTTGCTCAATTTGCTCTCGCCCAGCCGTTTGAATACGTTCCAGTTGCGCTTGGGCTTCTTGAAGCTGTCGCTGCGCTGTACTCAAAGTCAGCTCTCTAGCGTCTCGCTCGGAAGCTGAAACAGCGCCCTGTTGGTAAAGCGTTTCGTACCGCTGATATTCCACCCGGGCATTCTCGACTTCTGCTTCTAGCCGTGCGACGGCTGCCTGCTGAGCAGCAATGTCACTCGCTTGAGTGGCCTGCAATCGAGCAATCTCAGCTTGTTGAGCCGCGATTTCCCCTGACTTAGCTCCAGCTTGCACCTGCGCAAGTTGAGTACGGGCGATTTGCACTTGCTCCTCAGCTTGCTGGAGAACCGCCTGCAGGCGATCGCGATTGTCCAAAACGGCAATGACTTCGCCAGCCTCAACAGAATCTCCTTCTTCAACCAATAGCTGCTCTATTCGGTTCTCTTGAGTCGCAGTCGGTGCAATCAAATTGATAACCTCACCTTCTGGCTCTAGGCGTCCTAAGGCTGTCACTGTCGTGATACTCGGAGTCACTACCTCCGTTTGTGTTTCATCTACACGGGATTGCCAAACACGCCAAACAGCAATTCCGCCAACGGCCAGTACGACAGCACCTGCAATCGCCAACCAGCGACGAGACTGCATTGCTGAAAAAACAGAACGGTTCGAGAGATCCAGATGCATAACCCTCGCACAGGTAATTCAACAGGTCACAATCAGATCATACTAAACGGTATGGTTTTGTCAACTATACCGTTTAGTATAGTTTTCTTTGAGAAACGAGTTGCTCCTTTATGCTGGATGTATCTGTGCTGCAGGAATTGAAGCAATGACAACCCTTGATTCGCAATCTCAGGCATCCTTGTCAGAAATCCGATCTGAAAAGGCACAAGCTGTTTTGCAGGGTGCTCTACAAGTCTTTATGGTGCAGGGCTATGCCGCTGCCAGCATGGACCGTATCGCAGCGGCAGCAGGAGTTTCCAAGTCCACCTTATACAGCCACTTTCAAGATAAAGAGGGACTGTTTCTGGCCCTCATTCAAGAGCTGACCTTTTCTAGTCGTCAGGGTGTTTTTGCGCTGCTGTCCCAGTCAGATGTGGAGGCTGCACCGGAACAAGTCCTACGGCAAATTGCCACGCTGATGTTGAACAATTTCGATAAAAATAAGCCTTTGCTGACGCTAATGCGACTGGTTATTGGTGAATCAGAGCGCTTTCCGCAGGTAGCCAAAACGTTTGTACAGGAAATTAAAAAACCTCTACTGGAGCAGCTATCCCTCTATTTGTCCTCTCAAACGCAGCTCAACCTACCCGATCCGATAGTTGCAGCCAGAATATTTGCAGGCTCTCTGGTCCACTATTTGATTACCCAAAATGTGTTGCATGGTGATGAGGTGATGCCCATAGAGCGCGATCGCATGATTGACGGTCTCATTCAGCTCATTACCGCTCGGAAACAGTCAGATCAATCGGATTAATTTGAAGGTATTTCGTGAATTGACTTAGTTATTTAGAGGCTGGATTGTTAGCCTGCGATCGCCGTCTCCGACATCGTTCAGAACAGTACTTCACCTCATCCCAGCAGTCAGCCCACTTTTTGCGCCAGGTAAAGGGACGCTGACAGACAGGACAGACTTTCGTGGGTAAGTCAGATTTTGAGCGCTGACGAGCCATGAGCTTTATTCGGGGATCAGACTAAGTGAACAATAATCAATAGGTCAATGTGGTCTTACTGAGTTGTGCCTTGCATCCAGATTTCAACGGCATCGGCTAATGCGTCCGCCAGCTCCACCTGCGCGTCTGGATCGGTTATCCATTCGAATTCATAAGGATTGATCATAAAGCCAAGCTCAAGCAGAACGGCTGGGGCGACAGTGGGACGAGTGAGGGCTAGGTTGTTCCAATAAACCCCATAGGACGGACGATCCAGTTCGCGAACAAGATAGTCGTGTAGAAACTGTGACAGGGAGTAGGCTTGAGCGTTGTACCAGAACATGCCAATGCCAGCAGTGTTGAGCGCATCACCAGCATCGGGGAGGGCATTGTAGTGAATGCTGAGGGCCAAGGTAGGTTCAACATCGTTGATAATCTCTACGCGATCGCCAGGAAACAAATCATCATCCCCTTCACGAGTCATGATGACCGTTGCGCCCCGCGCTTCCAAAGCATCTCGCAGGAGCTTAGAGACGACCAGGTTGACATCTTTTTCAGGATAGCCGTTGGGACCACGAGCACCAAGGTCGTTTTCGCTGCCGTGTCCTGGATCAATCAGAATCCTACTGCCCGATAGCGAGCCAGGAGCCAGTTGGGGTGGATGTCGCAGGGAGAGAACTAGAGTTGTACCTTCGTAGTGGGTTTTGTAGCCCCACTGCTGAGCGGTTTTGAACTGAAAGCGATATTGTGCTTTGTCGGGCAGAACGGGTGACCAATCTAGGCGCTCAATCACAGGATCCTCGTCCAAATAAATTGTGTCGGTTTGAGGGGTCGTGTTGTGTAGGGTAAGGGTGAGGGTATCGGCGGTCTGGTCGATGGTAATGGGGACCGTTGCATTGAGTGGAAAGCGAACTTCGGTCCAACCAGGAACTTGCCGCGACGTAACGCTGCGAATAGTGGCTTGGGAAGGTGCTGAAGCAGTCGCTATCACCGTTTCTGATGCACGAATCCAACCACCATAATCAAGTCTTAGCCAATCTCCTTCAATGCCAGTAACGGCAGCACGTGTTCCCTGAGGGAGAGGCGTAATGCGGGAATAGTTGGTGCTGGGGCCTGTTCGAGCGACTCCAGATTCAGCGACGACCTCAGCAATTTGAAAGGGGACTCTTGGTAAACGGGAAACAGGTGCTGGTAGCGTATGTGTATTGACTTGACCGTCGATGGTAACGGTGTATGTGGGTTGACCCGGCGATCCGGTGGCTGGCATCGGTGCACAGCCCTCGTAGGTTGTTGCCGCCTGGGGCAAAGGTTCGTTATCAGAAACCAGAACCGCTGAATTGGGAGGTAGAGCAACCATTTGAGAGGCAGGCGTTAGGATAATGTCTTTCCCTGCCCAGTCAACAGAAATACTGGCATTCGGTCGGGCGATCGCGCTAAAGCAGATCAGTTCGCCTGCCGGTCTAGCAATGCTGACCTGAGGCGCTAGCGAATCCACAAGATAGCCCAATTCAGGAGACACGACTGGAGTCGCAGGAAGACGAGTAACAGTGACTTCGATCGTGTCTTCACCTTGGGATAGAGTCAGCGTATTAACGCCCATTTCTAAGGGCACGGTTGGTGCAAAGTGACCAGACTCGCTACGGTTGTCAATTATTTCGCCATTGACCAGGACAGATTGGGCAGGATCAGCGGTGCCAATCAGGAAAATACGATCGCTGGTCGTTTGGTGCTCCAAAGGCGGATAGGCCAGAAAGAGATCGGAGTTGGCGATCGCGGGAGCTGCAATAGCGATATTGCTTAACGTGCCAATACCGATACTTAAAAGATTTATCTTATGCATGCCAAAATGTTCGAGCCTGCCACCTCTCTTCAGTCTACGGGTTTTTGTGGTGCCTCAGAGAATAGTCTTCTGAATGCAGTGTTGTTGAGAGGGGGAACACACACTTTGAGGACAATGATCAGCACGGTCATCAAGAACAATTTATGCGTAATTGCCCGTACACCAAGACTCAACCTAGAGCAAGACTGTATGTGTCTCAGGATATGTCTCAGGTTTTAGAGAGCTTAGAGTAGCCCATCAGCATCAGCATCCACAAAGCAAAATTGGGATTACTAGGACAAAGGGGTCTCAAGATCTACTCGTATCCAATGTTCTTTCCCAGAAAAGCGTTTTGCTTCCCGGTGCTGTTAGGCTGTGCGTTCCTACTGAGTTCAGAGGTCGACAAAAGCTGTGATGTCTCAGGCCAATTAGATATCACTAAAGACACAAGAATCAGGGCAGAAAGTAGGATCAATCCTTGGACCCATCGAGATTCTAGTGTTCTTAACCGCTCCAGCTATAGTGGCTACAGCAATCTCTTGGGCAGGAAACAATTTCGGTACCCAACAACAGATCTCGGATTAACAACCACCACAAGCCTCGCCGCGATTGTTTCTCCTAGTGTCTTCACCCCACCCAGAACTGATCACACCACGAATGACTTGCCCGTAGCGACTGAAGGGAGCCGGAGCGCTAAGACGAATCTTGACACGGGGAAGACTTTGCAAGTAAGAGATTGGGGTCTGACGACCATAGCGCTAAGAGGTCATCCTGGAGATCAGATGCTATTAATGTCTGCTGTTATGTGTGGTGGGGTACTGATGGTCGCAACGGTTCTCTGGAACCGACAGTTGCAGGCCGAGAAAACGCGACGTCAGCAAGCAGAACAGCGACTTCAAAAAAGTGAAGAGCAGCTTCGCTTAGCCTTAGAACTTACCCATATCAGCCTATGGGATTGGCACATCGCCGATAATCATTTTGAATGGAACGAAAATCACTTTCGGTTGCTAGGTCTTGATCCCCATCAAACAGACCTCAGCTATCAGCTATGGCGCAAGGCAATTCACCCTAATGACATCGACCATGTTGAACACGCCGTTGAGACTGCGATCAGTGCTCAGACAGGCTATTGGGTAGAGTATCGGGTTGTGCATCCAGATGACAGCATTCACTGGATGCTAGAGCATGGATCAGCCCACTACAACGACGGCAAAGCCAATCGTATGCTGGGCGTCATGCTCGATATTACTGAGCGAAGGCATATCGAAGAAGCTTTGCGCCAAAGCGAGGCTGCTAAGCAACAGATTTTGGAAGCCATTCCTGACCTACTGATTTGGATGAGTGCCGATGGAATCTGTGAGGGCTTTGCTGGGGGCAGTAACATCGTCAAGCTATTCTCTCCCTTTGATGCCATCGGCATCAACCACTATGAAGTTCTGCCACATGACATCTCTCAGAAACGTAGGCAGGCTGTGGAAGCAGTACTCAGCACAGGCAAAATGCAACTCTATGAGCAGCAGCTTGAGTTTGAGGGAGAAATTCACTACGAAGAAGTTCGTGTAGTACCGATTCAAGCAGACAAGGTGCTCATCATTATTCGCAATATCAACAATCGCAAGCAGGCCGAAATTGCTTTGGCAGAAAGCGAACAACGCTATCGCATTGTGACGGAAAACATGACTGACTTGGTTTGCCTACACAAGCCTGACGGTCAATACGTCTATGTCACGCCGTCTTGTGAGTCTTTATTGGGATATTCCCGAGATGAATTGATCGGTCAAAATCCTGACGACTTGCTACATCCTGATGATGTCTCTCGTCTGCAACTAGCTCACAGTGATCCTCGTTCAAAGAATCCTTTGCCAATCACGTATCGCATTCGCCACAAATTAGGTGGCTACATTTGGCTGGAAACACTTATCAAGCCCATTTTGGATGAAACGGGTCATGTCCTGCATTTGCAGAGCACTTCTCGTGAAGTTGGCGATCGCGTCCTGATGGAGCAACGGCTGCGACACGACGCGCTACACGATGCTTTAACTCGTTTGCCCAATCGTCTGCTGTTGCTGCAGCGATTGGAACTGGCCATTAAACGCTCCAAACATCAAACAGGCTATTACTTCGCTGTTCTCTTTATCGATTTTGATCGTTTCAAGGTTATCAACGACAGTTTGGGGCATTCCATCGGAGATCAGCTCTTGACAACCGTTGCCCAAAAGTTCTGCAACTTTGTACGTAAAGACGATTTAGTGGCGCGCATCGGCGGCGACGAGTTTGTCGTTCTGCTAGAAGATATTAAAACGCCTGATCGAGCTAATCGGGTAGCCGAGCGTATTGTCGAGGATTTGCGAGCACCCCTATTGATTCAAGGACAAGAAATTTTTATCAGCGCCAGTATTGGCATCGTTGTCGATGCAGCCAATCACAACAGAGCAGAAGATCTCATCCGCAACGCTGATATTGCGATGTACCGGGCTAAGGCGAGCGGACGAGACAAATACGCTGTTTTTGATCCCCAAATGCATGCTCAAGTTTTGAAACGCATGCAGCTAGAGAATGATTTACGCAAGGCCGTCGATCATCACGAATTTGCTCTCGCTTATCAGCCGATTGTATCTTTGAAAAGCCTCAGGATTACTGGGTTCGAAGCACTGATTCGATGGCAACATCCAACGCTAGGCTTAGTGACCCCTGATAAGTTTATTGATGTCGTCGAAGAAACCGACCTGATCATTCCAGTGGGCGAATGGGTTTTGCTAACCGCTTGTCAGCAGGTAGCAGCGTGGCAATCTCAGGTTCCTAATTTTGAAGATTTGAAGTTGACGGTCAACCTTTCAGTCAAGCAGCTCCGAGAATCGGTCCTAATTCCTCAGCTCAATAAGGTCCTCACTCAGACACAAATTAAGCCGCACTGCCTCACGCTGGAAATTACCGAGAGCTTACTCGTCGAAAACATTGACGCCACCAGTTCTCTACTCAATCAGGTGCAATCAATGGGCTTTAAGATTAGCATTGACGACTTTGGTACAGGCTATTCTTCACTCAGCTATCTGCATCAGTTGCCCGTGGATTCCCTCAAAATCGACCGGACTTTTGTCAGCCCAGAAGAACCTACATTGAGAAACCAGACGATCGCGGAGTCCATCGTTGGATTAAGTAACTTGCTGGAGCTGAAGGCGATCGCCGAAGGTATTGAAACACCACAACAGCTGGAATGGTTGCAGACGCTGCATTGTGAATATGGACAGGGCTATCTCTTTTCTAAACCCATCATGTCTGACCAAGTCGAACACCTGTTGAAGAAAACCTATCAGTTTTGAAGATATAGCCTTAGCCCTCTAGGACACTACGACAGAAATAGGCTCACCATTCAAAATATTGGGAAAGCTTATCCACCTGAGTACAGACAATTCAATAGCCGTGTAGGGACGCAATATGCGACCCCACACAACAATCAGGTCTTAATAGGACAGCTTCAAGCCTAATTACCCGTTGGCTTCAATGCCATCACCATAGCGGTTAATCCCCAAAACACTTGGGCAGAAGACATCACCGTTAGCTCAGTCTATCAATTAGTTAGGCACTCTGATTTGACTTCTAAATGAATCGACGGCTGGCTGCCCTGCTGGCCCTTGAGAGAACGTTGCGGCATTGATCAGGGTCAGGGCAGCTGTCAACGCAGTCCGGCGATCAGGAATAAACTTCCCTGTAGTCAAAACATCACGCACACGAAATCGTCGTAAGCGTTCCTGGACCTTGCTACTGGCTCCCACAATAAAAATTCCGCCCTGCTGCCGACGCCGAGCCGCTTCAATTTCAGCTGCGATCGTCAGTGATGCCGTGACGCCGACTAATGGAACATCACTCAGGTCAAGAATCAAGGCATCGTAGTTTCGACCCATGTGATAGGCGATCGTTCTCGCTGCGCCATAGCTGATAGGACCACTCATTTGAATCAAGACGATGCGCCCCTGACCCTGATGCAGTAGATGCCGTTCCTCAGGAGTCAAAATAACCTTGGGATCATCATCTGGATGAGCGATCGCTCGAATCTGCTCAACTTGAATGCTGGTAAGACGGTGGATGGTAAGCATGTTAGCAACGAAGGCACCAACCACAACTGCTGTAATCAAGTCTACAAAAACGGTCAAAACGAGAACGCCATAGGTGACGATCGCAGCTCGCATCGAAACCTGGCAAACTCGCCACAAAAACCCCCAATCAATAATCTTGATCCCCACCTTAATCAAGATTCCTGCCAGCACCGCATGGGGAATTTGAGCGGTGATCCCACCTGCCCATAAAACAATGCACAACAAGACCAGAGCATGAAACATGCCTGAAAGGGCTGTCCGTCCACCTGCCTGCACATTAATGACGGTCCGCATCGTGGCTCCTGCGCCGGGTAGCCCACCAAACAATCCCGACATCAAGTTACCAATCCCCTGACCGATTAGTTCCTGTTCAGAATCGTGACGAGTGCGAGTAATATTGTCAGCAACTAGGGATGTCAGAAGCGAGTCGATCGCCCCCAAAGTTGCCAGCATTAATCCATAGCCCACGATATCCTTCACCTGATTGAGGTTGAGCTGTGGCCATTGCAATTCAGGAAACCCTTGAGGAATCTCACCAATGCGCGGAATAGTGCTATCAGGAAAAACTAAAGCTGAGATCGCAGTGCACACAATCAAGGCCACCAGTGGTGATGGTACGATTCGGGCCAATCTGCCAGACCAGCCGAATACAATAACTAGGGTCAAAATGCCTAATCCCGCAGCAGCTGGATTGGGATTAGCCAAAGCCTCAGGTAATTTTTGTAACCCCACAACGACATCACTCTGAGCAGGATGGCCTAGTAACGGAGCCAGTTGCAGATCGATAATGATGATCCCGATACCCGACATAAAGCCTGAGATTACGGTATAGGGCATCAAAGTAATGAACTGCCCCAGCCGCAGTAGGCCAAAGAGAATCTGAAAGACGCCACTCAGCATCACCGCTGTGAAAGCCATGGCCATACCACTTTCAGGATTTTCGGCAATCAGCTTGGCAAACACAGTCGCCATCACCACAGTCATCGGTCCAGTCGGGCCAGACACTTGAGAAGGCGTCCCCCCAAACAGCGCGGCAAAAAAGCCTGTAAAGATAGCCCCATAAAGCCCCGCGATCGCCCCAGCCCCTGAAGCGACGCCAAAGGCAAGGGCTAATGGCAGGGCAACAATGGCAGCTGTTAACCCCCCAAATAAGTCACCTCGCAAATTACTGCCAAACTTAACGCGGTTAATTAGTTGCATGTTGTCTCATTGACCCAAATTTGGTGAGCGTAACCGTCAACAAGCTCTACTGAGCTTTAGTCTGTAGGGATGGTCTGCCTGAGGGTTTGTCTAAATAGAATGCATAGCCGCCGTGAGTGCTATTAGGGCAGACAACAAGCTGCCCAGCACAGGGGGTGCTACTTAATGCGCTAGCTTAAACGATTAAAGCTATACCTTATACAAAATGTGAGCTCTGGTCCTCAAACGATTGGCTTGCCAATACCGAAAAACCTTGACACAGCATTCAACAACTTCACCAAAATCAAGACATATCGTGAAACGGTAGCCTGCGCTGACAGATGAAGAGTCTTCAAGGACACAGTATCTTTCCCAAACTCCAGCGTTGACAAGCCCCACTTAGCAGATCGAATTGGTATGCGGAGTTTGGCTACAAGGAATACAACAAAAAATTTAATTAACTTACCGTCTAAGCAATTCACTCAAGGCTGAAGGCTTTTGCACTTTGCCTCACGATATCGCCTACACCAGCAGCCATTGAGACGAACCAATGACTTAGCCGTCTTATCAAAACCGTCACAAGCAAAATACTGAGGCTAGTCCATGCATTTAGTGTGCTTAGTTACAAAGTTCTTTGTATAAGGACAAAACCGCATGGCTTCCATGTAGTTTTTACATCAAGCCCCTATTGAAAGGGATCTTCAAGAAAGAATTTACCGTGACCTTTAGAAATCAATGTTGTCAGGTGTTCGAGGAAACGGAATGACGTCTCGAATGTTTCCCATACCCGTCATGAATTGAATCAAGCGCTCAAATCCTAATCCAAAACCAGCATGGGGAACCGTTCCGTAGCGTCGTAAATCCAAATACCACCAATAGGCATCTCGTGGTAAACCAGCCTCATCAATTCGGGTTTCTAAGACGTCAAGTCGCTCTTCTCGTTGAGAGCCCCCAATAATTTCGCCAACCTTGGGAGCAAGGACATCCATTGCCGCCACAGTTTTTTGGTCGTCATTCAACCGCATGTAGAAGGCTTTAATAGCTGCTGGGTAGTCGCTAACAATGACTGGCTTCTTAAACAGGTCTTCCGCTAAATATCGCTCGTGCTCTGACTGTAAATCGATGCCCCATTCCACTGGAAACTCAAATTTCTTATCGGCTTTCAGCAGCAAGTCAACGGCTTCGGTGTAGGAAATTCTGGCAAATTCATTGTCGATAATGTTCTCTGCGGTTGCCAATACGGTGTCGTCAATGCGCTGATTAAAGAACGCCATATCGTCTTCGCACTGATCGAGAACCGCACGGAAAATATATTTGAGGAAATCTTCAGCCAGATCCATGTTGCCCATGAGATCACAGAAGGCCATCTCGGGTTCGATCATCCAAAACTCAGCCAGGTGACGAGAGGTATTGGAATTCTCAGCTCTAAAAGTGGGACCAAAGGTATAAACATTGGTGAAGGCCATTGCCATGATTTCGGCTTCAAGCTGACCGCTCACTGTCAGATAGGCTCGCTTTCCAAAAAAATCTTGTTCAGCATCGATCGCTTTGTCGTCAGAAAGCGGCGGCTGGTTCAAATTCAGACTAGTGACTGTAAACATTTCGCCAGCCCCCTCACAGTCGCTGGCAGTCAGAATGGGGGTGTGGACCCACAGAAAATTGCGATCGCGAAAAAACTGATGTACGGCTTGGGCACAAACGTTCCGCACACGAAAGACGGCTCCCAGCGTATTGGTGCGTGATCGCAGATGACCAATTGTTCTGAGAAACTCAAAACTATGGCGTTTCTTCTGCAATGGATACGTTTCGTCAGCATCACCAAAGATCGTGATCCCCGAAGCTTTCAACTCAATGCGTTGACCTTTCGCAGGTGACTCAACCAGGGTGCCTGTAATTTTCACAGATGACCCAGTTGTGATTTGGGCAACAACGGCATCATAGTCCTGAGTCTCTGCATCAGCGACCACCTGCAACCCACTCATACAAGAGCCATCATTGATATTGATAAAGCACAGCGCCTTTTGTGCTCTCTTGGTACGGACCCAACCCTGGATGGTCACCGAATCATCGGGTTGTCCTGTCTTGAGGAGGTCTGAAATGCGTGTTGTCGCCATGATTACGAAATTGCAGAAACGAATAAGCAGAAAACTGTTAAAGCTACGGTAACGCAGCTGAGGTTAAATCACTAACGACTGGCGATTCCTCTTAAAATCCAACCTAGAATGATCCCCAGTCCACCGAAACGCACTGCTTGCCAAAACGGCTCGCGCAGCGATCCCCAGTCAAAGAGCTGGCTTTCAAACTGCATCTCTAGCTCTTCTAGACGCTGCTTCAACTGCTGAATCTCGTCTGCCTTTAAATCAGAATTTTGGAGCTGCTGCTCAATCTCACGCTGCTGCTCCTGAGCTGCCCGCATTTGTTCAAAGCGCTGCCTTAGGATCTCTACTGAGGTCTCTAATTGGCTAAGATGGGCATCAAAAGTGGACCAGTCCTCATCCGGCGATGACGGACTAAACGCACCCAGAATCTGCTGATGATCCCCAATAGATTGAGAACGGCGAACTCGCAGGCGCCGCAATCGGCGATTCATAAGCACAATAGAGTAGAAGTAGCGCTCATCATAACGGCATTAGGATAGATCCCGCATGAATTCTCAAACTCCAGTCCCTATTGATACGTTGAGTGATGTTGAATTGGCTCAGGCGATCGCATCGCGACTAGCCATCAAGCCTCAAGATTGGCACCGACTTAATCGCAATCGCAACATCCGTGCCCAAGAGCAAGTGGCGGCTGCACTCGTTTATTTACTCAAAGACGAATCGCAAGAAGCTTTGGTTCGATTACAACAAGCTGTGGGCTGGCTAGATCGGAGTCTCACAGCCCCTCCTTGTCCAACCCACAGAAAATAGCAGCTGCCAGCAAGGCAATCTAGCATACCCTGGGAATTCCAAACCATCGATGAACTCGTTTACAGAGATGAAGCTCGCGCCCACCGCGTGCCCATTTCACTTCATCAAAAATTTGGTGCAAAATGAAGAGCCCACGGCCACAGTCGCGCGTAGAGTCATTGCTTTTATCTGTACAAGAATCACAGCAGTCATCGATATCGAAGCCATGACCCTCATCTTCAATAATCCACCAGTATTGATTCCCTGCGGTTTTGTAGCGAACAGAGATCACCTTATGGGGATCAAGATTGTTGCCATGTTTAACAGCATTGACCAGCGCTTCTTGTAAACCCAAACGCACTTCTGGTTGCCATCGTTCCGGTACTTGAGCCATCAATCGGTCAAGTACCGGGCAAAGATACAGCGTTGAAACAAAGCTCAAACTGCCCCAATGCTCTTTGATAGAGGACTGGAATAGAGCTACCACTGGATATCCTCCAGAGAATTAACAATAACTTACGGTTAAAGTCTTTAATTTTTTGTCGGCCAGGAGTCTATTGCTTTTGAAGTGAATTGAATATAGAGAACCAAAAAAGCAGAGATCCCTAGCAATGTTGATGCTTACACCCAAAATCTTGCGACGTAATTTCTCATCTCATATCTGATTATATCAAGAGAATCTCTCTGTAAAGCCTATATCACTGATAATTCCAGGTTACTTATTAATCAATAGGTTTTGATCAAAATCAGCTTTTCAGTACTTATACGGTTCTCTGAAACGAGTAACTTGAATAGCACCCTCTAACTGGACCAACACTATTAACAACAGGTCAATGAAAAATAGGTCTTGGCGACAACCTGTATAGCTTGGGCACTTTTTATTGAGGAAAACAGAGACGGTTTAGAGCTACTTATGTGTTTTTCTTAAATCTTCTATAAGTTATATTAAGGTCACTTTAACGCCTTTTCAGAGTTAGAAGATTGTCCGATAGAGCTGTTTATGAGCTGCGGCTTGTCTCATTAAACAGAGCGCAAATTTAGTCCTTACAGGGTATGAGGACTAAATTCTCGACTTTTTTTAGTCAACCCACTATTGCTATTTCGGACCTGTGAGGCGATTGATGCAAATCATGGCTTTTGGCTCTTAATCACAACAATGACAGTATTAGGAAATCCTTATATCTAAATATCCAAAGGTGAGCAAAACGCTTCAAGCGGGCGTGTCATGTTTGCCAGTCCTCTGCATGGCCCTGCTCTCTCCCAACCCTCTTTCCTCAAATTGAAGGACGAGAGAAGTAGGTTAAGACATGCCCCACTCTAAACGCTTGTCGATGTCCAAAGACGACGTGTTAGTAGCGCTGTACCCCCAACGCTAAGTTCCGATGCGGTATGAAATCTACTTATCAGTACCTCAGTTAACTGAAATATCCCAAGCACTATGGAATGTGCCGCTTGGCAGCATCAGCAACGGTTGCTGATGTATCCTGACTGAGCTTCTCTAGTGCTGCTTTCGCTTGAGGAGAATCAAACTGACCGAGCGCTTGCGTTACTCGATGGCGCACTTGCCAGTCATCAGCATCAACATAGGGCAAAAGTAAAGGGACCGCTCTGGGATCACCTAGTTCCCCAAGGGAACCAATTGCCGCAGTGGACACTAGGGTGATATCCGATTCAATTGCAGAAGCCAGCATGTCAAAAGCGCGAGCATCACCCATCTCACCTAAAGCAGCAATGATGCTGAACTTGAGTAGCCACTCCTCTGTCGTTTCGTAAACTGATCGCAAATCTTCAAACGCTTCGGTCATCTGCAATCCCCCCAACGCATCAGCAGCAGCAGATTGCACGTCGGCTTCGGGATCATTCAATAGAGCATCTCGTAAGAGGTCCAGCGTCTGTTGACGGTTGTGATTACCGATTGTGTCCATTTGACTCATGGCAGCATATCGTACCCGAGGGCTATCGTCCTTACAGGCCGTGACAATCAAACCAAAAGAATCGGCAGGATCTAAATCTCGCGCCTGGTTCACGCCTCGTAAACGCTCTCCTAAATCAGAAGATTCGATTAGCTGCTTAACCTGATTAGGTGTAGGACTCATAACGAAAGCCTCGGTCGTCAATAATTGTGAGGGCTGCGATCGCTTCTTCAAACAAAACAATCATTCCTTCATCCTGCCATGTCAGCGGAGATATCTTGATAACTTTCTGCCAGCGATCGCACAATATCGCCCTGGGTCAGAATCCCGACCAAAGTCCCAGAGGTGTCTAGAACAGGCAGTCTTGTCACCTTTTTTTGATGCATTAATTGAGCGGCTTCTTTGAGTGAAGCGTCTGGTTTGATTGTTGCAACCTGATCCCGGCTCATCACCTCTGACACCGTTTGGCCCAGCGCCTTGTGAACCTCCTCACTGTAGCGACTAGGATTTTCTAGATAAATCACACTGTCCAAAAGCATGATGTAGGCGGGCAGCGGTGCACCAGTCACTTGCCACATTAAATCAGCTTCAGACAAAATGCCGACTAGATCCCCGGCTTGCGTAACCACAGGCAAACCACTAATACGGTTTTTTGCAAGCAACTGAATCGCCTCTTGAAGGGAAGTTTCAGGATTCACCATCAGCAAATCCCGAGTCATGACGTCAGCAACTGTCTGGGCCATCTTCAGATCTCCGTATTGAAATGGATATGTCGGGAGAACAGGCAAAACTCAGAAAACGTCGCTCAATACCGTCTGATATCGGCAGACGTTTGAATTCGGAGCTAAACGCGAACTTTCGCTTTCTAGGATGATCTCCTCATCCCTCCATTTTAAAGACCTGCTGTCTACCCTACTGTCACGGCGTTATAGGTCGTTACAGTATTGTTCCAAAATATCGATGCAGTGAGCGATCGCTCCCAAATGAGCAATCTCATAGCCATGGGTATTGTCTGTCGGAAAACTCAGACAGGCCGCCTTTGGCACATGTCCGAAGGTCATTGCAATGGAGCCGTCACTACCAAATCCGGTAATCACGGCTTGTTGAACAGGAATCCCCTTAACCTGAGCTGCTTGCAAGAGCTGTTGATTGAGGGTTTCGTCATACAAACCATACTTATCTTGGGATAGCAAAACAGGTATCTCCCCAGCTTGAATGGCATACTCCTTGGATAGTGGGCAGATTTCTAAAGCAATTAAACTATCCAATTTTTGACGATTACTAAAGTACAAAGCACCGATAGCGCCGACCTCTTCTTTGGCTGAAAACACTAGATAAACGGTCTTTTGCGGTACCTTGAGTCGTTCTGCTAAGGCCAGCAAGATAGCAATAGACGCCTTATTGTCTAGCGTGTAACTAGCCATGTAATCTCCTAAACGACAAGGCTGTTTGCGTTGCTTCCCCACCACGATACGAGTCCCTGCACGAACTCCTGCCGCAACCAGAGATTTCAGGGGGCGTTTGGTCTCAACCCATGCGGATTCCCAGGTCACAGCCTTTCCTTCCTGCTGAATCTTTTGGGCCGACTCATGGGAAACGTGTCGCGATCCAAAGGACAAAACTCCAGGGATCGTTTCGTGATCCCCCAAAATATCAACAACGCCTTCACCATAAATCCAGGGAAACGACCCCCCTAAACGCCGCACCGCAAGCCGTCCGTTAGGTTCGATCGCTTTAACAATGCCGCCGATCTCATCTTTATGAGCGGTAATCGCGATCGCGCCCTCACCAGTCCCCGGAATTTTGGCAACTACGTTATCCGCTTCATCTAGCCAATGCTCCACTCCCAACGTTTTCAACCGTGCTACCAGATCAGCATTGATTGCCTGCTCCATGCCGCTCGGAGAATGACACATAACCAGCTCGCCAATCGTTTCGTAAAGAGCGTCATAGGATGTGTTAGCCATAACCGTCCAATCTTGATGACATGCCATTTCTTAAAGGATGCGCCATTCTGGAAAATTCCGGTCACGCTCGATTGGATCTAGGAAGGCGGGGGTGAGGGAGTTAAGGAGATGGGGAGTGGGGAGAAGGGAGGCAGGAGGCGGCAGTGGGGAGGAGGGTGTACTTGTCGAAGAGTTATCCATCTTGTCCTAATGGAACTGGCAACAGCTACAGTCCCTGATGTAAATAAAACCGGATCATGGAAAACGCTGCTAACAGGCAAGGAGTCTATTCCTCGATGTCCTGCCTTATGCCCTTCATCACCACAGGTATAGCGGGACAGGGAGCAGCATCTGCCAGGTTTTCGGGATTGCTCCAGCTGAAGGGAGCGGTCTGTGCCGCAGACATCCACAGCAGTCGCTTTGCGCGGGTCATGGCGACATAGAGCAGGCGAAACTCTTCAGCAGTTTTCAAATTCTTGGCCTGCTGCCAGGCGGTGAACAGGTCGGGGATCGGTGCAGGCTTATGTTCGGCGTGGGTTTCGGCACGAATTTGAGCACGAGCAACTTCTGGCAAGCCAAAATCGCCTAAAAACGTTTGCTGAGGGGGGATCCAAAGATTGCCTGGAATGGTGCGCTCGTGCAAAAAGGGCAAAAACACAGCATCCCAATCCAGTCCTTTGGCCTTATGCATGGTCATGATGGTGAGCTGACCACGCCGAGTGTAGCGATCATCTCGATCCTCTGTGTCAACGGCCTCGAATCGCTCTGAACCGACAATGTCTTGCAGTACTCGAATCATCATCTGCAGGGTATTTTCTTCCCGCGTTTGCTGAGCAAGCCGGGCAGCCAATTTATCAGCGGTCGCCAACTCGCTCTGGTTATATCCCAAGGTCAATCCTGCAAAAGGAATTAAGTGATAGGGCGGTAGTTCAAAGCGCGATCGCAATAGCCCGGTACACAGCCGCCGAGCCTGTTCTGCGGCGGCTGTTCCAAGGAGGGGATCCAACGGTCCTGGATAGAGGAACTGTTCAGGCTGCTTTGCCAAGACGTTGAGATCCTGAGTTGGAATACGCTGACGATCAACCAAGACCCGTAGGACCGACTTCATGCGATCAGGAGAGTGGGGTCGCTCAATGAATTGCAAAATAGTCAGCATTTCAGAGGGCACATGGGTCTGGCGATCCTGCTCGCCAACGTCGTAAATGCGGAGACCAGTACTTAGCAAATCGATGCCTAGAGTGTCTGGATCTTTCAACAATTGGCTGATAAACCGATTCTGGCGATTTTCTCTGACCAAAATCGCTTGGCTCAGGTTGGGATCGTCTGTGAACATGGCCAGTGATCGCTCAGCGATTTGCCGCACGCTGTCTGTCACAGTGTCAGGCCGATAGAACTCAACACCACCGCCAAGGGCAGGTGGATTGGCATTCAATTGCGGATCATCAGGCGGAACTGGATGAATCTGTTGCGGGCGAAACGGCACTATGTCACCGGCCAAACCGGATTGATTGACCCACCGCAAAAGAGTATTGGCAGCCATCATGATGACATCGCTGCTACGGCCTGCCTGATCCATCACAACCAAACGCTGCTGACGCTGGGCGCGATCGCAAAACTGATTAAAGAAAACGGGGTCTGCTGGCGTGAAGGTCGAGTTGATAGCTTGATTGGGATCGCCTACTCTGACTAAGTTCAGAGGCCGATGGGGATCGTCGGCAGCGGCTGCCAGGGTTTCTAACAATCGAGTTTGCAGAGGGGAAGAATCCTGAGCCTCATCTTCAAAAATGGCAAATACTCGTCCCTGCCAAAATTGTCTGGCTTCTTCCGACTCCAGAACTCGTAGTGCCGCCAAAATCATGTCGTCGTAGTCGATGAGCTGACGTTGCTCTAGCAGCGTTTGATACTGGTCATATAGCCCTGCGGCCATGTTGAGAACGTCGTAGTCCTGCACATCATCGGTTAAAGAACGAGTCACTGACTCCGCCAGAGTAGCGAGCGCTGGAGGCAGCATCCCAGAACTTTTGGCCTCATGAATAACAGTTGTTGCCAAATTCGGCAAAATTTCTGTTCTTAAGGTAGATTGGCGCCGTAAACGCTCAGTCTCTTCACCATCAAACTGACGACCTTCAATAAGCTGTTGATAAAGGGAGGAATTCTCAGCGATCCACCGTTCCACGCAGGTTCGAATCAAGCGATTGTTCTGAGTCGGTGTCAGCAGTGTCAGGGTATCTAAGCTGATCCCCGATAGGTCTGGATTGCGAGTAGCGATCGTCAACGCCAACCCGTGCAGCGTATAGACGACAAAACTGCTTAGGGGAAACTGTAGCTCTCTTAGGTATCGCTGAACTTTTGCCTTGAGATTGGCCGCCGCAGAGCGCGTAAAGGTCACAAGAATAAGCTGGTGCTTGGCGCTTAATCCATGCCGGACGATCGCGATGGCCGCTCCCGCAGCCATCCCCGTAGATTTGCCTGCTCCGGGCACAGCAGATACTGCTAATGGACCACCCGTCCAGTCTGCTAGGGCCTGCTGACCTTCCCGTAAACTGGCCCGAATGTCCGCTAGTATCGTCAAACGGTCAGATGCGATCGTCCCCTGCATTTTCCTAGCCTTGCTCATCCTTCAGCATCATTCTGCCAGACCCGTCTATATCTGAAGGTTGTTAGCTGAGCAGTCCACAAACCTGAAGTCTGAATGATCGCTAGGAAACTCATTCACAACACGAAGCTGAGACCTTAAAACTCCTCTCGTCACCAGATTCCAGCTAAGATCGCTCGCTGCCAAAGAGCATATCCTTCAGCATTCAAGTGCAGTCCGTCAGTGGTCAGTTCGGCCCGAAGGTTACCGTGTTCATCTTGAAAACGAGGATGAACGTTGCGAAATTCCACCCGGTTTTGTTGAGTCAGTCGGGAAATGCGGGCATTGAGCGATCGCACCCGCTCGTTGGCAATATCCGCGCGACGAGTTGGCAGCACTGAGTAGACAACAATTCGACTTTGGGGATGCTGTTGCCTCAATCGCTGCACAATTTGCTGAAGATTGCGGACAATATGCCCTTCCGGGACACCGTTCTTCAGATCATTAGCTCCGGCTAAGACATGGATAGTTGTGGGGCGAGTATTCGCAAAGGCAGACAGCCGTTGGACAATACCAGCGGTGGTGTCTCCTGAAATGCTTTGGTTGAGCCAAAGGCGATCGCGGGGCAACATCTCCGGCGGCAACCAAAGACCAAAAGAATCCCCCACAACCACCTCTAAGCGATTATTACCTTGACCACCGGCAATTGACCGAGCTTCCTGCACTAGCAATCGCTGCCATTCTTGATAGGTGGGCTGTCGAGTCGCGCGACTCCACTGTTCAACATACTCGTTAGGCAATAGTCGCGTGTAGGAGCGTCCAGATTGCAGAGCTAACTGCCGCTGACGATAAAGCTGCGGCCCTGAAGCAGGACCTTGTGGTCGAATTCTTGTGCCATACGGCCTAGAGGGTAGTGCAGCAACTTCAGCAGGGGCACTAAATTGAGGGGTGTGCAACGCAGGCATCGGCACAGAACGGGAAGGCCGAGGAACATCAAGCGTAACCGGAGTGGTGATGGATGCCGAGGTCGTTGAAGCGGCAGATTGGTTTTCCTGAGAAGGTCTTAATTCGACTTGAGTTGATACGGTGTCACGAGAGGACGCCATCGGACGAGAAGCGACCTGTCTGTTCTGACCTAGAGAGGAGGTTTCACAGCTTTGATCAGGTTGACTCTCCGCATGACGACAAAGCAGCCCAAATTGTGGTGCCTTTGCGGGATCAGCCGGGGCAATCGCCTCCGAGACAGTTGCCTCAACATCAAAATGATCGACTATCTTCTGAGCTTCAATGGGTGCAACAGGGCTCTCCACATTAGGAATAGGCGTATCGCATTCCCCCATCAGCGATTGCACCAGTAGTAAACACGCTTCGACAGCCATGGCAAATACCTTTGCAGCATGTTTTCTTTGACACGCCAATCGCTCCCTTGTCAGGAAGATTTGCGTCGAGTGCCGTCAAATCATTGATTTCGTCTACTGCACAGGTTGACAGCATTACTCTTTTTAGAACAAAATGAAGTTTCGTCTATAAATACGCTCGGACCAGGTTTTATAGCGGTCGTTAACTCTACCAGGACAAGACGATCAGTCCTCTGGCTAAAGCTATACTCAAAGCAGCGTTGCTGTGCCTGTACGGCGATCGCGAGGAAAGTAAATGACTTACGCAATTATCGAAGCTAGTGGAAAGCAGTTTCGAGTCGAGACTGGGCGATTTTATGACTTAGATCGTCTCCCAGTTGAAGAAGATAGCTCGGTGACTATCGACAAAGTTTTATTTGTCTCTCACGATGGCGAGTCCATGGTGGGTCAGCCTTTAGTCGAGGGAGCAACGGTTTCGGGCACCGTAATGCGTCATCTGAGAGGGCGCAAAATCATCGTTTATAAGATGAAGCCCAAGAAAAAAACCCGTAAGAAGCGGGGACATCGCCAAGAGCTAACACGCTTAATGATTGATGCTATTAGCGTCAACGGTGAAGTCTTGATGGGTGAGGCTAGCGATACGTCTTCGTCTTCTCAGGAAGCAACCGTTCCAGCAACAGCATCAGAGCAAGGCGCTGCCCCTGCTGATCAGACAGAAGAGACTAGCAGTGAAGTCACTTCCGAAGAAGAATAGACCGAACGTATCTGACAATTTCAGTAACAGGAGAACAGTATGGCTCACAAGAAAGGAACTGGTAGTACCCGAAACGGTCGCGACTCTAATGCTAAAAGATTAGGCGTTAAGCGTTACGGTGGCCAGGCAGTAACGGCTGGCAGCATTCTCGTTCGCCAGCGAGGAACCAAGTTCCATCCCGGCAATAACGTTGGTCGCGGTGGTGACGACACTCTGTTTGCAATGGTTGATGGTATTGTTACTTTCGAACGCAAAGGTAAAAGTCGTAAAAAGGTGAGCGTCTATCCCGTTCAGGCTTAGAGGCGTTTAGTTGAATAGCGTACCAATTCATCGAACCAAAAGAGGATGCTGACTAGTCAGCATCCTCTTTTGGTAATTCTTCAAAAATGGCAAGCAATCTAACCTGCGATCTCCATTACGCTGAATTTAGTCAAGATAGCCCATCAAAATAGAAGGGGTTGGATCAACGACGTCGTTCGATGCAATAGGACGATTACCCGGTAGGAAGTTGAGATCAGAAATAGGAAGGGTGCTGACTGCTACGGGACGATGTCCAGGTAGCAAATCAGTGGTCGCAACCTCAAACCCATTCGCCATGATGGGGCGATCGCCGGCCATATCCAAGCTACCGACAACCGTAAACTCGCTTAGAGCAATGGGGCGGTGGTTGGGCAGATACTCAGTTGGCGCAATACGAGTAGAATCGTCTAAAACGAATACAACTTCGCCGTTGTCCTTCTCATCTGCTTTAACAATGCTGTTCTTAGACTGAGTTGTCTTACTCGTCGTCGTTTTCTTGGTTGTTGACCCACTGCTGGACTTAGCGGTGGGTTGCTCGTTTGTTGCTTCGTTCTGAGTAGCCATGCGTCAACCTCTTCCTGCTTTGGCATCTAAACATCTTTAAGAGCAGCTAGCTCGGAACAGTAATCATGTTCCCCTAACAGCTAGTCTTAATCATCGGAGCTTGCTCAACTGTGCCTCAGAACTCCGGGCACTCAACCCAAATCGCTAAGAGATCTTTGGCAATCGTTAAGTAAACATTATAGGTAAGAATGAACACATTTGGGTTTGTGAAAGGTTATGGGTTCGATAATCCGAGATAAGCGATCGCCCGTTAAGCACTGATTCCACCTAACAGTGAGCATTTCCTTCGATATCGATCCAATTGTGTAGATCAGGAAAACCTCACCCAGTTTCGTCTTTGATACGCTAATCTAGAGATCAAACAAGGGGCCGTAACGGTTTCGACGTTTTGACGAAAGTCACTTTGTGATGCAGACCGAGAGGGAGTCTACTCTCGTAAATCCAGGCTCAAAACAAACGTAACTGCGAACAACATCGTTCCTTTTGCTCGTAAAGCTGCACCTGTTGCTGCTTAATCAAAACACTTGACGAGCGTCTGTGATTTGACTCCGTTAAGGATCATGGACAAACCCCAACGGATGCTCCTGAAGAATCTCTCTGGTGGTTCTTCAGGCTAAGACTCTACTAGAGAATCCCATCGCTAGGGATAATTAGCGATTCCCGCCTAGAGGGTGAGATAGGCTAAGTCTGTGAATGAATGGAGTGTTACTACTCGAAACGGACACGGGTTCGACTCCCGTCGGCTCCATTTTTATGAACTTTATTGTTCTTTATTGAAAATTACTTCATCTAGAGTTTGTTGGGCGAACTCTAGATTTTGGGCATGTTTATACTGAGATACACAGCGCTGTCGTTCATGGTCGATGCGGCAGTGATAAGGCCATTATCTCTACTGTAAAAATTGAGGTTTTCTATTTGTCATGAATCCTCGACATGACTCTCTAAAATTTCCGTTTTGGGCTTACCTAAAACAACCTGTTTTTAGCTCTCATTACAAAACCAGGCTTAATCCTTGGACATTTCAGCACTACCACCGTCTAGCACATTTAGAAAGATGTTGGACGAAGACTTATAAACCTGGTGAGCACTCTAATCCTTAATACCTGTTACAACTTCTATGCCAGCTTAAAGCTGGCTTTTTTGTTATCTTTCTAGTTTTCAATACTGTGGGCGCAGCACAAATCAAGCTCAAAAGCTCTTAAGATTATCTTTATACCTATAGAGAAACCTAATTCTAGATAAAGATTTGGGCAACCTTTGCTCAAGTTTAAGGCATCTATAATCTCTCTGATAGAAATCAGAAATTTCTATGAAAATTTCTCAAAAAGTTTCCTATGCCTTAGGAACAAAAGCACGAACAATCAGAACTAAGCTGGGTTTACCCATTAATCAAAAGCTGATTCGATTTTGCGGAATTCAGCGATCGGGTAATCATGCTGTTATTAACTGGATGATTGCCCAAGAGCATCGTAAAACGTGCTTTATCAACGGCGCTTTTCCAGGTACAAATCCATGGCATCAAAACTGGGGGATTGCTTATCCAAACTTTCCTTATTGGCCTAAGGAAAGAGATATCAAAGGTGCACTTGTCAGCAAGGAATTATTCATTTTTTCTTATGAGAATCAGCCCCTTTCTGATATCGAAGCGGATAAAAGCGCACTGGCTGACTACATCGGAAACAGCCGTGAAGACTACACCGTTGTGATTCTGCGGGACCCCTACAATACCTTCGCTAGCTGGATGAAGCGACATACCCCTGTCACACCAAGCGTTATCGAACTTTGGAAGCGCTACGCCTACGAGTTTGTCGGAAAAAGCAACTTGATCAACTCACCTAAGATCCTCGTTAGTTTCAATCAATGGTTTTCTGACCAGACTTATCGTCAAAACCTAGCTCACCAACTGGGACTCGAATTCACAGACCACGGTCTTCGTGAAGTCAGTCACCACGGTGGTGGAAGTTCTTTTGATGGCCAGGGGTTGCGCGGTCAGGCAACCCACATGAATGTGCTGACCCGCTTTCACCACTACGTGAGTAATCCTCAGTTTCAGGCAATATTTGAGGCTGATGCTGAGCTTAAGCAACTTTCTGATCAGATCTTTGGTGAACTGCCCAATGTAGAACAGACGTGAAAGCAGACAAGATTTGGGCGGTAGTGAGATAGAAAACTTTTGCTTTCGCTGAATGACATCCGTAATGATGGGTGTATGAATACTCGACTCACTCCCATCATTCAATGGTTTACGCAGCAAGGCTGGCATCCTCTCAGCTTTCAACAGCAGACATGGGAAGCTTATCTCTCGGGTCTCAGTGGTCTCATTCAGGTACCGACAGGCTCTGGTAAAACCTATGCTGCAGTCATGGGTCCCCTGGCAGAAATAGTAGAGACTCCTGGCGCAGGACTCCAGCTCCTTTACATCACGCCCTTACGAGCCTTGTCACGAGATATTGAGCAGTCGATTTGTCGTCCTATTCAGGACATGGATTGGGGCATTCGAGTGGAATCACGAACTGGTGATACCCGGTCATCCCAAAAAACTCGACAGCTAAAAAAAATGCCGGATGTGTTGATCACAACACCTGAGTCGTTATCGGTCTTGCTGTCTTACAAAGAGGGGAAAAAACGATTTCAGGCTTTGCGCTGTGTGGTGTTAGATGAATGGCATGAGCTGATGAGCTCTAAACGAGGCACCCAAGCAGAATTGTGTTTGTCACAATTGCGCCAATTCGCTCCTAACCTCCGCACTTGGGCTGTATCCGCGACGCTTGGCAACTTAGCTGAAGCCGCTCACACAGCCGTTGGCCTAGAGACAAAGCCCGTTATCGTACGGTCTAACCTGAAGCGCGAGACTGTGATTCAAAGCATCTTACCTGAGTCGGTAGATAGCTTTCCTTGGGCGGGCCATTTAGGACTACGGATGTTTGAAGAGTTGGTCAAAGCCCTGGATATTGACAAATCAACGCTGATCTTTACGAACACTCGCAATCAGGCAGAGCGATGGTTTCAAGCATTGCAGTTTGCTGTGCCAGAGCATGAGCATCAGATTGCTTTACATCATGGCTCAATTGATGTGAAGGAACGAGAAGCGATCGAGGCGGGTGTCAAGTCGGGGGACATCAAATGGGTTGTGTGTACCTCCTCTTTGGATTTAGGCGTTGATTTCCAACCTGTTGAGCGGGTTGTCCAAATTGGAAGTGCCAAGAATATTGCTCGATTGCTGCAGCGAGCTGGGCGATCAGCTCACGTTCCAGAGGGAACTTCAGAGGTTTTTTTCTTACCCACAAACGCACTAGAGTTACTGGAAATTTCTGCTTTCCGGCGGGGGTTAGAGGCAGGGGCGATCGAGACTCGACATCCCCGTAGCAAACCCTATGATGTCCTCGTGCAGCATTTAGTCACGATCGCTTGTGGGGACGGCTTTGATCCTCAAATCACCCTTGCAGCTGTCCGACAGACCGTAAGCTATCAACAACTGACGGACGAAGAATTTGGCTGGATCTTAGAATTTGTCGAAAAAGGTGGCAAATGTCTGGGCGCTTATCCTCGCTATCAAAAGCTGATATTTGAAGAAGGACAGTACCGCGTTTCAGATAGCAAGATCACGCGCATGCACCGTATGAGCATTGGCACGATTACAGGCAACCAGGCTGTCAAAATCGTCTACACCAATCGCCGTGAAATTGGAACGGTTGAGGAAAATTTTGTCTCTCGCCTCAAACCGGGAGACGTGTTTTTCTTCGCCGGGCGCCAGCTTGAATTTTTTCAAATGAAGGACATGGTGGTGTATGTCAAAAATACACGTCGCCAGTCCACGGTCACCCCCACTTGGGGAGGCGGACAGCTTGCTATTTCTGACACTCTCAGTACTCACCTTAGGCAAGAGGTTGAGCTGATTCGACAACCTGAGCATTGGAATCGTGAAGTCCAGTGCATTGCTCCCATCTTAGAAGCACAAGACCGTCTTTCTTATATTCCAACAGCGGATGAGCTGCTAGTGGAATGTTGTAAAACTCGCGAGGGTCAGCATTTTTATGTATTTCCCTTCGAGGGGCGTTTTGTCCATGAAGGGTTGGGTTTCTTATGGGGGTATCGTTTTGCCCGGCAGCAAAACACGACCTTTACAATTTCGGTAAATGACTATGGCTTCGAAATTCTCGCTCCTAAGGGTTATCCTTTTGAGGAACTTTTTGCCGATGAATTTTTCAGCTTAGAGAATTTAGAAGCAGATATTAAAGCCAGTCTCAACATATCAGAACTGACTCAGCGTAAATTTCGCGGGGTTGCTCAAGTAGCAGGATTAGTCTTCAAGGGGTATCCAGGATCTCGCAAAACATCCTCACAGTTACAGGTTAGTTCTTCACTGCTTTACGAAGTTTTTAGCAAGTATGAACCAGACAATTTATTGCTCAAGCAGGCTGAGCGAGAAGTTCTGCAAGAGCAACTGGAATCCCACCGTTTAGCTCAAACGTTAGAACGGTTGGGACAGCTGCAGGTGATATGGAAAGCAACGTCTCGTCCCTCTCCGATCGCATTCCCTCTTCTGGTTGAACGGCTAGGAACACGGATGTCTAACGAAAGCCTTATGGAACGGATTGAGCGCCTCAAGCGGCAGTGGGAGAAGAAGTAAGCCAACGAGGTATGTGCTAGCCCGACGCATTAATTAGGGACCGTTTCAGCCTATTCTGACTCTGAAGCCGGAGCGGGTTCTGAAACCGGAGCGGGGGCTGGAGCCGGAGCCGGAGCCGGAGCGGGTTCGGGGGCAGGGGCTGCTGGAGCAGGCGGCTCTTCAGCTACCGGTGCTGGAGTTGGCTCTGGAATAGGAGCCGGTTCGGAAACGGGTTCAGGTTCAGGCGCTGGGGAGGGTTCAGGTTCAGCAATGGGAGCAGGAGCTGGAGCCGCTTCCCGAGAACGCTGCACAGGTTCTGCGGAGTTCTCTGGAGCTGCCTCTGGAGCACTGCTGGCCGCTTCGACCGAACCACCGCTATCAGCAGAGCCGTCAGACTCTGCCTCCACACCTCTATCTTGACTGCTAGACGCCCTAGCTGCCGTTACTTTGCCAGGCTTGACTGGCTGGGCCTCAATGCTACCTTTGCGGCCTGCGAGTTGAGGTAAAGGCGGAAAATCTTCTTCAGGAATCTCGTCCGTCAATTTGGCAACAAAATCTCCCCAAGTAGCAGCTGCGGAACTACTCGCTCCCCAGGTGCGACTGTTGTCGTCATTGCCTAACCAGACACCAACCACAAGCTGTGGAATGTAGCCAACAAACCAAAGATCGCGATCGTTTTCAGAGGTGCCTGTTTTGCCTGCAACAGGCCGACCAACATAGGCCCTACGCCCTGTACCGCCTTCGACAACGCCTCTCAACATCCAAGTCATGATGGCAGCAGTCGTTTCGTCTACGGCTTGGGTTGGAGAGTTGTCGATTTCATAAATAACGTTGCCGGAGCTATCTAGAACACGACGAATGCCATGAACCGGATGATGCCGACCCTGTCTAGCCAGCGTGCCATAGGCACTGGTTAGCTCTAACAAAGTCACTTCCGATGCCCCCAGTGCCAAGGAGTAAGTGGGTAACAGCTCAGATTCAATGCCCATACGCTGAGCCATGGCAATCACAGGCTCAAAGCCAACATCTATCAAAACCTTGACAGCGACAATATTGACGGAGGACGTCAGCGCTTGACGCATGGAAACATCACCGCTGTAGGTTTCGCCGTAGTTCTTAGGTTCATATCCATCCACAACAAATTTGGCATCGGTATAGCTCTTGTAAGGAGAGAAGCCCGCTGCGATCGCAGTCGTGTAGACGAACGTCTTGAATGTTGAACCAGGCTGTCGCAGAGCTTGCGTCGCTCGGTTAAATTGACTGTCGTTAAAGTCGGTGCCCCCAATAATGGCCTTAATTTCACCATTGCGAGGATCGACCGCTACCAATGAAGCTTGACTAAATCTCTGGCGGCTGCCAACCGTTGCCACCGTTTCATTGATCGTTTCTTGAGCTTTGCGCTGCCAATCAGTATTCAGCGTTGTCTCAACCACTAAGCCACCGGATTCGATGACCTCAGGCTCCAAAATTTCGCTGAGCTGCTTTTGAATGTAAATCGTGAAATAGGGAAAGTTACTGTAGAGAAACTTGGGCTCATTGGGAGTAGTTGCAATTTCTGCCGACAGAGCCGTATTCGCCTCAGACTGGCTAATCTTGCCATTCTCTAACATGCGGCGAACCACAGTATCACGCTGCACCCTGGCGGCTTGAGGATCGACCAGAGGCGAATAAACGCTCGGCGCTGGAGCCATACCGGCAATGAGCGCTGCTTCAGATACGGTGAGATCGTCAACGGGTTTACCGAAATACACCCAGGCAGCATCGGCAACGCCATAAGCGCCTGCTCCCAAATACACCAAGTTGAGGTAGCGCTCAATAATTTCGGCTTTATTGTATTCCTCTTCAATTTTGAGGGCTAGCAAAGCTTCACGAGCTTTCCGCTGAAAACTCCGTTCCTGGTCGAGAAATGCAATTCTGGCGAGCTGTTGGGTAATGGTGCTAGCGCCTTCCACCACATCTCGCTGGCGGATGTTGGACAGCATGGCCCGAGCAATACCTTGCACATCTAAACCGCTGTGATCATAAAATCTTCGGTCTTCTGATGCAATGAAGGCCTCGACTAGCGTGTCTGGAATTTCTTCATACGTCAGCTTTTGCCGCGTTGCAGGACCGATTTTTTGCAACACCGCATTGTCAGCCGACCGAATTGTAATGGTGCCCTGACGTTCAAAGGTTTTCAGACTTGAAACAGGGGGTAGCTCAGCTTCAGTCGAATGCCAGACACGATAGCCCTTGCTGATACCCGCTGAACTCAACGCCCCAGCAGCTAATACAACCCAAAACAGAGGGCGATAGTATAAGGGTCGGCGGGGAGGAAGTTGACGACGAGTTGGCGATGAATGGTCCGATTCGGGCGAGTAGACTGCTCCGGCGGGTGTTGTGGAAGAGCCAGCCGCTAAATGGCTAGGTACTTGTAGCCGTCTTCGCTTTTTTCTTGAGTCGGTGAATAAATTCTTAAACCGTCTCACAAATGTATTAGCCACAACCGATACCTACTCCTCTTTGTTTTAGCTCGGTCAACGTTTTCACCACTTCAGCTAACTCTATACCAGAGACTAGGGTGATAGAAAGCTGTTTGCTGGACTTTTAATTGCAGACCTGTTTGATTCGTAGTGCTCACCTGATGTCTTCAAACGAGGGCAGACTGTCCCAATGCCAGTGCCGTCACTAACATGCCAAAAACCAGAAAAGGCTGAGCACTTGCCTGATATTTGACATCGTTTTCTAAAGGATTTCGCAGAAAATACATGTCCTGAAAGGTAATTTGCGGAATAATCAGCAAAACCAACAGCACCGCATAGAGGTTCTGATGGATCGCCATCAAGTAAGCCGCCACTCCGCCTTGAAAAACATCAATCATCAAGACGCAGATCCACGCAGCGGTTGTCACACCAAACATGACAGGTAATGACTTCAATCCTAATTGTCGATCGCCTTCCACGCTCTTGAAATCATTGACAATGGCGATGCCCAAACCTGCCAAGCTGTAGAACAGCGTCAATAACACGATGGTCAGGTTTAAATCACCAAACAGGGCGTGACCTGCCCACCAAGGCAAGGCAATGTAGCTAGCACCCAACGCATAGTTCCCCAACCAGCCGTTCTGCTTTAGCTTGAGGGGAGGAGCCGAGTAGATGTAGGACAGGAATGAGCCGCCAATGGCGATCGCAGTAATCGTCGGAAAATTATGCCCTGCCCATTGGTCTAACGCATAGGCAACGGCAACGCCAGACAACAAAAGAACCCCGATCTGGGTGACCACTTGAGGAATGGAAATGGCGCCCGAAGGAATGGGCCGATAGGGTTCGTTGATAGCGTCGATTTCGCGATCATAAAAATCGTTGAGGGTTTGAGTATAGCCTGTCAACAGAGGCCCGGACAGGAGCATGCAAGCCGCTGAGAGCAGCACATACTCTACGCTCCAGACGAAGTTGCCTGAGGAAGCCGCACCACAAACCACACCCCAGATGAGTGGAATCCAGGTGATCGGCTTCATGAGCTGGAGGCGAATTTTCCAAATAGACGTTTCGCCTGCCTCAGCCCCCTTCATCCCTAAAAGTTGACGAGTCTTACCACCTTTGGCAGCCTCAGAACCTTTATTAGGGGTCTCTGATACTGGATCAGCCATAACGTCTCCGATAATTAACCTAGTGACTTAAAGCATGAAAGCCGCTTCATTATGAAAGCTTCATTCCTGACAAGATGTCAGCCTGATAACGTTTTGAGTCAAAGCAGCTAGAAAGACAAGATGAGATAGTCATCTTGAAATTTAGCTCCCTGCACGGAACGATTTTTGAGGGCACTGGGCAGAAAAAGGTTGCGCCTCTGGTCTCCAGCCGTCACGGTCACTTCAGGACCATATTGTGTGAGGTTAACATCGGCTTTGGTGAAACCGGGTAGGAAGAGCTTAACTTGTTTCTCCAACTCGTTCACCACAACCGGAGCAGGTGCATTCTGCGTTGCTGCCGTTAGGGAAGGAACAGCATCTACCAGCGGTGTCCAATCGTCGCCACTTAGAGCAGGCATGGGGCTTAAGGGGAGAGGGCTAAAAGTCTGCTCCGACCAGTCGGCAGACGAAGGGCCGTAGGCGATCGCTCCTCCTACTGTTAGGCCAATCTGCTGAGAGCTGCCCCATAGATAGCGAGTCGTTTCAGCATCGGCAGGCCCATCAGTCGTCACCAGAAAACCCAGCAGATGATCGGCAGATTGCACAACCATTCGTCCAGCATCTAAGAAGCTTCTAGCCTGCTGGACGGGCTGATTAATCGATTCCTGACTCCCACTGATATTCAAGACTGCTCCGGCAACGGGTTGAATAAAGGGAGACAGTGTCCTTGCCAGTTCTGACTCTGCCAAAACCTTCTGAAAACGACGGACATACCAATCCATCTGCTCAGGTAAGCCCCACATTCGCAGGATTGCCTTGCCAGACAATCCGTCAAAGACGATACAGTCATACGCTTGGGAATCATAGAGCGTTCTAATGGCATCTAGGGTCAGAGCATCATCCATGCCGGGCAGAAGCACGAGTTCTTGGCCAAAGACCTGCTTCAATAAAGGATCTCTGAGATATTGCGCTTCCAGAGCTTTGACAATATCCCAACTCTTTTCCAGCAGAACGGCGGACTGCAGTTGCAGCACCGAAAGATTCGTTCCAACTGACTGTACTTCCGTTGACAATGAGTTGTTCCACAGCCTGTTAGGCAATGGTCCACTATCTTGAGTTACCCAAAGAACACGGGTTCCCTGCTGGGCAAGCTGACGGGCAAACGCGACAGATGCAACCGCGCAGGCGCTACGCGATTGCCCAAGAAAAGTCAAAATTTGAGGCACCAGTTTTCTCTCTATCTACCTACTGTGGAGACAGTTCGTCTTCAAAGAACCAGGTGGTGTAGTCATCATCGTCAAACGTAACAACAACGCCTACCCCACTTCCATCCACCATTTTAAATTGACGGACTACGCCCGATTTGCCCAGTCGCGAAACAAGATCCTTGGAAACGCGATCGCGTAAACGGCAAACTTTTACTTTCTGTCCGATTTCTAAGGCCATGCCCAACCTAACCACCTGAAATTTTGAACTGCTCAACAAAGAGTTATAGCCATCGTCAATTCCATTAGGGCAAGACGGCGAGCCACCTAACCACTACACTAAGCACCCGGATGCGACTGGGTGCACTAGCCTAGACGACTAAAGCTATAAATCCAAACCAATCCACAGTTTATCAGCGTCTTGCGCCATCCTGGTCTATGGTGAATAGCGAAAATGCAGATACTCGTCGTGGATCAACTGAAGGTGAGACGTTATGTTGGCGAAGCGAATTCTTCCCTGTCTGGATGTCAATGCAGGGCGCGTTGTCAAAGGGGTTAATTTTGTCGATTTGCGAGATGCTGGCGATCCGGTTGAACTAGCCCAGGCTTATAACGAAGCCGGTGCTGATGAGCTGGTCTTTCTAGACATCACGGCAACTCATGAAGACCGGAACATTCTCTTCGACGTGGTATATCGTACAGCTGACCAAGTTTTTATCCCCTTGACGGTAGGGGGCGGAATTCATTCCTTAGAGCAAATTAAACAGTTGTTAAGAGCTGGGGCCGACAAAGTGAGCATTAACTCAGCCGCAGTGCGACAGCCGGATTTGATTGATCGAGCTAGCGATCGCTTTGGCAATCAGTGCATCGTGGTCGCGATCGATGCTCGCAAGCGTCAGGATGCTGATTCTGTTGGGTGGGATGTGTATGTTCGAGGGGGTCGTCAAAACACAGGACTAGACGCCATAGACTGGGCTGTCGAGATGGCTCGCCGGGGAGCAGGAGAGCTGCTGATTACCAGCATGGATGCAGATGGAACTCAGGCTGGCTATGACTTGGAGTTGACCCGAGCGATCGCGGATCGGGTTTCAGTACCTGTTATCGCATCCGGCGGGGCGGGAAACTGTCAGCACATTTACGAAGCCCTGACGACAGGAGGCGCCGAAGCAGCTCTATTAGCCTCACTTTTGCACTATGGACAGCTAACCGTCGCCGAAGTCAAAACCTATTTAGCCGGACACAACATTCCTACTCGTCCTGCCTCTGAAACATAACGAAAGTATTAAAACTCTGTTACAGTACGTTACACTAAGGTTAACCTTATCTAGAAGTGACAGGCTTATTTATGTTGCTCTTGATAGTAATTGTTGTTGTCGCCTTGGTTGTTTGGGCTTTGCGCCTGATGGACCAGGCTGTCAAGAGCCAGGAATTTTCTTTTATGCTGGCTGGCTTTCTAGTCGCTTCTTCGGCTGTAGCGATGATGGCGGTCTACTTTTTGATGAACCATTACGTGGTTTACATGGACAGAGCAGTCAGTGTGGCGCAATCAGACCCGTATCGCTTCAACAGCGAAGATGTCTATGCCTATGTGCAAACCTTGCCAGAACCACAACAAGCGTTTGATAACTAAGGTTTTGTCTGCTTAGGCTTTACGATTTTATCCGGATCGTTATAGCATCGATGGCTATTGCTTTGATGAAATATTCGGGATTAAACCATAGTGGCCTATTTGGAGCTTGGACCGGACTTTCCTAGGGAAATCCGGTCCAAAAAGCTTTCTAGCCCCAGAAATCATGTCAGACGACTATACGTGAAATTTACAAAGCAAGGAAACTTACTCGCTTGCTAACACAACGTTAAAAGGTTAGGTCGTACTCATCCGGTGATAGATAAATCTGTAGCCCTCTTGTTCCGGAACTGGTGAAGGCTCTATGGCCCTACGTTGCAGGATAAGGACTGGGTTGAGTTTAAGTTTCTGCTTTAGAAACCCTTCAGACCTAAATTAGTAGGCTAACGTTTCCAAGGTTTCTCGCAGATAAAGACGGACTTGTGTATCCAGGGATAGAGTATCAGAGGAGCATTTCTTTTGCTGTTGCCAGCTCTCGAAACCTGAACTGTTGGCGATCGCTTCCCTGAGATTGGCCCAAATTTCGTTGTCTTCAGAGGCATCGCGTACTGGTATTGAAGTAAGTCTAGCCATATACGCTTCCATAAGTGAAAGAACAGAAGAATTTCTGAGAAACCATTGATATCAATGTTTACACAGTTAAACTTCTCAAAACAGTTCAAGGATAGCTCAGACACTTGTAACCCTGCTGTGCAAACAGCCACACTTTCGCTTGGTTTAGCGCTATCATTCAAGAATTTGCCAAGGTTTCTTTCTATTCAACTCATTGGCTTTCTACGCATGGTCGCACGAGTTTTCGCAAGTCTCCTGTGAGGTTGTGTCGGTTACTGAGGTTATTGCGTCTGTTCCTAAGGATGCAGGGGACTGCACCACAGATATACTTTCGGATTTTGAAGAACCTGCTTCTCCCCTTGCGACTGACTTAGTATCAGACAATTCGTGTTGCTGAGGAACTGCTTCGGCATGGTCAGGGGGGACTGGCATGGTAGCATCAGTGCTCTGATCCAACCCGTTTTGATGTAACTTTTCAGCCTCTGATGGTGTATCCGTCTCTGCGTCGTTTACGTGAGATGAAGTGCTCAGGGAATGTAGGCTTGGTAAGGAACGAGCGACTGCAACAGGGTCAGCACTGGGTTTCGCTACGGCTTGCTCAGAGGCTGCTAAAGGAGATTGAGTAAGGACAGCATCTGACGAGTGAGCTGGTATAGCTTCTGATCCGGTCGATGAAATACTTGGTCCGTCCTCGGCTCTCTTTGCAGCTGTTGCGGAAGGGCCTTCTGCTGCTACTGAAGTTATGGGCATCTCCTCTACCAAGTCTGTTAGAACCACCGCGTCTGGAGCTAACGAGGCCGCTTGGGAGACCTCATCAATAGCGGGCATCACATCATCGGCAACAGAGACATTCCAGTCAGGAAGGAGACGACCGACCCGTAGCCCTACGACCGTAAACCCGTTGAGAATGGCCGCAGCATCATATGGTGTAGTCGTTTCAATTGTCTCTGGAGCAGTCAGCAGCAGCGGAACCACGGTTGCTGGAACTTGGACAAACAAGTTGGCCAAGAAAAAGGCAACTGCGCAGATCAGCCATCCCGTCGTTCTGGATTGCTCAGCAAAGGGCGTCATGCTAGCGGCAATGGGCGCTAAGCGATAGAGCCAGAAAAGAATATAAAAAAGGGCGATCGCACTCAAGACAACCCACAGGCGCGTCACCCAAGTGCGCTGCAAAGACAGCAAACGACGACGGTCTTCGCCCAGCTTATCGGGACGCACTGCCAATCCTGGCACGCTGAAGACATAAAAAGGTCGCTGGAGCTGCATCCAGAGAATAGGGACGGTACCAAGCCATCCCAGCGTCGTTAGCTCCAGCCAAGGCGGGACCACCGGATCCCCCACCGCTAAACCTGCCAAACAGATGTCTAACCAGATAGGAACAGTCGCTAAACCAGCTAGATGTATCCATAGGTAAGGATCGCGGCGGGGAAGTTTCATGGTTTTAATTAAACAGGCGACAGCTTACGGCGTTGGGTAACCAGCTTGAAGGCTCGAATAATATCGCCTTCTTTCCAACCGTTGAAGTTGTCTACACCGATACCACATTCGAAGCCCGATGCCACCTCTTTGACATCGTCCTTCATGCGCTTAAGAGAATCTAAGTTGCCTTCATAAACAACTTCGCTGCCACGATTGACCCGAATACGGCAGTTACGAGTAACCTTACCCGACAGCACATAGCAACCCGCCACAGAGCCTCTTCGGACAGGGAAAACTGCTCGGACTTCGACTTCGCCAAGAGGCTCTTCGACTAGTTCGGGTTCCAGCAAACCTTCCATCGCCCCTTGAATGTCGTCTAACAGGTTATAGATGATGTCGTAGTCACGAACATCAACACCCTGACGATCAGCCGCCTGACGAGCACCTGGGGCCAGCGTGGTATTGAAACCAATGAGGACCGCCCCACTAGCAGCCGCCAAATCGACGTCAGTTTCGCTGATCTCTCCGGGAGCACCCAAAAGAACCCGAATTTGCACCTCATTTTGAGGCAGCTGTTGCAGTGCCGCCAAGATGGCCTCGACAGATCCCTGCACATCGGCCTTTAGGATAATGTTCAGCTCTTTGAGGTCACCCTCTTGCGCTTGAGCTGACAAGCTGCTCAGTGTCACTCGCCGAGAAGCCATAGCCTGCTGCAGACGAGAACGGCGCTGTTCATCAGAACGAGAATCGGCAATGCTACGGGCTGCACGCTCGTCCGCAAAGACTTCAAACTCATCTCCAGCAGCCGGAACATCATTGAGACCCAGCACCTCAACGGCAAAGGAAGGCGTTGCCTCGTTTACCCGATCGCCGCGATCGTCGATCATAGCCCGCACCTTACCAAAGACAGAACCTGCCACAATGCTGTCGCCGACTCGCAAGGTGCCGTTTTGAACCAGCAGCGAAGCCACTGGACCCCGAGATTTATCAAGGTTGGCCTCAATCACTGTGCCTCGGGCTAGACGGTCAGGGTTGGCGTTCAAGTCTTCAACTTCAGACACCAGCAGCAGCATCTCAAGCAGCGTATCGAGATTGTCGCCGTTGATGGCGCTAACCGGAACCATGATGGTTTCACCACCCCATTCCTCCGGAACTAGACCATGTTCCATCAGCTCTTGCTTGACGCGGTCAGGCTGGGCTGTTTCCTTATCAATTTTGTTCACCGCAACGACGATGGGCACTTCAGCCGCCTTAGCATGACTGATGGCCTCAATGGTTTGAGGTCGGACGCCATCATCGGCAGCGACTACGAGAATCGCAATGTCAGTTACCCTGGCACCCCTCGCGCGCATGGCCGTAAAGGCTTCGTGGCCCGGCGTATCAAGGAAGACAATTTGCTGGTTCTGGCCATCATGCTCAACATCAACGTGATACGCACCAATATGCTGCGTAATCCCTCCAGCTTCCCCTTGAGCAACTTTGGTTTTCCGAATCGAATCCAGCAGCGTGGTCTTACCGTGGTCAACGTGACCCATGATGGTCACAACAGGTGGACGCTGAGACAGATTTTCTAAGTCAGCTACGTCCAACATCTCAGTGACTTTCTTCGCCTCAGATTCCTCTTCGGCAGTTTCAACCAAAATTTCGAACTCTTCGGCCACCATCTTGGCAGTTTCTAGATCAAGCGTTTGGTTGATGTTGGTCGCAATTCCTTTGAAAAAGAGCAGCTTAATAATTTCAGTCTCAGGCACCATGATCAGGTTAGCCAGTTCATGCACTGATAAACCGCCCGTCAGGGTTATGATTTCAGGCCGCTCTTGCTCTTCTGGTTGATTGCGGCGATCGCGTCGCTGATTGCGACTGCTATCGCGCTGCTGTGGTTTCTGAGTCTTGGATGTACTCGGTGGCTTAGGACTCGCCTTAGACTTGGGTTTAGGGGGTCTAGCCAAAGACATACTGAGGGCAGCAGTGGCACTGCTGTCACTGCCATCTCCAGTGACTTCATCCAAATCCGCCAAGATATCTTCATCATCATCCTTCAGCAGATCATGACTGCGACGCTTGTTCTTGGATTTTGTTGTCTTCTGTTGCTCTTGCTCTTCCTCTTCACGCTCCTTATTTTTACGCTTCTGACGAGGAGGAGAGGGACGGCGTAGAATCGGCTCTTCAGTGACGCCGCCACTAGGAACAGCCGTCTCTTCGCTGTCTTGAGTATCATCACTTTCAACCGCATCAGAGCGTTTGGGGCGAGGGCGCCGCAACTCAGGCTTAGGCTTGAGCTGAGGAGTATTATCCTCATCTTCATCAATTTCTCGAATTTCAATACGAGGTTGACGAGGTGCGTCACTATCTCGTCTATCCGAATCGGCGCGATCGCGCTTTTTCAAGACAGGGCGCGTTGGCCTCTCTGGTTTAGATGGGCGAGCAGGCGGCTGAATCAGCTCCACACCCCCCTTATCTGAACTGTCTTCAACAACGGGACTGGTCGGTGAAGCAATCTCTGGGCTAGCGTCCGGCGACTGTAGCGCAGCAGACTCGGAAGGCTCAGGTGAGCCTGGTCGCTTCAGCTTCGGTTTCGGGAGTGGTGCCGAAGATCTGGACGCCTCAGGCCGACTCGGAGATGCTGCTAAGTCAGAAGGTGCTGGGGACTGTACATCAGCCGTGCTAGCAGTCTCCGACTTAGGAGGTATAGGCGCCTTCGCAGGCTTAGGACGATGCCTGCGGATTTCCAGAATCTGCTGCTTCTTAGCAGGACGAGGCGTTTCCTTGGCAGTGGCGTTTGGTTTGCGGGGGCGAGGCGGAGAAGGCTTAGATGGCTTATTCAACAATTTTCCAGACGTTTGTTTGACCTCGTTTCGAATTCGCAATGCGTCATCATCCGTAATTGTACTACTGTGGCTTTTCGCCGAAATCCCCAATCGTTCACAAACGGTCAGAATATCCTTATTTTCCAAACCGAGATCCTTCGATAATTCGTATATTCTGACTTTGCCGTTGTTCATCCAAATCTCCCTCGTCAATACTGCTATCTCATAAGACAAACCTGCTTTGCTAGACAAACCTACATTCACGTGTTGTAGCAGACTGCCACAATATCAAACCTTGAGCTATCAAAACCAGGCTTACAAGACCTAAAACCTCATTAAATTGGCTCTAGATCATTGCGTGCTTTTTAGGCGGAGCACTACTTTACCAAACCCTAACCATAGCGCAATCAGCCATGAGTCTGGTAGATATCGGGAATGTTTTAAGCTAGAGTCCCCTCATCTGCTGATCAGGGAGACTTTTTAGACTCCGTTGGCATGGTATCTAACCGCTGCCAGAGTTGCTCATACACACTTTCGTGTACAGGCGCTCTCAACGCTCGGCCCAATCGATTCTTCTTTTGAGCAGCTTTGAGACAATTGGCGTTTGGACATAAATAGGCCGAACGCCCCATCCCCTTATCTAATTGTACTGTCCGGCTCGGATAAACGCGGACAACCCGCCACAAAGCCTCTTTTGGGGCGATCGCTCGACAGCTGACACAGCGTCGAAAGTTAGGTTTCATGATGTTAACGTTTGAAAACTATTCCTCCTCTGAAAGGGCTTCAGCTTCAAGTTGATTCTCTAGGTCATCGCTCTCTTCAGGAACTTCAGTGAAGTCATTATCAGATGCGCTATTATCCGCTTCATCTACATCAGAGAGCGCTTCTTCATCGGCTAAAGGTTCAGCAGAGACCGAGTCAGAAGCAGCAGGTACTTCAGCTTCATCGGATGCTTCTAGTGCCTCCTCACCTAGTACTGCTGCCGCCTCTTCCTCATCTTCAAAGTCCTCTGCAATGGGATACTTCCGCTTGAGTTCTTCCATGAGAGCAGCTTCCGCCGCCAAGCGAGCCTCCTCTTCAGCGTGACGAGCTTCCTCTTCGGCTTGACGAGCCGCGATCTGATCGGCTATTTTGCGATCTTCCTCGGCATAGTCATACTTAGCGGTGTCTTTGATGTCAATCTTCCATCCGGTAAGTTTGGCTGCTAAGCGAACATTTTGCCCCTCTTTTCCAATGGCTAGGCTCAGCTGGTCCTCTGGAACAAGCACATGGGCCTGTCGCTCTTCAGGGTTCATAAGCCGAACCTCATCCACCCGTGCAGGACTGAGAGCATTAGCAATATAAGTTGCCGGATCTAGAGAATAGCGAATGACGTCTATTTTCTCCCCTCTTAGTTCGCTGACCACAGCTTGAATTCGCGATCCACGAGCACCAATGCAGGCGCCGACTGGATCGACATCTCGTTCAGCCGTGTCTACTGCAATTTTAGTACGGGGACCCACTGAGCGAGAAGGGGGATTTGCTTCCCTAGCGACGGCAACTATCCGAACAATTTCGTCTTCAATTTCAGGGACTTCGTTCGAGAAAAGCTCCACCACAAGCGCCGCATCAGCCCGAGAAACTAAGAGCTGAGGACCCCGATGAGAGCCTTCTGACACCTTCTTGAGAACAACTCGGAACTTAGAATTAGGACGATAGTTATCGTTAGGGAGTTGGTCACGCTTCAGCAATTCTGCTTCGACCTCGGGCTGTCCGGTTCCGCTACTGACTGTCATAATGACAGATTGACGCTCAAATCGCTGCACAGTAGACGTCAAAACGCTGCCTTCCAAATCCTGGAACTCTTCCTGAATTAGCTTCCGCTGTTGATCTCGCAGCTTTTGAGCTAGGACCTGCTTTGTCTGTATCGCGGCCATGCGTCCAAAGTCTTTTTGCTCTGGTGTCACATCCAAGACCACGGTGTCGCCAACCTGAGCTTCTGGAGCAACTTCCAAAACTTCTGCTAAAGCGATTTGATGGTCGGCGTTTTCAATTTCTTCAACAATGGTCTTTGTTGCTAACACCCGAAAGCCCTGATCATCTTCGTATTCGACATCTAATTCAATGTCAAAGTTATCAAAATAACCTTCATCAAAATGATTACCGTCTACCAGGCGTTGCGTTCGGCGAAAACGTTCATAACCCTTTAATAAAGCTTCTCTAAGGGCATTTTCAACGGCATATTTGGGCAAGTTGCGTTCTCGGCTGATGCTATCGATCAGTTCTTTTAAATTCGGTAGGTTAACTAAAGACATCGGTTGATTTGACTCCCTTTGAAAAAGGATTGCGATCGCAACAAATAAGACAATAAAAAGATAAATAAACGATTAGGGCGCTACTACTCGGGAGCGCGATCGCTCAGTTGAACAGTCTGGACCAACTCTCGTGGTAATTTTGTAGGCTTTCCTTTCTGGCTGAGATAAACATAGTCATCATCACGCTTTAAAAGCTGCCCTAGCCAGGTCTGACGGTTTTTGTAAGCCTCAGCTAGCTGTATCTCCACCATAAATCCCTTAAAAACCAGAAAATCGCGTTCAGATGTTAGCTCTGATGAAATACCAGGACTAGAAACCTCTAAGACATAGGCATCCGGAATCAAGTTTGTCTCGTCGAGAATGGTTTCCAGAGCTTGACTCATCTGTTCACAATCTTGAAGACTCGTATCTTCTGCCTGAGAGTTGCGCACATCAATTCGCAATATAGGTGGCGAATGATTAGTCTGAAAGACGGCATCCACCACATCCAGCCCAAGATGCTCCGCTACCGGAGCCGCCAAGTCTAAGACTTTCGGGATGAGAGGATGAACCATATAAAACTCCAATAAAAAAAGTGGGGTGTCATGCCCACTTCCTTAGAACGTTCAGAATCAGGAAGGAGCAGAAGCGGTCTCGATCTGCTCGGCTAACCATGTTAGCGCATATTGCGACAGACAGTCTGAGTAACGCTGGCGGACTCTTGACAATTACCGCTGGCGAACTTGAGTGATGTCGTAAAGCTTATAATTCTCTTCCCGCAGCCGATCAGCATCGGCTATTGAAAGCCGTTTGACATAGTTGATTTTGATCTCTTCTAATAAAGCCACAGTCCAATTTTCAAGGTTATCAACCGTCTGATTTTGCTGGATTTCAACCCGCAATTGCTCACCCATCTTTTCAATCAGCTGTTGGGTCAGCTCAGCAGCTTTCTCGTCCTCCAAAGACCCCGTTAGCACACTGTAGAGATTCTCTGAAGTTTGACTAACAATCTGCTGAGCAATTTGTTCCGGTAAATCGCCAATACCTGGAATACCACGAAAGCCCTGATAGCCAGGTGCCTGCTCGAAGGCTTTGACGATATTGTGCTGGAGCAGAGCATCAAGCTCCGGCTTAACGTTTGGCAACACTTTGTAAACCACTAAGGTTGTCAGGCTGTTAGTAATCGCCTCAATCTCATTAACACCATTGATATCGATGTATCGCTGACTAGTCGTCGTTTGCAAAAGCCACTCAGAAACACTCCCATCTTGAATCAGTCGTTGAATCTGATCGATGATCCGTAAAACAACAATTTCAGTCAGCTCAACAGCAAAGTTAGCAATGAAGATGCGATTGACTCGATTTCTGAGCGGCACTAAGTTGACTAGCTGAGACTGATTGAGGCGAATGGTCACGGGAATGATTCTGAGCCATCTCCAGAAGGGAAGAAAGAAGATGAGATCGTACCAGCGCAGCAAGACGGCATCCAGCCAAGTGTAGTTTTTATATCGGCGGCTGATATAGAAGGTTCGAGCTAGCAGTTCCAGCGCCATGAAGAGCACAAACCAAATGTCAAGCCGCCAAAAATCGTCCTGAGGTGAGCCATCTTCACTAATCCCCCGGAAATAGTTGGTTTCTAGCAGTGGAATAACCTCACCGCTAAAAAATTCAATCTCTTGAGACCATCCCGCCTGGGTCAGGTAGTCTTCACTCCAAAAGGTATTAAAGGCAGCTTTAGACGAATCAACACCAATGCGATCGCGCATCAAGTTTTTGATCCGCTCTAAGGTGCCGGACTTATCGGCAATTTGAAAGGGATTCTCGTCAATAATTGCCGTACTTTGTTCTCGCACCTCCTCCAGCAGGCTCTCGGCTTGAACCGATGAAAGCCCTGTCTGAGCCACTTGCTCTCTCAAGGTGTCGATGGTTTCTAAATAGTTTTCGGTTGTACGCTCAGGTTCAATCCCCTTAAATAGCTCACCGTATTGAGTGGTGAGTTCCGGGAAAAATCGCAGATAGAAATCACGAAATCGAATGTAGCTGACGTCAAATAGCACCAGGATGAGATTGAGCAGAGCGATGATTGCCACCATACGCTCAAACCAGAGGGAGGTAGTTCTTGTTAGAGGGCGACGTTTCTTAGGGCGAGAAAGCGCAGACATTAGCCTTGGGACTCACAGATTCGGGTTGGACAGTGCTGAACAACACTGTCTCTGTTGTGAGGATAGACTGCTAAGTACCTTTTCTTCAGCGATCGCAAGAGTTTGCAGCATATTAAACATCGATGCCTTTCCGTGATGCCTTGACGGCTGCTGATTCCGTCTCCAATCCCCTGCTCCTCATCCTGGCGTTTCTTTGGCTCTTCTACTTTTCATGTATCCATAGAGCCTGATAGGTCAGAAATGAGATCACCGCATTCGCTAAGATGTGTATAGTTTTCGTTACATTGCTGAATAAATTATGACGACAGCGATCGCATCTAGCATTCACAGCGTGGCGTCTCTCCCCGGCGAGTTTTGGGATTGGCAAGGCAACCCGATTTACTATGTCAAAGCGGGTGCAGCCAAAAGCGGTCGTCCACCTTTACTACTCATCCATGGATTTGGAGCGTCTACTGATCACTGGCGCAAGAACATTCACGGTCTGAAAGATGACTTTGAAGTTTGGGCGATCGATTTACTGGGGTTTGGTCGCTCTGCCAAACCAGACAGAATCTACAGCCCAAATCTGTGGCGAGATCAGCTGCACGATTTTATTCAAACGGTCATTGGTCAACCTGCTGTGCTAGCGGGCAATTCTCTAGGCGGGTACGCTAGTCTCTGCGTCGCAGCTGACTATCCTGACTCGGTTGCTGGCGTTATTTTACTAAACAGTGCAGGATCCTTTGAAGAAACACCCGCTTCTACACCTCAAACCAGTCCGTTTCAAAAAGCAATTCGCCAAACGATTCAAAATCTTTTACTACAGCCCCTTCCCAGCTGGCTCTTGTTTCAATATGTGCGTCAACCATCCAATATTCGGAGAACCTTAAAGCAGGTCTATGTCGACCAGACCGTCATTACCGATCAGCTCATCGAAGACATTCGTCGTCCTTCGAATGATCCTGGAGCGGCTAAGGTTTTTGCGTCTGTCTTTAGTTCACCCAAAGGCGATACCGTAGACCTTCTACTAGGTCGTATGCAGGCCCCTTTATTACTAATCTGGGGTGAAGGCGATCCTTGGATGGGTGCTCGCCAGCGCAATGAAAAGTTTCGTCAGTATTATCCCAACTTGACTGAGCACTTTTTGAATGCTGGACATTGTCCCCACGATGAAGTCCCCCAACAGGTCAATCTACTGATGCGAGAGTGGGTGTTGAACCTTTCCAAGCTTACCTAGCGAGATTGCCTTGCCGTTAATTGCATGATTTGTTCAAGATGCTCAAATACAGACATACTGTCCCAAAGAGCACATTCTAGATTGAGCCACTGTTCAATATCGTTGGCGGTCGCAGGCCGAATGATAACCCTGCAAAGTCCCTACACTCGTTAACCCAATGATGAGTGCTCATGATTGTATTGACTCTACAAAGTATTAGTCGATGCGTCTGACAGCTGGGACTGCAAAAGGTCAGTCGAGAGAGACGGCTCAGAAAACTGAGGCATCGCGGGTTCAGGACTTGTGTTCAGATGAGTATCTTCCAAGCTTGGTTGTTCATTCTGGAAGGGTAATGGCGTCACAGTGGACATTGTGGGGTGAGCTGTGACGTCAATATCCGTTCGGGGGAGCAGTGGCTCGTCAGTATTGAGTGAGATATTGCTAAATGGGGATGGTTCGGTCTCTTCAGGATTGGATGAACTTGGATTATTTTGTATCGAAGCCGCCGGAGGAACTGGAGAACGTTCTGCCAAAGAGTCTATCTCAGCAGCACCATCCGTAGGCACTTCTGAGGTCTCGGGCAAAGGCGGCGTTGTCTCAGCGGGAAGGGAATCAGGATGCGGCGGCAGGACAGCCGTACTGGACCGATTGGGGGCTATTTGCAAGCTAATGTTGCCAGTGGGCGGCGGCGGTGGCGCGACTATATGGGCAAGCTGCGATCGCTGAGTGGGATCTAGCTGCTGTGTACGGGATAATGAGGACAACGAACGAAATTCTCGTGTCCGAGTCGCATCGGAGCGGCCTAAGCGCGGCTGCCGTTCCTGTACTTCAGGTTGGAGAGAAGTCTCTGCCTGCGATGAGACAAAAGAAGCCAATTCCGTAGTGGAAGCTTCCGTTGGGGCAACTTCCTGTCCAGGATCAGGCTGGAGATCAACCGTTAGATCAGTAGCATCATGCTGAATGGCACCATAAGTAATGAGTGCAAAAATGCTACTAAAAGAAATATAGGCTAGAGCACGCATTGGGCTTGAACTCCCTTTTGCTATCTAAGGGGACTAACTTTTCCCTTACTAACATTGAACCCAAATCTGTGTGTAGACCGTAATAATGGCGTATAAAGAGTTTATGAATCTCAATTCAATTAAGTATTTATCCTTATCAATATCGCCTCATATTGATCCGTATTGACGAAAACAATAAGTAGCCGTTGCGTTCATTGCATTCAGATGTTTTCGTCAACCCACGGTTTTATGCGATCGCCCCTAGCGATTGGAGCGCTGCTATTTGCGCTGAAGTGACGCCTTGGATACCTGCAATTTGCGTCCCTTCATAGGGACCAGGAATCTTAAACGCCTTAGTCACCTTCCCTGTTTTGACTGAGCGCATCTGTACCGTTTGGCGATCAGTATTAGTCACGAAACCATCCCAATTAGGGTTGAGCGCTATAGCTCCCACAACCGTTGAGTAATCATTATGGGTATGCAAGCACTCCATCGTTTGCAAGTCCCACAGTTTAACGGAGCGACTGTAATCGCCCGTGATGAATCGCTTGCCATCAGGGGTGAAGCGGATACAGTGAAATCTCCTGCCATCGTCTCTGAGCACTGATCGCAACTCTCCAGTATCGACATCCCAAAAATGAACTGTGTCTTCAACCGTACCCGCCAGAATCACTCCATCAGGACTGAAAGCAACGTCAAACGCCTGGACGGTACTCTGAAATGTCTGGCAGCAAATCCGGCTTTGGATATCCCACAATTGAAAGGCGCCTGCCTCGTGACCGCTGACCAACGTTTGATTATCAGGGCTAAAGGCTAGCGACAAAATCCAACTGGGTTGTTCAGCAAAACATTTTAAGGTTGTTCCTTCAAGCAGATTCAGCAGGAAGATACGCCCCGTCTGGCTTCCTGCCGCAAGCCACTGACCATCAGGACTCACGGCCATACACCACAGATATTCTGATGTCGCAAAGGTTTTCAAACAGGCACCCGTTGCTCGATCCCAAAATTTCAAGGTGCCATCGCTGCTACAGCTAATAAGCTGTTCTCCATTGGGATGAAAAGCAACGTTCCAAACCAAATGTTGGTGACCGTGACACGTTTGTAGACACGCTGCGGATTTAACGTCCCAGAGCCTGACAACCCCGTTGTGTCCAGTCAGCAAAAAGTCGCCGCTGGTATCAAAGGCTATTCCCAGCGTGACGTGGTGATATCCCTGCCAGGTTCGCAAACAGTGCTGACTACTAACATCCCAAAGTTTAAGAAGTTGATGGTTGTGCCCACTGACTAAACGGTGGGTTGCAGGATGAAAACTGAGCGATTCGAATGGAGGCACAGCGGCTTGGAGCGTCCATAGACAAGTCTGAGTACCGAGATCCCAACAGCGGAGTGCCCCTGCAACGCCGATAAACAGGCGATCGCTAGTCGCATCCACGGCGATCGCCTGGGCTGGTTCTGCATAGGGTCCAAGCGTCCACAAACAGGCCCCTGTGTGAAGGCTCCAAACCTTGACGCAGCCGTCATCACTGCCACTGATGATGACATTATCACGCCCAAACAGAGCGGTTTTGACGGCAGCCTGGTGTCCTTCGAACGTCCGGAGACACTCTCCCGTTTCGATATCTAGCAGCAGCAGCGTTTTTGCTCCCCCCGCCAGCAAAGACTGACCATCCGGCGATATTGTCAACGACCACGTCCACCCGCGATGACTCTCCAGCTTCCGCTGACAGGTTTGAGTCGTCAAATCCCAGAAGCGGATGTAGCCATCATCATGACTGCTGATGAGCTGATGCCTCTCTGGTCCATCGACCGTTGCTGTGCAGGCAAGGAACCCGTCGTCTTGCAGCACCTTTTCGCACTGCCCTGTTTCCACGTTCCAAAATCGAATCGTTTTGTTAGCCCCCGTGCTGATAATCAAGCGATCGCTATCAACAAAGCGCAAACTCCATACCCACAAAGCACCTGCATTCAAGAAGATACGACGCAGCTGACCATCCTCAACTTGAAAAAGATGAATTTCATTATTCGAATGTGCCGTAGCCAGCCAATCGCCATTAGCACTAAAAGCTGTCGCAGTTGTATCGCCAAAGGCTTGCGTAAAAATAGCGTCATGAAAATGGCTAGCAGAGAAATCAACCTGAGTGAGCGTCATGCCTTGTAGATAGACATGACGCAGGGTTAACTGTGAACAATCGCAGGGATCAACTGTGGTATTCAACTGGCAGAGCACATTGAGTAGGTTGCCAGCGCCATACCCTGTCAGCGTGGGATGTTCGCGCAAGTCAGCAAACAGCTGATAAATCCGAGCTTTGATATGAGCGGCAGAGCCTAAGATTTCCAGAAGTTGATCGCACACGGCTTGCAGCATGAGCTGCCGTTGAGCGGCCTGAACATAGTCTTTTGCCGTCGTTGTCAAGAGTGCATAGTCATCAAGGGCTATGAGGTCGCCGTTGAGTAGGGCTGCGATCGCTTGCTGGACCCAACATTCAGTGACGTGTTCCAAGATTACGGGCTGTAGAGCAAAACGCTGGTGGGATTTGATCAATGACAAATGCTGATTGAGGGATTGTAACGTCATCGGCAAGACAGCCTGACGTTGACGGGACAAGATATCGCGTCTCATTTCCGCTAGGGACAGCGCCTCTCGATGAATCGCTAACCAATAGAGCAGCTCAGTTTCAGCATCAGATAGCCGCTGCATATGCCAATCCAGTAAGGTCTGGATATCCCCGAAAATAGGTTTGCCAGTGTTTAGAAAGGCAGCGACGTCACCAAAAAACACTGCTTCAATGTGTTTAGCCGCCAACTCCAATGCGAGGGGATGTCCTTGATAGAGCTGTACCAACGCCGTCCAGTCAGTCTCTTCAGCCGTGAAGAGGCCAAACGCCTGAACGATCTGCTGTCCAGAAGCAACTTTGAGTCCCGTCACTTCCAAACTGCGGACGGTTTTGTGGGGACCTTCTAACCGGGCGATCGCGGGTGGTTTTTCGCGACTGGTCAACATCAAACAGCTTTTGTGGGTTGTTTCGCCCAACCGTCGAAAAAGCTGATCGTAGTCCTCGTATCCAGACCGATAAGTGCCCGTAGGTCCAGCCGCTAACACCGTTTCTACATTGTCCAGAATCATCAAACAGCGATGCTGGCGCAGATACTTCAAGAGCATCAACAGTTGATCGTCAAAAGAGACCGGGATAGCTATCTCATCCTGTCCAGAAATCAATCCAATGAGAGCCTGTAGGACATCAGACAGCGGCGGCGCATTGAGGAGCGATCGCCAAATCACAAATTCAAACTGCTCTTGGATACGATGGCCGAGTTGAGCTGCCAATGCTGTTTTGCCAATGCCGCCGATCCCCGTCAGGGCAACAACTCGACAGCGATCCTGCACTATCCAATGCTCCAGTATTTGAAGTTCCGCTTGACGTCCTAAAAAGAGACTGACATCCGGCGCGTCAGCCCAATCGATAGACATCGCTCCAAACGTCAGGGACGGACTATCACTTGGCACTGCCAATTCTCGTGATAGAGACGACAGTGCGCTGTGGTTCAAGGCTTGCTCTATAGAACTCCGAAGCGTCCGCTTCGTAATTTTGAGATCCAAAACGACTGATAACCCCTTCCACAAATCAGCCGCCGTATCTTTAATGTGTCCCTCAGTTAGATAGAGTCGCTCCGATAAGCTAACGTAGCTTTCCTGATGCCAAGCCACTTCCAGGATGCTTCGTTCCAAAGACGTCAGCGATCGCCCATGCGCACTTTTCCAAAGCGTTTCCAGCATCTTTAAAGCTTCTTCAAAAGTCATAACCAACTTAGGGCGGTAGGTACACGGCCATCGTGGGCAGTCGCACAAGGAAACTCAAAAAAGAAAACAGTGCTGATAAAGTTTCGGTCGCTTGACAGCCATTCATCAACATTTGCACATCTGTCGCCAGATCTCATTATCATTTCCAGCCAGCTCATTTGTCTGGATTCTGCCAGGCCATAACAATTCTGAATTCACAGTTCGAATTGGCAACCTAGCAAACACCAGGAATCAAGATAATCCGACTTTTCATCCGACTTATCCGACTGACTTCTTTTTCATCAAAAAGTCATGATGCGACCCGAAGGCCAGGACATGACCTCTGTAATGCATAGGTTTGCCCCCGCCAATCAATTTGATGACTTAAGGAGACCTATCGTGGCCCAGGTTGAAGTGAATTTGGAAGACCTGAATGGTTCCAATGGATTTGGATTTACGGGCGTCACTCGTCAGGAATTAGTCGGAACCGCTGTTAGCATTCTCGCAGACATCAACGGTGATGGAATTGACGATGTTGCCTTCGGTGCACCCGCCTCAGTAGGCAGCAGCGCCGACCCGTCTGTTCAAATCGTGTTCGGTCAGAACGGCAGCGTTCCGAGCGCCTTATTACCATCCAACACCGATTTAGGAACGGACCGCCTGACAATCACGGGCGGCTCTGGCAGTATCAAGCTTGGTTTTTCAGTCAGCAGTGCAGGTGATATCAACGGCGACGGCATTAATGACTTGATCTTGGGAGACATTGCGGCCAACCCAGCAGGCGGTTTCAATCCCTCAGGACAAAGTTTTGTCGTATTTGGACGGCCCGGTAATCAGCCGTTTCTCAGGGTGCTGAACGTTGAGACTTTAGATGGCTCAACAGGGTTTGCACTGGACGGTGCGGAGGGCGATCGCTCAGGTTCATCCGTCAGCGGCGCGGGAGATGTGAATGGTGACGGCATCGATGACTATCTGGTAGGTGCCCCTGACAATAACCGTGTCTATCTGCTGTATGGTCAAGCGGGCATTCAACCTAGCCGTATTAACTTGGCTCAGTTAACGCCTGCCCAAGGCGTTGTTTTATCCGGGGTCACAGACGATTTTGCTGGCACCACCGTTCGGAATCTAGGCGATTTTAACGGCGATGGATTTGATGATTTTGCGATCGCGGCCCCAGATGCCCGTATTCAGGTCCCTATTGGGGGTTCAGATCCAGCCAGTATCGTTCTTGGAGGACGAGTGTACGTCGTATACGGAGGGGCAAATCTACCCTCGCAGTTCGACCTAACAACGCTGAACGGCAGCAACGGATTTGTTTTCGAAGCCAACAATTTGGCCAACAGCTCGCGAGTAGGGTCTTCCCTAGATGGCGCAGGTGATTTCAACAATGATGGTCTGATGGATTTGATTATCGGTGCTCGTAACGCCGACTTTGAAGATCGGTCAGGCGTAGGACAAGCCTATATTGTTTTTGGACAAAGCGGCAGTATGCCCGTGAGACTAACCCGCGATGATTTGAACGGCAGCAACGGATTGGTCATTTCAGGGGAAACGGGCCGAGAAGGACTGAACTTCTCCGCCGATGCGGCTGGTTCTGCGGTTAGCGGCATCGGTGATTTTAATCAGGATGGCATCGACGATGTGGCGATCGTTTCGCCCAGAGGAGACGCTGGAGACAAGGCCGACGTCGGTCGAACCTACGTCGTTTACGGACGGGCGGGCAACACGACGGCTAGCCTAGATCTCAGAAACTTAGCCGCTGCTGATGGTCTGGTGTTCAATGGCTTCGATGAATTTGACGGGGATGGTCTAGGAATTAGCCCGTTGATAGATGGTGCCAGCGGTCGCGTCGATGGCGGCGGCGATGTTAACGGTGATGGGGTTCCAGATATTGTGATTGGCAATCCAGCAGCGGAACTTCTGGGATTTGTGAGTGCTTCCGCTGGGGTAGCGTATGTCGTTTTTGGTTCATCTGACGGCGTTCCTAGCGCCGTCCCGGGACCCAATCCCCTTGTAGACATTCCAGTTGACACTGTTTTCGATTACCAACAGTTTTTGCGCTACCAAAATCCAGATGCCGTCATCCCCACCGATGAAGTGGACAGCTTGCCGCTCACGAAGTTCTTTGATGAGACGCTTTATCGGCTGCAATACCCTGATGTGGCGATCGCCATCTCCGGTGGCTTTTTCAGCTCTGGCTATCAGCACTTTATTGAGTTTGGGCTGCTGGAAGGGCGTCATCCTAGTCTGCTCTACAGCGAAGTCTTCTACTTGGAGAATAATCCAGATGTCATACAGGGCATTATCGACGGAGGCATTATCAGCGGCCTTCAGCATTTTCTCACCGTGGGCCATACAGAAGGCCGCAATCCTAGCAGCGATTTTAATCAAGCAGACTACCTGATCAATAATCCTGACGTTGCCGCTGCCATTGAAGCAGGCGCTTTCCAGAGTGCCTTTGAACATTACATCGAGCGCGGAACGCTAGAAAATCGACTATCCGCTCCTTTGCTGTATGACGAGGTGTTCTATCTGCAAAATAATCCTGATGTGGCAGCGGCAGTTGGCGGTGGCTTCATAAGCGACGGATTTGAACACTTTGTTCAGTTCGGACAGAATGAAGGAAGACCACCCAGCTCGCTGTACAACGAGGCCAGCTATCTAGCCTTGAATCCTGACGTGGATGCAGCCGTTCAAGCGGGACTCTTCACAAACGGTTTTCAGCACTACGTAAGTCAAGGGCGCTTTGAAGAGCGCGTTACGGTTTAGAATCTGAACCCAACATGGCTTCAGCCAACTAGTGCAGCGTCAAGCTCTCAGAGCAACGTATTGTCTGTCGCAACACTTGCAGGGATAGCTCACTCACAATTGCAAAATTGGCAGGCTACCAGGCTTATGCCCCAATAGCATTCGGGTGCTTGGCCCATAGCCAAATGGCTCGCCCTTTTGTCTGATGGAAACGTTAAATCCGGCTAGGGTCCCAGCCGGATTTAATTGTGTAAGGCCTGACCTATTTCCTGACTTATTTAATGAAGAGCATCTCTTGGTAAGTCGGCAGCGGCCAGAAGCTGTCAGCAATCTCACCTTCTAAAGCATCGGCAGACTCGCGTACTTCATCCATTAAAGGACGGAGGGTGGTTGCACAGTACATCATGTGAGCTTCAGTATCTGCAAAATCATGCTTTTCCAAAGCGGTACTCAGCTTACCTGTTGCTTCCATAACTGCATTTGCCAAGTTGACCACTGTCTCAGCGCTACCTTGATTGAGGGTGACACCCAGATTGGACAGACTGGCAATAGTCTCGGATAACTGTGACAGATAATCGATCGCGGCTGGATAAATCTGAGTTTTCGCCATATCAATCACAAGCTTGGCTTCGACCTCAATCGACAAGATGTATTGCTCAGCGTAAACCTCAAAGCGACTTTCCAGCTCAACTGAAGTGAGTACACCGGTTTTCTGAAAGAGGTCTTCAATGTATTCCTCTTTGAGAACAGGTAATGCGTCAGCAGTCGTCGGCAAATTTGCAAGGCCTCGTTCTTCAACCGCCATCTTGTGCCATTCTTCGGAATAGCCATTGCCGCCGAAGACAACAGCACCATGTTCTTGCATGACTTCCTTCAAAACAGTGAGGATGGCAGTGTTTAGGTCTGCCCCACCGGACAGTTCACCGTCCAGACGATTGCTCATCCAGTCCAAGGAATCGGCCAGCATAGTGTTGAGAACGATTAGCGGACCTGAAACCGACTGACTGGAACCAACGGCTCGGAATTCAAAGCGATTTCCTGTAAAGGCAAAAGGAGATGTGCGGTTGCGATCGCCCGCATCTTTCGTCAACGTGGGTAGCACATCCACACCCAAATCCATCACCCCTTTTTGCTTAGACTCGGTGACCGTCCCCGTCTTGATCTGCTCGAAGACTTCTTCAAGCTGGGTTCCCAAGTAGACCGACATAATGGCGGGAGGGGCTTCGTTCGCGCCGAGACGGTGATCGTTGCTGGCCGTAGCGATCGCAGCCCGCATGAGTGGCCCATACTTGTGAACGCCTCGAATAACAGCGCCACAGAATACCAAGAACTGCGCATTTTCATGAGGGGAGTCACCCGGATCCAGCAGATTACCTTGAGTCGAGTTGCCCACCGACCAGTTGACGTGTTTGCCAGAACCGTTAATTCCGGCAAACGGCTTCTCATGCAGCAAACAGACAAACCCATGCTTCTTAGCCTTATGCTTGAGCACGGTCATAATCATCTGCTGGTGATCACTCGCGACGTTAGCCGCTTCGAAATAAGGAGCAATCTCAAACTGTCCTGGAGCGACTTCGTTGTGACGTGTCTTAGCAGGAATGCCTAGCTTGTAGAGAGTATTCTCGACGTCCTGCATAAATACCTGAACGCGCTCAGGAATGGCGCCAAAGTAGTGATCGTCAAACTGTTGACCTTTAGCAGGGGCTTTGCCAAACAGGGTGCGCCCAGCCAGAAGCAAATCAGGCCGCTGACTAGCAAAATTAGCATCAATTAAAAAATACTCCTGCTCAGCCCCACAGCTAGAGTTGACGTGAGCAACGTCGTCATAACCCAACAGCTTCAAGACTTTAGTCGCAGCCTTATCCATCGCAGCAATGGAACGCAGAAGCGGCACTTTCTTATCTAGTGCTTCCCCTGTCCAAGAGACAAAAACAGTTGGGATGCAGAGGGTAGACCCATTGTCCGTTTCCATAATGTAGGCCGGACTTGTCACATCCCAAGCGGTGTAGCCCCGCGCTTCAAAAGTGTCCCGAATGCCACCATTGGGAAAAGAAGAGCCGTCAGGTTCTCCCTGCACCAAAACTTTCCCTGCAAACTCCGAAATGACGCTGCCATCGCCTTGAGGAGAAATAAACCCATCGTGTTTTTCTGCGGTGAGGTTTGTCATAGGGTAAAACACGTGAGCATAGTAAAGCGCCCCCTTGGCGATCGCCCAATCCCGCATAGCTGTAGCAACCGTGTCGGCAATCGATGGATCGAGTTTTTCGCCAGCCATGATGGTCTTCTTGATCGACTTGAAGACTGCCTTGGGCAAACTAGCCTGCATTGCGCTGAGATCAAAAACGTTCTCAGCCCAAATGTTTTCCAGACGTTCTACAGGTTCAACTGGCATTGGAGATCGATTTGTGATCTCATAGATTGCCTGTAACCTGGCGGAGTTGCTAGTCATAACTTCAATCCTATGGGGTTTGCCTGACTGATATTACTGAAACCAGTCCATCAAAACGGCTGGCAAATATACCAATTTTGTTTGAAAGCTGAGGCCAAAACAGTTGGACAAAGTGCAGTTCCCAACAAGATAAACAACTGAGCTGGGCCTGCATGCTTTAGCGTTGCTGATCAGCGGGATGATTAACGTCTCTTCACCGAGGGTCACGCCTACAGTCGTCTAGGCTAGGGAAATTAAAGGGGGTCATGCTGAGTTGACTGTCGAGACCGTTCAACCGTTTAATTCAGCCACGTACATTCTGTTAGGCAAAAATTTAGAGTGTTTGTGAAAAAATGGGCGTCACCAACTTCAAAGTTGCCCTCTCATGGAAACTCTACTGCTTCAAGAGCAGCCTCTTTCCAGAAGCGGACACTCAAACTGAAAGCTAGCAACGCCTAAGACAATTGGAGTAACTCAAGGTTTGGCTTGAATGAGGGTATATTGCAACAAAGAAACCTTGGTTACTGTACTCAGAACTACACAACAAGGGGATACTTGCAAAGATTATTTGTTTTCGTGGTTTTACAATCTTGACTCGGGCAAATCACGTCTTCCTCATCGATGGAGATTAACCCACGCGATCTTCAAGATGAACCATGAGTTTGCAACACCAGGCTATCGAGCAACGCATCATCATTTTTGTCATGGCTCCCTCGCTTTTGAGATAGGGTGATAGTTACCCATGCTCGTGCTGTTGAACTATGAGTGCTGCTTTTATTATTGGCGATCGCGTTCGTCTTGCTTCTCAGCCACCTTACTTTAAAACCGCTGACACCATGCCCATGTTGCGTCCAGGAGACCTGATTCCAGTCGGAGCTGAGGGAATCGTCATGGAACAAAAGCCAAGCAGCTACTGGACTATCAAGTTTGAGCAGGGTTCTTTTTTAGTCGATATTGCCTACCTGGAGCGGGTTCCTTTCGAAACGGATTCTTGAGTGCTTGCCACTGGTTGCTGTTGCAGACTGACCCCTAGCTCCAACAACAAAACGGCACCCACAACACAACAGGAAATGCAATCCAAACAGCTTAGAAGATTCTCAATCATAAAAATACCTGGCTATGGTGCATTACACTGTGCTAATGACACCATACTAACGGTCAATTCTTTCCTGAAGATCCCCTAAAGCTATATATGACAAAGATCCCTCGTGGACACAGGGAGATGTTGTGTGTCTACAAGGGATCTTTGCAACTTAGGAGGTCTTCTTTAGGCAGCTAGACGCTAGATAGACTAGTCATCTTCTCTTCAAACGCTATTCGGTTTGGCAAGACTTCAAAGACCCGATCCATGCTGGTCAGTTCAAACAGCATTCTCACCTGATCATTGATTGAGCAGAAATACATCTCTTTCTGAGCGGCTCGAACTTTTTTCAAAACCACCACCAGAATCCCTAAGCCCGAACTGTCAACAAACGTAACGTTCTTCAGATCGATGAGAACCATATCTGCACCGTCAGCGATGGCGTCATCAACCTCTTGACGAAAAGACTCACCTTGAGTGCCATCTAAGATACCGGAGGGTTCAATAATTCTGATATCAGATTTCATAAAGTCCTCATTAGTTGGTTGATTAGTCGAACAAAAATCTATGGATAACCGTTGCTGAGAGTAATTTCACCCCTCCTGCTGTTTGCCCTATCATCGTCAACTTGTCCTAGAAAAGAGCGATAGACACTCTAGTGACATCGAGACGGACACCGTTCTAGAGCTATGCTCTCTAGCGAACGGTGCGGTGTAACAAACATGCAGGTGGCGTATCCGGTACTCTACTGATCAAAAGATACCCATTTGTAGATTGCCCTTTTGCTTCTAAATACAAGTCTCGATATAGATACTAGGAAATTCTTATGAATTTTCCAGAAGCTTAATAGCAATACTCCCTTCCTGCAAAGATTGACTGCTGCCGTTTGCCTGAAAAACGATTGGCCCTAAATGAGACGTCAAGGGTTGCCCTGCTTGCTCAATTGCCCGTAGCCAAGCAAATTGCTTCAGCAAAGAGGGCGCTAAATCAGGCCAGTTGATATAAGTAAACGCGCCCTTGGACGGACCTAACTCCTCAATTAAACCGGTAAACGCTGGTTGATCAGAGAGCGCATCTCCATCAAGACTTTGCAAAATTTGCTGAAGACCTGAAAGCGATGTTGACAGGACTTCATAGCCATCGATAGTTGTGTGCACACCCACTAATTGCGTCATCAACTGCATTGGACTTTGAGGACTAGTGCGTGATATGGAAAAGCGTGTCCAGGTCGTCAGGTCTTGGTTGTCCAGCTGCACATGGTTCACATTAATTCCTTGCGCCTCGGCAAAGGTATCAATCGATGCAAAGGGCATCTCTTCCTGAGATTTCGAGACTAGTAACCAAGTCGTCGGCCTGTCTGGCAAAGTACCCAGCGCATATTCTCCTTGAAGCGAAGCTAACAGACTAGCTGAAGGGGCTGCGCCCGGTAAAGAGAAGGACGATAAAAGAGCCTGGAGCGATCGCTGCGTTATGCTATAGCCGCCAATATTCTCATCAATGTCTTCTAGCAGTTGAGAAAAGTTCGTTCCTGATGTAGCAAAGAGGGTTTCCTCAGGCAAAAGACTTAGGGCTGAAGTTGCCGTCTGAGTCGATGGACGATTGAATTCAAAGGTTTTGCCCGGAGCAGCAGCGATCGCCGTGTCTCCCAACAAACCTGATGAGAAAGCTCTGAGGGATACAAAGACAAAGTTAGCCCTTGGAGTCTCAGTCACAGCCCCATTGAACTGTCCAGCATCTTCCAATCCCAGCCAAGCCAGTAGGTTAGGAACGTTGGCATAGAGCCAGCCAATACGTTTAGACGGCAGCGTTTTAATCGATTCACGATAGTTTGAAGCCTTAGCCAAACTAATGTCAGGGGCCTGATAAGTCGTGATCGCCTGCCGTAGAACCTGCGGATCATTGGCTAATAGAACAGCACGATCGCCAACGATTGCAGACGCTAGAGACTGAAGCGCAGGATTCTCCAGATTTAGCGCTTCAACACCCCGATAGACGGCATCCGTAGGTTTCCGGTCATAGATTAGCGGAACACTAGAAACGGTTTCAAAAACTAAATTGCGGCCTGTTGCAGCCCGCTTTTGCCAAAGAACATGCAGGGCTTCACGTGCAGCCTCCACATCTCGACAGCTTAAAACAGCGAGATAGCCTGCTTGCAAACCATTCGTCTCATCTCGGTCTAAATCAGTTGTGGTTACAGCAAACGTTACCTCTTCATCCAGCCAAGGACGAAGATCCGTATCATAATCCCACCCTGTTGCTGACTCTAGGGCTTGCTCTAAAGACTGCCATTCCTCACGGGCAGCAAAGCGACGGTTGGAGGGAGTCAATACTTGCCTAAGCTGCCAAAGGCGATCAGGACGGGCTAGCAGCGAAATCATCGCCGGAGCCTGTCGTGGCACAAACTGAGCTGCTTCGGGAATTTCTTGACCACCTTTAGATAAGAGAGCACGAGGATTTTGCATCGTTAATCCCCAAAACCCGCCTATGCCGACAAAAATAAGCAGACCTGCGACTAGCGCGATCGCTGAATAAAAGGTACGAGATTTCATAAACTCCCTTTCACCTCGCACTGGCATCTCCCGATAGAGAACACTCAGCGCACTTTAGCCCGTGAATAGTGTATTACTCTAGGGTGTCTTTCTTGAGATTCCGTTAGGAAGTGGAACGGTTGCGAGGGATCAGGACTCAAGCAATATGCAGCAGCTTGGGATTCAAGAGAATTTAAGACTGTTAGCGCTACAGCGTTGCTGACGCCAGTATTTGCCAATATCTATAGGCACTCTGTACGGGGTCAGCAACCGGCTCCAGGCAGTAGCACAACATTCTTTAGTCCAGAAAATCACGCCAGACTCCAATCAACTTACCCTGAACTTGAACCTCTTCGGCAGGAAATTCCTGAACGGGATAGTTAGGGTTGGCAGGAGTCAACTTAATCAGATTGTCATCGCGATGAAAATACTTCAGCGTCATTCCATCCGGCACACGAGCTGCAATGATCGTGCCCTGGCGAATCTTTTGAGGGTCTTGGACAGGACGCATAATCACCATGTCTCCATCGCTGATCATGGCTTCAATCATGCTGTCTCCAGTTACCCGCAGCGCATAGTCACCCGATTTGATGGGCAATCCAGCAAAGTTTAAATGTTCTGTCTCTGCCGCTGATTGAGACGCAATATTGACATAACCAGCCGCGATTGTACCGTAGATAGGAACGCCTTGCGTGTCTTGCAAAATGCGAATGGTTCTGGCTTGGCCCTCAGTCCATTCGATATAGCCCTTCCGCCGTAGATGGTCAAGCCGACTTTGAATGGGGGCTGGTGACTTTAAAGACATTGCCCGCATCATTTGCCGAATTGAGGGGGAATGCTGATTCGTCCGGATGTAGTCAACGAGCCAATCATAAAGCTCTTGTTGGGCATCAGTAAGCGCTTCCATTGCCGCCTTCCTAGACTCAGCTTATAGGTAACAGAACAAGAGTACCAATAAAATCAAGGGTTTGTCCACCAATTCTGAAAAAAGTATTCACTTCAGACCCATTTGTACTCGCCATAGTCCAGCGTAGATTCCCTGTCGCTCAAGTAGGGCTTCGTGAGTGCCCCATTCCACTAGCTGCCCTTGATCCATGACGTAGATGCGATCAGCGTTACGAATTGTTGAGAGGCGATGGGCGATCGCGATTGTCGTGCGATTTTGCGTAATTTTTTCTAGCGATCGCTGAATAGCAGCTTCAGTTTCATTATCCACCGCAGAAGTCGCTTCATCCAGCACTAGGATGGGCGGATCCTTAAGAATGGCGCGGGCGATCGCTAGCCGTTGCCGCTGTCCACCCGACAGTTTTTGTCCTCGCTCGCCAACGATGGTGTCATAGCCCTGGGGCAGCTGAACGATGAAATCATGGGCTTCCGCAATCCGCGCTGCCTGCTCAATTGCCGCACCGTCATCCGTAAAGGTGCCGTAGGCGATGTTGTCAGTAACCGTGCCGTGGAAAAGAAAAACATCTTGGCTCACCAACCCAATTGCCCGCCGCAGATCTTGCGATGCTAGCTCTCTCACATCAATTCCATCCAGCGTGATGCGCCCCTGGTTGACTTCATAGAGGCGAAGCAGCAGCTTCACTAGCGTGCTTTTACCTGACCCAGTTGCCCCAACAACCGCGACAGTATTGCCGGGCGGAATTTTGAGCGTCAGGTGTTCGACAACTGGCGTATGACTGCTGTATGCAAATGTGACGTCTTCAAAAGCAACCTTGCCTCGAACATTGCTGACCGGGAGACGACGCTGACCCGGCTGTAGTGTAATGGGGGTATCCAATAAGTCCATCACGCGATGGGTGGAAGCCATCGCCCGCTGATATTGATCTAGGGTGTTGCCTAGTCGGGTTAGAGGCCACAACAGACGCTGGGTGAGGAAAACCAAGACGCTGTAAGTTCCTACAGCCAGTCGCCCTTCAACAGCCATGAAACCCCCTCCAATGAGTGTGGCCGTGAAGCCAATTAAAATCAGAATGCGAATAAGCGGAATGTACGCGGCACTGAGGGCGATCGCGTGACGATTGCTGAGACGGTAGGCTTCGCTTTCCTCTCGCACTCGTTCTGTCTCATAGGTCTCCGCAGTAAAGCTTTTGATGGTGAGGATCCCAGACAAATTATTCGATAAGCGACCATTGAGCACCCCAACCCGCTCACGAACCGTCACATAGCGGGGCGCTAGAAATTTTTGAAACGTGATCGCACCCCACACGATAAACGGCATTGGCAGGACCGCCATCCAAGCCACCGCCGGAGCGAGGATCCAGAAAGCACCACCAATCAAAAGAATGCTGGTTGCGACCTGCAAAACTTCGGTCGCCCCCACGTCTAAAAAACGCTCTAGCTGATTAATGTCATCATTCAACACAGACATCAGCTCTCCGCTGCTGCGGTCCTCAAAGTAAGCCAAGTCCAAATCTTGCAGGTGAGAATAGGCGTCCACCCGCAGATCCCGCTGCATCCTTTGCGCCAAGTTACGCCATAACACTGCGTAGGTATATTGAAAAGCCGACTCTAAGCCCCAAGTGACAATCGTCAGCGCCGTTAATACCAGGAGCTGACCTCGAATGCTGGTCACGCCCAAACTGGCAATCCATGAGGTTTCCTGCTGGACGACAACATCAACCGCCAGACCAATCAGTACTGGGGGGGCTAAATCAAAAACTCGATTGAGCACAGAGCAAAGGCTGGCCAACCACACATCACGGCGATATTTGCGACTGTAGTGCAGTAGGCGCTGAAGCGGATGAGAAGATGCCATGGGTAGAAAATACACCAATCTAGCGACGCGGTCCGTTGTAGCTGTCGTCAGTTCCGTGAGGAGAAAACGGCAAAAGCTATGCATCAAAGAGACCATAGCAATACGATATACCGTGACCATCACAGCGCAGGAGTGGGGTTACTCACGTCCGAATCAATGCACTGTAGACGATGGGGAACGGCGATCGCTAGGATAGGTCATGGCACGTCGTTACATAGACAAAACCATGAGCCTCAAAGATCGCATCAGTGAAGATATCAAAACCGCGATGAAAGCCAAAGATAAAGTTCGGCTGGAAACGGTTCGCAGCATCAAAAAAGTCATCCTTGAGGAAGAAAGTACTGCTCGTGGAAAAGGTCAGGACGGACTGACTGAAACGCAGGAGTTAGAAGTCCTTACTCGACTGGCAAAGCAGCGCAAAGATGCCATGACTCAATACACCGACGCTAACCGCGAAGATCTTGCGGACAAAGAAGCGGCTGAACTTGTAATCATTGAGGAGTATCTGCCGGCTCAGCTCTCCGATGCAGAAGTTGAAGCTGTGATTGATGATGTCATTGCCAAAACAGGCGCATCTTCAGCTAAAGATATGGGCAAGGTGATGGGACCGGCCATGAAAGAGCTGAAGGGAAAAGCAGATGGGGCTAAAGTTCAAGCCCTTGTGAAGTCCAAATTAGCTGGATAACGTCACCAGGGTAGAGACTCAGCGAACCATAAGCTCTACCCTGACTTGTCTGTCAAAGGTCAGTAAGCGTTCCCCCTACAACGGTGCATATCCAAAGGTGACATTAAACTCGCGGCACCAAATAGCAACGGCCTCATAATCATTAATATCAATATTGCTAGGGATCAGATACTCCTGACCGCCCTCAAAGCTCTGCAAGTCAGCCAGGACAGTGTAATCGGCTTCGTCAATACTGACAGGAACCTCATCAGCGTTGTAGAGAACTACTTGCACATCGGGGCCTGTCGCCGTGCTAAAGGCATCAGAAAAGACGATGTAATTTTGTCCGTTTTCAGTCACGATGTCAGCGGTACCTGTTGTTGCTTTGGCTTGATCAACAGTCACAAACTGTCCCGTTGCCCCAGCAAGCTGAACCGCGTTTTCGGTGGTGATGTTGTTGGTTAGGGAAGAAAATTCAACTGGTTTGAGAGCATTGGCACCCGTTGTAAGTGCGAGGCCCAAAGTAGCAGTCGTCAAGGTAGCCAGAACCAATCGTTTCATGGGGATATTTCCTTAAAGGGTGAACTCAACTGTTCATAGCTATCCTCACCGACGTTCTTGAAAATGCTTGTGCGATCGCCTGAAAGAACCCTGAGGAGGAGTCGATTTGTCTAAGGTTTGGCTGAGAAAGATGGGAGAAAGCAACTCTTCCGTTCATTTTCCAGTCCTCATTCTGTTGCCATATCGCCGTACTGACTGAGATAGGCGTAGATCGCGATCGCTGCTGCCACAGCAACATTCAGAGAATCAACCTGACCATATTGTGGAATTTCGACAACGGCATTGCATTGAGCGATCAGCGCTTCGGGTATTCCGGTCAGCTCTCGTCCCAATAGCAGCACGCTTCGTTTTGGGAACAAGAATTTAGGCAGCGGTATCGCTTGGTTATGACGACACAACGCAATAATCGACATTCCTTGGTGCTGCTGCTGCGACATCCAGTGCGACAGCTGATCGACCGAACATTCTGTCATGGGCTGCCACTGATGGGCCGATACCGCTAATTTACGGAATTCTTGATCTTCTGCCCATTTCAGCGACGGCAGAACCAACTGCTCAAGGCCAAAAACCTCCGCCGTGCGACACAGTGCTCCCAAGTTCATTGGATTTTGTACCAACGTGGCACATAGCTTTAACGGGTGACGTGCAGCAGGACATTGGTGCGATCGCATAAACGCCAATCCCTACGCCTACAAGCTATTTTTTGTAGCTAGGCACCAAAGTACTCAGGCTCGTTGCCAGGCGTCCATTTGATATTGCAGCCAATACTGGGCTTTTGATCAGGGCCAACCGACTTGCCTGCCAGCACTGTATCCAGCGCTACTCGGAGATCTTGACCCGTCACAGGAACATCGTTACCAGGACGACTGTCGTCAAGCTGACCGCGATAAACCAGCTTGCGATCGCCATCAAAAACAAAAAAGTCAGGCGTACAGGCGGCAGTGTAGGCTTTTGCAGTGTCTTGACTTTCGTCGTAGCAGTAGGGGAAGTTGAAACCCAGCTTTTGAGCCATACCCTTGAGCTGTTCAGGACCATCTTGAGGATGGGTTTGCACACTGTTAGCACTGATAGCCAGAACGCCGACATTCTTCGGAACGTAGTCTTTGCCGAGTTGGGCTAGCTCGTCTTGAACGTGCTTCACAAAAGGACAGTGCTCACAGATAAACATGATGAGCAGAGCTGATTTCCCATCAAACGTGCTCAGTGAAATCGTATTGCCTGAAACGACTTCAGGCAGCGAAAAATCTGGCGCAGCAGTGCCCAGCTCCAACATCGTCGAACTGACCATAACCATGATGGAAATCCCTCAATGCGTCTCTATGTAGGTACTGCTATCCTACCAAGTTCAACATCGACAGATGGATCAAAGCGGATGCAGTTAGGTATCTCAAAAGGGGGTTATTACGAGCGATCGCCCCGCTCAATGCATTCCATACAAATGTGGAATACGGCAATGATCAGTGCCACTTCAATACCAATTTGTAGACCGACAGGCGCAGAGATCAGACCTGCTAGCACCAGCACGGATCCAACAATTAGAGTCACGATGAGCAGGACCTCATCATCAAATAGCTTCAGTCCTGCCCACAGCGTCCCAAATCCGAGCATCCAAAAAATGAAATGGTTCATTGTTCTAAGCCATCAACGCTAAGGCAGAATTGGGTCGAAGACGCAGACAAAAGATACAGGAATAACGATTAGGGACATGCCTGAAAACACAAACCTTGGCTGTAGGCGTTGCGCTGCGTTAATGACACCCTACCAGCGGTCAATGCTGTCCTGGAAATCCCCTCAGGTCAGAAGAATGTCATGGGCAATTTTGATTATTTTGAGTACCGTCGGGCATTGTTGTTCGGCAGAAAATTGCTGATTCAAAGGTAGCTCTAGTGATTTTGGCGTCGGATAAATCAGCATCCGTAAGATTGGCACCATCTAAGTTGGCGCGGACAAGTCGAGCATTGGAAAGGTCTGCTCCTATTAAATTGGCGTTACTGAAGTTCGCACGAATGAGATAAGCACTTTCGAGATCAGCGGCTTCTAAGTTGGTCTGGTTGAGATTAGCGCGACCAAAATTGGCTTGCACCAAGCCGACTCCCGAGAGCGTTGCTCCGACTAAATTGGCTTCGGTAAATAGCGCGTCATGGGCGATCGCTTCGCTTAAATCAGCACCGCTTAGATCGGCTCTAATGAATGTGGCCCCAATTAAGCTAGCGCCCATTAATTGACTATCTTGCAGAATGGCATCGGTTAAGTCTGCTCTACCCAAAGAGGCATCTTCGAGATTGGCCTGAGTCAGGTCTACGCCTTGCAAAAAGGCATCAATTAGAACGACTTCTTGGAGGTCAGCCCCTTGCAGGTTAGATCTTTCCAAGGACGCACCCGAGAGGGACATGCCTGACAGCACAGAACCTTGCAAATCGCAGCCCGTACAGCGTCTTGAGATCAAGAACTCACGTAAATCGTTGGGGTTTTCGGCTAATCCACTGGTTGCTACAAGGAACCATAGGCCACACTGGCCGATCAATATTCCAGCGATCGCCCTGCTAATACGGTGTTTCATAGGTTCGAAAACTTACGCCTTGTCAACAAGTTGAAGACTTTGCACAACAGCCTGTGTAATTTTGAAAAGTACTCTACAATATCAGCACATTTTCAGACCTGACAGGATATTGCAGCGTTTAATTCATCCAATTCATTCAATTTCCACACCTGGAAAAGGAATGTTTCAGTTTTCCGGCCTGAGTTTATAGCCATCGCCGGTTCCGTTAGGACAAGACGGCGAGCCATTGGGTTATGGGCTAAGCACCTGGATACTATTGAGTGCACCAGCCTAGAGGGCTAAGGCTACACTTAAGCCGCCCTGAATTAGTACGCCAGCTCTATACTAGACGGTATCCGCGTTTCTACCTGTCTATGGCTCGATCATCTGCTACGCCAAACTCCTCTTCACTATCAGAGCGACCTCGCGTTAAGGTGCGGGTGCCGCTGGGTTGGTTTTGGCCGCTGTTTTGGAGCGGCCTGATGGTCGGGTCAGGTGTTATGGGTATCTGGGCCATGACTTGGTTGACCCGTATTCCGCCGCTTCCTGATTGCGAAGATGTTACCGTCTCCAGTTCTGATAGCAATCGCCTTATTTGCGCCCAAACGGCGATGCAGACCGGTAGTGCTAAAAAGCTAATTCATGCGATTCAGCTCACGACTCGATTTGCTGAATCGCATCCTCTCCATGTAGAAACCTACCCCGTTCTCGTAGAGTCTTCAGAGCGATTGCTCAAAAAAGCGACTGAGAAAATGCATGAGGGCGATTTGGCCACAGCAGTAGGTTGGGCTGGACAAATCCCGCTTGACACCCCCCTGCGACAGCAAGCTCAAGCCGCCATTTGGAATTGGCAACAGGAATGGAAGCAGGGACAAGCAATTGAAAACTCTGTTGAGCAGGCGATCGCTGCCCGCGATTGGGGCGTTGCTGAAGAGGGTTTACAGCAGCTCAAATTGCTATCAAGCGACTATTGGTTGAGCGATCGCCACAATGCACTGAAGCAGGCAAAACAACGAGAATCGACAGCTTGGGCACAAATTGAACAGGCACGGGGGCTGGCAAACACGGGCGATCCGGACAACATTGGTCAGGCTTTAGTAATTGCCCAGCGAGTCAACCTGACTAGCCGAGCGTGGAACGATGCCCAGGACGATATTGATCGTTGGAGCCAAAATCTTTTGCTCTACAGCTTTCAACGGTGGGAGTTGGGGGATGTTGAAGGGGCGATCGCCGCAGTCCAAAAAGTCCCCCCCGATCCCAACTTGGCTCCCGAAGCACAAGATTTGATTAAGTTCAGCCACGCCAATCGTTTAGCCACTGAAGCCCAGCAGGATCAACCCAGCTATCTACAGCTATTCAAGCTGATGGAAGCCATTCGGGCAGCAGAAAAGATTCCGGTCGAGAGCACTTTTTATGGGGCCGCTCAACAGTCGATGCAAGGCTGGAAAGCCGACTTAGAAGATTTACGTACGCTACAGTTCGCTTCAGGAGTTGCAAGTCTGCGACAGGGTTGGGCTTATGACTATGCTACTCAGCTTGCGTGGTCAGTCGATTTAGAACGCCCGCGTCGACTACAGGCTCAAACGCTGATTGCTCACTGGGAAAACGAAGTCGAGCGCATTGAAGATCGTCCCTTCTTAGCTCGGGCGAATGCCCTGGCTCGCAAGAGCACCATTCCAGCCTTACAAGCTGCCATTGCCGAAGCACGGAATGTGGCGTTGGGACGCGCTCTGAGAATTGAGGCACAAACGGCGATCGCGGATTGGCTCAACCAAATTGAAGTCATTCAAGATCAACCCATCCTAAATGAGGCGAATCAACTTGCCGCAGACGACAAACTCAGGGAAGCTGTGACCGTGGCGCAGCAAATTCAGGATGATCGGGCGCTCTATGAGCAAGCCCAAGCCATGATTCAAGACTGGACTCACACCATTCAGGTCGAAGAGGACAGCCCGATTTTGGAAGAAGCCAAATCGCTGGCCTATGAGGGATCACTGACGGCGGCAATCAATGTGGCTGCTCAAATTGCGCCAGGTCGGGCATTGTATAACGAGGCTCGCAATGCCATTGGTCTTTGGGAAGCCGAGAGAGCCTACATTTGGGCACAGGAGGCCGAGGCCGCTCGACAGCAAGAAGCCGTTCGACAGCCAGAAACTGATTCACCGCCCCCAGACGATACAGCTCCTCCCAGTTCTGAACCCATAAACCAACCGCCCCCTCCTACCTCCGATAATTTCCCGAGTGAATAATGACAATGGCATCTACTCTGAACTTGTTTTTAGTGGATGAAGATCCTGTCTTTCGCTTAGGGCTCCGCATTTGGCTAGAGCAGCGCCAGGAGTTCAACGTTATTGGAGAAGCATCTAGCAGTGAAGCAGCGCTGACTCAGCTCACTGATTTGCAGTCAGCAGCAACCGCAAGTGCAACCGATGCAGGCACTTCAGAGGTAGCGCCAACCGTTGATGTCGTCATCTTGGACTTGGGATTAGGGCAAGGCGATCCTAACCAGATGCCTGGATTACAGCTGTGCGCGACCATCAAACAACAATTTCCCAACTTAGCGGTGCTGGTCCTGAGCATCCAGGGTGATCCGGTCCTACGGGAAGCGGCCAAACAGATGGGGGCTGACCGTTTTGGCCTAAGAGGTCTGTCTGTCCGTGACCTAGCTCGTCTCATTCAGCAGACAGCTGTGAGTTCACCACCGAGCAGGGTCGGCAGCACTGAGGATATTGCGCTACCGGAACGGACCGAAGGCCCGGTCGCTTACCTGTATCGCACCTCTTTAGAACAAATCGATGAGGAAATGGCAGCTATTGAACAGCTTGCTTCCCGTCGTCGATTGCCCTATTGGTATCGGCTAGTGCTGGCAGGTAAATATCGAGAGTTGCGGGCTGCCCGCTGGTTGATTCAACAGATCTTGCCACTTCCCCAAGAGGGACAGAAGATACCTCAATCCGATGACGAATTCATCACGGCCACCAGCGCCCTAACGGCACCTGAGAGTATATCTGCCCGCACCGCAGCAGAATTACCGGCTACCGCAACTCGCACTGCCGGAGGAGCGATCGCCCGTCTCAGAACCCCCATGCCCGTTCCCGTCGGAGATGTGCGATCGCGAGTCTGTGAAGCAGTCTTTCGCAAGCTCCAGTTTCCCTTAGACAATCGCAGTAGCATCCCATTAGAAATTGACATTCTACGGTCTGACAAATCCCGTGAGCTGCTCTACACCGTCTTAAGTACTTTCGAGACATTACTCGATGATCTGCAACAGGCAGCCGTTTTACCCGGACAGTTGGACACCAAAACACCCATTTTTTTGCATGATCTATGGGAAGCCGTCATCGTCGATTTCTTTGGACGGTACTACACGCCACCTGTGGACGGGCTAGAGCGGCCTATGGCAGCAGTCTTACAGCAGGATGCTGCAACCGTTCAGGCAGAAATTTTGTTAGGTATTCCCGAAGTACCCAGCCTGCTGTCACATTTGCTGTTTCAGTCCCCTTTAGAAATTGAAGGAGCATCCTATCTCGCTACGACACCAGAAGCGCTTAGGCGCAGTCAGTTTTTGCTGGAAAATCTACTGATTCAAATTGCCTGCGCAGTCATACAGCCTGTCTTGAATCGATACCCCGATGTGGAAGCCTTGAAACGAAGCCTCTACCAGCGTCGTATCATCTCCACTCGCGATATTACTCGCTTTCGCAATGATCTCTCTTGGCGCTATCGCATGGATACTTTAGTGAATGAACCCAAAGCCATGTTTGAGAGTAACTATCGTCTCTTTGCGCTAACCCCCGAAGGCATTCGTACCCATACCATTTATGCCCCTCGGCAAGAGGAATTGGCCTCCCTGTCAGGCGTCCAATATGCAGTGACATTGGCATTAGAAGCCCGAGACGCGATCGCGCCACGTCTCCGTTCCACGATTTCCCTAGTCGGCAGCAGCGTTGTGTTTGTGCTGACAGAGGTGATTGGGCGCGGTATTGGTCTGGTGGGACGAGGCATTGTCAAAGGTGTTGGCAGCACCTGGCAGGAGATTCGTTTTCGCCAACGCCAGCGCGACGAAACATGATAGATGAAACATGCTGTTGCAGAACTTTGAGGCGATCGCGAAATCGCCACAGTTCTGTCCTGAAAGCAATAGGGGATCAGGAGAATTAAGATAGAGTTCTACCAATCGAGATCGCTGTGGTCATCGCTGCACCTGTGCTTCCTATCAATTCGCAAATTCTGCCTGGACACAATCAAGAGACCTATCGACAGCTCCAGGATGCGGTTCAGGCTATTCCGCCGCATCAAATTTGGCTGGCCACCTGTGACGACTTGCCCCTGCAGCGACAGCTTGCAGCCACATTGGAAGAGAGTCTACAAGGGGAAACTGCGATCGCCTCAACCCAACTCATCCTGGATGTCAAAAACCCCGACCTAGTTCGGCAAATTCGCGATTGGGCCCATCAGGCAGCGTCCACTGGGTCACCGCTGTTACAGATTCTAGGCATTGAGCGGCTGACCTACCAGGGATCAGACGCTCAATACCAATTTCTTCGTTCCCTTCACCATTTACTTCCCCTGTGGAAGCAGTTGGGATGCAGTTTACTCGTCTGGATATCACGGCCTTGGCTGAAGCAGATTCGGCGAGAGGTGCCGGAACTATGCCAAAACGTTTTTGAGTTCATGGGAGAACCCACGCCTATTTCAGCAATTGGGGATGAGCAGTCCTACCAAGCGGCGTTTTCTCCCGTTCGGCGTTGGCAGTTCTTGGGTAAACCTGCCCCCGAGGCACCGCCACCCCCCTCCACTGAACATCACACCGATTTGGCAACGGCCCCCAGAGGAACTGCGGTGCCTGCGATTCCAGGGGAAGGAGAACTAGAAACTGCCGATACACCTCCACAGTCTGACACAGGCGATACGCTTCCGGTCATGTCTGATGATTTGTGGCAGCGATTGCAAGCAGACTTGACGGAATTTGAAGCCACCGGAACTTCACCCCACTCGCCCTCATCCAGTGATGGCGCTACGGACTCTGGCTCAACGACGAATATCACCATTCCTGCTGCCGCTGCTGCCGTTGAGGAGTTTGGTGAAGAGCCGATTGACATCGAGGTTATCCCGCCTCCCCAGGACATCCCTTCGGAGGTGGCTTACCGACAGATTCAAGTGACGGATCAGGACGATTGGGCGATCGCCTATGAACTGCGCGATCGCGTGCAGGCGGGAGACCACAGCCCAGCTACCTTGGAAGCGGCCATCCAGCAATACGAGCAACTACAACCCCATCGACCCACTACGCCGCAGCGCACCGAGGTACTCAACGACCTGGGGAGCCTTTATTGGCTTTGGGCACAGCAAGCTAGGGATATTGAAAGCTATCTGCAGCGACTGTTGCAAAGTAGCGAACTGTATGAGGCCGCGATTTCTCCTATTCATCCAGGCACTGACGCAGGGGTCTTGAATCGTATCCACAGCAACTCAGGTAGCGTGTACAGCCTATTAGCCGGTCATCAGGACCCGGTGCTTTATCTAGGAAAAGCCGTTCGTGCATTCCATCGCGCCCTGCAATATGCCCCTGTAGAAGCTGTCCCAGACGAATACGCGACCTTACAGACTCATCTTGGAACAGCCTATTGGAGCTTGGCGCAGCATACTCAGGAAGCCAATCATTTACATCGGGCGATCGCAGCCTATCAGGAAGCGCTTCGACACTCCCATCCACAACAGTCGCCGCAGACCTACGCTCAGCTACAAAACAATTTGGGGATTGCACTCTGGAGCCTCTCCCGTCATGAGCGCCCCGTTTTCCTTCTAGAACAGGCCATTCAGGCTTATCGTACCGCTTTGGCGTATCGCACCCTAGACACTGACCCAGGGGGATGTGCCGCCACGCATAACAATCTCGGTACAGCCTATTGGGATTTAGGGGGTCATTGTGAAGAGCGGTCTACTGAGCAGCAGGCGGCTTGGCAACAGGCGATCGCAGCTTATGATGCAGCTATCCTCGCAGCAGATCGCGAACGGTCTGGACATCTCAGCTTCGATTTGTGGGCAACTCACCATAGTGTAGGCGTTGTGTATGATCAACTGGCGATCGCCCTGGCTCCTAATGCAGTTGCTCAAGAGCCTTTGCTCACCAATGCCACTCTCCACTACATCAGAGCACTAGTGGGCTGGCAGGCGACAGAAGCCGTGACGATGGAAACGGCTTTCCAAGCATTAGTGAGAAATCTACACCTACAAGCTCGTTATTTAGGAATTGAAGCACAGCAGCGCTCATTAAGTCAGGTGCCTGCTGCATGGCTTCCTGAAATTTGGCGGCAGCTATGAGACAGCTTTAGCCATTCATAGCGGCACGCACTGGCATCAATCCTATTCCCTGCTTCCTGAAAACACTGAGATGTACTTGACCAAGCTACATAGGGCTATATTGGGGACACTTAGCCAGATAATTTTCGGGAATGAAAAGGCTTTTTGAATCAGATTCCCAAAGAAAACCTGATTCAAAACTCAAATAGGATCGCTATATTACCGCATTCCTACAGCAAACCCAGCCGGCGTAGAGCATCCCGGGCTGCGGCTTTTTCAGCATCCTGTTTGCGTCGCCCTTTGCCCTGCCCATACATTGTCGTATCGATCCAAACTTCGGCAGTGAATTCTTTAGCGTGATCAGGGCCTGCTTCAGTCACGATGATATAGGTTGGAATGGGCAACACCTGGGCTAAAGCCCATTCCTGTAAGGCACTTTTTTCGTTAATGTTATGCGTTGGATCAGCGAGCAATTCAACCACGGATTCAAATAAAGGAAACACGACCTTTCTGACAGGGTCTATGCGCGATCGCTGATCTAAAAAGTAAGCACCAACCATCGCTTCAAAGGCACTACTCAGAAGGCGCGCGTTCTGACGCCCACCGCTGCCTTCCACCCCTCTACCTAATCGCAAATCTTTTTGCAGACAAAGCTGTTGAGCAAACTTACCCAGCTGTGTCGCATCTACTAAGGAAGCCCGGAGCGGAGTTAATTCACCTTCTGATTTTTCAGGATATCGGGCAAACAAGAATTCGCCACAGAGGAAAGTCAGTATGGCATCGCCTAAAAATTCCAGACGTTCATTGTCGCTGCCCGCATTAGGGTATTCCTTTGCATAGGACTTATGGGTCATGGCCTGCTGAAAGAGTTCAGGATTTTGAAAAGGCGGCGGCGTGTTCATAGATCAGACCCATGGCGAACGGTAGGAGAATAGCAAAAGACCGATCAAGACAGCCCGATGGGGGTCAAGCATCCGGATCGATGCCGAGCGATCGCAGCCTTGCAGCCAACTGATCTGCCCGCCGTTGAGCCTGTTCTTTAGCTTGCTGTTCAGCCCTGGCACGCTGTCCTTCCAGTTCAGCCTGCTGTTGGGCCTGTTCTTTGGCGATGCGCTCAGCTTCGGTGTCCGTCAGCAACCAGTCCCCTACAGCATCACACCACCGCAGCCACTCTCCGGGCACCCCTGCAAACTCTCCCTGCCAGACACCTAGACCAATCGACAAATCTTCTAACCAGATGCGAGGATTGGTCGCTGCCAACGCCTGCTCTTGATAAGCACCCTCAGTCAGCTTGAAGTACCGGAGTCGCTGAGTATAGCGGCTGTAGACAATGTAGTGCGGCACGCGCAGATACTGCTCGTAAACGTCTACTGTGCTCGGTGGTTGGTCTTGCACCTCAGGGACCTCAGGGCCTATCGGAAAACTGCTCGGCGGTTTCACCTGGTCACGCTCTTCATAAAACCGTCCTAGATCGTCCTGTTCTGTTCGGGGGGAGAGAAACTCCACCACCACCCTCGGGGTCTGCTGCTCTTGCCACACCACATAGCTCAGTCTTAAGTTCCCGTCGTAAAGACGCGGAACGTCAACCGCCAAAAACCAATCAGGTCGCTTGTGCCAAAGCGTATGCGCTTCGTCGTAATAGACGTTCAAGTCCGTGCCTGTGAACCAGTTGTCCCGAGAGTAGTTCGCCAAGGACAACGTGCGACTGAGTAACTGCGGCTGTAGGTCGTGAAACTCATCAGGCAAGCCAGGTTCCCCAGGAAATTCGCTGGGCAAATCATACATCGTCGGCAGCGTATTTCGGTGCGACGATACAGAAGCAGCAGCGTTGGACGAAACGAGAGGCTTGGAAAAACGGCTCATAGAACAGTATGGCCTGACAAGAGGGTTACTTTAATTGTAAGAGAGGCGATCGCGAATCCTGACCTCCAACTTTGCGAAACGCTCAGAACCACACTTCACCCTCGCAGCCTATTCTTAGCGACACTCGTCTTTCTGATCACGGGGGGGATGAATGGACTTCAGCATCAAAGTCACAATCGTCTCGATATAGCGCTCTTTGCTGAGTGGCATGATGTCGCGACCGTGAAGAATATGCTGCGTCAAACACATATAGACAGCAGATCCCAGAATAATTTGAGCGATCGCTTGAGAATCCGCAAAACCAAACTCAGGATGCTCTTTCAAATAGCACTGCATGAGTTCTAGACCCGGCTTGCTGAGGTAAGTAATAAACGTTCTCGCCAACTCTGGAAATCGACCCGACTCACCAATCACAAGCCGCACAAAGTCTTGATAGTCATCATCATCAGCGATCGTGTCTACCATTAAAGCCAACAAACGAGGCAAAGACTCCTCTGCAGACGTACCGAAAGACTCGGGCGTAAACTTCAACTGAAAGCGCTCTCGGGCAATTTTTTGAACTAGTGCCCGAAAAAGCCCTTCCTTGTCTTGAAAGTGGTTATAGACCGTAGGCTTTGATACACCTGCCGTAGCCGCAACCCGATCCATGCTGGTGCCGGCATAGCCTCGCGCCAAAAATTCTTGTAACGCACCGTCAAGGATTTGAGTAGCTTTATCGTTCTTGTTCAAAGCAGCGGTCATAGAAAAGTATGTAGACAGTCTAGATGTCTGCCTTGATTGTATTGTCTGGGTTGCCTGAGTGACCTGTTTCTACAGAATTTACATCATCACCTGAAAGCCAACGCTTTAGGACAACCATCCTAGAAACCACGCTAGCCTTCTTTGCTGATCTGCCACATCAAAAATTGTTGGGTTGGTTGAACAGCAACTCCCGAAATACCCTCGTGGGCAAACACGTAATCTTTATTCTGCCAGAGAGGAATGTAAGGTACATCCTCTTTTAGCAGGGTTTGCAAATCCTTGAATATCTGTTTACGAGCTTCGGGATCCTGCTCCGACTGCTGCGCCGCAACAAGTTCATTTGCTCGATCGCTGTAGTAAAAAGAGCCGTTTCCTTGACTTGCCCCTTGTTCACACAGTGTTGCTTCTGAACCTACTTCGCAGCTCAAGAAGGGCTGTACAAACGTATCAACATCGTAGTAGTCGGGATACCAGTTCGCTAGCACGGAGGGATAAACGCCCTTATCCACGTTGCCCCAAAGAGTTGCACTCTCAGCCGTTTGTACCGTGACGGTGACCAGTCCTGGTAATCCGGATTCGAAAGATTCTTTAAGGGTGTTGGCAACAATACTGCGAGTCGTTGATGCGGAGGGGTACCAGATTTCAAAGTTAAAGGGGTTGTCTTCCGAAAATCCGGCTTCTCTCAGCAGGCTCTCGGCTTGTTCAAAATTCCCATCGCCATAAGCTTGCTGAAGCACTGGTTCGTAGACATCAAAGCTGGTGGGAATCAGGCTGTAAAGGGGTTCTGCTTGCCCTTGAAAAACACGCTCGTTGACCAGTTCACGATCAATCATCGCGGCGATCGCCTGTCGCACCCGCACATCATTCAACGGCTCAATCTTCTGGTTCAGGCTCATATAGTTGACCACGGTTGTCCCCGCTTCAATAACCTGCCAGTTACCAGTATCAGCTTCTCGCTCCAAAGCTGCGATCTGATCAGGATCCAGCGTTTGATAAGCGACATCCACACCATTGGTCGTGAAGGTGTTGTAGAGGTTGGCCGGACTCGTGAAGATCTGGATATCAATACCACCATTGGCAGGCTTTTCACCCCAATAGTCCTCATTGACGTCTAATTTGATGGAGTCGCTGTTGAACTCAGCCAGCTTGTAAGGCCCAGTACCAATAAAGTTATCCGGAATAAAGCTGCCCTCAGCAATTTCGTAAACGTCTGGTGGGACCGGGGTGACTCCCCAAAACGTCATCAGCGCAGTAAAAGCCGCAAAAGGAGAATTGAGTGTGACAGTCAGTTCATATTCGCCTGTCGCTTCGACAGAGGCAATACGATCTGCCAGCAGGAAGGCAGGACGTCCACCGTTTTGCATGAAGCGCTCTAGGGAAAAGGCCATCACTTCTGCATTGAACGGGGTGCCATCATGGAAAACGACATCCTCACGTAGGGGAATCGTATACGTCAAATTATCTTCGCTGACGGTGGGCATTTCAGCCGCCAACTGAGGAATCAACTCCGTCGTGCCGGGTTCATAGGCGTAGAGCTGGTCGCCCAAATTATGTAAGAGGATACCGGGAAATATCTCATAGGCATCAGCAGGATCCAGAGTTCGCGCCGTTAACGTTGTGCCCATAGAGATGCGATCGCTCCCGGCCTCACTCGCTGTCTCTGCTGTCCCTTCTGTCTCAGAAGTCGGACTACTCGTGCAAGCCACGATGAAAGCAAAGCATAGACCCAACAGCGTGCCAAATCGGAACAGCGAGCGCCACTGTCGTCGAGCCAAGGCGTGACGAATCTGCAACAAACGAGACAAACCAGAGGACATCATAGAGTAACCCCAGGACTCAGAGAACCTAAATGTCGTCTATTAAGCCTTGGATTGGGGGTACCTGTCAATCAGACTTTATACAGCGGAGGGTTCTGAGGATGTGCTGTCACTGGTCGATTGGAAGAAGCGTTGAGCGATCGCGTCTGTCAAAAAGTGGCTCAAAAGACCCAAAGGTCCTGCAAAGAGACAGAAAGCTAATGAATGTCGAGTAAAAATGCCTTTCTCTTGTCCCTGCTGATAAATCCACCGCCCTACAAATAAATCCATCACCAGAAAGTGGGTCCATCCGGTTGCCATCACTTGGGAATTAGCAAACATTCCGGCCAAGCTGCTCAGCTCCAGCTGAGGATCAGAAAAAGCTTCGAGAATGCTGCCATCTAGCGTGGCAAATAGATACACGTACAAACTTGCTAGCGCCGCAAATGGAATGTAAGACTGCATAACGCGCTGAGTCAGCGACCAGTTTGGAAGCACTATCATCAGCGCCCAAAAGGGCAGTACAAACAAATTTGAAACTTGAAAGATCCGATCCAGATCATCAGGAGTTGGCATGAACATGGGCGATCGCGTTTATAGTACGCCTTTCAATATAAGCCCTGTGAAGCTTGGTGAAGTCCCTCTCAGTGTCTTAGGGAAATGGGGGATAGCGTAGGGAATGGGGTGCGCTTGATTCAAAGCATGCCGATATATAACTTTAGCCATCTAGACTTGTGTCCCCAACAGCATCTGGAGCTTAACGCACCCTGTCCCTCCCAACCTTTCTCAGTCTTCTCGCTGATAGCCCAACTCTGCTAATCGTGTGCGCGACTGCCGCCATTTGGGTTGCACCCTGACGAACAGCTCTAGGTACACCTTGCCGGTGATGAGTTTCTGCATTTGCTCACGAGCAGCAGTGCCGATGGTTTTCATCATGCTGCCTTTTTTACCGATGAGGATGCCTTTCTGAGAGTCTCGCTCAACATGGACTGTAGCCAGAATGCGGGTAATGGCGTCATCTTCCTCAACCCGATCAATGGCGATCGCAACCGAATGGGGAACTTCCTCACGGGTGTGATAGAGAATTTGTTCTCGGATCAGTTCGCCCATGATGAACCGTTCAGGCTGATCGGTAATCAAATCAGGAGGGTAGTAATAGGGACCCGGTTCAAGCCCTTGGATCAGGTGGTCTTGCAGGCTAGTCACTTGATCTCCCGTGATAGCGGAGAATTCAAGCAGGGGCCAATTCTGTTGTTCCGCCATCGCTCGATAGCTGTTGGCAACTTCGTCAGCTGTGTCGGGCGATCGCAGATCAATTTTGTTCATACCGAGATAGACCGGGGTTTGCTGCTGAGCTAGTAAATCGGCAATGAACTGATCCCCACGACCAGCAGGCACGGAACCATCCACCACAAAGAGCACGAGATCAACAGAGGCGATCGCCATGCGAGCGTTGTGAACCAAGACTTTGCCAAGTTCGTGGTGGGGTTTATGAATGCCTGGGGTATCCACAAAGATGATTTGAGCTGTCTCAGTCGTCAGAATGCCACGTAGCCGATTGCGAGTCGTTTGCGCCACCGGTGAGGTGATGGCTATCTTTTGCCCAATCAGATAGTTCATCAAGGTCGATTTACCGACATTAGGTCGCCCGACAATGCCGACAAACCCAGACCGAAAATTGGCGGGCGGGGTAGGGATGGTAGATGGCCCTAAGGTATCGATCATGTCTCTAGCCACCAATCACGTGAACAACCACTTCGCGATTGTGACCCCGCGATCGGTGCTCCCATAGGTAAATACCTTGCCAAGTACCCAGCGCTAACCGTCCATTCACAACGGGAATGGTTTCGGAGGTGCTCGTCAGCACAGAGCGGATATGAGCGGGCATATCGTCTGGGCCTTCCATGTTATGGACGTAGTGCATACCATCCGGTACCAGTTTTGATAAAAAAGTTTCCAAATCCACCAAGACATCCGGATCAGCATTCTCCTGAATGATGAGACTGGCAGAGGTATGACGAATGAAAACGGTGCAAAGTCCTGTGGTGATTCCCGATTCACTCACAACGTTCTGAACCTGAGACGTAAACCGCTGTAGCGACTTACCTCGGGTAGCAATATCCAGCACTTTTTGAAAATGGTGTGTGATGGTAGTCGCAGGCATAGTGAATAAAGAGCTTAGGAGTATTTATCCTACTATCCTCTACATCACAGCCCGGCAACTCCAACTTTAGAGAACTCATAAGCTTTAAGGAAAGAATAAACTTTGAACGGAAACATTTTCCATCCTTCAATATGAGAGCGTTTGAGAAATCGAGATTGCTGTCTATAAGGAAGGATTATGAACTATAAAGCGCTATATCCCGTCATCTACTATTAAAATCGGCAAAAGTGTTGTTACGATTTACATCGTGTATTTAAAGAATCCAACAGGCATCAAGCTAGCCTGTTTTTTTGGCGTTGCTGAAATGTCTGGATGGCGGTGGCCTGAGCTGCGAGAGGTGTTGCCTCTCAGTTCAATACACGTAATGTCCTTTTGAACTGCGGATACATGTCCCAACTCCCGGAACTTTCATCTCTGCAAGCTCTTTCTCGTCGTAGCGTTCTCAAACTGTTTGGATTTGGTACTCTTGCTGCTGGGGTAGGATATTCCCGCCTGAGTAAGCCGCAGCCCACTATTCATTCTCAAGACACGCTAACGTTGCCCCGACAGCCTCAGCGTGACCTCAAAGCGGTCGTTGTGGGAGGTGGTTTAGCCGGTTTAGCCGCTGCTTATGAGCTGAGCCAGCGAGGAGTGCAGGTTACGTTGCTGGAGCGATCGCCTCAGCTCGGCGGCAAGATTGCTAGCTGGCCGATTCAGGTTGGGGAAGACCGGTTCATGATGGAACATGGCTTTCATGGATTCTTCCCGCAGTACTACAATCTTTTCGGTTTGGTTGAAGAGCTCAACATCCGCGAGAATTTTAAGTCACTAGACTACTATTCTGTTGTCTACAAAAATGACTACAAGCCAGAGGTATTTCGCCCCAGTCACTCTGCTTTTCCTTGGAATGTCGTTGACCTGGCAATTAATTCTCCCAATCGTTTGAAGTGGGGCATTAATTTAGCTAAGCTTAAGCACTTAGAAGTGTTTCGAGAAATTACTGGGTTTCGAGCACCTCAAAGTTTTAATCGCCTAGATCAGCTTTCGGTCGCTGAATGGGTTAAAGAAGATTTTCCTCAAGGACTCTACGATCTATATTTTCTTCCCTTCGCGAAGTCCAGCCTCAATGCGCCAGATCTCATGAGTGCTGGGGAACTGATGCAGTTTTTCCACTTCTACTTTTTCGGTAATCCAGAGGGACTAGCGTTCAACGGCACATGTCAGGATATGGGACGCAGCCTAGTTGATCCCATTGTTGCCGCTATTCAAAATCAGGGCGGACAGGTAATCACCCAAGCAACAGTGAGTGGTCTCGATTGGCAGGATGGACAAATTAGTAGCGTTACTTATCAGAAGGGAGCCGTTTCAACGGATTCAGCACCTTTTTGGGTAGGGCGAAATCCTCTCCTCAGCAATGACGATATGGAGTATTTTGGAGCGGGCGATCGCGTCTTCAGCCACAAACCAGGTACCCAAGAAGCCCTGTCGTTGACCTGTACTCATCAGGGCTGCACAGTGCAAAAGACAGTGCAGGTTAGTGCATCCGGTGATGGCTATGCATGTCCCTGCCACGGTGCACTTTATGGCGAAGGCGGTGAGGTTCTGGCTGGACCAGCTCAAGATAATCTGACACGCTATAAAGTCCTGGCGCGGGCTGACGATCAGGTTCAGCTCGTGGCGATGACTACTTCAGGGGCAGCGGCGATCGCAGAAACTCTAGAAGCCGATTATTACGTCCTCGCGGCTGATATTCCTGGTATCAAGCACCTCATAGCCCTCTCCAAGGGGCAGGTTGAACCGGTTGTTGTGGCTCAGGTTGATCAGCTTCAAGTTGCCGATCCGTTTGCCGTAGGACGGTTCTGGTTTGACCGCGACTTTGATTGGGAACATAGCTGGTTTACATCGCTGTCAGGCTATCGACTCACGGACAGCATCACGCTCTATCACCGTATTCAAGAGGACTACATTGAGTGGGCCGAACGCACTGGAGGCAGCGTCGTCGAGCTTCATGCTTATTGCTATAAAGAGAAAGAATTTCCGACCCAGCAGGCATTATTAGAAACGTTTCAGTCGGAACTGTTTGAAATTGTGCCCTCTTTGCAAGAGGCTACCCTGTTGCATAAGCAGTTAGTGAATCAGAAGAACTTTGCTGGTTTCCCACCCGGCAGCTTTGCAGCTCGTCCTGAGACCACCACTAAGGCTACAAACCTGTTATTCGCAGGAGACTGGGTCAAAATGCCATTTCCTTGCGGACTGATGGAGCGAGCGGTCAGTAGCGGCTTGCTGGCAGCTAATGCTGTGTTGCAGAAGGAGGGCGCACAACGACGCCCAATTTTATCGGTCAATCCTGAAGGCATCCTGAAAATTTAATGGCAGCCTCTGCAACAAAAGCCTAAGCGGTAATATCGGTAAATAGTGACTGTTGTTCAACGCGGTGATACTCAACATGGTTGCGATTCCCCCTACACCTACGCCAGACACCCCAGTGGATTCGGCAGTAAGTAAGGATGTGCGATCGCTGGGAATTAACTCTAACCACTGGTATGTTGTGGCTCGTGCCGATGAGGTCACGGATAAACCGCTCGGGGTCATGCTTTGGGGTGAGGCGATCGTTCTATTCCGAGATACCAATGGGCACATCCAGGCGTTGGAAGACCGCTGCCCCCATCGCCAGGTCAAGTTGAGCCAAGGCGAAGTCGTTGATGGTGAACTAGAATGCGTCTATCACGGCTGGCGTTTTAATGCTGCTGGCAAATGCACAGAGATTCCTTACCTGGCAGACAATCAAAAATTGCCAGGCTGCACCATTCGACAGTTTCCAGTGCAGGAACTCGATGGGTTTATTTGGCTTTATCCGGGCGATCGCGATCAGCTCATTGCTGCGGACATTAAGCCCCTAGGATTACCTGAATGGGATCACCTCAACTACATCGCAACGGTTTCCATCATCGACGTCGAAGCGCACTACTCTTTCTTAATTGAAAACCTGATGGATATGTATCATGGGCGCTTGCATGATGACTATCAGGCTTGGGCAGACCCAGTGCTTGCCAATCTAGAGATGACCGACCAGCGGGTCGATGTTCTTTATGACGCCCAGAGCTATTACCGCATTGACAAAATTTGGTCAGTTTCGCAGCTCTTTTTTCCAGCACTGCGAAAGCTCCATCCTGAAGAACTGCGGGTGAGCTACATCTATCCTCATTGGGTTTCAACCCTGGGCCAAGACTTCAAGATTTGTTGTCTCTTTTGCCCCATTAGCCCAACCCACACCCGTGCCTATCTGGTCCACTTCACCTCGCTACAGGCATTCCATCGGCTGCACAAACTGCCTGTTCCTTTCCGCCGCTGGATCAAAAATAGCCTATTCGGATCTGCTCAAAAGATGTTGGACGGACTCGTCGCACAGGACGTTCTAATGTTGGAACAAGAGCAACAGTCCTACAACGAAAATCCTCTCTACAAAGGTCCTGAGTTTAACCGAGCAATGATTAGCGTTCAGAAGCTCATTCGCCAGCAGGCACAGAGTCGTGTTGCATCAATACACAACGGCACTTGAGTTTTGAACGCTGTCTTAGCAGTATCTAGGTCTTAACAGTATCCAGATTGTGGAAATCTCCAGGAGAAAATTTGCCGTTGGTAGGGTGTCATTACGATCGCCTCTGGCTGCTCAATCAGCGCTTGATTACCAACGACAATACCCCCAGAGTGGTCATCACCATGGACAATAACCAGTGAGCTTGTGACGTCAACGTTCATCTATCCATGCCGGAACAGGCGCAAATGTCTTCCCTTTGCTGAACGGGACCTCCATCACAGACGTACAGAAAATGTATCCATTGCCCTTCTGCGATGACCACAAGGCTACACTTCGGCTTTTTGGGACTGCTTAGCAAAGCGATACTGGGTAATCGTCAAACGGTTTCTATCATCCTGGCGTTCGTACGCAACTTGGTCAGCTGCTCGCCTTAAGAGAAACCAACCGTACCCACCGCCCTGAAGCAAGCTGCCGGGTTCAGGCTCATCTAGCTTGTCTGGATCAAAAGGGTCACCATGATCCCAAATATGAATATCAATGCGACTCTCTTTAAGCACGACATTGATAACAACAGGCGTTTCGGCAGGAAGCATTGCATGCGCATGGCGAACGGCATTCGTGAATCCTTCTGCTATGGCAATGTTTAGGCGATCGCAGTATTCTTCGACCCAATTAAGCTCAGGTTCTAAAGAATCGTACAGCGTTTGAAACCATTGCTGTACAGTCAATAGAGCCTCTAACCGACTATCGATGACTAGATGTTCACGTCTTAGCATGACTCTACTCAGCTTTCTGTTTTGCAAGCTAGCAGATGCTCCTACGTCTATTAAAACCAAACGTATAAAAAAAACAAGGCCGCCTGCGTAACTAACAGCAGACGACCTTGCAATTCACAACAGGTCAACTTAGAACAAACCGAGTGTCAAAGACTTATCGATTGGGAAAGTTGCACCAATACCTAGCCACAGAGTGACCAGCGTACCAAACATGAAAACAGTTGTCGCAACAGGGCGACGGAAAGGGTTCTGGAACTTGTTGACGTTTTCGACAAAAGGAACCAGCATCAAACCCAAAGGAATCGCTGTCATGCCAGCAATCCCCAAAAGCTTATTGGGAACGATACGGAGAATCTGGAAGGTGGGATATAGGTACCACTCAGGCAGAATTTCCAAAGGTGTTGCAAAAGGATTCGCAGGCTCACCGACCATTGCGGGATCGAGAATTGCCAGCGCGACACAGCATGCAATGCTGCCCAAAATTACAACGGGGAAAATATAGAGAAGGTCGTTAGGCCAAGCGGGCTCGCCGTAGTAGTTGTGGCCCATTCCCTGCTTGAGCTTCTCTCTCAACTTAGGATCACTCAGATCCGGTTTCTTGATGGTTGCCATAGTGCGTTGCTCGACTTCAAGACTTACAGTTTAAGGGGAAATTACCAACGAAAAGGTTCTCTCTCAACAGTCTTAAGGAATATAAACTTCCTTAGAGGGGACCAGAAATACCTTGCTTCCGAATCATCAGGAAGTGCAGCAGCATGAAGACTGCGATCGCCCAAGGCAGAACAAAGGTATGCAGGCTGTAGAAGCGGGTCAATGTTGCTTGACCAACGGCTTCACCACCGCGCATCAGTTCAACAATCGTGGAACCGACAACGGGGATAGCACCCGGAACACCCGACACAATCTTGACGGCCCAATAACCGACCTGATCCCAAGGCAGAGAGTAACCCGTTACCCCAAAGGTGACGGTGATGACTGCCAAGACGACACCAGTAATCCAAGTCAGCTCACGAGGCTTTTTGAAACCACCCGTGAGATAAACTCGGAAAACATGAAGAATCATCATCAGGACCATCATGCTGGCGGACCAGCGGTGGATGGAACGGATGAGCCAACCAAAGTTGACATCAGTCATCAAGTACTGAACAGAGGAGAATGCTTCAGTCACAGTTGGCTTGTAATAAAAAGTCATTGCAAAGCCAGTTGCAAACTGAATCAAGAAGCAGGTCAAAGTAATACCGCCAAGGCAGTAAAAGATGTTGACGTGGGGTGGAACGTACTTACTGGAGATATCATCGGCGAGTGCCTGAACTTCCAGCCGTTCGTTGAACCACTGATAAGCTTTTGAATCTGTAACTTGTTTGGTAAACATGAAGCGAAAGGCTGTTTATGTACGTAGTCCATTCCTTAGAAATTTAACATAGCTCAAACTTCCACAAGAGACATTCCCCCGAGAACGTTACAGAATTCAATCCAAAAAGACTGCAAATCCCTTTTCTATCAACCTTTTTGATAGTTTTTCACCGCTAGAATCCCGTGCAAGGTCCTTTACATATCTTTGCATATGTGTAGAAGGGTCGAGAACTGTAAAGCACAAGGCTGCTCTGATAGGATCCCTAATCTGGGATGTGGCTTCTACAATCAGAGGTAGGGGAATTGGGTTCTATGCGACACAAAATCTTAAGGATCACTGCGATATTCGCACTCACGCTCATATTCAGCTGGGGCATCTTCCAACCTGCTGCACTGGCACTCACCGATGAGCAAAGTTTGTTAGCCGAGGTTTGGCGGATTGTCAACAGGGCCTACTTGGATGAGACGTTCAACCATCAGAACTGGTGGTTTGTACGAGAAGGCTTTTTGAAGCGTGACTTAACCAGTCGAGAAGAGACCTACGATGCCATTCGCGAAATGCTGGGTTCCCTAGACGATCCTTACACTCGTCTGCTACCACCCGAACAATACCGTAGCTTACAAACCAGTACGGCAGGGGAGTTAACAGGGGTGGGTCTGCAAATTTCTAAAGACAATCAAAGTCAGTCACTACAAATCATTGCTCCCATTGAAGGCTCACCTGCTGCCACCGCCCATCTTCAGCCGCGCGATCGCATCATTGCTATTGATGGGCTGCCTACCGAAGATCTGACCCTTGACGAAGCCGCTAACCACATGCGCGGCCCCATTGGCACCAAGGTTGTGCTAACGATTGTGCGTGGCGAAGAAGCCCCCCAAGACATCCCATTAGTGCGCGATGTGGTCAACTTGAATCCTGTCTTCACCCGCTTAGCCCGTATCTCAGAGGACCTGACAGTGGGATACATCCGCTTGAGTCAGTTCAATGCGAACGCTGCTAGTGAAGTTAGCGATGCCATCAAGACCTTTGAGCAGCAAAATGTTAACGGCTATATCCTAGACCTCCGCAATAATCCCGGTGGGCTTCTCTCTGGGGGGATTGACATTGCTCGACAGTGGCTAGACGACGGCAAGATTGTGTATACCTTTGACCGCCGAGGTGTAGTAGACGACTTTGAAGCAACGGGGTCAGCTCTTACAGACGCGCCCTTGGTCATATTGGTGAACGAAGGTACTGCCAGCGCCAGCGAGATTTTGGCAGGTGCTCTCCAGGACAATCGTCGTGCTCAGCTTGTTGGTAGTAAAACGTTCGGCAAAGGATTAATTCAGTCTTTGTTTGATCTCTCCGACGGGTCAGGATTAATCGTTACAGTGGCGAAATACAAAACACCTGCCAACCACGACATCAACCGTTTAGGTATTCGGCCCAACCAAACGGTTCCGCTGGCAAACCTTGCCCGTGACCAAGTGGGAACTGAACAAGACACCCAATATCAGGCTGCAATCGATCTGCTAAGTCAGTCAATGGTAATGGCGAGTGCTCCGTAAACGAAGTCGCACATATCATGATCCCCTCCACGGGGCGATCGCACTGGACCGACACGAGCCAGTCGAACAGCTGCTGATCCGCTTGATTGATACTCCTGCTTTTCAGCGTCTACGCAGAGTGCGACAGCTCGGAGCCGCTAGCCTCACCTTTCACGGTGCCGAAAGTTCTCGCTTTACCCATGCTCTCGGCGTCATGGAGCTGACCCGTAAGGCCTTTGATCTATTAGCAAAACGCTATCCTAAGCTGGCACCTCACCGCGCTACGGTTTTATGTGCTGCTCTCCTACATGACATTGGTCATGGCCCGTTTAGTCACACCGCTGAAGACATTTTTAATACCCATCACGAATATTGGACTCAACGGATTATTCGTGAGTCGCCCGAGGTGCAAACGCTAATCACACAGCACGATTCGTCCCTAACTGCAAGCATTGAATCGGTTTACGTGCATCAGCACCCTGTTCCACTGGTCTGGCAACTCGTCTCCAGTCAATTAGACTGCGATCGCCTCGATTACCTCATGCGCGACAGCTACTTTACCGGCGCATCCTACGGAAATTTAGACCTGGACCGGATTGTGCGATCGATGGACATTGATCATGACACCAATTTGGTCGTTTCTCGCAAAGGGCAGACAGCAGTCGAGCACTATCTCCTCGTGCGCTACTTCATGTATGCCCAGGTCTATAACCATCCCAAAAATTTGGCCGCTACGTGGATTTTGACGAAAGCCTTTCAGCAGGCTCAGAAATGCTTTGCGCTGGGAGATTTAGAAACTGATAGGACGATGCAGGCTTGGCTCAACCATCCGCAGCTAACCCTAACGCTAGACGATTATTTAGCAGCCGATGATATCGTATTTACCTACCATCTCCAGCGCTGGCAGCACCACAGCGATCCACTGCTGTCTGATCTTTGCCAGCGATTCATCCATCGCAATTTACTGAAGGGACGAGACGTCTCGAATTGGGACGAAGGAGATCGTAATGATCTCCTCGCCAGAACCCGTACCCAAGTCTTTGAAGCAGGCTACGATCCCGACATTTACTGCGGCCTGAGCCAGAGTCAAAGTCGTGGATACACCCTCTATCAGCGAGGCATCAAAATTTGGGTCGGCGATCGCCCCGTAGACATCAAACAGCTTTCACCCCTGATTGCTCCCCTAACACACACCTATCACCGCACTTGGCTACTGCACCCTGCTGAAGTCACCCCGTGGCTGGATGAACAACTGAAATAAAGGTAAATGGGTCAACTATCTTAAAGCTCAGCGCCCAATGCCTCTAGGGTTTGCTGCTGGGCTTCCGTGAGCCCGATCACATCCCTGAGAATCATGCCTTCATAGAGACGGGGTGCTCGCAGCAGACCCATGCATTCACCCGTTTGACTATCCCACAGCCTGACTGACTGATCTTGTGAGCCGCTCGCGATCAGCCGTCCATCAGAACTGTAAGCAACCGAAGACACAACGTGCTCGTGACCAGTACAGCAGTGTAAGCACTGCCCTGTCTTGGTATCCCAGATGCGGACGGTGCGATCATGCGAGCCACTGGCAAAAACAGACCTGTCGGGGGCACAGGCGACGGCAAACACCCAATTGGTGTGCTGCTTGTAAGTCTGTAAACAAGTCCCTGTCTGCCACTGCCAGATTTTGAGCGTGCCATCAGAACTACTCGTAACTAAAATGTCGTCTTCCACGGCAGATGTTGCTTGGAAATCGACCCCGTAAACGCGGTTGTTGTGTCCTTGGAGGATCTGAAGACATTCGACTGTCTCCACATCCCAAACCCGGGCCGTGTGATCGGCCCCAGCACTGGCCAGAAGCCCTGTTTTGGAAAAGGCAACGTTCCATACTTGCCCCTGATGGCCTACCAGCGTTTCCAGGCATTCGCCTGTATGACAATCCCACAAACGAATTGTGCTGTCTGCTCCACCACTTGCCAATAGAGGAAATCCAGAAGGCGTTCTGAGGAGCGGGGAGAAAGCGACACTGTAGACCCAATCCGTATGCCCCCGCAGAATGCAGCAGCATTGACCCGTCTGCAAATCCCACAAACGAATCGTACGATCGCGGCTAGCACTGGCAATGAGATGATTGTCAGGGCACACCGCGATCGCACACACCTGATCGGAATGACCTACCAGCGTGAGGTGGCAGGTCTTGCCTGCTAACTCCCAAACGCGCACGCTGCTGTTATTGCTACCGCTGACCAGCGATCGCCCATCTGGACTAAAAGCCACCGGATACACCCAATCGGTATGACTGGTCCAAGTTCGCAAAGACTGGGCTGTTTGTACATTCCATAGACGCACCGTTTGGTCGAGACTCACAGCGGCTAGCATAGTTGCCGCCGCATCGAACGATAGCGAGCTGACTTGATTATGATGTCCGACGAAGGTTTTTAAGCACCGCCCAGTCGTGCTATTCCAGAGACGAATCGTATGGTCGCTACTACCACTTGCTAGCATCAGCTCCTGGGATAAAGAGAGATGAGGGGCAAACGTGACGGTGTAGACATCGTTCGTATGTCCCGACAATGTTCGTAGCAGCATCCCTGTATAGACATCCCAAAGCTTCACATCACAGCCACTACCGCCAGACGCTAACACTAGATTTTGGGAAAATTGCCCATTTGACGGAGAGTCTATTGGCTGCTCTGAGGCGATCGCAACAGATCGGACTCCGCCGGGGTGGGCCTCAAGCACTTGCAAGCATTGCCGGGTATGACTGTCCCATAAGCGAACAGTGCCATCGTCACTGCCGCTCGCTAACGTAATACTGCTGGGACAAAACGCAACCGTCCGCACACAGCCTTCGTGCGCTGCCAACACGTGCAGGCAGTTTCCAGAATGGCTGTCCCACAGGCGCACAGTGCAGTCGCTACTGCCGCTCGCAATCCATCGTCCATCAGGACTGAAAGCCACCGAGAAAACCTCGTTGCGATGTCCTTGACAGATTCTCAGGCACGCTCCACTTTCAAGGTCCCACAACCGCAGTGTGTGATCAGCGCCGCAGCTCACCAACACCTTGCCATCGGGACTAAAAGCGATCGCCCGCACCCAGTTGCTGTGTCCCTGAAAGATCCGTAGGAGTTTGCCGCTGGTGGTCTCCCAAAGGCGTACGGTGCAGTCTGTATCACAGGTTGCTAATACGTGTTCTCGAACACTGGGTGTCGCCGAGGGCTGTGGGCTATCCAGAGAAATCGCCACCGGACTGAAGGCAGCGGCTAGGATGTTGCCTAAATTCTCAGTGAACACCGTATGGTTGAAATGACAGCGAGCAAAATCAACCTGATGCAGAGGATAATCTTGCAGGTTCGTTTGCCAAACAGGAAGCCCCGAAAAGTCATAGCCAGTGAGATCCGTGGCTAGCACTTGAAACAAAGTCAGTAAATTACCAGGCGCATAGGACGGAAAGTAGGAGGGGACAGTTTGAATTTGCGGCAGCGTCTGAAGATGAGCCAGCCAGGTTTGCAAATGGGCTTCAGTTTGGGCAGAGGTGCCAAAGGTGTGATTGAGAGTTTGTACAATTGGCGCAATGATGAGACGAAGCTGACTGTCGCGAATATAGTCTTCGGAGCTCGCTTTGCTCAAGGCATGGGTCTCAAGCAGGGAGCGGACAGCATCTTTATGATGTGAGTCATGAGGTGTTGCGCCAGCATTACAGGCGATATTGCTACAGACCTGTTCGATAAGTCGCGCGGTGACATACTCCATGACGACGGGCTGCTGACTGAAGGTTTCTTGCTGCTTTTCAATCAGCGATCGCTGCTGTAGCAGCGCCAATGCTTGCAGCAGGTCCCGCATGGGAGGTGGATCGAGCAGATCAGCCTGCAGCAGTTTTATAGAAACTGGCACACGATTGATAGCTAGCCAGTACATAATGGACTGCTCCAGCGGCGGCAGTCGATCAAACTGACACGCAATCAAGTCGCGAATATCATCCAGCAGAAAGGCTTCTTGCTGAACAAAGTCTAGGAATTGATTGAGATCGCTATTAAAAAAGTCACGAATAGCAGAAGCAACGATTTTTAGGGCTAGAGGATTTCCGGCATAGCGATTGGTAAGGGCCTGCCACTGAGTCTCTGTCCCCAGAAAGCTGCCCTTATGGTGAAAAATCGCTTGACTCTCAGCCGTCATGAGACCCGAGAGCCGCAAGCAACGAACCGGCAAGTCACGACCTTCACGAGCAGTTAATCCCCGAGGCATTTCACGCGAAGTCAACATGACCACGCTGGGATGCTGAGTCTCCCCTAGCGATCGCAGTATTTGCCCATACCCTTCGTAACCAGCGCGATAGCTGCCAGACCGGCTGCCTTGCTGAAGAATGGCTTCTAAATTATCCAGAATTAGGAGACAGCGACAGGTGCGTAGTGCTTTCAAGAGCCAATTCACCAGACCGTCCATGTGGTTGGGCAGTTGCGAAACGGCCTGCGGCAGGATAGTCGAAATGCAGTCTTTGATAACGGTGTCGGGGGCAGGCGCATTGCGAAGCGATCGCCACACCACACAGTCAAAGGTGGCCTCGTGGAGATGAGCACTGTGAACCGAGAGCGTTGTTTTGCCAATGCCCCCCATTCCCAGCAGCACAACCATACGGCAGTTCTTATCTTCTAGCCATTGAGAGAGAGTGTGCAGCTCTTCCTCTCGACCGACAAACCCTGTCGTATCAGGCGCATCGCCCCAATCAGACGATCCGTCAGTTGAAGACGTGACAGTAGGTGGTGTGGCAATAGAAGGCGGGGAAATAGCCGATGTGAGTGGAGAGGGCGCAATACGGGTAGGGAAAACCTCATTGTTCTGAAGTGGAAGGGACTCGGCGATCGCCTGCCAGTCAACATTAACGGCATCACAGATAGCAATGAACGTTTCACTCCGAATCGATTTACGTCCCCAAAAGCGATTCAGAGTTGCGCGTGAGGTATAGGCAGCCGCACACCAAGCTTCTGCGGTTTTACGCCACCCCTTAGCCCGACGCGCTTGGTCGATATGTTGCAGACCAACAGTGGATGCTTTGAGTGAATCAGCCATAAGTCACCCGATTTCACTGCCGAATTCAGTCGATATGAGAAATACTTGAAAATCTCAGTGTTAGTGAGACAACTGAAACAGAAAATTGAGAACTTGTATCACGCATTTCATGTTAACGCGCGGAGAAAAGCGCGCTTTCCCTGCTTCGGCAATGACTGTCTGAGCCAAGCATAAACGAAATCTGAGAGTGCGATGAAGCGCCTCTAAATCTAACGGGAAATTGTCATTCTTGTGAAGTTGATCGACATCACCTCAGTTCACAGCGCACTTAAAAACTGAGTTATTGAGATGACATAAATCCGGCATCTTAATGAAAGACAAGGCAAGAGAGCGTGATTTCTCTTAGCCCGTCAGAGGTTCAAAATCCGGATTTTGGAATCTCCGCGTTTTCGACTCTTATCGACAACAAGGTAAATTCCAATGACTGACAACGTAATTTCTAGAAATGAAGTTCAGCAGGATGGCGTAGAGCTTCTCAACCCAGGAGAAAGTCTGCGCGTGGATGGTGTGCTTCAGGTCGAGCAGGAACCCGCTGTTCTCACTCAAAGTGTAGATAATTCTATTCTGGTGCGGGGAACGGTTCAATCAGACACCACGGCTATTCAGGTTGAAGGTATTGACACCGTAATCGAGAACCGGGGTCTCATTAGCGGCGACTTCAACGGTATCAACGTTGCGAATGGCGATTTTGCATCTGCATTGATTACAAACCAGCGTCGGGGTGTGATTACTAGTGAAAGCCGCGCTGTTAACATCGGTGGAATTGGTGCTGTCCTGAAAAATCGTGGATTGATAACCACGACAGCCGATCCTCGTAACGGCACAGTCTATGGGGATGTGACGGCAGATAACATTTCTATTTTCAACGAAGGCACAATTGACGTCGGTGAGGGCAACAACGGAGACGCCATTTCGTTAGAACTTGGACACCAAGTGTTTGGGCAAATTGTTAATTCCGGTAGAATTCATGGACGTGGCGAAGCGCTGGGTAGCAATCAGGCAGCGGCGATACGACTTTACTGGGTGCCCGCAGCAGGAGAGACCTCAACCTTCAATGGTGACATCATTAACGACGGCATTCTCACCGCAGAGAATGGTCCGGTCGTGGTCGTTGAAGAAAACACTATCTTGAATGGCGATCTGATCAACAACCGATTGATTGAGAACACTAACCCCGACAACGGTGTTGGTATTCGGGTGGAAGATGGCGGTGAAGTGACGGGTGTCATTCTCAACAACAGCACTATCATCGGCGATCGCACTGCAATTGATATTGCTAACGGCGGCACCGCAAACGCTACCATCATCAACGAGGGCAGAATTCTGAGTGATAGTCGTCCAGTCAATTTAGGCGGCGACACTAACATTCTGGTCAACAACAGCCGCATTCTATCAACAGCAGACCCTCGCAACGGCACGGTTTATGGTGATGTCACTGCACGCAATATAGTCATCGAGAACAACGGTTTTATTGACGTTGGCGAAGGGAACAACGGTGATGCAATTTCGCTAGAGCTAGGTGCAGTCGTTAATGGCGCAGTTGTTAATACAGGAACAATTCGGGGACGCGGAGAATCCCAAAGTGACAACACCGAAGCGGCTGCTATTCGTCTGTACTGGGTTGAATCAGCGGGCAGTCCTGTGTCAGTTTTCAACGGAGACATCATCAACGACGGAACCCTGCTGTCCGAAACAGGCGGTGCCGTCATCATTGACGATCGCGTTGTCCTCAATGGCACGATTGTGAACAATGGCTTGATCCGAGGCGGAGATGAGGAAACTTCTGCACGGGTTGCTGTAGATGCCGAGGAAGCTGCTAGCCCGATCGTTTTGGTCAACAACAACCGCATTATTGGGGATGTGAAGCTGAGCCAGAACGATGATGTCTACATTGGTTTGGCAGGGCAAACCCAAGGCGTTGTCTTTGGTAACGACGGCAATGATCAGCTGTTAGGAGGCGATCGCCGCGACATCTTGAGCGGCGGCAGCGGTAACGACTTCATCCTGGGCAATGGTCTCGTCGATATTTTGTCGGGAGGCAGTGGTAACGATTTCATTGACGGTGGATCTGGCAACGACGACATTTCTGGAGGTTCGGGCGTCAACTTTGTCATCACCGGAGCCGGACAGGACCGGGTCCTTTTATCAGACGAAGGCTTCGTAGCGATCGCGGATTTTACGGCGGGCGAAGATTCTTTAGCCCTAGGCGATTTGAACGCTAGTGACCTCAAAATCGAGAGCCTGTTTAACAGCACCATCATTACAGCAAAAACCACTGGCAAGGCGATCGCCTTCGTACCTTTTATCTCACCCGATCAGCTAGGCCGTTTTCGAGAGGTTAACGCAGACATTCTTCTTGAAGAGGAAACCCCTAACTTACCAACGCTCGGAAACCCTGAAGCCTCCGTTTTCTCAGATGGCAGCGAGAATGAAATTCTAATTGGCACTCCAGATTCTGACCTCCTGGATGGCCTGGGTGGCAATGACGTCATTAGCGGGTTGGCAGGTGCCGATTCTTTAGATGGCAATACTGGAAACGACGTCATCAATGGAGGTTCCGATAATGACATTCTCCTCGGCAGCAACGATAACGATGTTGTGAGTGGTGATGCTGGCGATGACTTAATTGACGGTGGCTCAGGCAATGACGTTCTTCTGGGTGGTATCGGAGCGGACACCTTTACTGTGACACCCACCTCAGGCGTAGACATCATTGTCGACTTTGAAGTCGGGGTTGATACGCTGCGGCTGGAGGGAGGGCTCACTTTAGGTCAAATCTCTCTCGTACAGTCTGACAGCAACACTCTAGTCCTAACTGAAACGGGTACACCGTTAGTCGGCTTGGCCAACGTGCAGGCTGACGATCTGGTTGATTCCGTTGTTGTGGGTTAAGTTGTTCAAAATCAGTTCGCCTTAGTCAAGGTAGTCAATCCAACTTCAGAGAAACGGTCACCTTGCCAAAAAGTGACCGTTTTTTACCTCTTTTGCCAAAACCATAGCCGTCGCTAGTTTCGCTAGGACAAGACGGCGAGTCATTGGGCTATACAGCTAAGTCCCTGAATGCTGTTAGGTGCACAAGCCTAGATGACTCAAGCTATATCTGATCGCTTCTCCTCGTTATTGCCTAGAGCCATTGGCTGCAACTTGGGTAATCTAAGCGCGCAGCGATCGCGGTCTCACCATCGATGGATATCACCGTCGTCATTCCCACCTATAACGGCGCACAACGTATCTCAGGGGTTTTGGAACGTCTGATAAAGCAGCAAGTCCCAGCAAACCTACAGTGGGAAGTTGTGGTCGTCAACAATAACAGCAACGATGCTCTGGGCAAAGTCGTCCAACGTTGGCAGCAAGCATGGCCGAAAACTATTCCCCTACGATATGTGCTCGAACCTAAACAGGGACTGGCGTTTGCCCGTCAATGTGGTGTTGAGCAGGCTGCAGGCGAACTCGTGGGTTTCTTGGATGACGATAATTTGCCAGCGGTGAATTGGGTTGCAGCAGCGTGTCAGTTCGCTCAGGGGCAGCCCTGCATTGGTGCCTTCGGTAGCCAAGTTGTGGGCCAGTTCGAAACTCCCCCTACACCAGAACTTCAGCCTATTTTGTTCTATCTGGCAATTAACCAGCGAGGCGATTCTCCCTTAAAATACAGCCCAGCCGAAAAGGGGGTTCCTCCCGGTGCAGGCTTAGTAGTCCGTCGTCAGGCTTGGCTCAATCATGTCCCTAAGTCACTCTTGCTTGTAGGGCGAGTGAATCAGTCGATGCTGTCTGGCGAAGATGCGGAAGCTCTGCTGCATCTTCATCGGGCAGGATGGGAGATTTGGTATAACCCAGCCATGAAGATTGACCACTGCATTCCGAGCGATCGCCTGCAATGGTCCTATCTGCGCCGCAATCTACACGGCATTGGACTTTCCCGGTATTACTTGCGAATGCTCGCCTTAAAACATACCTGGCAGCGTCCGATCATGACTTTGTTGTATGGCATGAGCGACAGCATCAAGCTATTGCGACATCTTCTGAAGCACAAAGGACAAGTGAGTACAGAAGGACTTGCCAATTGCGAATGGATGCTTCTTTTAGGCACCCTATTCAGCCCTCTTTATTTGTTATATGTTTGGCTCAAAAAACCTCGGATAGCAGTTCGATGAACGTCGTTTAATGCTTTTTCTAAATATTCTTTGAAGCGGCTCAATCAGCATAAGCGATCAGCTCTAAAAGACAATTTAAGTCTCGCATCTGATCAAAAAACTTTCGGTTTTCCAAGCTTAAACTGCCAGAATCATCAAAAATTCCTCATGAAAATCGCCTACGCCAGTACCTATGATGTTAATGACGATTCAACTTGGTCCAAGCATCAGCGTGGCACGTATGGTTCAAATCACTTTATTGCTAAAACCTTGGAAAACGAAGGATTTGAAATCGATTATGTTGCTCCTCTAAAGCAAAAATATCGCTGGTTGACGCGAATTAAATGGCTTTACTATCAACATATTGCTGAGCGCAAATATTACAGCTGGGCTGAACCGCTCGTCAATCAGCAATACGCCAAACAAATCAGACAGCGGCTTCAGCAGTCATCAGCAGACTTCATCTTGGCAACAGAAGGAACGTTTCATTTAGCCTATTTGAATTGCTCTCAACCGATTATTTTTTGGACAGATACCTGTGTTGCTGAGCTGATTGACTACTACCCCTATTTGCAAAACTTGTGTCAAGAAACCAAACAAAATATCTTGGCGTATGAAAAGCAAGGACTTGATCGCTGCTCTCTGATTGTATTGACATCAGACTGGGGCAGAGACCGGATTATTGAACACTACCATTTGCCGCCAGAAAAGGTCATTGTTCTCCCTAGGGGCGCCAATATCGAACTATCACCAAGGCGTACGTTGGCAGATATTGAACATCTCATTCATCAGCGTTCAACAACAGTCTGCCGTCTGTTGTTCTCAGGTGTATCGTGGGAGCGAAAAGGGGGGGATACTGCCGTTCAGGTTGCAGCTTGGCTAAACCAAAACGGTGTCCCAACCGAGTTGGTTGTCCTGGGGTGCCAGCCACCGTTGAACCCCATGCCGCCGTTTATCAAAGTTGTTGGCTATATCGACAAATCAACCGCCACGGGCCAACAAGAGCTGCTGGACTGGGTTGCAAGCGCTCACTTTTTAATTCTGCCAACACGGGGCGACTGCACGCCGAATGTTTTGATCGAAGCCAATGCATTTGGCGTTCCCTGTCTGACAACCAACATTACCGGCATCTCAACAGTCATTCGCAATGATGTCAACGGCAGAATGTTTCCACTCCACGCGGCAGCGGCGGCCTACGGTGAATACATTGCCCGCTATAGGAGCGATCGCGCGGCCTATCATCAACTCGCACTGAACGCCTTTGTCGAATATCAAACTCGTCTAAACTGGGAAGTGGTGGGTAAATCGGCAAAACAGCATTTTGAGAGCATTTTAGCCAAGTCGAAAATTTAGGCTTTGACGTGAGTTCCTTTAAGCTGAATAGAGAAGGATAAGGGGTACTCGTGATGAGCGACGTTCTACCCCATCAAGACATCGCTTTTTCCTTCATCTAACCGTTCTTTTGCCTTGACCAATGGCTCGTTCTGACGTCAACACAGTACTTCGCAGACTTCCGATCGCGACTGGGATTTTAGGAAGTTCTCTTTTAATTATCAATCGCTTCCTGACACCTGCCTTGACCGATTCTCAAGCTCGATCAGACGTCATGGGCATTATTCTCAGTGCCCTTTTGGTACTCACAGGATTGCTGTGGCAGCGGGTGCAGCCACGATCGCCTGATGTTGTAGAGCTATCAGGAGAAGAAGGCTTTGAGCTAAACGATGATTTGCCGGAGGCCGTTCAAGTAGAGTTAGCCTGGGCCTCCCATTTGTTGTTAACGAATACGGTGACGCGGTCACTCGTTGCCTATTACGACGGACGAGTTCTCATGCGGCGGGGTGTTTTGGGTCCCACAGGAGACGTCACCCAAGGGGTTATCCTGAAGCGAGTTCTGGAGAAGGGCAAGGCAGTCTATCTGGTTGATATGAAGCTCTATCCTGGACGAGTCGAGTTTGACTATTTGCCCGACAATACCCAAGGTCTGATCTGTCAGCCTATGGGAGAAAAGGGCGCACTGATCTTGGGAGCAAACGCACCTCGCAGCTATACCAAACAGGATGAGAACTGGATTGAAGGCATTGCTGATAAGTTAGGCAACACCTTGGATCAACACCGTTTAGAAGGTATTCAACCGGCCTAAAAGTGTTCCCAAAGGCATTTCGATTGGTTCAGCCAACGGAAACACTCTACAAATCAGCTGTAGCCGTCAGCGTTAGGACCGATGAGATAGCATAGCCGCCTTCACAACCCTGAAGCGTTTATTCATTCCCTTCGAAAAGCCACTGGCGCGTTTGCGGCCTTCTGGCTAGCTATCACCTAAAGTGTCCATCAGCTGCTGTTTCGCTGTCTGCAAAGCTTCCGGTAGTTTCGCTGCATCACGACCACCTGCCTGAGCCAAGTTTGGCCGCCCACCACCACCGCCGCCACATAGCTTCGCGATCGCCCCAATAAACTTGCCAGCCTGCAATTTCTTGTCGATAACTTGGGGACTGAAGGCAGCCACTAAGCTGACCTTACCCGCCTCTGGCACAGATCCCAAGACAACCGCTCCTTCTCCCAGCTTTTGCAAAAGTCGCTCAGCAGCCGTTTTGAGAGCATCGGGAGCGACGGCTTCCATTGCAGCCACCAAAACTTTGACGTTGCCAACCGCTTCAGCTTCGCTGACCAATTGATCAGATTTCAGAACAGCCAACTCCGATTTAAGTCCCTCCAGGTCTTTCTGAGCATTTCTAAGGTCGCCTTGCAGACTAGAGACCCGCTCAGGCACCTCCTCTGGCTTAACTTTGAAACGCTCAGAAAGCTCGCGCACAACCGCATCACGGACGTTGAGATAATCCAAGATTGCTGGCCCTGCAACAGCTTCAATTCGGCGGATACCAGCGGCTACACCTGTTTCTGAGATGATCTTGAAAACGCCAATTTCTGCGGTGTTATTGACGTGGGTGCCACCACAAAGCTCCATCGAAACACCGGGAAAGTCAATGACACGAACTTCTGCGCCATATTTTTCACCAAACATCGCGATCGCCCCTCGGTCTTTAGCCTCATCGATCGGCATGACCTCGACTTTGGCCTGATGCGCTTCTGAGATCCAGGTGTTCACTTGCTCCTCAACCTGCTGAATCTCGTCTGAGGTCAGTGAGCGAGAGCAATTGAAATCGAATCGCAAACGGTCAAACGAGACCAATGAACCGGCTTGAGAAATACTGTCATCAACAAGGGCTTTGAGGGCTGCCTGCAGCAGGTGAGTGGCCGTATGATTGGCCATTGTTCGGCGTCGATGAGCACGGTCAATTTGAGCCGTCACCGAGTCGCCAACTGTCACATCTCCTCGCTCGACTCGGCCAACATGGAGAAAGAAATCGCTTTCCTTCTGAACATCCTCAACCCGAACGACAAATGTTTCACCTAGGAGATAGCCGCGATCGCCAATTTGGCCCCCCGACTCGGCATAAAAAGGCGTCTGGTCCATCAAGATCTGGACTTCAGTGCCTGGGCCTGCCGTCGTTTCCGACTGACCAGACACTAAAATGCCCTCGACTCGACTAGCACTTGTCGAGTCGGTATATCCCAAAAAAGACGTTGATCGCAGTTTTTCAGTCAGCTGGTTTAGGCTATCTTGAGCAGTGAGATCGATGGTTTCATGGGCCTCCTTGGAGCGCTGCCGCTGCTTCTCCATTTCAACTTCGAAGCCATCGACATCAACCGTCAGGCCATTCTCCTCAGCAATCTCCTGTGTCAGCTCTAGTGGAAAGCCGTAGGTGTCATACAAGACGAACGCTTCTGCACCCGAGATTTGCTCAGCTTGCTGCTCCAGAATATCTACCAGCAGTTTTTCTCCACGTTCCAACGTTTCCAAGAAGCGGGCTTCTTCACGAGCCAGCTCTGCCATGATCACAGTTTCTCGCTCACGGACATTGGCATAGACGGTTTCAGCCAGGGCGATCGCCTTGGCAGCCACTAAATTGATGAAGGCGCCCTCAATACCAATCAACCGCCCATGCCGGACGACCCGCCGAATCAGCCGTCGCAGGATATAGCCTCGGCCTACATTGGACGCCGTAATGCCATCGGCAATCATATGTACAACAGCGCGGACATGATCACCAATCACCTTGAGAGACGTTTTGGTTGGCTCATCACACTGCTCATAAAGCAAACCAGGAATATCAGCAGCCGTTTGGATAATGGGGAAAATTAGATCCGTTTCATAGTTGTTGGGCTTTTTTTGTAAAATCTGGGCCATTCGTTCTAGCCCCAGCCCCGTGTCAATATTCTGGTTTTCTAGTGGCGTTAGCTTTTCATTGGCATCCCGGTTGTACTGCATGAACACCAGGTTATAAAACTCGATGAAACGAGTGTCGTCCTCTAGATCAATATCCTCATCCCCCAGTTCAGGATGGAAGTCATAGTAGATTTCAGAACACGGACCACAGGGACCGGTTGGACCCGAAGTCCAAAAATTATCCTCCTCATCCATACGAAGAATACGGTGAGGTGGGATACCAATTTGGTCTCGCCAAATCGCAAATGCTTCGTCATCTTCTCGAAAAACACTGACGACTAATCTCTCTTTAGGCAGTTGGAAAACTTCGGTAGAGAGTTCCCAAGCCCATGCAATTGCCTGCTCCTTGAAATAATCACCAAAGCTGAAATTCCCCAGCATTTCAAAGAAGGTATGATGACGCGCCGTACGTCCTACATTTTCAATATCATTGGTGCGAATACATTTTTGAGAAGTCGTTGCTCTGTCCACCTCGGCCTTACGCTGACCTAGAAAAATAGGTTTGAACTGTAGCATTCCCGCGATCGTCAATAAAACGGTCGGATCCTCGGGAACTAGGGAAGCACTAGGCAGAATCGTATGTCCTCGTTGGGCATAAAAGTCCAAAAAGGTTTTTCGAATATCGGCTCCACGAGTAACAGCAGGTTGAGACTGGGAATTAGGCATAGGATAATTTGGACGAGCTAGGCGTAAACGAGTTTGGCAGCTGCTTATCTATTGTGAGGGATGTTCGTTCATCCTGTGTCGAACTGAAGACAAATTCAAGACATTAATTTCGAACAAGGGCTATTGGCTTCATCATCGTAGTTATTTTTTTCTACCGTTAAAATTCTATCGACTTCTATAAACTCATGACATGCGCTGACAATTGCTATGCTGCTGATACTGATTGGCTCTACTCGAACGACTCAAAAGTTCTTCTGGGAACTCATATTTGAGTAGATTGCAAGATTTTCCGGGAATTATAGAAACTAAGTTGAATGGATAGTAGAAGCGCCTCTTTCAGGTCTCATATTGCCTGAAAGCAAAGTCCCTCTCCACAGATACTCTCAATCGAAAGAGGTTTTCCCTTTTGATGAGTCGCTCAGAGAGGAGTCTATGAAGTTAGGTGCTCAAGGGTTTCGAAATTGCCTCCCTACCTTAGTGCTTCCACAACAACTCTAATCCTGACGAGCGTCCATCAAAGCTCGAAGTAGACAGATTACTGTTCTATCTGCTCCTGCGTCTTGCTCACTCATCCGCCGTGGTTCTACTCATCCGCACAGGTTAATTTCTTTCCCTGACAATGAATGCATCGGTTTTGATCGTAGGAGATTCCTTGTTTTCCGCACGCCTTTCTGAACAAGTCAAAGGTCTCAATGCTTTGAACTGTCAGCAAGTCAATGGTGTAGAAGCAGCCCTCGAATTTCTAGAATCAGACAACCCCGAGATCCTATTACTACAGGCTAGTCAGCAAAGTAATTGGGAAATCTGTCGTTCCATCAAGCAGCACCGTCGCTTCCTCTGGTGCTATTGCATCCTATTGGATGAAAGAGACTGCCCACAGACCCACACCAACGAGGCAATCTTGCTGCGGCAAGCCGGAGTGTCAACAACGGCCCTAGAAATAGGGGCTGATGCGTACTTGTGGTTTCCCAATTTTTCCAAAAGCAAGAATGAAGACGCTCATGACCATCTTGACCGCTTAGTTCAAGCTCACATCAGAACTGCAATACGCCGAATTCAGGCCCACAACGAGCTATTACAAACCAATGATTTGCTGTCTTCGATCGCCCTTGTTGATCCCTTGACACAACTCGGAAACCGTCGTGCCTTTGATTGGGAGCTACCACGACAGCTGCAAGTATCGCGCGATCAAGAACAGTCCTTGAGTTTGCTAATACTGGACATCGACTTCTTTAAGAAGGTGAATGATGAGTATGGTCATCTCGTGGGTGACCAAGTGCTGCGTATGTTCGCCAGTCGTTTGCGCCATAATATGAGATTCTACGAGACGCCCTTTCGCTACGGCGGCGAAGAGTTCATTGTGATTCTTCAAAACACCTCTCTCCAGGAAGCTCAGAAGGTCGCCGAAAGACTTCGAAGGCTGATTAACGACGCTCCGTTCGTCATTAATAGGCATCTAGATTTACCGCTGACTGTGAGCATTGGTGTTGCTACGGTTGCGGCTGGAGACAATGAGCCAGCGGAACAGTTACTGGGCCGGGCCGACCAAAACCTTTTGAGGGCGAAGAGTACTGGTAGAAACCGAGTTATTACAAACTAGGGTAGGAGTAGACCCGTCTCGTACAATACCTAAATGCTGCGGTCGATTATCTCAAGAACGCTTCGCCTTTGATCCATGAAATCCACTATTACTGTTGATATTCCCCAGAATCCTTACGGTATTGTCATTGCCCCCGATTCTTTAGACCATCTTGGTGCCTGGCTAACAGATCACCAGAAACCACTGGTTAAACCAGGACAGAAACTCTTGGTTGTTTCTAATCCGGTTATTTTTCGCCACTATGGCGATCGCCTCATCCAGTCTCTGGAGACGGTTGGCTATCAGGTCAGTACCTGCATCTTGCCAGCGGGAGAACGCTATAAAACCCTACGGTCTATCCAAAAAATTCACGATGCGGCCTATGCCGCTAAGCTGGAACGAAAATCAGCCATGGTTGCCTTGGGGGGTGGCGTCATCGGCGATATGACAGGGTTCGCTGCTGCTACTTGGCTGCGGGGTATCGGCGTTGTGCAGGTTCCCACCTCTTTGCTAGCCATGGTTGATGCGTCTATTGGTGGGAAAACGGGCGTCAATCACCCTCAGGGCAAAAACTTAATCGGTGCTTTTCATCAGCCGCGTCTAGTCGTCATCGATCCAAAAGTCCTTAGCACGTTGCCTGCCCGCGAGTTCAGGGCTGGCATGGCGGAAGTGATTAAGTACGGTGTGATTTGGGATCTTGAGCTTTTCGAAGCTTTGGAACAAGCGTCACGGCTAGACCAATACCGTTATGTTGGCGAGAATTTGCTGCAAACCATTTTGACTCATTCCTGTCAGGCCAAGGCAGACGTTGTGGCGCAAGATGAAAAAGAGTCGGGCTTACGGGCTATTTTGAACTACGGGCATACGATTGGTCATGCAGTAGAAAGTGCTACTGGCTACCGCATTGTGAATCATGGCGAAGCGGTTGCCATTGGCATGACATCAGCAGGCAAACTGGCAACTGCCCTGAACTATTGGCCTCAAGCCGCTGAAGAACGCCAAACTGCTCTGATTGATAAGACCAAATTGCCTAGCGAAATTCCTCATAACACTGAGATTGAGACGCTACTCTCTTTGCTTAAAGGAGACAAGAAGGTTGAGGATGGTCGAGTGCGATTTATTTTGCCTCGGGCGATCGCAGACGTTTTCATCACTGACCAAATGACCGACGATGATATTCGCCCGGTGCTAGCTGCCATGATGGGTGGTTAATCGCAACAAGGAACTGCAATGCCTTTAAGCTAGTGATCAAACGCTAAGTCCAAATTTCGGCTTTGAGTCTAGTACACTACGGCAAAAATTATGATCATTCAAAACGCTAGGAACGCTTATCCGCCTTGGTTTTGAATTGTGAATTTCGAATTCCGCGTAGCGGTACTGACGTCTTTCCCTGTCACGCTCATTTCTTTAATTTTACAACTATGCAACTGCAAGATCGTACCCCGAGCACCCACACGCCATCGACATTTCCGACCCGGACAGCGACGGTTAGCCGCACAACAGGCGAAACGGATGTCCAAGTCACCATCAATCTGGATGGCACAGGAGAATGCGATGCTAAAACAGGGGTGCCGTTTCTCGATCACATGCTGCATCAAATCGCGTCCCATGGATTGTTTGACCTCACGGTTCACGCCAAAGGCGACTATGAGATTGACGACCACCACACGAATGAAGATGTAGGCATTACGTTAGGCATGACGCTGAAGCAGGCGCTGGGTGATCGCAAAGGCATTGTCCGATTTGGTCACTTTATCGCTCCCCTGGACGAGTCTTTGGTGCAAGTTGCCTTGGATTTCTCCGGTCGTCCTCATCTCAGCTACGGACTCGATATTCCCACCCAGCGTGTAGGAACCTACGACACTCAATTGGTGCGAGAGTTTTTTGTGGCGATCGTCAACCACAGCCAGATGACGCTCCACATCCGCCAGCTCGACGGCATCAATTCCCACCACATTATCGAAGCGACTTTCAAAGCCTTCGCCCGTTCTATGCGGATGGCAACAGAAATTGATCCTCGTCGCGCCAGCCAAATTCCTAGCTCCAAAGGGGTGCTGTAGATATTCGGCCCTCTCGCTGCTCGCTGTCTAACGGCCGACCAGTTCTCGGAACCAGTCGTCGTTACGTAAATCATTGAAAGCCTCTTCACTTTGAGCATCAGCTCTCAGGTTCGGATCCAATCTCACCGCCATTTGCAAGTTCTCAAGCGCGATATCGTATTCGCGTTGTAGGCTGTAGCAGGTTGCCTTGTGATACAGCGCTTTCGAATAATCCGGGTCAATGTCTAGCGCTTTGTCAAAGCTCGCTAGGGCTTCTTCATCCCGCCCCAGCTGCATCAAAGCAACCCCTTTGTTGTCCCACGCTTTGGGCACATTGGGATTAAAGCGAGCTGCTTTGTCGAACGAGGAGAGGGCCTCTTCATATCGATCCAGTTCAAGGGCAGCCAGACCTCGATTGAGCCAAGCAACAGCATCATTAGCCTGAATTTCAACGGCTTTGTCAAAGGATTGAAACGCTTCAGTGTGTTGCTGTAGCACACCAAACGAAACCCCTCGATTGACCCACGCTTCCTGATAGTCAGGCTTGATGGCCAGGGCCTTGTCGAAAGCCGCGATCGCTTCTTCCCGTCGTCGTAAACGCCCCAGCACCATACCCCGGTTGACCCAGGCTTTAGAGTTTTCAGACTCCAACATCAGCACTTTGTCAAAGGCTTCTAATGCTTGCTCATAGCGTTTACTCTCTCGGAGAGCCTGTCCGCGCTGAAAATGAGCATCGGCGTTCTCTGGCTCCAGCTCAATCACTTTGTCAAAGGCGGCAATCGCGGCCTCGGTCTGCTCTAAGCCCATGAGCGATCGCGCCTGACCTAGCCACATCTGTGCGTTGTCTGGCTGAATCTCAATGGCCTCAGTGTATTGCTCTAGGGCAGCGCTGTAATTGTTTTCAGCTAAAAAGCGATCAGCCGCTTCAACCCGTTCGTCGACAGACATGAACAAGGTAGGACGATTTTCTCGCAAGCGTTCCAGCAGACTGATCATATTCTCAAGCTGCTGCTGCGTTTCCGCCATAAAGCTGTTCGCGACGTATTCAGGAGCCACTTCCCCTAAACGACGCATGATCGATTCCTTCTCACCTTGCGCTTCGGCCTGTAAGGTAATAAGTCGCTCCTGTACAGTGCGTTTGACGTCTTCCAAGTCAGCAATGACATCTGTACGGCCTGAGGCAATATCCTTCTGTAGCTCAGTGAGTTGACTGGCAAAGTCGGCTTCTATCGTCTCTAAACGCTGCCGCGCCTGCTGTTGCCGTTCGGCAGCTTCATCCTCCAAAGCGCTAACGTGTTCGGTCAGGCGAGTATCGAACCCATCAAGTTTTTCCAGAACGCGATCGCGACGGTCAAACACCACATCACGAACCTCGTTGAATTGACGACCTAGCTCCTCTTCCAGACGCCCCAGCGTTTCCAGGGTCACTGCTGCCCGATCGCGACTCTCACCCTGCAGCTGCTGAATAGTTTTTGAGAACTCGGTCGCACTCTCTTGAACCGCTTCCCAAGTCACCGTTTTGCGATTCTCCAAATCGTCCATCATCTGGCTGAGGCGATCGCTGAAGCTGGTTGAGCTGTCTTGTAGTTCAGCAAATGCGGCTTGCTGACGGTCGTCCACATCACCCTGTAGCGTTTCAAATTGAGCCACAAATTCTGTGGCCGATCGTTGCATATCAGCCAAGATACGGGCCTTGCCCTCATCAATGTCTCCCTGATAGCCGCTGAATTGACTCAAAAAGTCATCCAAAGAGCGTCTGAGATCCGCCAGCATCGTGGCCCGCTGCGCCAGAACTTCATCCCGAATCTGCCGAAACTGCTCTTCGAAATCCTTTGTAGAGCGCTGCATTGTTTCCAATGCCAGATCACGATGCCCGAGCGCACTCGCTTGCACATCGTCAAGCTGCCGATCCACCGACTGTCGGTGATCGTTCATCGCATCCATGACTCGCTGTTGATGCTGCTCTAGCTGTGCCTCCAAGTTTTCTCGCAGGGTCTCAAAGTAAGGTGCAAAACCGTCTTGCAGTTTTTCCAAATCAGCCAAAGTGCGATCGCGGGTTTCCTCAACGGTCGCTGTCAGACTTCGTAGGCGATCAGCAAAATTGCTAGACGAGGCCTCCACCTCCTCTAAGGTCTGCTGCTTGGCCTCTTCGACTTGCCCTTCCATTGCCAGCAACATTTGCTGAAACGACTGAGCTGCTTCGCGCACAGATGCCAGAACTTCTGTAGTCTGAGCCGCGGCATCAGCATCAAAGGCCGTAGCGCGTTCCTGAACTCGATTTTCTAACTGGGCTACCTGCTCACCAAAGCTACTTTCCAAGTCATTCAGCGTTTTGTGTAAATGGGCAGCTTGGTCTTCCCAATCTTTAAGGGTTCGATTTTTAGAATTGCTGATGTCCTCCAGAGCATGCGCCAGCGCCCGCCTCTTTTCCGCTAAATCGTCCTTGAAGCCCTCTGCTTCCTGTTCAATATCATCGGCAATATCCTCAGCGTCTTTCAATACGCTACTCAACTCGCGAGTTGCTGTGCGAATCTTATGTTCCAAGTCAGTCATTTGGTTCAGCTGACTGCGGACCACCGTAGCGACTTCTTGAACGACTGAGCGACGCAGGAACCACAGCATAATGACGCCAAGCACAATCAGCAAGGCCAATGCTGCCAACAGAATTGAAACCAACGTTGTTGCTCGGGTAAAGGCTAGGTTAGCTTCCTGCTGCAGCCGCTCCAGTTCGTCTCGATCGTCTGCCGTAATGGACTGAGCAACAGGCATTGGCAGCGTCGGATCGGCTGAATAGGCGGGCAAAATAGCGCCTCCCAGCACATAAAACAGCAGCAGCAGGGTACTCCGGGATAATTGAGCAGTCGACATGAAGCAGCAGTGTCGCATCGGTATTGCGATCGCAGATAACAGATACAAGCAGGATAGGACTTTTTTGCAGAAAGCCATCGGCGCTTTAAGAATACGCCTAGCATACCTCGAAGCTTTGAATCTGTAGGGTTCAGGGAATTAGGTTTCACATCTAACCGTGACAGATCAAACCTTGGGTTTTGCCTACAACGATTCTTCCACGATGGGAACGTTGGGATCGTAGCGACGCCGAATCCAGGCAAAGTCAATCTCAACCAGATAATCAACGACCCAGTCGGCCCGCCGTTGAACCATCCGATAGGGATAGCAGTGCGCGACTCCGATTACGGGAATACTGGCATTCTGAGCTGCCTCAATTCCCGGATAAAACGCTTCCACTGCGACACACTCATCTGCTGTTAGCAGCAAATTAGGACGTTGTTCATTGAGTCGAGCGATCGCGATTTGATATCCCTTAGCAGACGGCTTTTCATCCTCTAAGGCGAGATCTTCAGCCGTCACAATAACTGAAAAAGAATCGGTCAAATTCATTTGTTGCAAGACCCATTCGACCTCCGTTTTCGCTGTACCCGTCACAATTCCTAGCAGCAGAGAGTCAGTTTTCGCTTTGTATAGCAGATCTTCAATCCCTGGATACAGCAGTCGCTTTTGATTTTGAGTGAGCCGCTGAATATAGTTCTGAGATTTCTGAGTTAGCAGCTTGTTGAGTAGTTCTGTTGTTGTTACTCGCCCACGACGGGTGAGGAGATCATTGAGGCAGGCGCGATCGCTGCGACCAGAACACACCTCAACATATTCATCAGGATTCGGACGTAAATTCTCAGCAATCAGAATCTCATCTATTAACTCCCTTCTCAAGGTTATATCTCTAGCAATAACGCCATTAAATTCTAGAAAAACGGCTTTAAGCACCATAGGACTGGACTAAACGAGCACAGGAGCAACAGTAGGGTGTTAGAGCAGTCTATCCCACTAGCATGATCGGTTGCTGCGGGTACAGCAACAGGAGGAGAAGAGGTAGAAGCGTACCTGGAAACGGACGCATTACAAAAGGGTGAAGCTGTTTTGATCAACACTTCACCCCAATAACAGTCTATTATCCTAATCATGCAGCCAGCCACTTGACTAACGGCGTCCCACCATCAAGAAGATGTAATACAGAATGTTCAAAAGAGCGTAGAACGCAGTGGCAACGTAAGTAAACGCCGCAGCTTGCAGCACTGCCCGAGCACCTTTGTTCTCCTCACCCTGAAGGATACCGAACTCATCTATTAGCCTCAAAGCTCGTTTGGAAGCATCGAACTCAACAGGCAGAGTGACGATATGAAACAGCAGCACAGAAGCAAAGAAAATAATCCCAAGCCAAGCTAAGCCCAAGAAGTTGAGGACTAATCCTGCAATGATCAGAATGGGTCCTAACCGAGACCCCAAATTGACTGCGGGAACTAGCGCAGCTCGGATATTCATCAGTTTGTAATCTTCAACGTCCTGGAGGACATGGCCGCATTCGTGAGCAGCAACAGCCGCTGCCGCTAGCGATGTCGAATTGTAGATGCCCTGAGACAAACGGACAGCTTTAGCGCTGGGATCGTAGTGATCGGTTAGTTCACCGGCAATTTGCTCAACTCGCACACCCCGCACACCCATTTTGCTCAAAATAGTTTGAGCGACTTGGGCTCCTGTCATACCCGTAGCGGAGCGAATTTGAGAGTAGCGACGATAAGTCCCCTTGACCTTGCTCTGCGCCCAAAACGTCAGCAAGATACCCGGCACCATCAACACCAGATACATTGGATCAAAGACCATAGCCTTCTTCTACATCAGTAACGATTAATACCCAAGCAGCCCTTCAGTAGAACAGCCGCCTGGGTACCAATCTAGCTCAATTTTTTAGGCGATCGCGTTTAATGACGGGTGATGATCGCCGAACTCCAAGCAGGCTCCTCATCTAACTTGAGGATGGACCATTCACGGACTGGGTTCAGCCACAAGCCACATTATGTAGCGCTCAATTAAGGAGCAATGTCTTCAATAATGGCAAGCGTTTTAAAGTACTCTTCCAATTGATCTTGCGCTCTAAAAAGCTGAGCTGCCGTCCATAGATCATTGACTCCTGCGTCTAGTTCTCCTTTCAGAGAAAGCGCCAGCCCTCGCCCACCATAGGCTGCCGCTAATTCTTCATCTAATCTAATTGCCGAACTGTAATCCTCGATCGCAGCTTCGTATTCCTCAAGCTTACCCCAGGCACCAGCACGAGCAGCGTAAGCTTGCGCTGATTCAGGATTCAGCTCTAGTGCATCCGTGTACAACGCGATCGCGGCTTCCAGATTACCTTTCTCGTACTGCAGAATGCCTTGCCGATAGAGCACATCCGCTTCTTGCAACTCAGCTGAAGAAGACAACATTGGTGTAGTGGGTGATGCATTGGCGCGTGAGAACACTGCTAATCCGCTGGTCAGCAGGCCAGACAACGCCAGTACAACAAGTGTCCGAGGATACATAAGATTAAGTTTGGGTTAAATTGACCTCAGCTTAGCTATTAACAATCGCGAGAGGGGAATTCGTAACGAACCGCAAGACTCTCGCGATGTCATGTTTGAGGTTACAAAAGATACCCCCAACTTTGATTACTGGGTTGCCTGGATACGTTCCAACGCCTCGGCAAAGAATTCAGCAGGCACTGCCCCCGGAATGAGAACGTCATTCATGACGAACGTTGGTGTGCTGCTGAGCTGAAGTTCAGAAGCTAGAGCCAAGTCACGAGCAACCGCTTTCATAGCGTCTTCACTAGCGCGATCGCGGTTGAACTGATCCATATCCAGCCCTAATTCTCTAGCCAGATCAACGTACAGCCTTTCGCCTAAGACTGCTTGACTTTCAAACAAAGCATCGTGATAGGGCCAGAACTGATCTTGTTGTCCGGCTGCCCAAGCCGCTTGAGCCGCTGGCAGTGCTTCTGGGTGAATGTTGGTCAGCGGAAAATTCTTGAAGACGAATAAAACGTCGTCTCCATATTCTGAAGTGAATTCTTCAATGTGCCCTGTTGCACGAGCGCAATAGGGACATTGAAAGTCAGAAAATTCCAGTAAAACAACATCTGCATCCGGGTTGCCTAATGTTGGGGAATCGCCTACTAAAACGTCTCGCTCAAGGTCATTGACGACTTGAGTTACCAGTTGCTGATGCTCCTCGGGCGTTGCCGGTGGCCGAGAAGCTTCAGGAGCGCTTGTGACAACCTCTGTCGTAGTCGTTTGCGAGGCTTTGTTGTCTCCCATCAGGTTCCAAACGGAAGCTAGCAGGCCGATACCAACTAAGCCAAAAAAGCCAGCACCCAGCAGCAATGGCAACTGATTGGATGAAGTTTTCTGTTTTGTAGAAGACTGCGATTGGGAAGATTCGGAAGGAGGATTGCTCATAACACTCTTAATGGAGAACTTATGCTTGCAGTTCGTTTTCATTGGCGTCACAAAAATACATGCAAATCCTGAGAATCCAATGAGAAATCCATTAGATCATGGTGATCTTATCGGGTTATATCCTTGCAATCCCTGGGCGATAGAGCCTTTCGTCAGTTTGTGCGGCAACAATCGAAAATTTAGCATTTCAACAGATAACTTAAAACTTTCCAGCTGTCTTGCTTGGAGGCGTTAAAGGCGTTGACTCAATCAATCCGTAATTAGATGTGCCAGAAAGTTTGAGCACAGGTATCATTCCTGAGGCAGGGTTACTTTGAGGTGAATATCAGCACATTGAGAGCAACTCTGCGGCGATCGCACTCTCGCATCTAAAAGCACAGCATGGTCTTAGAACTGCTCACCCAGATACTCGTATGGGCCGCCCTTGGGCTGATCGTCTGGTACTTGCTGGTCAGATTCATCCCTCGCAACTTTCTGGCCTGGTTTGGTGGGGCAATTATTCTAACGCTCGTTATTTTCTCCTTTCTCGATCCGAATGATGAGACGATCGGGGCTATCTGGAGAATTATTTCTTTACCGCTCACCCCTCTAGGATTCTCACTAGCCTTATTGCTGTTCTCGTTTAAGGAACTGCTCCCCTTTAAAGAAGGGTTCAAAGTCACCAATGGCCGCTACGTTGCGATCGCTTTTGTCATTCTGCTGGTTTGCAGTACGCCCATTGTGGCTCGTTTTTTCATCAACCAAGCAGAACAGGCGGTCCAGAGAGCTTATGATGCGCAACGCGGCATTTGTGATGATGTGTGTCCGGTCGAAATCCCGACCGAGGTGCCTCTGAGCCGAGTGGCCGCGATGGTCGTGATTGGTGAAAATGCTGATATTGTCTCTCCCCTAGACGAACTCCCCGATCAAGCGGACAGTCGCGAACGATTTGAACCCGTTTTGGTCTCGCGATTAACCAGTGCTGGGAGACTGTATGACCGTCTTATTCGTAGCGGCAGCAATCCGTTTGTGATCGTCACGGCTGGCCCTGTTGTGGCAGACGACGAAGAAGAAGTGGCGATAGAAGAAGATCTTCGTCAAGTTTTGATTCGGAATGGAGTGCCCCGAGACGCGATCATCATCGAAGATGCCGGCACAGATGTCCACAGGGCAATGGAGCAGACCAAGTCGTTTTTGGACGATCGAGGTCTGCTGAGTGATCCCGATACGCCGCAGCGATCAGCGAGTCGGGTTGCACTGGTAGCTCCGGCGGTGACTATGCGTCGTGCTGCCCTGACTTTTGAAGAAGCAGACATACAGGTCGTCGCTTGGCCAACAAACTTATACGGCAGTGGCGAACTCACCGGGGATACGCTGGCCCGGCTCTCCGATTTAGTACCCAGTGCAGAAGCGCTGCGGATTACAACCCGCTATTGGAATGAAGTGTTGACCTCTTTCTACTACTTCCTGCGGGGCTGGCTACCGGGTTTTGACGTTCGGTGGAACGAGATTGTTGAGTTGGTCCCCGTACCGGAATAATTCTGTTCCAGTTCGACTCAGCGTTCGTCATCGCCCCCGCGTTGAATCACAGTATCGAACCAACTGGATTGGCTTGATACGCGGTCTGCAAGTGCAATCAATACACTCTGTTCCCTATCCCCTGTTCCCTATGGATTGGATTTCAGCAACAGGAGTCAGGCGATGACAACGACGATTCGTATGGAATGCCTATGGATTCAGTGTTGAACGGAGTAAACCCAAACATCGTCTAGGATGAGGAGGGTTGGAGTTTGGGATAGATATGGCGCGTTCAAGCAGCCCTTCGCAGAAAAACAGGCATCTGAGACAACTGGGTCAATATCTCAAACCCCACTGGATACAGACCGCTTCAGGCATTCTGGCACTCTTATTGGTCAATCTCTTAGGCGCTCGCATTCCGCTCCTCATTCGAGATGGTATTGATGATCTGAGGACAACCTTCAGTTTTGATCAGATTGCCAACTATGCGATCGTCGTTTTGGTTCTCGCTTCGGTGATGTGGGTCATCCGCATGGCTTCCCGCATCCTTTTATTTGGCGTCGGTCGGCAGGTCGAATTCGACTTAAAACAACGGATTTTTGAGCATTTGCTGAGGATGGAACCGGCTTACTTTGCCACTAACACCATCGGAGAACTGATCAGCCGAGCTACTAGTGACGTTGACAACATCCGGCGACTCTTGGGCTTTGCCATCCTCAGCTTCGCGAACACGATATTTGCTTATGCCTTTACGGTTCCTGTCATGCTGTCGCTCAACGTGCGGCTGACCGTCGTAGCCTTAATGGTTTATCCCGTCATGCTGATTCTGGTCATGCTGTTCAGCGAACGGCTACGCGATGAGCAGCTCAAGGTGCAAGAGGCCACCTCGCGACTGAGCGAACTGATCCAAGAGGATCTAAGCGGCATTGCCCTCATCAAAATCTATGCTCAAGAGAATAATGAACGGCTAGCATTCGCTGACTTAAACAGCGATCTCCTAGAAGCTAACCTCAAACTTTCTCGTACCCGTAATACTCTATTCCCCCTGCTGGGGGGACTAGCCAGCATCAGCCTGCTGCTCATCCTAGCGACTGGAGCCGGAACCATCGCCAATGGTCTGCTGTCAGTCGGTGACTTTGTTGCCATGATCCTCTATGTAGAGCGACTAGTTTTTCCCACTGCACTATTGGGCTTTACGATCACGGCCTATCAGCGCGGCGAAGTCAGCATCGATCGCGTCGAGGCTATTCTCAGAAGTCAGCCCAAAATAGCCGATGCATCCACCGTTCAAGCTCTGCCTGACTATGGTGTGAAGGGTCAACTGGAAGCTAGAAATCTGAGCTTTAGCTATCCTGACAGCCCAGTTCCAGCACTCAATCAAGTCTCTTTCATCATCTATCCTGGCGAAACCGTAGCTATTGTGGGACCTATCGGATCGGGCAAATCCACACTGGCCAATGCTTTGCCGCGTTTACTCGATATTGCTCCAGGTCAAATTTTTCTAGACGGGCAAGATATTACGACGCTGCCCCTAGCCGATTTACGTCGCGCGATCGCCTATGTCCCCCAAGAAAGTTTTCTGTTCAGCACCACTATCAACAACAACATTCGCTATGGCGAACCACTAGCTGAGTTTACAGACATTCAACATGCTGCAAAGCTTGCTCAAATTGCTCCTGAGATTGACAATTTCCCGCGTCAGTACGAAACCATCGTGGGTGAGCGAGGAATTACTTTGTCCGGTGGACAGCGGCAGCGATCGGCCCTCGCCCGTGCTCTCATGATTGAAGCTCCGGTCGTGGTCTTAGATGACGCCCTCTCTAGCGTCGATAACCAAACCGCAACCAACATTCTGCAAAATTTAAAGACAGGCACTCAACACCAAACAGTCGTCTTTATCTCGCATCAGATGGGCGTTGCAGCACTGTCTGATCGCATCATCGTGATGGATCAAGGTCACGTTGCTCAAGTCGGTACTCATACAGAGCTGGTGCAAAAACCCGGTCTATATCAGCAACTATGGGAACAGCACAAATTGGAAGAGGTTCTGCGATAAAGCACCTCTCAAGTTATTCAAATCTTCCTGACGAGTACTGTCGTGAGAGTTAGATAAACTTCGCATCAACTAAAGCTGTTAACCTTCCAGCTTTGAAGTTGACTCGCATAAAGCGATCTACTAACAAGCTGTAAAGATATGTGAAATCTTCAGGAATGAATAGTGTGGAAAAACAGAACGCCGGTGTGGAAAACGGACCTCTAAATCGTGGACTTTTCACCCTCCTATGGGGAAAAGAATCTACCAACCGTGAGGGTTGTGGAGAACGCCTATTTTTGCCCCCTTGTTTTCCACAATCCTGGGGAAGTTGAATACCTTACAGACTAAGCGATCCCCAAATTATCCACACTTTCCGCAAGACTTACTATTACGTCTATAAGAAAAATTTGATCTAAATCCTTCTTTGCCTCTTTTCAAACATCGTGGAAAAGGCAGGGTGATACGATAAGCATCCGTTCAGTTCAGTGCGTTTGGCTTGGTCAACGCAAGCAGGTTTCAGCTCTTATTTTGATACTTCCCTAGATCAGCCCTATGAAATTCATTTGTCCTCAAAATGATCTAAACACTCACCTTTCATTAGTTGGTCGGGTCGTTCCTGCACGACCCAGTAGACCCATCCTCAGCAACGTGCTAGTTAAGGTGGATGAGGAAGCTCAATCCGTTACCCTGATCGGATTTGATGAAACGATGGGCATCCAAACTGCCTTTAAAGCAAGGGTTGAGGAACCGGGAGAACTGACGTTGCCAGCAAAACTGTTGGAAAGTATCGTTGCTCGTTTACCCCAAGAAGATATTGCCATTCAGGAAATTGCAGAAGATACGGCCATTACCATCACTAGCTCATCAGGAGAGTATCAGGTTCGAGGTCTCAGCGCAGAAGACTATCCCAACTTGCCCACTGTGGAAAACGGCCAAGCGGCTGAGCTTTCGGTAGAGTCTCTATTAGAAGGCATGCGGGGTGCTTTATTTGCCAGTAGTGGTGATGAGACAAAACAGGTATTGACGGGGGTACACCTGATGGCGGAACCCGAGATTTTGGAGTTTGCCGCAACTGATGGTCATCGCCTATCTGTGGTAAAAACCAGCGATGAATCAGGGACTGGAAAATCTGGTGAAGACGCCAAGATGGATGTCACTGTTCCAGCCAAAGCGCTGCGTGATTTAGAGCGGATGTTGCAGGGATATACGTCGTCGGAACCCATTTCTCTCAAGTTCGATCGCACTCAGGTTGTGTTTGAACTCGGTGAACAACAGCTCACCACCCGTCTCCTAGAAGGGCAGTATCCTAACTATCGTCAACTCATCCCCAAACAATTTGAGCGACAAGTCACCCTTGATCGCAAACAGTTAACCGATGCTTTGGAACGCATTGCGGTCCTTGCAGACCAAAAGAACAACATCGTCAAGCTTTCCTTGGACCCCGAGCAACAGTCTGTAGCGATATCGGTTGAAGCTCAGGAAGTCGGAAGTGGCCGCGAAGTCGTGGCGGCTCAGGTCACAGGAGAAGCCTTGGAAATTGCGTTTAACGTTCGCTATTTGTTAGACGGTTTGAAGGCGCTCAATACGAACGAGGTGCAGCTTCAATGCAATACGGCTACGAGTCCTTCGGTGATGATTCCTCTTGGCGAACTTCAGATGACCTACTTGGTGATGCCTGTGCAAATTCGCAGCTGATCATACACTTCGAAAAGTGAGGTGTTAATTTCAATCGCTACTGATGTGTGAATCCAATTTCATCTATCTATGTCATTAGATGCAAAAGATTGTGCACATCGTTGGAAAGTGCTAGTTTTCATGGAGCTATTGAGTCTTTGTATGGATTAATTATTTGAATCTGAGGTCTTTCATTAAATAAGAAAACATAAAGCTTCTTGGTACGAAGAAACTACCATAAGGAGTCCGCATTATGTTAACATCTAGCTTCAAATAATCACAAAGGAAGGAGATAAGAGTGATATTAGGAACTTCAACTGGTGGTTGATAGCTCGTTTGTATTATCAGCGTATTCTGATGCTACAAAAAATGTTGGCTCAATTGCAGGCTTTTAGCAAAGTTGCATTTGAATCTAGATTGGTGATTAGTGGAGAGGTGTAGCTAGTTAATAGTCATAAGTCAATGCTTCGAGTTTTAGCTTCTCCAGCGGTTTTTTCGTGGCATCAGATTCCAGCTAACGCCATAGTTATGCTGGAAAATTGGCTTATTGAATTCGAATGTTTCTCTTTCGTAGTTGATGCCGTCAGGCTCATCGTTTATTCGTTCTCGCCTTAAATTCCGCTCGGAAATATCTCTTTCAAGTAAATATTCTTTGTATGTGTAAATTCCGGCAGCTGGGCGGTCAGGATGAAAGTCTATAATAAATTTAATTTTGTCAACTAGGGTTGATGGCCTATACCATTGTGAATCCTCTTTTGCGTTTTCTAGTAGCCTTGTGATTTCTACCTGTGTCGTTTGACCAAAGTTAAGAATTTTGCTGAACTTCACGAAGATAGTTGAATCACTTGTGGTTTCCTCGTTAACGTATACGCAGCCTAGTGATAAATCCCAGTCTTGCTTGTTCACTGAAAATCTCAAATCGGCTGCTTCATTTCCTCTCCGTAGTTCTTTTGCGCTCACAACCTGATGTTTGCCGTTGTAAGAGACGGGAAATCGAATTCTTGAGTTGTTATTCTTTAAGCTTTTGAGGACAGAAGTCTCAACGTATTGTATTTTCTTTCCTGTTGCATCCAAAAAGCGAATTTCAATAGATTGCTCTAGAATATGCCACCGTAGATCAGGGGCAGCCCAAGCAACATAGAAGAGAATTCCAAATATCAATACAATTAATACGATAGAAGTAACGGTACCTTTGGCCTCGAAGAATGCGAAACCTAAGCCCGTGATCCCTATTATTAGACTGAGTGCTTCTGCTCGACGCTCTGCAAAAAGAATGTAAGCTGCATTTCTAATATCGATCCTTCTAAGCTTTTTCCAAGGAGACATCTACTACTCAGCCTGTCTAAACTCAAAATCAATATTGCATAAATAGGTTCAATAACTTGATTATATTTGTTTAAGAAATATATAACTGGAGATTCAAACGTTGGCGCAATCTGCGTTTTGAGGAGTTAGACCAAAATGGTTTCTAATAAATGACCAAGCAGGCTTTCGCTCACACTAAATCTACAGGACAGCTATTGAGTCAATTTGAATAATCAATAGATGCTGGTTCGTCCGTTTCAAGCCAATGATGCCGTTGCTGTTGTGACTCTGTGGGAACGTGTCGGATTACTTCGTTCTTGGAATAATCCCTACAGGGATATTCAACGCAAGCTGGCAATACAGCCTGAAGGATTTCTGATAGGTGTATTGGACGGCCAAGTCGTGGCAACGGTCATGGCTGGATATGATGGTCACCGTGGATGGATTAATTATCTAGCGATCGCTCCTGAATACCAACGGGCTGGCTATGGACGCGAGATGATGCATCAGGCTGAAGAATGGCTCTTGAAACTGGGGTGTCCCAAGATTAATCTCCAGATTCGCCGAGACAATTTGGATGCGATCGCCTTCTACGAAGCGATTGGATTCACTGAAGATGCTGTCGTCAGTGTGGGCAAGCGGTTGATTTCTGATCGTTAAACCCACCTCTACAGTTCACAGACGCACATCAGCTCCTTCGACAGCTGGAACCGAGTAGCATAGAGAGGTATTCCGTTAACTGGTCGATGCTAGCTTTAGAATTTTGCCAATTGGAGATTCCTGCAGGGCAGCGATTGCTGCTTCATAATGTCGGCTGGGCTAAGTTTGAGGCCATTTTAGAAGAGCTGGGAGAGCATCGTGGTACGCGATTTACCTACGATGAAGGTGTACTAGAAATCATGGCTCCGTCGCCAGAGCACGAATATTTCAGGCAAGCTATCAGCATCGCTATCGAGGACATTGCAGAAGTTCTGGAACGGGACTATGAGTGCTATGGTTCCACTATTTGGCGTCGTCAACTACTCCAAGCTGGGCTAGAGCCCGATAACTGCTTTTACTTCCAAAACGAAGCAAGAGTCCGTGGCAAACTAAAGTTTGATCTCAGCCAAGACCCTCCACCAGACTTGGCACTTGACATTGACATTACCAGCAAATCCCTTGACCGCTTCCCTATTTATGCCCGTCTAGGAATTCCAGAGATTTGGAGCTATAGCGACGGCATACTCACGATCTACTTACTTCAGCAAAATCACTATGTTGAGTCTGAGAGCAGTTGTGTGTTTCCGTCAGTGAAGATTCAGGACTTGCCACAAATCATCGAACAGTATCGCGATCGCGGTCGCTTACCATTACGCCGTGCTATCAAAGCCTGGGTAAAGCAACAGAATCAGTGACTGAGCAAAGAGATGGTGCATCGAATGGGCTAATGAGTCAGCCTATTGGTGATCTCTGTGAAATTACGGGAACTCTAAGATTAAACCCTGTACTGAATCTTGACTTTATCTACGCTTCGGAATATTCCCATGAGTTCTTTCGTAGATAAGCTATTGCACTTTGCCGTGGGGCTGGCTGTGGGTATCGCTTTTTGGTGGATATTGGAGCGCTATCTGCGATCAGCTGCTCGGGTGATCAACCCGATTCTCTTCCTGATCACGCTGGTGTGGGGGGCAAGCGGATTATTCTTTTTTCGCAAGCTGGGTATTCCTGGATTGAGCCATACGTTTTTCTACATGGCCTTTCCCGACTGGGATATTCCGTTGTACAAGGCGACTGGCCTCAAACTGCTGATTCATCGAAGCTGGCTGTTCCATTCGATCCTCATTCCGATGGCGCTGTTGGGAGTATGGCTTTGGCTTAGTCGCGTGCCGTCAATAGCTCACTGGCAGCGATCGCTCTTGACGTGGCTGCGAGACGGTGCGATCGGTCTCTCTGTTGGTGTCAGTGCTCATTTGCTCTGGGATGCACTACTGTCGTCTTTGCGTCGTGGCTTCTATATTCACGGTTTCAACAGTGCGGCGTCTCACGGGTGGCTGCTCATCAATCTGCTGGCGGGTATTGGTATACCTCTGCTGGTGGCTTCAGCACTTGGGCCGTCTCGCAATTCTAAGAATATTTAGCCAATAAGACGACTATCACTGGAACAATACTGTTTTTGGAGAGGTGCGTTATGAGATGGCTATACTTTTTTGCCGGTCTAGCTCTCATGTTGTTAGGCATTTACTTTTTGGGACAGAACATTCTCTTTACGACTCATGCTTACCCTTGGTGGCGAGGGATTGCTGCAGACCTTTCGGTCGTCTCTCTTTGCCTGGGTCTGTTTATGATTGTTTTTCTGAAAGGAGATGCCAGAACGTTGGGTTGGATAGCTGTAGGCTTCGGTATTGTGTGTGTCTTTGTGAGTAGCCGCGCCATTCTGAACACGACGAGTCTCTGGCAGTTTTTTCTGGCTTTCGGTGCGATGAGCTTTGGCTACAAAATGATGATGACTAGGAGAAGTCCTTTTTAGTTGCGGTATGGATATGGCGAAGGGCTGAGGTTTGTGGAGAGACCTGCCCGATCGCCGTCAAAACCGATACAGTAAAAGAAACGTTACAATTTCGAAAAGGGCGACACTATGCGCGTAATTTTGATGACCGGGAAGGGCGGAGTGGGAAAAACGTCCGTCGCCGCAGCAACGGGTCTACGGTGTGCTGAGGCAGGTCACAAAACGCTAGTCTTGAGTACTGATCCGGCTCATTCCCTGGCAGACAGCTTCGATATGGAGTTGGGTCATGCACCTCGTCAGGTTCGTCCCAACCTATGGGGAGCTGAGCTGGATGCCCTAATGGAATTGGAAGGCAACTGGGGGGCGGTAAAGCGCTACATCACTGAAGTTCTTCAGGCTCGGGGTTTGGAAGGAGTGGAGGCTGAGGAGCTGGCGATTCTGCCGGGTATGGATGAAATTTTCAGCTTGGTACGGATGAAGCGTCACTATGATGAGGGGGAATTCGATGTCCTCATTATCGATTCCGCGCCGACGGGGACAGCACTAAGGTTGCTCAGTTTGCCTGAAGTCGCGGGTTGGTATATGCGTCGCTTCTACAAACCGTTTGAGGCGGTTTCGGCAGCCTTGCGACCGCTCGTGGAGCCTCTATTTCGTCCGGTTGCTGGCTTTTCGTTGCCGACGAAAGAGGTGATGGACGCGCCCTATGAATTTTATGAGCAGCTAGTAGAGCTGGAGAAGGTTTTGACAGATACCAGTACGACGTCTGTGCGGCTGGTGACGAATCCTGAAAAGATGGTCATTAAGGAATCTCTCCGCGCTCATGCCTATCTCAGTTTGTACAACGTAGGGACTGACTTGGTCATTGCCAACCGGGTTATTCCTGACTCAGTACAAGATCCGTTCTTCCAGCGTTGGAAGGATCAGCAGCAGCAGTATCGCCAGGAAATCCATGAGAATTTTCATCCGTTACCTGTCCGTGAGATTCCTCTTTACTCTGAGGAGATGTGCGGTATTGCGGCGTTGGAGCGTTTGAAAGAGACGCTGTATGGTGATGAGGATCCGGCTCAGGTTTACTACAAAGAGAATACGCTGCGGGTTGTGCAGCAGGGCAATGATTATAGTCTGGAGGTCTATTTGCCGGGTGTTCCTAAGGATCAGGTGGAGTTAAGTAAGTCGGCGGATGAGCTAAATATCCGCATTGGCAATCATCGTCGTAATTTGGTGCTGCCTCAGGCGTTGGCGGCTTTGAGTCCTGCTGGGGCAAAGATGGAGGAAGATTATCTGAAAATTCGGTTTGCGGCGGCATAGGTGGGCATTCTGGTGCGCCGCTGGGATGGATGTCATCTTTCGTGTGTTGGTGCACAACAGAGCGCATCACTGCGTAACTGCACCCTACGTGGGTTGGGTTGCGAGAAGAGGAGCCGCACCTAGGAGAACTTTGGTGTAAGGGTGCTGGGGCTGATTGAAAATGGCTTCGGTGGACCCCATCTCTAGGATCTTGCCAGCCTGCATGACGGCAATGCGATCGCACAGGTACCGCGCCACCCATAAATCATGGGTAATAAACAGATAGGTCAGGTCAAAGTCCTCTTTGAGTGTCAGCATGAGGGAGAGGACTTGGGCTTGAATGCTGGCGTCCAGCATACTTACGGGTTCATCGCAGATGATAAGTTTGGGACGGGTGATGAGGGCGCGGGCGATCGCGACGCGCTGCTGCTGTCCTCCAGACAAATCGCCAGGAAAGCGATGGGCATAGTTTTCAATAGGCGTGAGGCCGACGCGATCCATCATGGCGTGAACTTGGTCTGCGATTTCAGCTGCCGTACCGAGCTGATGGATACGAAGGGGATCACCAATGCCCTGCTCAACCGTCATCATCGGGTTCAAGCAAGCGTGGGGATCCTGAAAAATCATCTGCATGTCGCGCCGCTGTCGTTGCAGGTTTTGGCGAGACAGGCGAGTAATGTCTTGGCCTAGAAATCGAATGTCACCTGAGGACGGAGGAATGATTTGCAGGATGGTGCGAGATAAGGTGCTTTTGCCACAGCCTGACTCGCCAACGAGACCCAAAATTTCTCCGTGGTAAAGATTAAAGGACACATCATCGACTGCTTTGATAACGCCACTGGTTTGCTGGCCCAGGAGACGAGCGAGTGGATTAACGGTCAAAACGTAGTGCTTTTGTAGATTGCGAACCTCCAGCAGGGGAGCTTCAGTTGGAACCCGTTCATCACGAATATCGGCCTGTTGCAGGTCGAGGGCCGACTGCAGGAGCGATCGCGTGTAGTCGTGCTGGGGCTGCCGCAAGACCTGCTGTGAGGTACCGAGTTCGACGAGCTTGCCTTGATACATGACAGCAACGCGATCGCAATATTCGGCGACCAGGGCTAAATCATGGGAGATCAGGATCAGCCCCATGTGGCGCTCTCGACACAGGCGGGTGAGTTCGTCCAGAATTTGGGCTGAGATGGTGACGTCCAGGCTGGTGGTCGGTTCGTCTGCGACGATGAGTTTGGGGTTGAGAACCAGGGCAAGGGCGATCGCCACCCGCTGCCGCATCCCACCGCTAAATTCATGGGGATATTGGCTCCAGCGATCAGCCGGAATGTTCACGGATTCTAGGGCTGCCAGCGATCGGGCTTTCGCTACTGGGCGGGAGAGTTTAGGTTCGTGGGCCAGCAGCGTTTCCAGGCAGTGATCGCCAATGGTCATCAGCGGATCAAGGCGAGTCATGGGGTCTTGAAAGACGAGGGATACGGCTTCGCCTCGAAAGTGCCGTAGGTCTCGGGCCGACATTGCCGGAATGGAGCGCTCCTCAAACCAAGCTTCGCCCTCAATCTGGGTGCCGCGTGGCAGGAGGCGCAGGGCTGCCCTCCCTAAGGTACTTTTGCCACAGCCCGATTCACCGACGAGGCCGAGAATGTCACCAGCGGCTAAATCAAGGGAGACCGCATCAACCGCGTACGTCGAGGTGTTGGGATAGATGACGGAAAAGTCTTTCAGGGTGAGGAGCATGGAAGGCAGAGAGTGAGAGGTTATTCGTCAAAGCGGCGCATCAGGTACGCAACGCCGAAGTCGCCATTGGGATGGTTTTCGAGGAGATCGGCGAGTTCAAAGATTTTGCTGGCGATGTCAGGGCCGAGTTTTTCGATGATGGCTTTCCGTTCACGGGCGACAAACTCTAGAGCTTTGACTTGGGTTTGCCAGGCATCTGAGAAGATGTAGTCGAGGTGTTTGTCGAGCTGGAGCTGCTGGAGAATGTCCCATTCGCCGCGATCGCACCAATACCCTTTGCAATTGGGGCAGCGCTCCACAAAAAACGAGGTGTCTTGAAGCTGCACGCGGCCTCGGGCGAGATAGTGCTGACAATCAGGGCACAGGGCGGCTCGATTATCCAACGAACTGGGTTGAAAAGTCGTTGGCAGCTGGCTAGGCACAACGGCAACCTGGATTTCCTGATCGGGGAGAACGCCTTGGCTAGCTTGCCATTCGGCGTAGTGCTCTGGTCGAATCCAAACGCCGTCACAGTCGGAACAGCACTGCCCAGTCAATTCACCCGGGAGCGTGCCGGGTTCTAAATCTACTTTTGGCTCTTTGGGACACTTAACCATCGCAAGATCAATACACAGAGCACATCTATTAAACCATTCCACTTTGTCGTTCTATGTTCATGTCGAGCGATGAAAGGTCAGAAAAACACAGAGATCCCGAGGCAAAATCAGCCCTTGTCTATAAGGTAGCAAACAACACTGCATCAAACTTTTTGATGCTTGCAGCAAGAGACTTAACTCTCAACGCTTCAAAAAAAATAGCTTAAACAAGATTGCCGCTCTAGCAATTTCAAGTCTGGTGACCAATGTTGTACAGTTTCTCTGGCAATAGAAAAGACAAGAGTTGATCAAGAAAACTATTACATCGCAGACATTTCTCAAACTGAGCTTAACGGTTTCTGAACCTGAATTTAAGGCTTTTTGGAATTCAAGTTTCTCCGTAATGGAAGAAATTCTTTTTCGACAGTTAATAAAAACACTCCGTAGATCTCTCCATTCATTAACGCTAACTAGACCCGCTCTTAAAGTTTCCATGGGAAGCTCTCTCTTTGGAAGGGGAAAGCCTCATGAATATTTCTTGATTTTGTCATTGCGAGAACACGGATATGAAACAGGTGCCTTCGCGTGTCAATGACAAGAAATTGCCCCTGTCAATACGTATCTTCCAAAGGAGACTCTTGGATTTATGGCTTCTGACACCAATCAGCCTGTTGTGGAACTAGTCGGGTTTGCTGCTCTACCTGCCGATACCTTTGCTGATGGTCCGCTGACGGGGGAAGGGATTGAAGCAAACGGGCGGACTGGACCTTTTGAAGGACCGCCTGTTCAGGGCTTTAGCGGCGTGCAATTTGCACCTGACAGCGAGGGTTCGACCTTCTGGTTCTTGTCTGATAATGGATTTGGTTCTCAGTCCAACAGTCCTGACTATCTGTTGCGTCTTTATCAAGTTGATCCGAGTTTTGCTGGGTCTGAAGCGGGTGATCGCAGTGTTGAAGTGCAGGGATTTGTGCAGCTCAGCGATCCCAATAACCTGATTCCCTTTGATATTGTCAATGAAGGACAGGCGGGTCGGTTGTTGACAGGCGGCGATTTCGATATTGAATCCTTTGTCCTTGATGAGACTGGCGATATCTGGATTGGCGAAGAATTCGGTCCCTTCATTCTGCACTTCAACGCTGAAGGGGTTCTGCAACAAGCGCCGATCGCAACACCGTCCCTCGTAGATCTGGATACGCTCAACGGGCAAGATCCGCTGGTGATTGGTCACCGGGGTGCCAGTGGTGATTTTCCAGAGCATACCCTGGAGGCTTATCGGGCGGCGATCGCAGCTGGAGCTGATTTTGTTGAGCCAGATCTCGTCATTACCAGCGACGGTGTGCTGATTGCTCGTCACGAGCCGATGCTGGATGACACTACTAACGTTTCAGAGGTCTTTGGTGAAGAGCGCAAATCTACCAAAATGCTGGATGGTGTCGAGGTAACTGCTTACTTTGCCGAAGATTTCACGCTGGCAGAAATCAAACAGTTGCGGGCCGTGCAGTCCCGTGACTTCCGCGATCCAGCATTTGATGGACTCTTTGAAATTCCCACCTTCCAAGAGGTGATCGAACTGGTTCAGGACGTGGAAGCGGAAACGGGCGTTCAGGTTGGTATTTATCCTGAAACCAAGCATCCCACTTTCTTTGATCAGCAAGGACTATCCCTGGAAGAGCCCCTAATCGAGACCTTGCAAGCAACAGGCTTCACCGATGCTGACCGCATCTTCATTCAGTCCTTTGAGTTCCAGAATTTGATTGAGCTACAGGGGCAGCTTGATGCTGAGGGCCTGGGTGATATTCCCCTCGTGCAGCTCTATGGCAATACGCTGCCAGATGCCCCCGTCGACTCCGGCTTCTCTGCACCCTTTGATATCCGCTTCAACGTTGCCGAAGGCAATGATTTGGAGGCCATCTATGGAGCCGATTTCCTGGCTGCTGTTGAAAATCCTTTGTCTGAAACGACGGTCTACAGCGACCTTGACAGTGCGGAATTTTTGCAGGTGATCAGCGACCTCTACGCCGAAGGAGCGGGGCCTTGGAAGAACAACATTCTGCTGCGTGAACTGATCGACACCCCGGTTGACGGTAACGGCGATGGTGAGGCTGAGATTACGACTCAACTGACGGGCGAAATCACATCATTGATTGAAGATGCCCATGACGCAGGCTTGCAGGTGCATCCCTATACACTGCGTGACGAAGAGCGCTTCCTGACGCTGAACCCCGATGGCACGCCCCAGTCGCCGGAGGAAGAATTCGAGCAGCTGGTAGAAATTGGTGCTGACGGCTTTTTCACCGACTTTCCTCGCACAGGGAACCCCATCGTTGATCGGCTGACGGCTGATGAGGTGCGATCGCCCCAAAATCCGGACTTCGATTTCAATACGTTCAACGGTCAGACGCCGTTGGTGATTGCTCATCGGGGGGCCAGTGGCGACTTCCCTGAGCACACCTTGGAAGCCTATCGCGCGGCGATTTATCAAGGGGCTGATTTTGTTGAGCCGGACTTGGCGATCACCAGTGATGGCGTGCTGATTGCTCGACACGAACCCACACTGGCTCAGGTTGAGCTAAACGAGGACGACACTATCCGGTTGGACGACGACGGTAATCCTGTTGTCAAACAGGACAGCACCCTCACCACTAACGTTGCTGATCTGCCTCAATTTGCCGATCGCGTCATGGTCAAAGACCTAGATGGTGCCCTCGTTGGCGGCTGGTTTGCTGAAGACTTCACCCTGGCAGAAATCAAGGAGATTCGAGCCGTTCAATCTCGCGATTTCCGCAATGATGCCTTTGATGGACTGTTTGAGATTCCAACGCTGACAGAAGTCATTGAGCTGGTTGAAGAACTCAGTCCCGTTGTGGGTAAAGACATCGGCATTTACCCCGAAACCAAGCATCCTACGTTCTTTGACCAGCAGGGACTGTCTCTAGAGGAACCCCTGGTGCAAACACTGCTCGATACAGGATTCACCGATGCTGATCGCATCTTCATTCAGTCCTTCGAGATTGCTAACCTGATTGAGTTGCAAGCGCTGCTGGATGAGGCAGGCATCGGCAATGTGCCTCTGGTCCAGCTTTTTGGGGATACTGAGGGATCCTTCATCAATGCGGGGGGCGGTGGCTTCTCCGTACCGTTTGACTTGGTTGCCAATGCAGACTTGTCCGCCGAGAAGAAGTTTGAGGTGTATGGCGATCTGCTGCCGTTCCTCAACTTTGAGAATCCGGGGTATGACGCGCTGGCGAATGCCGAGGCGATCGCCCAAATCAGCGCGAGCTACGCTGAGGGACTGGGCCCCTGGAAGAACAACATTCTGATTCGCGAAGGGATTGACACGCCAGTCGATGGTGACGGCGACGGCAATGCCGAAATCACCACTCAGCTGACAGGCGAGGTTTTTCCGCTGATTGACTTTGCCCACGATGCTGGTTTGCAGATTCACCCCTACACTTTGCGGGATGAAGAGCGCTTCCTCACCCTCAACGAAGACGGTACGCCCCAGTCCACGGGTGAAGAGTTCCAGCAGTTGATTGATCTGGGCGTCGATGGCTTCTTCACGGATTTCCCTGAAACGGGACGCATCGTCGTGGAGCAGTTTGAGACAGCCGAGGAATTCGCTAACCTGCGCGGTTCACGGGGTTATGAGGGCATGGGCTTCAGCCCTGATCGCCAAACCCTCTATCCCATGCTGGAAGGCACTGTCTTTGGCGACCCCGAAGCCTCTCTTCGCATCTACGAATTTGACGTTGACAGTGCGGCTTTTGAAGGGCTGGTCGGTCTGTATCAAATGGAGGCGGTCAGTCATGCGATCGGTGACCTCACTCCCGTCAATGACGATGAGTTCTTAGTGATCGAGCGAGATGGTCGGCAAGGGGAAACAGCAGCGTTCAAGCAGATCTTCAAGATTGACTTTTCAAACTTGGATGAGAACGGCTTTGTGAGCAAAGAGCTTGTGGTTGATCTGCTCCATATCGAAGATCCCAATGACCTGAACGGAGATGGCGAAACCACCTTCGACTTCCCGTTCGTCACCATTGAGGACGTGCTAGTGCTGGATGAAGAGACCATCCTCGTTGCTAACGATAACAACTATCCGTTCTCCGTCGGTCGCGGTCCCGATATCGACAACAACGAGATCATTGAGTTGAAGCTAGAAACGCCCCTTGATCTAGACGATCGCCTTGGCGTTGCGGGTCTCTCCAAAGCCGACCCTGTGGCCGAGTTGATTGATCTGACGGGTAGCGATGGCGACGTCAGCGTCAACGTTAGCTTGACCCGCGAAGCGGCCTACGACAATGTGCTGACGTTCTATGAAACGGACGCCAAAGGCAGCGTCAATGGCCTGCTACCGGGTGAAGAGGGATATGAAGCAGCCGTGGCGGCGAACCTGCTTGATGCTGAGTTGTTCATTGAGAACAACGCTTCTGGCGAGATGGATCTGACGCTGATGGGCGATGTCTACTATGCACCCGCTCTACTCATTGATGGCGACATCAACAACTTGGCAACGATTGGCGATGCTGCCAACGGCATGAACCGTATCCTGCGTGATGGCGCGACCTGGACCTTCGAAGACTTGACTGACAACGACTTCAATGACTTGGTTGTCACCCTCAACTCTATTGAGGCTGTTGCTAGCTAGTACCGCTATGCGGAATGCAAAATGCAAAATGCAAAACTGCCTCATAGTGGGACTTTTGAGCATTAGGAATGATGCACATACGTCCGCCGTCGAGTACTAAGCACCTGCAACCTCATAGACACAGGGTTTACGGAGAATATCTATAGGTCAGGTGGGCACTGCCCGCCTGACGCTAGCCATAGTATTGAGACGGCCTTCATCATTGTTATTACGGTAAAAACTCTTCGGACAAAATGTCTGTCAGGGTGAACGGAGACTCCTTGGGAAAAGTAGTGAGGGACAGTCCCGTTTCATCAGCGGCGTTAGCACGGGCAGTGCGATAACACTGGGGCAACACGGTTTCAGGGTAAGGCTTAAGGCTGGGACTTTCTTCCAGGCGTTCTGCCAAGGCAGTGCGAGCATTACGGATAGAACTTCGCCAGCTCCCGGAGCGCTTTTCCGGCTGATAGGTCCATGTCAGCAAATGCAGCAGCAGCACCCGCAGGTAAGACGCGATCGCCCGTTTTTGGCTTTTTCCCATCGCTTCAATTTCGTCCAGCAGATTGGGGACATCCATTTCAGACAGTCGCCCTTCTGACAGCAGATAGGCGGTTTCGCTGAGCCACTGATAGTAGTCGCGATCGTATAAAGTGCTATCCATGACGCTGACCTGCGGGGGTGAGTCTGCGAGTATGAAGACATCGCTATTTCTCTATTTTGGCAGAGAGATGCCTGATGATGGGATGGCAAGTTTGGCTGAAGGGTAGACACGAGGGGTAGGGTGGGCACCGCCCACGGATCGCATCCATCCGCTATTCTCCTGTTTGCAAATCGTCAGGAATAGCAGTGGTGGCTGTGGTTTGAGCGATCGCACTGACCAGCCCAATCGTGATTATTGATGCCTTCATGGAGCAATTTTCATGGGGTTAGTTGGCGATCGTAGAGCAGGCAGTGACGGGATAAAGGAGTTGCCGAAAACGCGAACAGAACAGTGACAGATGTCGTAACTCTCCAAATGCTGAGATACCCTGGAAGCAACTTAAGGCATGACGGTATGAGCAACATCACTATTTCTCTTCCTGACAACCTCAAAGCCTATGTGGATGAGCAAGTGACTCAAAGTGGTTACTCGTCTGCAGATGAGTACTTTCAGGCTTTAGTGCTTTTGGATCAACGATTACGTCAAGCCAAGTTTTCACTTGACAGTCAACTCGATGAGGGACTGAATAGTCTTGACCGTGGTGAAGGGATTGAAGTCACAGATGACTGGTGGAAGGAGGAACGGCAGGGCCTTAGCCCAGTGAATTGTGAACGTTAACCGCGATCGCTACCGTGCTGTTCCTGTGACCCAAATTTGGTGGATGACCTTCGACTTTATGGCAACTGCCTGCTTCACCATGCCCGATCTCAACAGCTTCTATGTCCAGCGTCTCAAACTCATTGCATCTCTCTAAATCTATGAAAGGTGAGTGTGGGCTAGCCTCAATTTCTAACTCAATATGCCTGGGCGTAACAGCCTGCAACTGATTGTTTGTCACGACTAGAAAGGCTGTGCCATAACAAGAACAATACTCCAATGAAATCCGTATTTTTTCGATGCCTCATTCTTCTGAAACGGATGGAAAATCACCCAGGTCACTGAAGCGACTGATTTCACGAGAGTCGTACATCAAAGATGTTGAGGAAGCTGTCGAAGGCTTAGGTCGCCATAACCGCAATATTTTGGTTTACTACGGGCCGCCTAGCATTACTTGGGACTTGGCGAAGAACGTGTACAGGTCTTTGAAAGCGCAAGGATATGCCTGTGCATTGCTGGACGGGGTTGGTCTCGAACGGTTTTCAACGCCCTCTTTGGAGGAAGGGCTGCAAGAGCTGCGACGGGAGTTGGGTGCCAGCGGCGTAGACTGTAGCTGCTATGACATTGCCTATTGGTGCTATTGGGCTGCTCGCCATCCCGGTTTAGCCGTCGATTCGACAGACTTTTCCCAAAGAATGCAGCGTGCTGATAACGCCAGTGCCTTTGCAGATTTAGTCGGTGCGGTGCAGGACCTCGATCTATCCAAGGTTCTGAAGCAGATGCAGTTGGCTGACATGACAGAGACAGCCCGTGCTCTGATTCCTCACATGATGACGGACATTGCCAGGTATTTAGAAGGGGCTATTCCTTTTGGTATTTTTCTGGCGAAGCTGAACTGGTTTTTTGTCGGGTTGGATGAGCAGCGCAGAATTTGGTGGAAAGAGCGAGGCAATCGAGATTTGCGGGAGCTGAAGGAGGACTGCGATGGCCCTCTAGATATCGCGCCTAAACTGCCTCTCTTCCTAGCTAGGGATTGAAAGCATTATCTAAGACGGTCAGATTTGCCTCAATCGAAGCAAGCCTCAATCATTTTCGTTGATGGCTATGATTGCTTGGTGGATGATGAGCGCTCTGGTCGGTGCACCTGGCTCGAACATCTGCTTAGCCCAGAAGAAGCCAGTCCTCATACACTCTGGGTCATCACATCAAAGGATCGTTTGGAGTGGATGGACGATGCTTTGCAAACGCCTGTCTCACCCATGAGTGATGCTGATGGCAATACTGTTCTACAAACTGGAGGCATTCAGAATAGTGACCTGCGGCAGGCAATTGTTCAGACAGCGGCAGGCAGCCCCCTTTATCTCGATATTGGGTTTGAGATGTGGCGAAAAATTCACCGAAAGCGTTTACCGCGTGTGGAAGATTTTGCTCAATCCATGTCTGAGACCTTGGCTAAAGCAGACGAGGTCTGGGATCCTGATGAGCTAAAACTGTTTGAAATTTTGTCGGTGCCTCGCTATTGGGACGAGGTACTTTTTCGCGCACTGGTGTCCCAGTTTGCCAATGACAGTGACGACTCAGACCGCTATCAGGATAATCTGAAGCTACTTGCCGAACACCCTTATATTCAATCATCGGGTAGTCAAGCCTGGCAGATACATCCAGAGATCCGGCAGCATTTCCTTAAAAGGCAGCCCCAGGCACAACAGCAGCCAGTTCATCATTGGCTGTTCGACTATTATCAAACCTTAAGCGCGGACCCCTCACAGGCAATCACGGCGCTGAAAGAGGCGCTGCACCATAGCACGACCTTATCAAAATCTGAGACAGCGATTGATTGGTGCCTCACGGCAATCAACCAGCAGATACGTCAGGCTCCCCATGCCGAAATTCCGATAATGTTGCAAGCGCTGCTGGAGTCTCACCAGGCTACTCCTCAGCAAACGGTTCTGGCTTGGATCTATTTAGGTCAGGCGCAAATAGCCTCATACGAATGGGAAGCTACCAAAGACACCTTCAAAGAGGCGCTGAGTCAGTTAGAACTCGACCAAGCGGATAGCCTCCTTGCGGCGGATGCTTGGTATGCCCTCGCTGAAGTCTATTTAGCGTTGGAAAACACGTTTGATGCGAAGAACGCCTGTCTGAGAGCAGTTCGGATTCGCACACACCATTGTGGAGCGGAGTCTCTTGCGGTGGCAGAGGCGCTCTGTCGTCAGGCGGAGGTGGTTGCTAGTCAAGGACGGCTCTCAGAAGCCACCAAGCTCAGTCAACAGGCCCTAGCCATTGTTGACAATCATCAACCTATTGAGCCATTACAACTGGCTCAATTCAAGTTATCGGCGGCTGTTGTGTTCTGTCATAAACATACCCTGGACTATGCTGAAGGGCTGTGCCAAAACGTGTTGAGCATGATGAAAACGGTTCCTGAGGGCGATCGCCATTTTCTCACCATCCATGGTCTTGGCCTCATGGGAGACATCTATCGTTTGATGGGACCTCATAAGGGGCAGCAATCCTTCGATTATTATCAGCAAGCAGTTCACCTAGCGGAGAAAGTGTTGGGGCCGGATACTCCCTGGACACAATGCCTCCTGGAGGCCCAAATGAGGCTTTGTCGAAAGCTAGGATGGCACGACCAGGCGGATGAACTGGCTAACCGACAGGAATTGAATGCTCAAATTGGCAGTTGCGAGGTTGATCTTGAGATGGCTGGCAGGTTGAATCGTGTAGGGCTAGCTTTATTCAAGAAAGGTCAATATGGCGAAGCAGAACCTTTACTCAAACGAGCCTTGGTCTTGAGTAAAGAGCTGTTGGGGGAGTCGCATCCCGATGTGGCGATGAGCCTGAATAATCTTGCTGGACTGTACGAATCGCAGGGGCGTTACAGCGAAGCGGAGCCTCTGTATAAAGAGGCGTTGGAGTTGCGGAAACAGCTTTTGGGAGAGGAACATCTTGATATCGCTACCAGCCTCAATGATCTTGCCCTGTTATACACCTTTCAAAGACGTTATAGTGAAGCAGAGCCACTGTATCGAGAGGCATTGCGGCAGTGGAAACGGCTTTTAGGTGAGAAGCATCATTATACAGCTACTACCCTTAACAATCTTGCCATGCTCTATGCTTCGCAGAAGCGTTATGACGAAGCGGAGCCACTCTATCAAAAGGCATTGGAGTTGCGGAAACAGTTGCTAGGCGAGAAGCACCCCGACGTGAGCCAGAGCCTTAACAATCTTGCCGATTTGTATTGTCGGCAGGGACGTTATGACAAAGCGGAATCGATCTCTCAAAAGGTCATAGGATTGCGAAAACAGCTCTTGGGGGAGGATCATCCTGATGTAGGCCAAGGCCTTAACAATCTTGCCTTTCTTTACACTTCGATGAAACGCTACGACACCGCTGAACCGTTGTACTTAGAAGCGATATCCATTTTGCTTAAGCAGCTTGGAGAAGACCATCCCACAACTCAAATAGCCAACAGTAACTTTGTGAGCTGCCTCCGAGCAGCTCTTGACGCGGGTCAAGGGGAACTGCTCTCCGAGCATCCTGTCACTCAAGCGCTCCTCGCTCAGCTTCGCAATGAGCCAGCATAGCGTGATTGATGGCTCAAGGCTGGATTCCTAACTCCAAACCCATTGTGAAGCTGGTCCGCAACCGGGTAGGTCAATCAAAGATTGTGAGAAACCCACCCCATTTCCCATCGCGCCCCTGTCACCACATTGCATTCGTATCTAGAACGGAATTCAGTGAGTAGCCGATGAAGGGGATCTAGTATTGGGGTGGCTGCGATCGCGGCTCCAATATCATTATTTAGTTATCGATGAGGTCTCCATCCATGGCGAGCACATCTGTCTTGCGTAAAATTATTGCTCCGGCGTTCCTGTTGTCTGCTCTGGTGTGTCTGCCGCTATCGTCTGCCCATGCTGCCACTCCCGTTGAAAAGGAGCATGAACCGGTATCTGACAGTTATTCAGAGGCATGGCTCCCTGTAGAGCGATCGACCAAACAAGCGGAAACTACTGAAACCGAAACTCAATCCACCGTACTGGTAGACGATGCCGATCCAGCGCTCTGCAACTTCATGCGCGATGGTTATGTGCGTGATGTCTGTAGCCGCTTTCGACTGACACGCATCGATGATCCTGAATTTTCCGCCTACCAGTTTGAATTTTGGTTCGAGAACGTGCGAGTCACCTATGGGGTGCTGAGTGACGCAACGGAAACGATTGATAGTGAGAACAAAACGTTTGACGTGTATCCTGTCATCGGTCGCATTTTGGAATCCCGTGATCAGGAGCCTCAGTTTTCTGATCAAGACGAGGGGGAATGCATTTCAACGGCGGACTTTACCGAACTAGCCTGCGGTTTGCCTGACTTTATCTATCAGTACACGCAGTAGTTGTTGTGGATTGTCCAGGGATCCTCCCGCCCCTCCACAAAGCGCGGTATACTCCGGGGCGAAGACTGGGATTAGCGGGAGAAAATTCATGGCATCCAAGCTGGCGGTTGTCGTGTTAGCAGCCGGAAAAGGGACGCGGATGAAGTCGTCATTGCCGAAGGTGCTGCATCCTTTAGGCGGGCGATCGCTGGTGGAATGTGTGCTTGATAGTCTCCGTGACGTGAGTCCGACCCACCGGCTAGTCGTCGTGGGCTACGAGGCCGAGAAAGTCAAAGCTGCCCTCAGCCATATTCCTGACCTCACTTTTGTGCCTCAAACCGAGCAGTTGGGCACCGGACATGCTGTGCAGCAGGTCATTCCTCACCTGGCTGACTTCGACGGTGATGTTCTCGTGCTCAACGGTGATGTTCCGCTATTGCGCCCATCCACCCTGCGCCATATGTTGGACATGCACCAGACGAAGCAAAACGAGGCCACGCTGTTGACCGCTCAGTTTATGGATCCGACAGGATACGGTCGGGTCTTCTGCAACGACGACAACGTGGTTACCGAAATCATTGAGCACCGCGACTGCACTGAAGCTCAGCGTCAAAATCGCCGCATTAATGCCGGCGTCTACTGCTTCCAGTGGTCCGCGCTCGGCAAAATCCTGCCTCACCTCAAATCTGAAAACGACCAGCAGGAATATTACCTCACCGATGTGGTAAAGGACCTGTCCCCTGTCCGCGCCGTGGATGTAGACGATGCTCAGGAAATTCAGGGCATCAACAATCGCATTCAATTAGCAGAAGCCTACAGTATTTTGCAAGACCGCATTAAAGACGAATGGATGACCGCAGGCGTGACCTTTATTGAGCCAGACTCCACCACGGTTGATACGACAGTCCGTATTGAGCCAGATGTGATTATTGAGCCGCAAACTCATCTGCGAGGTGCAACGGTCATCGGCAGCGGCAGCCGCATTGGTCCGGGCTGTCTGATTGAAAACACCACCATCGGTCGTGATGTCACGGTGCTGTACTCTACCCTGTCGGACAGTCAAGTGGGCGACAACGTTCGTGTTGGTCCCTATGCTCACCTGCGGGGCCAGGCCGTGGTGGGAGATAACTGCCGCATTGGGAATTTCGTTGAGATCAAGAAATCGACGCTGGGCAATCAGGTCAATGTGGCTCATCTCTCCTATTTGGGAGACGCCACCCTGGGCAATCAGGTCAACGTTGGCGCGGGCACCATCACGGCAAATTACGATGGTGTGAAAAAACATCCTACGGTGATTGGCGATCGCACTAAAACAGGCTCCAACAGCGTCTTCGTCGCTCCCGTCACCGTGGGTGAAGACGTTACGGTCGGTGCTGGCTCTGTCGTCACCAAAGACGTTGACGATGACTCCCTTGTTGTGGCCCGCGCCAAACAAACCACCTTTCCTGGCTGGCGCTCTAAACGCTACTCCACCACCGACGACAAGCCATCCCAATAATTGACAGGGCAAAACACTGTCCCAGATCTGGCGATCCTGACTGCCCCCACTTCCTCACTCCCTCACTCCTCACACTTATGCTTCAGGCCGTTATCTTCGACCTCGATGGCACCCTTGCCGATACTGACCCTGTGCACCTAGAAGTCTGGCGCGACATCCTTGAACCGCATGGGTATACCATCGATGAGACTTTCTTCAAGGAGAAAATCAGCGGACGACTGAATGAGCACTTGATCGAAGAACTGCTGCCTCAGCTTTCCCAAGCCGAAGGCGAACAGCTGGCCATTGATAAAGAAGCAAAGTTTCGATCACTGGCTGCTACTCGTCTTCAACGCATGCCCGGATTCAACCAGCTCTATGACTGGATCAAAGGTCAAGCTCTCAAAACTGCCGTGGTGACCAATGCTCCCCGAGCCAACGCTGAATTTGTCCTCAACGTTCTCGATCTGGAAACGGCCTTTGACTTGGTGCTGATTGCCGGAGAGCTGCCCCGCAGCAAGCCCGATCCGCTGCCCTATCAGACGGCCTTGGAGCAGCTAGGAATTGTGCCCGCAACCGCAGTGGTCTTTGAAGATTCGAAAACCGGCATTCAGTCCGCCGTGGCTGCCCAGATTCCCACGATTGGCGTCGCCTCCTCTCACAAGCCGGACGTTTTATACAGCTATGGCGCGAGTTTAGTCATTGACGAGTTTGCCGATGAGCGCCTAAAGCAGTTCGGTTTGTTCCAAAATTAGAGTGTGAAGTTCCAAGACTATGCCGCAATTTTCAAGTCTAAAATCGCGAATCAATTAAGGAGCACCCCATGGACGCAGATCCTGAACGCGAACAGCGTATTGATGGTGAAATCATCGTTGATGCCTACAGCTCAGAAGAAGTGGCTATGGGCTGGTACTACTATCTGGAAAAGACGCTTCAATTTCCTTTTTCAGCAATTTGGCTCACCTCAAATAGACGCGGTTCGCAGCGGGAGGGGCCGACGGTGCAAGTGGTCTGGACTTTGGACAATCAGGGTGACTGAAGAGCAGGAAAGTGGTAGAGGATTGGAAACTCTAAGCCCTACCACTGATGTCAACCTATCTTGAACCGCTGCGCCAATTTCGCCAAGCGATTTACGAAAGCTTTCCGTATCG
>NZ_JAQMUB010000100.1 GCF_028330965.1 Oscillatoria sp. CS-180 | reverse complement strand
TCAGACCCAAGCGCCCATCCCGGTTGCCCTGGCCGTCCCCGATCGCGTAGTCGTCATAATTCGATCGCGCCGCATAGTTGGGCAGCTTTTCACCGTCCTGGGTAAGGGTGAAATGCCCCTGGATTTCAGCCTTGTACTGATAAGGCTCGTGACTTGAAAGCACAAGACACAGTAGATCATACGACCTACCGCATTTGATTATGAAATAATCATGAAATACATGGATGATCCGGTAAGCTGGACATTATGAAACAATTATGAAAAGCGATGGATTGGCATGTGCAACGACGATCGCTAATCGGAGCAGGGCTTTTAGGGATAGGCACCTGTTTAGGGCAGCGGTTTAGTCAGACGGCTTTAGCCCAAACGACTGCGCCGACGGTTCCGTCTTCCATTCACCAGGGGATGACCACCCTGGGCGAGGTTGACCACAATCAAAACGGCTTTAATCCTCATACTTTGTTGACCCGTTGGGATGGCGGTGAAGTGTCGCTGTTACCGAATGGGCAGCGCTTGCGGGAATACGACATAACGGCTATTGAGCGAGAGATTGAGGTGGCTCCGGGGGTCTTATATCCGGCCTGGACCTATAACGGGCAGGTGCCAGGGCCAACGATTCGTGCTTCCGAGGGCGATCGCATCCGCATTCGCTTTAGCAATCAGGGCTCTCATCTGCACACCCTGCATTTCCACGGCATTCACGGAGCCAGACAAGACGGCATTCCGGGCACTTTGGAAGCCACACCGGGGCAAACGGTGACCTATGAGTTTGACGCCAATCCCTTTGGCTGTCACCTCTACCACTGCCATTCCATGCCGTTTAAGCGCCACCTGCACAAGGGGCTGTACGGCGCGTTTGTTGTCGATCCAGACCCAGAGCGGCATCCAGAACAGGCAGAAGACGCGCGATCGCGCGTCTTAGGCACGCCAGAAAACCAGCGCTGGCAGGAGTTGCTGATGGTGATGAATGGCTTCGATACCAACTTTGACGAGGAAAATGAGGTCTACGCGGTCAACTCCATTCCTCACGCCTACATGAAGCAGCCGATTCGCATCGAGCGCGATCGCCCCGTCCGCATCTATCTCATCAACGTCACCGAATTTGACCCGATTAACTCCTTTCACCTGCACGCCAACTTTTTTGACTACTACGACCACGGCACCACGCTGACTCCCACCCTGCGCACGGTCGATACGGTGATGCTGTGCCAGGGGCAGCGAGGAATCATCGAATGCTCCTTTGCCAACTTTGAACCAGGACTTTATATGTTTCATGCCCATCAGGCAGAATTTGCCGAACTCGGCTGGATGAGCGCGTTTGAGGTGGTGGCATGAAGTGGCGCTGGATTTTGCCCCCGGTTTTGCTGGCTGGATTGGTCGCTCTCCTGTTGAGTATCAATCCGGCTCAGCTTCTGAATCTGAATGCCCCGCCGCTGGAATCCCTCACGGTTGAGCGCACCGTTCTCAATCACGATGGCATAACCCTACAGGTGCGGGCTGAAGGGTCAGAACCCATGCAAATTGCCCAGGTGCAGGTGGATGGCGCGTACTGGGAATTTGACCAGCAGCCCCCTGTCACGATACGGCGCTTAGCGACAGCGACGGTGCAAATTCCCTATCCCTGGGTGGAAGGAGAGGCCCATCACGTCGTGTTTTTGACGAATACGGGCGTGACTATTGATCATGCGATTGAGGTGGCACTGCCAACGCCTGGGTTTTCTCTCTCAACGCTATTGGGCTATGGCTGGCTCGGACTCTATGTGGGCTTGGTGCCGGTTGGTCTGGGAATGCTGTGCTATCCCTATTTGAAAGTGTTGCGGCAGCAGGGACTGATGTTCATGCTCACGCTGACCCTAGGGATGCTGGCGTTTCTGCTGGTAGATACCCTGCAAGAGGGACTGGAACTGGCGACAGCCGCCGCGATCGCTTTTCAGGGACAAGCCTTAGTCTGGTTGGCGGCGACGGTGGCGTTTCTAGCCTTACTCGCGGTGGGTCGGCGTCGCGGCAAGCCGCCTGAAGGTACCACCCTATCTACCTACATGGCGCTCGGCATTGGTCTACATAATCTGGGAGAAGGGCTGGCGATTGGGACGGCTTTTGCCCTGGGAGAAATTGCCTTAGGCTCATTTCTCGTGGTGGGCTTTACCCTTCATAACCTCACCGAAGGACTCGGCATCGTCGCTCCCCTGCTCAAAGACAAACTGCGCTGGCCAATATTCCTCTCGCTAGCTGCTCTGGCGGGACTTCCCGCCGTAGTGGGAATTTGGGTCGGAGCCTTTGCCTTTTCGCCCCATTGGGCGGCTCTGTTTCTCGGCATTGGTGCCGGAGCCATTTTGCAAGTCATAGTCGAGGTGGGGACCTACCTGCAACGGCGATTATCTCAGCCTGACGGCTCTGGACTCTCTAGTCTGGGGATAGCTGGCTTCGCCATGGGTCTGATGGTGATGTACGGCACCGCCTTCCTGGTGAAGTTTTGAAACTTTCGTGCTGGGACCCTTGACCTTGAAGTTGAGTATAAGGCTTAGGCTAAATCTAGCGTTTAGGAGACAAGCAAAATGTCTAAGCGAAGTGTGGAAGTATTCACCGCCGGATGCCAGCTGTGCGACGAGACCGTCAAGCTGGTTCGAGAGCTGGCCTGCTCAAATTGCGACGTGCAGGTTTGGGATCTGCGGACAGAATCTGCAACGAATGAAGGATTAGAAAAAGCGGCTCAATATGGCATCCATCGCGTTCCGGCTGTTGTAGTCAATGGTCAACTGGCGGAGTGCTGCCAGAACCAGCAGCCGATTTCGCGAGAGCACCTGATTGCAGCAGGTATCGGCCAAGGATAAACCAGTATGGCTGGGAGCACTATCTCCCGGCCAGGAAGATAGTGCTATGAAAGAGGGATTATTAATCGGTGAACTGAGCCGTCGGGTTAACCTTCCGGCTCAAACTATTCGCTATTACGAGCGACTGGGGTTACTGTCTCCCCCAAAGCGCACCGCCTCTCATTACCGCATCTACTCGGCAGCGGAGGAGGAGAGACTCGATTTTATCCAGAAGGCCAAACGATTTGGCTTATCTCTGGATGAGATTAAACGATTGATTGATCTCAGGCAGGATGGCGTGCCCCCTTGCGCTGACCTCAAAACTATGGTGAAGCAACACCTAGCAGAACTCGATCAGCACATTCAAGCTATGCTGAGCTTTCGCCAGGAGTTAGTCCATCGCTACAAGCACATTGAAGCCGCTCTGCCTGACTCTTCTGAGCTGCCCGATGAGGCTATCTGCAACGGCAAAATCTGCGGATTGATTGAGCAAGATCATGGGGAAAACGCGAGCCAAAAATAGACTCATTGCCAGTCTGGCTAGCACGGCTATGATCGCCCTTTGCTGCTTTACACCTATTTTGGTGTTCTCTTTAGGATTGCTAGGGTTAGGTGCTTGGGTCGGCTATCTGGATTTGGTTTTGCTGCCCGCAATGGGAGTCATGATAGAAGTGACCCTTTGGTCTTACTGGCGATATCGGCGATCGCGGCAATGCGAAAAATGACATTTGCGAGACCACTACCATGAGTCAATGCTGTTGTCCAGAACCCAACGAAGCTGACAACTCAAAAACAACGGCAGGCGGGTGTCCCCGGTGCCACCATGCAGGGAAATCAGTCGATCTCATCACTCTCAAGAGTTTGTTAACCCCGATCGCTCTAGCAGAACTGAATCCTGAGCAGATCTATCGCTTTTGCCCGGAGGTTTGCTGCTCGGTGGTCTACTTTTCAGCCAAAGGGCAAACCTTCACCACAACTGACTTAACGGTGTCGGTATTTCAGAAAGACCTGGACGAGAACGTCCCAGTCTGTTACTGCTTTGGCTGGACTCGCCAGCGGATAAAAACTACCGTCGAGCAGCAGGGAGCGCAATCTGTTATGGCCTCAATCACCCATCACATTCAAGCTGGCCGCTGCGGTTGCGAGGTGAATAATCCTCAGGGGAGTTGCTGTCTGGCAAATGTCAAAGCTTTGGCACTAACAACGCCTAGTGGCTAATTCCTAAAAGTGGTTAATTCCTAAAATTAGAGTTGCTGCTGGACGTACTGCATGATGCCTGCGGCGATCGCCTGCGACATTTGCTGTCGCCAAGCTGGGTCGTTGAAGTTCTGGGCATCCTGTGCTCCCGTGACAAAGCCAGTTTCGACCAGCACAGCGGGCATTGAGGTATTGCGAATGACGTAAAATCGCGCCTGCCGCACACCGCGATCAGGGATATTCAATGCTCGTAAGATTGACTGATGGATTGTCTGAGCTAAGTCATAGCCAGAGCTGTAGTAATAAGTCTCCAAGCCGTTCACATCGGGGCGTTCTAGGCTAATGGCATTGGCATGAATACTGACGAAGAGATCAGCGTCTGCCCGTTCGGCAATCTGTACCCGAGGGTCTAAGTCAATCTCGCGGTCGTCGGCCCGGGTGAGAATCACCCGCACTCCGCTCTGCTCCAGAATAGCGGCGACTTCGTAAGCAATGGATGACACGACATCCTTTTCCCGCAGTCCGCCGATGCCGATTGCCCCTGGGTCACGTCCGCCGTGGCCGGGGTCAATCACGATGGTAACCACCTGCTGGGGAATGACCGGGTTCGACTCCGGCATTGGTGGAGTCGTGGGCAACGTGGGTTCCGGCTGAGGTGGCACCACCGGAGTTCGCTGAGGCGGGGACTGCACGGCGATAGGCGGCGGCTCTGCTGAAGGTTGAGAAGGCTCAGGCGCTGCATTATCAGGAGGGACTGTGGCGATCGCCGCGCCCCTGGGCGGCAAAATCACAATGCCGCTGCCACTGCTGACCGTCGCTCGCCAATCAGCGGCGCTATTAGCTGGTACGGTCAGGACGATTTGGAGGGCGGGTTTGCCGTCTAGGGTCAGCGGTTGAACCTCCCAGGCACTAACCCCAAAGGCATCAAGCGGGGGCGTTTGCGCGGCGAACGCGGCAGTCACCGCCGCATCGCTGAGTTGCAGCACCACCTGAGTTTCATCGGAGCGATCGACCCTCAAATCAGGACTGGCCCCAGAAGTGCGAATGAAAAAACCATCGGGAGTTGTCCGAATCGCTTCTACTTGAGTGGCGGCTCCGGCGACTGGCTCAGCTTCGACCCGGTTGGCAGTCTGACCAGGCACAGTCACCGCCTCAGGCGTTGGCAGTTGCACCACCCACTGTTGAGGCGTTTGCCCTTGCACAATCACCTGGGCCGGGTCAACTGTATAGCCGGGAGCTAGCTCAATCACTAATCGAGTCGTCTGAGCGTCGAACTGACCAATGCGAATCGCTCTAACCATCCCCTCCACAGCCTGATTCACCGTGGGCTGGCCCAAGGTCGTACCCGGCAAATCCACCACGATTCGGGTGGGATTCGGCAATAGCTGCGCTCTAGGCTGTACCCCAGCATCAGTCGTAAACTCCAGCCGATTTTGTTGCGGGTCAAAACGCCAGAACTGAAGCTGAGCAGCCTCCACCGGATTGGCTAATAATAAGCCGCTAACGATGCCTAACAGACTTAATAGAGGCGGCTGTCGTCTCATGCAGTGTCCCCACAGTTGGTCAATCAGTTTATGATTTTGCCTGATTTTGGGTTTTTGGGATCACACTATTCTTTTCATCAATGTGAAATCCGGGAGCAGACACCGCTCGTTACACTAAACAGAGATCAGGTTTAATAAGCGTCACAGCTTTGCCTTTGGCTACTGTTTCGGCGCTTTAATCTACCCTTGCATGGACAACTGAGCCGTAGAAGAGTCCAGGTTGTCATTATTGGGAGGTCAGAATGAGACGCCACAGAGGGTTGATGCTCGGTTTGACGGTCTTGGTCGTTACGGTAGTAAGCGGACTGTCGGTTCCTGAACCTGGACGAACTGCAACGATTGCGGCTGTCCCTGATCCGTTAGTCGAGCAGGGCCTACAGCAGGCCGAGCAGGGACAGCTAGAGGCGGCGATCGCCACCTACACTGAGGCGATTGCGGCGGATGCAGACAATGCCGATGCCTATCTCCATCGCGGCGTTGCCTACCATGACCTGGGGGATTATCAGCAGGCGGTTGACGACTTTTCTGCGGCACTTCAGCTTCGCCCCGACCATGTGGAAACGCTCTATAACCGAGGCGAAGCCTACTCTCACTTGACCGATGCCGAGGCGGCGATCGCTGATTTGAGTCAGGCAATCGAGCTTGACCCAGACTTCGTGCAGCCCTACCTAGATCGCAGCATCATTTTGGCGGCGACTGGGCGCTTGCCCCAGGCACTGAGCGATCTAGATCAGGCGATCACCCTGGCCCCCGACAATGCCGATGCCTACTACAACCGGGGCAAGGTCTACACCGAACTGGGCAATGCCGACGCCGCCCTGACCGACTTTGATACCGCAATTCAGCTCAATCCGGAGCTGGCAGAGGCTTATGGCAATCGCGGGATTTTGCGCTATCAGCTTGGTGACCCGGAGTTGGCCCTGGCAGATTTGCAGCAGGCGGCAGAGCTGTTTGAGGCCCGTGGCAACCAGCAAGGCTATCAGCAAACCTTGTACTTTATCCAGCAGGTGCAGCAGACAATTGAGAGGGGCGATCGCCTTTGATTTGCCTTTTATCTGAACAGATTTTCAGGCGGTAATGATTCTCAGTATCATAAGAAGAGATGCTGAGAATTCTTTCATTATGGCTAAGTCTCGTTCTGCAAAAGCGCAACCCACTCAAAATACTGACGCCCCTGCCTGCGAAGAATCTCTGGTGCATCTGGATAACGTGCGGCAGGTGCAGTCTGAGGTGCTAGCCACTGAGAAAGCCCAGCGCATGGCGGAGTTCTTCAGTGCGCTAGCTGACCCCCATCGGCTAAAACTGCTCTCTGCCCTGGCCCAACAGGAACTCTGTGTCTGCGATCTGGCGGCTGCCGTGAAAATGGGGGAGTCGGCAGTGTCTCATCAGCTGCGGGTGCTCAAATCTCAGCGCTTGGTTAAGTACCGCCGCCAAGGGCGAAATGTGTTCTACGGTTTAGCCGACGACCATATCATGTCGGTCTATCGTGAGGTGGCAGAGCACCTTGACGAGTAAACGCTAACTGACAGCCGATACTGCCATCAGCCCCCAGACCACATCAAACCGTACTCGCTGAACACGGGCAATGTGAAACCCAGCGTCATTGAGCAAATCGTGCAGTTCAGACTCGGTATAGCACTGCTGATAGGCCGAGTCTAATCGTTTCAATATCCAGTCACACACCCGGCACAGTAGAAAGTCTTTACACCAGTCTAAAATCACCACGCTGCCCTGCGGTTTCAAAACTCGCTTTATTTCCTTAAGGGCCATCTCAGGTTCAGGAAAATAGTGAAAGGCATTGGCCGACACCACGATATCAAAGGATTGATCGGGAAACGGCAGCTGCGAGGCGATCGCCTGCTGAAAACTCAGATTGGCATAGCCTGACAGTTTTTGTCGGGCCTGCGCCAGCATTTGTTCAGAAATGTCAACTCCGACAATAGCTCGATTCGGATCGTCGTTGAGCAGTAAGCGTTCCAGCTCACCTGTACCACAGGCAATATCCAGCACCACAGCGGAGATCGGGATCTCTGCCCAAGCTTTAAAGAATGACAGGGTATTGGAAGTATATCGCCCCCAGCGCCAATCATAGATGTGGGCAAGCCGGTTGTACTGCTCTTGAATTGTCGATTCATGAGGATGCATGGAATCTTAGCTCGGAAGATGTGGAGGTAACTAACCTCAAGCCTAATATCTCAAGGGCACTGAAAAATGCCTCTGGTTCTACGCTTAGTCCCATAAAGCCCTGCCAAGGACGCCGGATTTGGCCCGCCAAAATCTGCTGAACCGCCGGGACCACCGGAATCGCTGTACCGCAATAGATATCCTGGTGGTGTAGTGCCAGCAGGCGCTGCTGCTGCGTCAGGGTAATGCCATAGGGTGGACGAGTAAAGTGCCGATTGGCCACCGGAACAGCTTCATCCCCCAGGAGAGCGCCCTGGCCCCCGACAATGCCGATGCCTACTACAACCGGGGCAAAGTCTACACCGAACTGGACAATGCCGAAGCCGCCCTGACCGACTTTGATACTGCAATTCAGCTCAATCCTGAGCTGGCAGAGGCTTATGGCAATCGCGGGATTCTACGCTATCAGTTTGGCGAGCTTGAGTTGGCCCTGACGGATTTACAGCAGGCGGCGGAACTGTTTGGGTCCCGTGGCGACCAGCAGGAACTCTGTGTCTGCGATTTGGCGGCAGCGGTGAAAATGGGGGAGTCGGCAGTGTCTCATCAACTGCGGGTGCCCAAATCTCAGCGCTTGGTTAAGCCGCCAAGGGCGAAATGTGTTCTACACCCTAGCAGACGGCCACATTACAGCGGTTTATCGAGAAGTAGCTGACCACCTGGACGAGAACTAACCCTTGAGCTGAATTGATTAATTTCTAGTAGTGATAACCCAAACGGCTAAAATTATGAAAGAATTATGAAAAGTCTTTAGGGATTCCACCCCTTCCTCGCTATGCTACATTTGCGCTCATTCTTTCAGGCCCTTGGGAACCGTTTCCCCATTTTGCAAAAGCTCTTCGGCGTGGGGTGGAAGGTCGTACTGACAGAAGCGCTGATTGAAATCCCGTTTACGATTCTGGAGTCATCGTTCTTGATGCGATTTCTATTCGGTGTGACCCTGGGATTGACCCTTTGGCAATACCTCGTCATCGCAGCCGCCCTCTATATACTGATCGAGTTGGGGCGGTGGACATTTTCGCGTTTTGTCACCAGGTCTAACGACTATCGGTTCTGGAAGCATGAACTGGAAATGCTGCAAATTCTGCTCGGTTGGCTCAGTCAGCTCCGAAGAACAAACAAAAACAGGCACTTGCACGGGAAAGAGGAACACTAACTCTAGAACAGTTTCGTGGCCTGGATTGCGTCTGTTGTCCGAAAACCCTCTACAGCCATCGACGTACCGACGCCATGTAGTCAGCGAAGAGGCTCCCGAATCTTTGTAGCAGTGCCTGCTCCTCCGGCTTGATCTGAAACTGGGTCAGATAGAGCACACAAACCAGCACCAGTAGGACGGCTCCTACATTAGACAGGAAGGTAGCCCAACCCATCAATCCTAGAACAAATCCGACATACATCGGATTACGCGTAAACCGATAGAGACCAGTGGAAACGATGGTAGTCGCTGCCGCTGGGACCATCGGGTTAACTGTGGTTTGATGCCGACGAAAAGCAGCCACTCCAGCCAGGCTAATCGCACCACCCAACAAAGTAAGTACGATTGCTATGACCAGCCGCCCAGGAACCAGCCAAGTCAGCCCCGGCAGTAGGCGGGTCACGGCCACCATCAGTGCAGCAAATACGACAATTACAGCCACTGGTGGGACTTTAAGATTCATAGATAGCAGCACTCTAGAAAACTGGGGGCGATGTCTACAGGCCAGCAAATTAACGAGTTTGCTGAGCCTCGTATATAGCTCCACCAAAAGCTAGGAAGAGCCCGATGTAATTGTCTGTGACTGTCATTAATAGCTGGCAAAGATGAGCTGTTGTGCCAGCTAACCGCCTCAGCTAGCCCAACTCCAATGACAAAAGCAATCACTCGATAACTTAGACGATACCAACTCGTAGCTAACTGATGTAGGGCTTTTGCCGTATGCATTTTCCGCTCCTCTGGCTTGATCTGAAACTGGGTCAAATTTCGCCATCCACCTGTCGTAATAGTGCTGCTATGACGGACAAAAATACTACTCCTACAGCTCCAGCTAAGGGATTCTGGTTAATTCCGGTGACCCAGTTGGGCACTACCTGGGTGTAGCTAGCCAAGTCCCCCACATCCACCAGGTAATATCCCCATACCAGTCCTCCATGCAGACCAATGGCTAGGCCCAATCTGCCTTGAGTACGCTGGCGAGCCCATCCCAGCGTCAGTCCTAGCAGCAACAATCCGGGAAAACTCGGCAGCTCATTCACAATAGCCTGCCAGGGCTTGATGAAATGGAGCGCAGCGTAGACAAAACTGCTAGCCCACAGCGCCCTTGAAAAGCCCCAGTCATAGCGCAACTCATCCAGCAGCCAACCACGAAACACAAGTTCCTCAGCCAGACTGACTCCCAAGCCAACGAGGAAGCCTTCAAGCAGGATACGCCAGAAGGCTAGTGGCAGCACCTGCCACCGCAGCCAGCCTAGCCAGCCTTCTATTCCAAAGAGCAGCCCTAGGCTCACTACCCCGATAACAATGCCAGTCAATAGCTCCCGCCAGTTCTGAGCTGATTTAACCAGGCCGTGCGCCTGCAAGGGTTTTGAATGGTGGTGTACTCGTTTACCCCAGATCTGAAGATCCAACACAAAAAGGCCATACAGCAAAACCAACGGCACCACACTTAAAAATGTCGTTGTGCCGAACCACAGGTAAAGTGGGAGCGCGATCGGCACCCAGACCAGCGCTAAAACTACTAAAAACCCAATCACCCGAATAGGAGCAGCAGAGATAGAAAGTTGGCTGACTAACCGGCGAAACTGGTCAACCTGCTTGCTGGGCTTCATACATGGCCCTCAATACCAGACCAGGGTCAACCCATTCACCATTAAATTTCAGCATCCAATGCAGATGCGGCCCAGTGGTGCGTCCGGTCATGCCCACACGGCCCAGTCGTTCTCCAGTGGGCAACTCTTGCCCCTGCTCATAGCGGATGCTGCCATCTGGATCAACCAAATACCGCCTGCCGTTCGAGACTTCAACCCAACCGCTCATATGACAGTAGCGATGTTCCCACTGTCCAGATTGAATGACGGCAGACGTGCCACAACTCGTATGATCAGATATCTCGATCACTTTGCCGCTCCACCAGTTGCGTACATAGCTACCCTGCGGGGCTGCCATGTCGAGGCCGTAGTGAAACTGAGAGCCACCGCCGCCAGTGGGGGAGGTGCGGTAGCCAAAAGCAGATGTGTAAGCCTGAAAGTTTTCGACTGGAAAAGAGGCTTGTTGCCATAGAGCAATGCTTTCGGCCTGAGCAAAAGCAGGTTGAGACAGTGTTGACAGGTTTAGGACACCCACCAAAGCAATGCCTAGAGCAAAGAAAATGCTGCGCATGAGCCAGCCCTGACGCCAGCACAAAGGCAGATCTATCCGTCTATTCATCTGGGTTACACTCCTCACCGTTGGGGTCAGCGACTAAAGGTCTGCCGAATTATGCCTTAGAACAGGCTGCATGGTGTAACGCCTGAATAATATTTCAGATTTTCAGGTGATTTTGCATTTCACAAGTTATGCTTTTTATGAACAGAGTTGCCGTATCTGAGTAGCTGCCGGAGTGGTGCTTAGGGCTACAAACTTAAAGCATCGGTATGAAATCAGTATGAAATCAAAGTCGCTTTTTGGTAAATCGAACGCTTCTAACTATTTTTCTAGATTCGAACGAGTATGTTCGCTAGGGAGCCTTGGATTATTGAGTGGTTTAGTTCTGGCGACACTTCCAGTCTGGGCTGAAGCTGAGATGGAAATTGAGACTCCAGCTGTGGTCGAAGCCCCAACTTCAACCACGCCTAGCCTCCCGATTGAATCTGCAGACAGTAACCCGGTGGAAACCTCGGCAGAAGCGCTATTGCGCCCTCAGGTTACTACGGCCCCAACTGTGGAAACGGATCTGTCTGAACCTGAGTTCGTAGATGAAGCCTCACCCCTCAGTACGCCACGCTCTGAGGCTCAAGCACCTGTAGAGTTCAACACCAACTTCATTGACCCAACTGACTATAGTCTCGGGGCAACGCCGTCGCCTGACAGTCCCTCGCTGGTGTTTCTTGAGCGCTCTACAAGCTGCCAATTTACCGCAGAGGGCGGAGAAGTTCTGAAGCGTAGCTGTGGTGAGGCTTTGCAGGCTAGCGATGGAGAATACCCAGCAGTAAGTCAGCCATCAGGAAGTCATCGAGAAACTAGGGTTTCCCACGAACCTGGTACTGTTGGCGAACTAACTGTTATAAGCCGTGAGGCCTTAAATGATAAGCTACGCCCCTTAAGCCTATTGAGAAGAGGCGCAGAAGAATTTATTTTTCCACTCTCGATTCCAGCACCGATTACGTCTTTGTTTGGCTGGCGCAACCATCCCATTTTTCAGGAACGTCGCTTTCATGCTGGGGTTGACTTAGCAGCTCCCGAAGGCACTCCGGTCCTTGCAGCCAAAGATGGCGAGGTGATTACTGCCGACTATCTGGGGGGATATGGCTTAACTGTGATGCTGCGCCACGAGAATGGCACCCAAGAAACCCGCTATCCTCACCTGTCTCAGATCCTGGTACGTCCTGGGGAGCAAATTAAGCAGGGCGAGGTTGTTGGCTTGGTCGGTAGCACTGGCAACTCTACTGGGCCACATTTGCACTTTGAGCTCCGTGAATTAACGGCTCAGGGATGGGTGCTGATTGATCCAAACGACTTGATGAATTACGCCACAGCTAATTTAGTGGATGTTCTCAACAGCCCTCTACAAGCCCTTGGCATCTCTCAAAAGCCTGATCAGAGTTCATCCTCAACTCTCGTTGAAGGTGAATTGGAATTACCTCATCGACCAGCCCAACCCAACGCTAGTTGAGTTTTGTACGAACCTAGAATCTAAGATAATGGCCGTCTAGATAGCCATTACAGTGCTCTACAGGAATGTTCCGCTGCAGAATATCTTGAGTTATATGGTTTAATATCTGAATAGTATTTCAGATATTCAGTCAACACCTGATAGGAGTGAACTTCCTATGGCCGAGTCTCATGTTCACAAGGGCTGCTGTGGCCACGATCAAAGCCATAGCCACAATCACGACCACGACCATGATCATGGCTCAGGCGAGTTCAGCCTGAGGAAAGCATTGACGCCGATCGCCATTTCCACAGTCCTCTTTTTGATTGGGCTAATTTTCAATGAGCCGCTGCACAATACCCCCTTTGCCATTGCTGAATACGCCGTCCTCATTCCGGCTTACCTCATCAGCGGTTGGAGTGTGCTGACCACTGCTGGACGCAATATCCTGCGGGGTCGGGTGTTTGACGAGAACTTTCTGATGACGATTGCGACCTTGGGGGCGATCGCCATTCACGAAATTCCTGAAGGTGTCGCGGTGATGCTGTTTTTCCAGATTGGGGAACTGTTTCAGGACTACGCCGTGGGGCGATCGCGTCGTTCCATCAAAGCCCTGCTGGAGGTGCGGCCTGACACTGCCAATCTAAAGGTGAACGGCGACGTGCAGGAAGTGTCGCCAGAATCCGTCAGCGTGGGAGATGTGATTTTGGTGCGGCCTGGGGAAAAAGTGCCGCTAGATGGCGACATTCTGGAAGGCAAATCTCAGGTAGATACCTCTGCCCTAACGGGAGAATCGGTGCCGCGTACCGTCACAACTGGGGAAACTGTGCTGGCAGGCATGATTAATCAGTCAGGAGCGCTAACAGTACAGGTTACTAAGCTCTTCGGCGAATCCTCCATTTCCCGAATCTTGGAGCTGGTGGAAAACGCCAGCAGTAAAAAAGCCGATACCGAAAAATTCATTACCCGCTTTGCCCGCTACTACACGCCAGTAGTAGTGATTCTTTCCCTCGCTGTGGCGATTCTACCGCCGCTGTTGATTGCCGGGGCATCCCAGGCCGAGTGGACCTACCGAGCGCTGGTGCTGCTGGTGATTTCCTGCCCTTGCGGTCTGGTGATCAGCATTCCCCTGGGGTATTTCGGTGGCGTCGGGGGGGCGGCTAAGCGCGGCATTCTGGTGAAAGGATCGACGTTTCTAGACGCCCTCACCCAGGTGAAAACCGTCGTTTTTGACAAGACGGGTACCCTCACCCAAGGCAATTTTCGGGTGACTGATGTGGTCACCCATAACGGTTTGAGCCAGCCTCAACTGCTGGAGCTAGCCGCCCAGGTCGAATCGCAGTCCAATCATCCGGTAGCTCAATCCATTCGCCAAGCTTACGGTCAATCCATCGATACCTCTGGTGTTGAAGGCTATGAAGAAATTTCGGGCCACGGTATTCGGGCTCAGGTCAATGGCCGTACGGTGCTGGCCGGGAACGATCGGCTGCTGCACCGAGAAAATATTCCTCACGATGTCTGCACCGTAGATGGCACCGTTGCCCACGTTGCGGTGGATGGTACTTACAGCGGACGGATTCTGATTGCAGATGAGCTGAAGGAAGATGCGGCTGAGGCGATTCGCACCCTACATGCTCAGGGGATTGAGACGGCGATGCTCACTGGGGATAGCCAATCTGTGGCTGACAGCATTGCCCGCAAACTGGGTCTGGATCAGTATCGGGCTGAACTCCTGCCAGAAGATAAGGTCGATGCGCTAGAAGAGTTCCTCAATCGTGCCGGTCAAGGCAAAGTAGCTTTTGTCGGTGATGGCATCAACGATGCTCCCGTCATTGCCCGCGCCGATGTGGGGATGGCGATGGGCGGGCTGGGGTCTGATGCGGCGATTGAAACTGCTGACGTGGTGATTATGACCGATGCTCCCTCTAAGGTGGCCGAGGCGATTCAGATTGCCCACAAGACCCTCCGCATCGTTTGGCAAAATATCATTCTGGCGATGGCGGTCAAAGGCATCTTTATTGCCCTGGGGGCGATCGGCATTGCTACTCTCTGGGAGGCAGTATTTGCTGATGTAGGCGTAGCGCTGCTGGCGATTCTGAACGCTGGTCGCATTATCCGCAATCCACAGTAGATGATGAGTACTTGGCTATGGGGAGCGGTACTGATTGCTGCTGTTTGGGCGGCCCACTGGGGAGCAGAGCAATTGGGCGAACCGTTGGGAAAATTGAGATCGCGCTGGGGGCTGACTCAGGTAGCGGGAGCAGCGTTAGTAGGCATTGCCGCTGCCAGTCCTGAGATTGGCATTAACGCAACCAGTGCTCTCAAACGGGTGGCAGACATCGGTTTAGGCACAATGCTGGGGTCAAACATCATCGCTATTCCAATGGTGGTGACGACCGCCTACATCGCCTCCCGTCAGCCCCAGCTTGGAAAACCCAATCAGGCCGAAGCGGGAGAAGACCAGGAAGCCCATACGAGACACCGGCAGCAGCGGTTTATGCGGATTGAACGAGACGCCGTAACAGTGCAGGCCATTCCTTACATCGCCATTGTGGCGGTGGTAGCGCTGCTCGCCCTACCAGCTCCCTGGCGAGGACTACAGCCCATTGATGGTTGGATCATGCTGGCAGTGTACGGCGCTTACTTGGCTCAAGCCATTTTCAGGGGGCGTCAACCTGGACAGGCAACTCAGTGGAGTCAGGAGGAAATAGCCATTGCGATCGCAGGCATTCTGGCCCTAGCGATTGGCGCTTATTCCACCGTCACCGCGACAGAAAACATCGTCGCGGCGATAGGAATTTCTGAAATCATTGGTGGACTTTTTATTACTGCCCCGATGGCGATGCTGCCGGAGCTGTTTGCGACCTGGAGCATTACCCGCAGCGGCCAAATTACAGCAGCAACCGCCAGCGTCATCGGCGACCATGCCGTCACCATGACCGTCGCGTTTTTCCCCCTCGCCCTTGCCACCGTTTCCATCAGCAACCTGCCACTATTTATCACCAATCTGGTATTTGTGGCGCTGGTGCCAACGGCGTATGCGGTCTTCATCCACTGGGGCACTCCAGAGCATGGCTTTGCCCTTTGGCAGGTGCTAGCTCTAGACAGTTTGGTTTTGATCTACCTGGTGATCGTGCTCTGGGGAGTCCTCAATGGTATTTAACTACCAGCAACCACCATGCCCGCCATGTTCACCACGATGGGTTCCACCGTGATGCCAGACCATCACCGTATCAGTGATTTCTGGAGAGTTGGTAACGGTTGGGTTGACCTGGCTCCATGCGATCGCTGGAACAACCAGTACCAGTCCAGTTGCCAACGCTGTACTAATCAAAGAAGTCCGTTTCATCAGAGCCCCCTTGTTACTAAGTATTTATACCCTGATCCTAGCTCTCCTCTTCCAGCCCAAACCTGCTATTTACAGGATTTCACACTCGTTGTTGTGCTTAGAAAATCTCTTTAAAGCATGTCTGCTTCCCTTCAAATCTTGCTGGGCACTCTGGCGCTGAGTTTGATTCATGCCCTAATTCCCAGTCACTGGCTACCACTCGTGACGGTCGGTAAAGCCGAAGGCTGGTCTCGTCCAGAAACTCTTTGGATTACTGCCGTGACCGGCTTGGCTCACACTGCCAGTACGCTCTTGATTGGGGTAGTCGTCGGATTGCTGGGCTATCAACTGGACTATAACTACGAACTTGTGACCCCTCTGGTGGCTCCGATAGTGCTCATTGGATTGGGCCTGGTTTACCTCAGCCACCCCCTGCGGCAACGCTTCTCGTCAGAGTCTGCTCAGCCTGACCATGCCCCTGTAGCGGCGATCGCAGGCAATTCTGACCGCAGTAAATGGGCGGTTGTCGTGACTCTGGCCACCGCCATGTTTTTCTCTCCTTTCATCGGGATCGGCGCATTTTACCTATCAGCAGGGGCGTTGGGATGGTTTGGCATTGCTCTCGTTTCTGGAGTGTATTTATTGGTGACCGTGCTCGGCATGGTGCTGATAGTGAACTGGAGTTGGCATAGAGCTGAACAGTTTTCTGCTGCCATCCCCACCTGGAACCTCAGCGGCCATGCTCTAACCGGGGCAGTGCTGGTGATTTTAGGGTTTGTAACGTTGTTTATTGATATTTAGAACTTATGCCACGCAAAAAAGCTACTCCTTGGATTCATCGCTATGCCCGCCCCCTGATGGCTGGGTTAGCGGCTGTGGGTGCTGTTGTTACCGCTTACTTAAGCATCAATAAGCTCACAGGTAGTTCTACTACCTGCCCTACCAAAGGCTGCGATATTGTCCTGTCTAGTCCCTACGCCACGGTGTTTGGGCAGCCTTTGGCGCTCTTTGGATTTCTGGCTTACGTGGGCATGATTGGGCTGGCGATCGCCCCGCTTCTCGTTCGGGGAACTGACCAGAAAGAGCTGCGAGCTAACCTCACCCGCTGGACCCAACCGCTACTTTTCATTGGCGGCACCGCCATGATGGTGTTTAGTGGTTATTTGATGTATCTCCTTACCGCCGAAATCAAGGCCGTTTGCCTCTACTGTGTCGGGTCGGCGTTGCTATCAACCGGGCTGTTTCTGCTGGCGCTGATTGGACAAGACTGGTCAGATTTATCCCAGCCTTTTTTCACTGGCATCATCACAGCCGTAGTCATTTTGGTTGGTACTCTCGGCCTTTATGCCAATGTCAACAATCCAGCCACTGCAACGGATGCGAATGGACAACCCAGCATTGAAGTGACTACCGAGTCTGGACCGGCTGAAATCGCCCTGGCTCAACACCTAGCTGATACAGGCGCAATCTTCTACGGAGCCTGGTGGTGCCCTCATTGCCACGACCAAAAGCAGCTATTTGGTAAAGCAGCAGCTCAAACCATTCCCTATATTGAATGCTCCAAGCCCGACGGACAGAGCCAGACTTCAGAATGCCAGGACGCAGGCATTACTGGCTATCCCACCTGGGAAATCAACGGTGAACGGTTATCGGGGACTCAAACCCTAGAAGAATTAGCCCAGCTCACCGGCTACAAAGGCCCAACGAATTTTCAAAATTCTATCTAGTTCAGAGGAGAGAAACTTTGAGACGCACGAGTCATCTACTCAATCAATTAGCCGTAGTCATGGGGAGCCTTTTGGTTTTTACATCCCCGGTTTTGGCCCATACCCCTGGGCAATCGCTGAGTGATCAGTCCCGACTCAATGAACTGGCCGATTTATTAGAGTCTGGAAAAGAACTGGTTGAGTCAGGCAGCCTGACAGAGGCGCTATCCCGCTATCAGCACGCCGCGAGTTTAGATAGCGAAAATCCAAAAATCTTTTCTGCGATCGGCTACTTGCAGGCTCGCCAAGGCAACTTTCAGGAGTCCGTGGCTGCGTTTCAAACAGCCCTGGAATTAGATCCAGAAAATCTGCCGTTTCTCTTTGGCTTAGCTTATTCCCAAAGCCAGCTAGAGGCTTATGAAGCAACCGCCAACACCTACCGCCAGATCCTGCGTTTACAGCCTGATAATTTAGACGCTCAGCTCGGACTAGGGGCGATGTTGTTTCAACTCGCAGCCTTTGAAGAGGCGTCAGAGGTTTATGCCAACATTTTGGCAGACGATCCAGAAAATCTACAGGCCACCGAATCTTTAGGGCTAATTCTGCTGCAACAGGGAGAGATTGAAGCAGCGATTACCGCTTTAGAACACGCGGCTGAACTCGCTCCTCAGGCCAGCCAAATTCAAATGAATTTAGGCATTGCCTATCTCCAAGAAGATGATATTGCGTCCGCTCTAATTGCCTTTGAAGCAGCGGCTGTAGGCGACCCTCGGAATGCCGATATTCGTATGCAAATTGGCTATATCCTCTGGCAGCAGGGTAATCTAGATGCCGCCATTGAGAGCTATCAGCAGGCTGTTCGGTTAGAGCCTGATTCAGTCATGGCCCATGATGCGATCGCCGATCTCTACTTTGAGCAGCAAGATGTTTTGATGACGATTGTCGCTCATCGTGAATTGCTAGAACTCGCTCCTGATCATGCCTCTGGGTACTATCACCTGGCCATTGCACTAGAAGCACGAGGTCGTACTACAGAGGCGATTGAAGCCCTTCAAAGAGCCAAAACTTTACTCTTAGAGCAGGGAAATGAAGCGGATATTCAGGTGATTGATGACCTGCTTCAAGAGCTTGAAACTTCGTGGCTCAGCTAGGTTCCACTAACCCGGCTAGCTTCGGGGATTGGCCTCAGGCGACTGATCGACTAAACCGATACGATCCTGGTTGGTTGCCACCGCAATTAACCTGAGCGGATCCCTGGCAGGGCCATTCACCACATTACCGAGAGCGTCGAAACGGGAGCCGTGACAGGGGCAAATAAACGTCTGTTCGTCGGCGTTCCAGTCAACGGTACAGCCCAAATGAGTGCATTTGGCGCTAATGCCATAGGATGCCAGCTCTGGCCCATTAGTAATTGCCAGGTAGGTCAAATTCTCCAGACCTTCGGCGGGAATGCGATCGCCCGCGCGGCTCTGACTCAGCAGCGCCTCTAAGGAGTAGGCTTCGCCATCGGGAACGGTAGCTTCCACACCAGGGAGATAGTTTTCACAGCGAGAATTGTAGGGATACTCTAAACAGAACTGATCAAGATCGAGTTCTTTAGTCGCCGCTGTGGCGGCAGCATGGCTAGCGGCAACCCAGTGAAACCCGAGTACGGTGGAAGCACTCCCGATCGCGTATTGAAAGAAGCGACGGCGATTTAACATAATCCCCTCGTAGACTAATCAACGATGTGAATGATGTCCTGCAAGCCAAACCAGTTGTAGCGGCGAATTCCCCAGGGCAGCAGTATCAGCAGGATAACGAACACGACAGATAAGACGATGCCTAGAGGCAGTCCGACGGTAAACGACTGTCCCACATAGGTCAGCAACAGCGTAGATGGAAGCATCCCGAAAAAGGTTGACGAAGCATATATTGGCAGAGAAAGGTTCGTGAGCCCAGCCCCATAGCTGACTAAATCAAATGACAAAACGGGCAGCAACCGTGTGACAAAAATGATGCCGCCCAGCAGCCATTCTCCTCGGTCTTTCGAAAAGTAGACCGCTTTGCCTGTCAGCGCCTTGACGGCTGAACGCCCTAGGCTGCGGCCAACAAAGTAAGCGATCAAGCCACCTAAAAACCCCCCTGCCACGCTATAGATAGCTGCCGGAATCGCACCCCATACAGCCCCAGCCGCCACAGTGAGCGGCGCACCCGGAATCGGACTAATCACCACGGCCAGCGCAATGATGGCGATGTAGGCCAAGATGCCCCAAATGCCTGTGCCGTCGATGAGTTGTCTAAGGCCCTCAGGGGTCAGCGGATTCGTGTCAGCTTGGCGGGAAACCCAGATATACACGAGGAGGGAAAGCCCGAGCACCCCAAGGGCAATTAAATTTTGTCGCTGCCATAGCGATCGCAACCGCCGCTGCCGTTTTCGAGACATTATTCTTCGTTGTTACTGGAAGACTGGGAATGGCGACTGCCATGATTATGCATTGCACCATGCATGAATAAGTGCATTAACGGACAAAGCAGCAGGAATAGATAAGGGGCAAAGGCTGGTAAACCCGTCCAGAATTGAGCGATCGCAACAACTGCAAACAAGCCGAGACAAAACAACAATCCTAGTCCTACCGGTGATTTCCAAATTCGATTGGCTTTTTTCAGCATGACTAACAAACTCCTGAAACATATTCGGATAATAATTAGCACTTTGTTCCTACTTAGCTAAGCAGCACAGGACGCAGCAGGACGCAGCAATTTCGAGTTTCTAGTCCCAACTTAAAAGGACAATTTCCAACCTGATTGAATCCCCATCGATTAAAGAAAGCTTGAGCCCGCTCATTTCGTTCTCCAACCTTGAGCCAGAGAGTTTCAAACCCGTTTTCTACTGCATAATTCAAACAGGCCTGAATCAAGCTCGAACCATGGCCTTTGCGAAGCTCACGGTGTTCCACAAATAGTTGAGCCAGCTCTACTGGTTTTGAAACAGTTTCAACAATGGGGACGGAAGAGTTGCCAACTAGATGCGCATATCCGATCGGTTGATGACTTAATGACGGATTGTTATAAGCTAAAAAAAAGATTGATTCTGGCCTTGACAAGTTATCTTCAATTTGCACTGTCGAGAATGTTTCCTCTAAATATTGCCTGACATCCGCAGGATCATACTCTGAGGCAAACGTATCGGAGAAAGTACGTCTACTTAAGTCAGTCAGAATATCAATATCGCTCCAGTTGGCTTGTCTAATGTTGTCCATGTTTTCTATTGAGATGCGTTGGAACCGCTGTCTAAAAGTCGGGACTGTCTGAAAAATTATTTAGCTTCCTTAAACTCATAGATGGAGCCGAATTTCCCCAAATTAAACCTGCTGAATATCCAAAACTCCCATCATGCCCCGGTCTTCGTGATCGAGGACATGACAGTGATAGACCGTTTTACCGGCATAGTCGCGGAAGGGGATGCGCAGGCGAACGCTCTCACCGGGACTCACCGACACCACATCTTTCCACGCGGCATAGGGCTCAGGCTGACCGTTGCGGCTGAGCACCTGAAACTTATTGATGTGAACGTGGAAAGGATGGGCCATTGTCCCTGTGTTGATGATTTCCCAGTCTTCGACGGTGTTGAGCGACACCTGAGTATCGATGCGGTCATGGTCGAAGGCTTTGCCGTTAATCAAAAACACCATACCCATGCCGTGATTGAGGGTGAACTGGCGGGTCGTTTGGGGCTCAGGCAGAGAATCTATGGCGATGAGTTGATCGGGCAACGGGAGTGGCTCGGTGCTGCCGTTGTAGGCCAGGGTCGCGACGGTTTCGGTAGTACTGCGATTTTGCGAACCGCCCATCATGCCGCCACCCATCATGCCGCCGCCCATCATTCCCTGGGCAGGGTTGAAGGGCTGGTTGAGCAGGCGATACTGGCCGGGGTCGCGGTCGGCTTTGACGAGAACCTCAACCCGTTCGCCGGGAGCTAGCACCAGGTCGTTGAGTTCAACGGGAGCTGCGATCGCCCCGCCATCAGTGGCAATCAGGTAAAACGGATGCTCCTCCAGCGACAGCTGGAAGAAGCGCGATGTTGACGCATTCAGCAGCCGCAACCGCAGCAGTCCCCCTTGAGGGATCTCCAGCGATGGATTGAACTGCCCATTGACGGTTAGGAGATCGCCGATGCGCCCGGTCATCTGAGCCATATGACCGGGATTGGGAATATTGCCGCTGCGGTCCAGGGCAAAGTCTTTGAGGACGAGAAATGCCTCCTGCGCCGCTTGGATTTCGGGGATTTCGTCCAGCTCGCTGCGCACCACAAACAGCCCAGCCAACCCGCCAAACAGTTGTTCTGCCACCAGCCCGTGGTAGTGGGGGTGATACCAGAAGGTGCCAGCGGGATGGTTTTGAGGAATTTGGAACTCGTAGGTATGGCTTTCACCGGGCGGGATTTCGAGAAAGACGTTGTCCCCAGAGCCGGTGGGGGGAATATGGAGGCCGTGATAGTGGAGATTGGTGGGCTGGCTCAGCCGATTGGTGAAGTGAATCTGCACCGTGTCGCCGGGGTTGGCCTCCAGATGCGGGCCGGGAACCTGACCGTTGTAGGTGAGCAGGTTGGCGTTGCGGCTGCCCAGCTTCACCCTTTGCTCCTCAGCCACCAGATCGAAGCTGAGCAGTCCGCCTTCACTGCTGTAAACCGCAGCCTGGGCCAAGGCCGAACTCGGCGCAGAGGATGGTGATGCTCCTCGGGAGCACTGCGATAGCAGCACTGCCCCTGTCGCTCCCAGGCTTAATCCCAAAAATTCTCGTCGCCGTATTGTTTTCGTGACTGTCATGAAACTGCTGTAGAACTGGAAGTTGAAACACCAAAGCAGAAGATTCGGATGTCTCAATCAAGGGGATTTGGCTGCTGTTGCCAAATCGGTAGAGTTGGTTTTCATCGAGTCTTCCACAACCTCGACGGTGCCTCGGAACATATTCATGCCGCAGGCAAATTCATACCGTCCAGGTTCATCAGGGGTGAACTCGATCGCGGTAGTTTGATTTACCGGCAGGGCTTTAGCGATGCGAAAGTCCGGGAGGCGAACCTCTTCTAGGCAGCTACTGGGGTCAGTCCGATGGAAGTTGAGCCGCACGGGTAAACCCGCTTGCACCACTATTTGGTTTGGGTCGTAACCGCCATCTACCTCAATCGTGATTTCCTGCATGCCGTCTTGGGCCTTGGCTTGACTCGACTTGGATTGACTGAAGACAAACCACCAAAGCTCTAGCCCGATTAACCCTAAACCACCTGTCGTGACTAAGGCTTTTGTCCACAGCGGCTGTTCAATCCGGCGAAATCCACCGTTAGACTCAGACATCGACTCATGGGTCATTTGAGCCGGAGAGCCAGTAGCCACAGCAAGAAGCAGCCCCACACTGGTCAAGCTACTCAAGGCTAGTTTGTGAAAACAACGCATGGTAGACCTCCTAAGCTAGCTAACGATGCCAAAGATGATGAAATTGCCCAGAATGCCGGAAAGGGCTCCGAGTAAGAAGCCGACGCCGACGAGCAGGGTGAAGAAGGAGAGGGGGTAGGTCATGGTCAGGATCCTTTAGGGGATGGGGGGATGGGGGGATGCGGAGACAGGGGGAGAGGAGTTTTAAGTCTGAATTTTGGGGCGGAAGTTACGGAGTCGTAGGGCGTTGGTGACCACTGACACGGAACTGAAGGCCATGGCTGCGCCCGCGATGACAGGGTTGAGCAGCCAGCCCAATAACGGGTAGAGGATACCGGCAGCAATGGGAATACCGGCGACGTTGTAGATGAAGGCAAAGAACAGGTTTTGGCGAATGTTGCGAATGGTGGCGCGGGAAAGTTGAATCGCCGTCACAATGCCCCACAGGTCGCCGGAAATTAGCGTGATATCACTAGCGGCGATCGCTACATCGGTGCCCGTTCCAATAGCCATCCCCACATCGGCTTGGGCGAGGGCCGGGGCATCGTTGATGCCGTCGCCCACCATGGCCACGAGCTTGCCTTCTTGCTGTAGGGCCAGCACCTGATCGGCTTTTTGGTCGGGGCGCACCTCCGCCATGACTCGTTGAATGTTCACCTCACGGGCAATCACCTCAGCGGTGCGTCGGTTGTCGCCTGTGAGCATGACGACCTCCAGCCCCATTTTTTGCAGAGCGCGAATGGCATTGGCAGAGGAGGGTTTAACGGCATCGGCAATGCCCATAATGGCCTCTACTTGCTCTTCCACTACCAGCCAGATAGCGGTTTTTCCTTCAGACTCTAGCCGATCCCATTCTGGTTTCAGGCGTTGGGTATCGATACCCAGTTCATCTAGCCAGCGGTGGGTGCCGATCTGCACCCATTTCCCTTCTACCTGGCCCCGAACACCGCTCCCGGCTACAGCTTCAAATCCTGCTGGGTCTACCAGGGTTGCCCCCTGCCTTTGGGCGTACTGCACAACTGCTTCTGCTAAGGGGTGCTCAGAGTTTTGCTCCAGGGAACCTGCCAGCTTCAGCAAGGCTAGTTCGTTACTATTGGCGGTGCCCCTAACGGTAATGTAGTCGGTAACGGTGGGCTGTCCCTGCGTCACGGTGCCGGTCTTATCCAGCACGATGGTTTGAATCTTATGGGCCAGCTCCAGGCTATCGGCCCCTTTGATCAGAATGCCGTTTTCGGCTCCTTTTCCGGTTCCCACCATGATGGAGGTGGGGGTTGCCAACCCTAAGGCGCAGGGACAGGCCAGAATCAGCACCCCCACAGTGGTGATCAGAGCCATGCTGACGTTGCCCATGACGTTGAACCAGGTGACAAAGGTGAGAATGGCGATCGCAATCACCGCTGGGACAAACCAGCCCGTGACGCGATCGGCCAATCGTTGAATCGGCGCTTTGGAGCCCTGGGCCTGCTGCACGAGTTTGACGATCTGAGCCAGGAAGGTATCTTTGCCCACCCGGGTCGCTCGAAACTTAAAGCTCCCCGTCTTGTTGAGGGTAGCTCCAATCACCTCATCGCCCACCTGCTTCTGCACCGGAATACTCTCACCGGTCACCATTGCCTCATCCAAGGTCGAGGAGCCCTCAATGATTTCCCCATCGACCGGCACCTTTTCCCCCGGTCTAACGAGCACTGTGTCTCCCAAAACTACTTCGGAAATGGGGACATCAATGGGTTCACCCTGGCGGATCACCCGCGCTGTTTTCGCCTGTAGCCCCATCAGCTTGCGAATCGCTTCCGAGGTCTGTCCTTTAGCCCGGTTTTCGAGCAGATTGCCTAGCAAAATCAGGGCGATGATGATGGCCGCAATCTCAAAGTACACATCGGGTCGCAGCCCCTGATCGATAAACCATTGGGGGTACACTGTCGGGAACAGCGAGTACAGGTAGGCAGTGCCAGTACCCACCGCCACCAGCGTATCCATAGTGGCCGAGTGGTGTTTTAGAGCTTTCCAGGTGTTGATGAAAAAATCACTCCCGGCCCACACCATTACGGGTAAGGTCAGCACTAACTGCAGCCAGGGGTTGTGCATCCAGGCAGGGATCAGCGGTATTTCTAACCCCGTCATCATAGGCAACGCTGCAATCACGAGGACAATACTCATCACCATACTAAAGATGACTTTGCGCTTCAGCTCTCGGTCTCGTGCGGCTCGCTCGCGTCGCTCAGCGTCGTCTTCAGCCGCCAAGGGATCGTCATCAATTGGCTGGGCTCCATAGCCCGCCGCATCAACCGCTGATTGGATATCGGCAGCGCTTACCCGGTTAGCGTCGTAGGCCACCACGGCTTGTTCGGCCCCAAAGTTGACGCTACAGGTCTCGACGCCGGGAACGGAGCGGATGGCCGATTCGATGTTGCTGGCGCAAGACGCACAGCTCATGCCGCGTAGCTTAAAGGTTTGACTATCCATGGGGGCATCCTCACGCGATTGTGTATCCTGCCGTGGCAATGGCGCTTTTGATGTCGGCTTCTGATGCCTCGGTAATGATGTTGACCCGCTTGGTCTTCGGATCAGCAACAACCTGAGCTGTGACATCCACAGAGTGGACGGCTTTGGTCACAGTTCCGGCGCAGGCAGAACAGGCGAGGTCGGGAACATGCAAATCAAGTGTCATCACAAACCCTCCAATATCAATGATGGTTCTATTTTGAGGTCTCTAGTTGGCTGAAGGGTCAAGAGGGGGACGGTAGAAGTTTGCACGTCTGCAGAAAATGAGCGCAGGGCGTAGATTTCGCTATGCCCCGCAGTAGCGACGATGCGCTGACAGATGACATTTGAGCCAGCTACTAGGGTGTGTCCGTCTCTTCGGCTTGATCGGTGATTGTTCGCAACTGCCCCATCAAAGCTTGCATCTCTTCAACCATGCGAGCATGGTGCTCCATCATGTAGGGACGAAACTCCGCCATTTGTTCAGGAGTCAGGGTGGACATGAGCTGCTGCATCTCGCCCATCAGCTCCAGCATTTCGCCTGACATCTGCATGGGCATGCCTTGGTGAGGCATCTGTTCTGACTCCATCATGCCTTCTGAGGCAGGTTCTTGCTCCAAATCTGATTCCTGCGGCATACCTTGACTAAAGGCAGGAGTAGTCAGTCCGCCCACAATCCCTACTCCGAACAAAGCAATCAGGGCGATCTCTGAACTTGCTTTTTTCAAAAACTCTATCATCGTCATTCCCTTAAAATCCAATCTTTTAACTTGCCACAACTAAAGTCTCTAAGATATTCGCAAAGTATTCGCGACAAGAAGGTTGCAGCACATGAGCTATAACAGCGCTAATTAGCTTACAGATAAACTATGAAATGGCGATGAAATATGAGCAATTTCTAGTTTGCTGTTGGAAGTCAAATAGTCTATTACAGAATTATGAAATCAGGATGAAATAGCTTTAATCCCTAGGACTGAAATGCGGCTTATTACCATTGATAGGTGTGGAAGCAATTGTTTTCTTAGTACGAATTAGCTATCGTTGCTGGAGAAAATTATGCTTTTGAATCATGAAAAATATCAGTCAAGCTTTGATAAAGCGATGGCTTGTGCTGTGGAGTGCGAACACTGTGCCGAAGCCTGCATGGGCAATCCAGATATGGTGAAATGTGCCCGCATGTGTCTAGACACAGGAGAAACCTGCAGAAGCCTAGCCACGCTTATGGTGCGTGGCTCCTATGCAATCGCTCCGTTAGCAAATGCCTGCGCCGAAATTTGCGAGGCCTGCGCTAGTGAGTGTGAAAAGTACGACATGGAGCATTGTAAGAAGTGCGCTCAAGCTTGTCGCACAGCAGCCGAAGCCTATCGCAAGATTGCAGGCGTAGGCGCAGTCGCTGCTTAGGTTTCACTAGGACTTGGGAAGTGGAAAAATGTCATATGCCTCCAGAGGCTCTACAGATCATGGTAGAGCCTCACTAACCACGACCTTAACTGACAACCACCGGCCTAGCCTGCGGCTAGAAGCTGCTGGAGTGAAAGATAGCTCCCCCTCTGAAAGAACTTTTCAGGAGATTCAAACTGATGCTGCAGGAGAGGTAGTAACGGCTTTTCCATCTGTTGCTGTAGCCGTAGCAGCACTTATTCCGGCGATCGTGCTCTTTGTAGGAATCGCCGTTTTGCTGAAATCTCAGAAGTGGCGACAGTTTCAGTCATTGCGTCCTCTCAGGCAGGTTTCACCGTGCAAGCGGTGCCAATTTTTTCACGACAATGTTATCTCAAGTGTGCTGTTCATCCTACCAGCGTACTAATTTTAGAAGCCAGAGCGTGTAAAGATTACTGACCTTTAGATTACTAACACGCACTTCAAAACAGACTTTTCAGTCTGGTTTTTTACCTCATTAATTCACGTAGAGAGCAATGAATACTCAGCAAAGTGCAATTTCAAGCCACGCAGATTCGGAGCATTCCAAAGGAATGTCCAGTAGTTACGTCAAATTCTTCGCAATGATTGGCACCTCAATCGTTGTGATGTTTTTCTTGATGTACCTGCATTCTTATGAGATTCTTGGTCACGCTTGGTTTAGCGAAACCAGGGCTTATATGGCACTCATCATGGGTGCTGCGATGATGGTGATTATGCTCCTGTACATGCTGAATATGTATAAGAGCAAGAAAGCAAATGTTGCCATTTTTCTAAGCGCTATTGTGCTGTTTGGCGCATCGCTATGGCTGGTACGGAGTCAAATCACCGTGAGCGATGTGGACTGGATGGAAGGCATGATTCCCCACCATTCCATCGCGATTTTGACCAGTGAGCGGGCTCAAATTAAGGATGTCCGGGTGCGCGAATTGGCAGACGAAATCATTGAAGCTCAACGCCGCGAGATTAAAGAGATGGAATGGCTGATTTCTGATATTCGAGAGAATGGCTTAGTTACCACTCAAGATGAGCTAGACGGGCGAGAAATGCCGGAATTTTCCCCCACGCCCGAATAGATATCGACGCCTTTTTGCTTACCTCATATCAATCGAAAGGAGAATTCTGTGACTGCTACCCAGCCAAAAGCACTAGAAACTAACCAGACTGTTCGCGTTTACCGAATGTCAATGCCGGAGCATGAGTGTCCTTGGGGGCTGCGGGCGGTCAATTTGCTGAACGAAAAGAATATCGAGTTTGAAGACCATCGATTGACCTCTAGAGGGGAGGTTGACGCGTTCAAAGCGGAGCATAATGTTTCGGCTACACCGCAGATTTTCTTTGGCGACGATCGCATTGGCGGCTATACCGACCTAGCGGACTACTTTGACGTTGAGGCTGAGAAAGCTGAGTATTCCTACACGCCAGTGATTGCTCTATTTTCGACCGCCGCGTTAATTTCACTGGCTGCGTCTCTGGGAACCGCTGGCTTCATGGGAGTTTCGCTGTCGATGCTAGCTTCGCTCAAGCTGATGGATTTGGAATCCTTCGTTGAAAGCTTTGAGAAATATGACCTGATTACTCAGCGCGTGAAACCTTTTGGCAGGGCGTTTCCTTTTCTTGAATTACTGCTAGGGTTGGGATTTCTATCAGGCGTGGCTCCGATCGCAACGGGAATTGGTTCACTGCTGTTGGGGACAAGCGGTGCCGTTTCGGTATTCAAAGCCGTCTATATTGACAAGCTAGAGCTCAACTGTGCCTGTGTAGGGGGGAATTCGAGCGCCCCTCTAGGTGTCGTCAGTTTTTTAGAAAACGCCATCATGATTGTGATGGGAGCCGTGTTGCTAGTGTCTGCAACAACGTCGGATACGGCTAGGCTCGAAGGACAAAGGGAAATTGCCGTAGAACCGCAGCGGCTTGAACTGCTGCGGTCTGCAAAGGACTGACGGAGATGCCGGTTTGAAAGCGAGCATCCTTCTTCTGCTCACACTGATCAGTTCTCCGTAGGGGTATCTTCAACCACACATGCTCGCTCAAATTCTAGGCATTGGAATCATTCTTGTTGCCCTTATCGATGTCTATTTGACGGTGCTCTATCCCCGCACCCACAAAAGTGTTATGAGCCTAAAGCTCTGCAAAAGTACGTGGGAGATATTTCGATATCTGTCTCGCGTACCGATTAGGGGGAGCGACAAGATTTTGTCCTACTGCGGGCCAACCTTGTTGATTTTGATTGTTTTTATCTGGGTGTGCAGCTTAATTTTGGGGTTTGCCTTGCTGATTTGGCCGACTTTGGGGAGTGGCATTCAGGCCAGCCAGGGTCAAACACCCACTGATTTCTCGACCGCGCTTTACTACAGCGGTTTTACCTTAACGACATTAGGAGTTGGGGATCTCGTCCCAAAAACGAATCTCTGGAAGTTGATTACGATTCTTGAGTCAGCGGTTGGTTTTTCCGTTTTTACCGCGTCGCTGACCTACTTATTGTCTGTCTACAGCGCCCTTACTAGGCGTAACACCTTTGCGTTGAGCCTCTTTCATCGCTCAGGCAGCGAAGCTGATGCTGGATTATTCTTGGCCCAACTCAAGGGCTACGATCGCTTTGAAACGGCTTTTGAAGACATTTCCAGCATCAGCCGCGATTTGCTGTTTCTTTTAGAATCGCATCATGCCTATCCCATCCTGCACTATTTTCGCTTTCAGGAAGTGCAGTATTCTCTAGCCCGCATCGCTCTAGTCAGCCTTGACTTGGCAACATTAATCAAAACCGCCCTGCATCCTCAAGAGTACGGGCCGTTTATTAATTCTTCTGCTGTTAACGAACTAGAAAGTAGCGGACTTGACCTGCTGTTTCAGCTCTCAGATTCTTTTTTAGGACAGGACAAACTTGATCAACCTGCATTTGAGAAAGAGTGGCGATCGCGCTATTTACGAGCAAGTTCGCTGCTCCAAAGTTATGACGTCAAAACCGTCCCGGATTTGGCAATAGGCGCAGATAAATATGTTGCGCGTCGCAGACAGTGGAATGGGGTTGTCCTGGCATTTGCAAACTACATGGACTATCGCTGGAGTAATATTGTCAATCCTGAAGCCGAAAAATTTAAAGAATAGGAAGCTGCCGCAGAACAAACCGGCGAAGAGTTTCTGGGAGAGTTTTTGCCATCTAGAAGTACAAAATTCACAGTGTGAAAAGCCTGGATAAAGGTATCCAAACTTGAAAACATTTAGCTGAGAAAGATAGACCATGGAAGGTATCAAAACGATCACGCCTGAAATAGCTGTTGCAGACAGCCAGTTAACTCCTGAGCAAATTCATCAAGCTGCTCAGGCAGGATTTCGTTCCATCTTAAATTTGCGATCGCCCCAGGAAGAAGGCGCACCAGCCGAGGAACAGGCTCAGGTTGAACAGGCCGGATTGACCTATGCCAACATTCCGGTCAAACCCAGCGACATCAGTGACGAGCTAACCGACCAGGTACTGCAAACCATTGATGATTTGCCCAAACCCGTATTGACTCACTGCAAGAGTGGTATGCGTTCCGGAGCCATGGCGCTGATGTACGTAGCCACCCGCAATGGCATGAGCTCTGATGCTGCCCTCCAAAAAGGCAAGGAAAATGGCTTCGACTGCGATGCCCATCCCCAAATGAAACAGTTTTTCATCCACTACATCGACAGCCATACCGAAACGAATGCCTCTGTGTGAGTACGCTCAATTGACTAAATTCTGACTAAAGCAATGTTTTTTAAACAGTTCTACCTTGAAAGCCTGGGCCACGCCTCCTACCTGATTGGCTCTGAAGAAACCGGCGAAGCGCTGGTGCTCGACGTGCGCCGGGATGTTGATACCTATTTTGAGACGGCCCAACACCAGGGCATGCAGATCAAGTACGCCGCCGATACCCACCAGCACAACGACTACCTCACTGGCATTTGCGAATTGCCCGAGCGGGGTGACGTGCAGCTCATCGGCAGTGCCCGCGCCGAATTGGGCTACAGCGTTAAAGGCATGGGGGACGGCGATCGCTTAGAGATGGGCGAAATTGTGTTTGAGGCGATGCAAACGCCAGGCCATACGCCAGAACACATGAGCTTCCTCGTCACTGATCGAGGGCGCGGCGACGAGCCGGTGCTGCTGTTGTCTGGGGGAGCCCTGCTCGTGGATGATGTGGGTCGTCCCGACCTGCTGGGGTCGGATGAAGACATTCGCCGCCATGCTGGGCAGCTCTGCCAAACCCTCCAGGAAAAAATTCTCAAGTTGCCGGATTACGTCGAAGTCTATCCCACCCATGTAGCCGGTTCCCTTTGTGGCGGCAGCATCGGTAGCCGTCTCTCAACCACCATCGGCTACGAACGCCGCATGAACCAGATGCTGGCAAATCTGGCGTCCCAGGATGAATTTACCCAGCAGTGCATGGATTTGTCGGAGCTGCCTACCGTACCGCCCTACTGGCCTCGGATGCGCCAAGCCAATCAGCAGGGACCGGCGCTTTTGGGCGTGCTAGCTGATCCACCGCCACTCACCGTCAAGCAGTTTGAGCAATTACAGAAAGACGGTGCCCTGGTGGTTGACTGCCGCTCTCCTGAAGCTTTTGCCAGCCACATTCCGGGGGCCATTAACGTGGCTCTCAGCTCGTCGTTTGCGACCTGGGCCGGGTCGGTGCTGCCGCCGGATGTGCCGCTGACTTTGGTGCTAGAGCGCTCCAGCGATCTGTGGGAGGTCTGCTGGCAGCTGCTTCGTATTGGTTATGATTTACCAAAAGGCTGGTTGGCTGGCGGCATGAAAGCCTGGCGCACAGCGGCTCGCGAGATTGATCTTTTACCACTATGGAGTGTTCATACGCTGCAAGAACAGATGCAGCGCACTGATGATTTGTTCGTGCTAGATGTGCGCCAGCAGGGAGAGTGGAATCGCGGGCACATTCAAGGTGCCACCTTTATCACCGGCGCTGAACTACCCAAACGCCTGGATGAAGTGCCCCGCGATCTCCCCGTTGCGGTGGTCTGTGGCAGCGGCTACCGAGCCTCCGTCGCGGCTAGTTTACTCCAGCATCATGGACGGGAAAGCGTTGCCAATGTTTTAGGCGGCATGAGCGCTTGGAAGCAGGCTAATTACGAAACCGTTTGATGTAGGTGAACGGAGTTTTCAGTTTCTCACTATAAGTGGGGGCATAGCAGGATGGTCTTGCCAACACCTAAACATCAAAGAAAAATCAAGCAATCTTAAGAACCTTTGCCAGTAGAAGGTGTTTCATCCCGATTTCATACTCACCTACGAGCCTTGAGGAGTAGGTTGATGCTTGCGCTTTATCGTCTAATGTGACGACAAGGATCGGGCATACACAAAGCAATGCATCACAAAGATCGCTAAAGAGAGGTGCAGTCGTGGATCAAGATCATACTGAAAATCATTACTGTCCTTGGCTTTTGATCAGACAGGATTCCTTAGCCGAGGATAAATCTAGCGTGGGCCACATTTTTACCGAAGGAATTATGAGTGGACTGCCCACGCGATTGCTGCTTCCTTAGCAACCTTTTTAGGTAGTAAAGCGGCATACAAATGCATTCCGTTTACATGCGATGTCCCCACGATTCTGTCAATGACATATGACAGTTGAATTTCAACAACTTCGATACTTTGTAGCCGTTGCAGAAGAATTAAACTTCCGCAAAGTAGCAGAGCGTTTGCATATTGCTCAACCTCCCCTTAGCCGCAAGATTCGTCAGCTAGAACAAGCTTTGGGAGTTGAGTTAATACGTCGCACCACTCGTAAAATAGAGTTAACTGCAGCAGGCAAAGTATATCTGGAAGAAGTAAGGCAAATCCTCAGCCAAGTCCAACAAGCCTCGACGTTAGCCAGACTGGCTGAACGTGGTCAGGTTGGCCACTTAAGAATCGGGTTTGAGGGCTCTTCTGCATATGATGTTGTGCCTGTTTCAGTCAAAGTTTTTAAGGAAAAGTCCCCTCTGATCGCCATATCTGCGTTTGAAATGGCTACAGGCGACCAAGGGTCAGCCATTCGAGAGGGGCAGATCGAGATCGGGTTTGGAGTACTCTCTCGTTTTGATGGAAACAACCTCACAGTCAAAACGATTATGCAAGACTCTCTCGTTGCGGTTTTACCTCAGAATCACCCATTAGCTGATCATCCCAGAATCGATTTGAGAGCATTACGAAATGAAACTTTTATCATTTGCCCACGCCGATACCGTTGCGGTTTGTATGACCACACTCTCGCAGTCTGTCATCAGGCTGGGTTTAGTCCCAAATTGATTCAAGAAACTCAAGAAGTACACAGCATTTTGGGGTTTGTTGCAGCGGGTTTAGGGGTAGCATTGCTGCCGTTATCTGTAAAAAAGTTACTGCGATCGCAGGTCATTTATCGTCCTTTTGATCCCCCTCTAGAGGGACTTGATTTAGCTATGGCATGGCGTCCAGAAAATGAATCTCCAACCCTATCCGTTTTCCTGGAAGTGGTGCAACAGGTTGTTGATCAACTATCTGAGGAAAAACAAATACACGATGTCAATACCGCTCACTTAGAGGAGGTGACTCCCAGTCATTAATACCATTTAAGTATCAATTCACCTCAAAGTTGGTAAGAGTCTCAAACAAAAATCCATTTAGGATATTGGTTAGATAGCAAATCAATCTTTTGTTGGCAGCAGCAACTCAAGCTCAAAGTCTAAACATCAGCTTCGACGAGAGTTTTTGTCTAGCTTGAGGAGCAGAAGTCACTCTGACGTTGATCACTTTATTACAAGAGCCATGAACTTGCAGCCTGGGCAATGGGTTCAGTGTTCTTTTACCCAGGAGAGAGGCAAGATTCTACCCTATGAAGGCCGCGCAATTTGTATTTCTTTAGGAGACGGTATCACGCTTTATATCTCACCTGAATCTCTGGAAACTCTGGGTTGGCGAATCTTGAAAGAACGGCAATGATCCAAACAATTTGGCCGAAGAAAAAGGAAATATCACAAATACAATTTTCTCAACAAAGCGATCGCATTCAGTGCTGTTACGTTAACCACACTGCCCAATTTCAGATCATACGGATTTCTAGCACTGAAAGTACCTTCTTCGAAAAGACCGTACTCCCACACGCAAGGATCATTTTTGAGGCTGGTCCTGATGACTATTTAGAAATTCATACAGGCAACCCAATTTGTTCAATTTTATCAGACAAGATTTCATGCCATCGTTTAGCCCTTAAGGAGGAGCATTCACCATGACAGTAATCACCCATTCCCAATTTCTTCGATTTTTGCGAGAAGAGTTAGCACTGCCTGAAACTTCTATAGATTTAGCCCTACGACATGAAGAACAAGATCTACGATTATTGCCCATGGTTCTGTGGAAATATGGTCTGGTTACGCTTAAACAACTTGATACAATCTACGACTGGTTGGCATCTCACCATATAGAAGAGGCCACGGTTCCACTGCAAAATCTCAGCGAATCAGTCTAAGCAATGAAGTCATGAGCGTAGAGAAAAAACAGCTAGGGCCAAAGACCTTTAAATCGTTTAAATAGTCTAAATGGAATGCGAAAAAGGATAGTTTCTTTAAGGAACTGATAATCTCTACAACGATTCCAAAACATCTTTTCAGAACAGAGTTTACAGCTTCTAATGCTCCCAGTTGTAACAAATTACTACCAGGTTTACTAATGCAGCAACAACATAGCCAGGGTCACGCACATCACCATGATCACGCTCATGGAGGTCACGAAGGTCACGGAGGTCATGATAAGCATGCGGGACATAGTACCGAGATGTTCAAAAATCGGTTTTTTGTCTGTCTAGCCCTTACTATTCCTGTACTTTACTTTTCTCCTGCGTTTCAGTCTTGGTTTGGCTATCAGGCGATTTCGTTTCCTGGCTCACCCTGGATAAACCCAGTCCTAGCGATTGTTATTTATTTTTACGGTGGCTGGGTCTTTGTTAAGGGTGCCTGGCGAGAAATGAAAGGAAAAATCGGCATGATGACGCTGATTTCTCTCGCCATTACGGTTGCTTTTATCTATAGTTTGGCAGTGACCTTTGGTTTAGAGGGGGAGCCATTTTTCTGGGAATTGGTCACGCTAATTGACATCATGTTGCTGGGGCACTGGATTGAAATGGCGTCAGTGCAGGGAGCCAGTCGCGCCTTGGAACAATTAGCTAAGCTAATGCCTTCGACCGCGCATCGGCTGGTAGGAGGACAGGTTGAAGATGTCTCTTTAGACCAACTCCGAGAAGGTGACTTGATTTTGATTCGTCCCGGTGAACAGATTCCAGTTGATGGGGTCGTGGTTGAAGGAGCGTCAAGTGCCAATGAAGCTTTCCTGACAGGTGAATCTCGCCCCGTGGACAAACGGGAAGGAGATGAAGTTGTGACTGGGGCAGTCAATGGCGAGGGAGCTTTAAAGGCCAAGGTAACCCGAACGGGTGAAAAAACGGCCCTTAGCCAGATCATGCGGCTGGTGGAAGAAGCACAGAATTCGAGAAGTAAGTATCAGGTTCTGGCTGACAAAGCGGCTTATTGGTTGACTTTAATTGCGATTGGCATCGGGTCGCTGACATTTGTGGTTTGGATAGCGCTCAGCGATTTGGTGTTTGCGATCAACCGTACGGTGACAGTATTGGTGATCGCCTGTCCCCACGCCCTGGGGTTGGCAATTCCTCTGGTAATTGTCAATGGGACTGCGATCGCGGCTAAAAATGGCATTCTCGTCCGGAACCGCGAAGCTTTCGAGCGAGCTAAGACCATTAGATATGCTGCTTTCGATAAGACTGGCACTTTGACAGAGGGACGGTTTGGCGTTCAGCGGATTTACACTGAGGGACTGAGCGACGAACAAGCTTTATCCATTGCTACAGCATTAGAATCTCTCTCAGAACATCCGTTAGCTCAGGCAGTTGTAGAAGCCGCCCAACAACAAAGAATACGACCTGCTAATGTCAGCGACTTTAAGGCGGTGCCGGGCATGGGCGTAGAGGGGATTATCAACGGCAAAACCTACCGAGTAGGGCGACCCGAGTGGCCACAAGAGCTAGGTTTCTATTTCTCTCCCGAGCTCGAACGCGGTTTAGAAAGAGCAGAAGCCAGAGGAGAGAGTGTTATCGCTTTGATGGATGAAGAGAAAACCCTGGCATTATTTGCCCTGGCGGATCGGATTCGAGAGAGTGCTAGAAAATTAGTCCACAGTCTAGAGGCAATTGGCGTTCAAGCAGCGATGATTACCGGGGATGCTAAGGCAGTCGCCCAAGCTGTGGCAAGTGATTTAGGCATTGAGCGTTACTATGCTCGGGTTTTGCCCCAGGATAAAGTGCGCATCGTGAAAGAATTAAAGTCCGAAGGAGCCACAGTCTTTACAGGTGACGGGATCAACGATGCACCTGCTCTTCTAGAAGCCGACCTGGGGGTTGCCATTGGTGCAGGTACGAATGTGGCGATCGAATCCGCTGACTTAGTTTTAGTCAAAGATAACCCGCTGGATGTGGGGCGAGCCCTAAAATTAGGCAAGGCAACCAATGACAAAATGATCCAAAACCTGTTCTGGGCAACGGGTTACAACGTTATAGCAATTCCTTTGGCAGCTGGGATTGCCTATCCCTTAGGCTTTGTCCTTTCCCCTGCAGTAGGAGCCGTATTTATGAGCCTTTCTACAGTGATTGTCTCTCTCAACGCTGTATTGTTGCGTCGAGTACGGTTGAACTAGGCCCCAAGAGGGAAAGCTGCCAATTCAGTGAATAGGCTTGCCATGATGAGTATTTCTAGTGGGACAAGACTATTCCAACTTTTTAGAATAGCAGCACCCCAAAAATCACAAAATTCATCATTGAAACAGGAAGTTGATTGTGAGATTACAAGCACTGTTACAGCTTATTAGAGTAGGATTAATCTCATTTTTTTCAGAGGAGTTTTTACTCCATCTTTAGCCTTTTACTAATCCTGATAGCTCAGGGAATGCTAAAGCTTTTCCAGTTTTTTCCTCAAGTTCAGTTAACGAGATGGTCGGGTCTTATTCTCAGTTTCATAGCTTCAGCTGTAGCAACAGTTCTAATTACTGCTCTGATGATTCAGCTTTACGAGCGTTTATACCAAAGCAAAGAATTTAGATAGTTAACTCAGCACTAGCAAGAGATCAACAGATCACAAAAGGTAAGGAATAATGGTCAGCAAGAAAGTACGTGTAGCTGTCAATGGTTATGGAGTTATCGGCAAACGGGTAGTCGATGCCGTCAGATTGCAACCTGACATGGAACTTGTCGGTGTGAGTGACATAGTTAGCGACTATCGGATTAAAACCGCAGTTGTTCTCAATCTTCCCATCTACGCCTCGTTGATAGAAAAAGTCGATCAGATGAAGGCAATGGGTATTCCTGTAAAAGGCACGCTTGATGATCTGTTAACTCAAATTGACGTAGTGGTGGATTGCACACCTAAAGGAATCGCCGCTAAAAATCTAGATCGCTATAGAGCAGCTGGCGTTAAAGCTGTTTTACAGGGAGGTGAAAAGCATGATTTAGTTTCTCACTCTTTTGTAGCGCAGGCTAACTATGAGTCAGCTTTAGGCCGAGAAGCTACGCGCGTGGTTTCGTGCAACACCACAAGTGCTGTGCGTACCTTAACGGCTTTACAGGATGCTCGTTTACTCAAGAAAGCTCGGGGTGTCCTCATGCGCCGCGCAACCGACCCTTGGGAGTCAGATCACAGTGGCATCATGAATACTGTGGTGCCTGAACCCCATATTCCTAGCCATCAAGGCCCAGATGTCAAAACAGTTGCACCAGAACTAGATGTCGTTACCATTGCCGCAAAAGCTGCTCACACCCAAACTCATATCCACCATTGGATAGTAGAGCTAACTCGTGAAGCGAGCCGCGAAGAAGTACTTCAGGCTTTCCGTTCAGCACCTCGTATTGCTTTCATCCGCATGAGTGATGGCATTGTAGCTCTCAATAATACTGTTGAGCTAATGAAGGACTTAGACCGACCACGGGGCGACATGTGGGAGGTCGCTCTGTGGGAAGACGTGCTGACAGTAAAAGGAAATGAAGCTTATTACACCTATCAGGTCTACAACGAGGCCATTGTTGTACCAGAAACGATAGATGCCATTCGTGCCCTTACAGGCATTGTAAAAGACGGGCGAATATCCATGAGTATTACCGATGAGGCCATGGGAATCCGACATGATTTTTTGGTCGCGTGACGTAAGTCTTTTCCCTTTTACCAGCAATTTAAACGACTATCGGAATGGAACTTAAGAGTCATGATACTTGATAGTTACCGTTTCGTAACGACGTGAACATTCAGTAAAAAAGGGCAGTAACAGGTGTGTAGCACTGTAGGGATTTTTATGTTTGAGCAGATTTTTACTACAAGCTCTATGTTGGAAAAACCTGCATCTATTCGTCCTCGAAAAGGAGTAGTTATAGGTGCAGGACAGGTCGGTATGGCCTGTGTTTATTCCCTACTCATTCAAGACTGTTTCGACGAGTTAGTCATTCAAGATATTGCCACAGAAAAAGTCGAAGGGGAAGTGATGGACCTAATGCATGGCATGCCCTTTATTACCCCTACCCTCCTCAGGGCAGGCACAGTAGCTGATGAAGGAAGAGACGCAGATATTGTAATCATCACTGCTGGAGCTGCTCAGAAACCAGGAGAAAGCCGTTTAAATTTGGTAGAACGCAATATCGCTATCTTTAAAGACATCTTGGGGGATATTGTCAAATACTGTCCCAGTGCTATTTTACTGATTGTCAGCAACCCCGTTGACATCATGACCTATGTCACCCTTAAACTTTCTGGGTTTCCCAGTTATAGAGTAATTGGTTCCGGTACGGTTTTAGATACCGCTCGTTTCCGTTCCCTGCTGGCCAAAAAGTTGGATATCGATGCTCGCAGTGTACATGCTTATATCATTGGTGAACATGGAGATAGTGAAGTACCTGTCTGGAGTACAGCTAATGTGGCGGGTCTAAAACTACTTCCCGATAGTTGCCCTGACAGCTGGGAAAATTTAACTCCTTCCGAACAGAAAGAGCTAAATTCTATCTTTGAAGAGGTCAAAAATGCGGCCTATGAAATTATTCAACGTAAAGGATATACGAACTACGCTATTGGTTTAGCCGTCACTGATATTATTAAGGCCATCTTACACAGTCAAGAACGTATTCTTACTCTGAGCAGCCTTGTTAATGGGGTATACGGCATTCATGATGTTTGTTTAGGTTTGCCAACAGTAGTAAATGAGAAAGGTGTACTCAAAACAGTCAATCTTTCTCTCAGCGACAAGGAAGAAAAACAGCTTAAAAAATCTGCTTTTATTTTGCAAGGAGTCTTTAACCAGCTAAACTTTTGACACTCTCATAAGAGTAACAAAAGTTTGACTTGCACCGCTGAAAATAACTCTTGAAGCAGGAAATTGAATGTTTAGATGGAACTGATAACAATGGTCACCGCCTCTTATCTTGAACAGATACTTTGGTGAAAAAAATCGACAACAAGGTATTCATATCCCAGATCGTGTTGCCAATTACGATAAGAATAGGAGTCAAACATGGTTCAAACTGCTCTTGAAGCCCAGCCCTCCCCTCTTGATAGTGCAGAACTAAACAAAATGAACGCCTATTGGCGCGCGGCTAATTACCTTTCTGTGGGGCAAATTTATTTATACGATAACCCCCTATTGAAGGAATCTCTGAAATTAGATCACATCAAGCCCAGGCTGCTGGGTCACTGGGGAACAACACCAGGGCTCAACTTCATCTATGTTCATCTCAACCGGATTATTAAGACTCAAGACTTGAATGCGATTTACATTGCAGGTCCAGGTCACGGCGGTCCTGGCTTAGTTGCCAACACCTATTTAGAAGGGACTTACAGCGAATATTATCCGAATATCTCTCAAGATGAAGCGGGGTTGAAACAGCTATTTCAACAGTTTTCCTTTCCAGGCGGTATCCCCAGTCATGTCGCCCCTGAAACTCCTGGTTCTATCCATGAAGGCGGTGAGCTTGGATATGCACTTGCTCATGCTTATGGGGCCGCCTTTGATAACCCTGATCTAATAGTTGCCTGTATTGTCGGCGATGGGGAAGCAGAAACGGGTCCCTTGGCCACAGCCTGGCACTCCAACAAGTTCCTCAATCCTGTTACTGATGGCGTAGTACTACCCATTCTGCACTTGAACGGATATAAGATCGCTAATCCCACAGTGCTAGCACGAATCAGCGACAAGGAATTAGAAAGCTTATTTATTGGCTATGGTTACAAACCCTATTTTGTAGAGGGGTCTAACCCTGAAATGATGCACCAGAAGATGGCGGCTACTCTGGATATTATCATTGCTGAAGTTAAGGAAATTCAGCACCAAGCTCGCAATACTGAAATACCCCAGCGTCCCCAGTGGCCAATGATTGTCCTAAAAACTCCAAAAGGTTGGACAGGACCACGAGAAGTTGATGGTGAAAAGACCGAGGGAACCTGGCGATCGCACCAGGTTCCTTTAGCTGAGATGGCTACTAAACCAGAGCACATCAAGCTACTAGAAGACTGGATGAAAAGTTATAAGCCGGAAGAGCTTTTCGATGAACGTGGAACCTTGATTCCTGAACTTGCTGAACTAGCTCCTCAAGGCGATCAACGGATGGGAGCTAACCCTCATGCTAACGGCGGCGTGTTGCTAAAAGACCTAAAAATGCCCGATTTTCAGAAATATGCCGTTGATGTTCCTGCCCCCGGAACTGTCACCGCAGAAGCGACTCGCGTTATGGGGCATTTTCTGCGGGATGTAATGAAAGGAAATTTAGAAAGCCGAAACTTTAGAGTATTTGGTCCGGACGAGACAGCCTCGAACCGATTGAGTGCTCTGTTTGAGGTGACAGATCGAGCTTGGACAGCTAGGACGATCGCCGAAGATGAGCATCTGGCTGCTAACGGTCGAGTGATGGAAATCCTTAGTGAACATACTTGTCAGGGGTGGTTAGAAGGATATCTCCTCACAGGTCGCCACGGCTTATTCTCCTGCTATGAAGCATTCATTCACATTGTGGATTCAATGTTGAATCAGCATGCCAAGTGGCTGAAAACTACCCGCCAAGAAATTCCTTGGCGGCGACCTATTGCTTCCCTCAATTATCTCCTGACGTCCCACGTTTGGCGACAGGACCACAATGGGTTTTCCCATCAAGATCCCGGCTTTATCGATCATGTAGTAAATAAAAAGGCTGATGTAATCCGAGTTTATCTGCCTCCCGACGCCAATACCTTGCTCTCTGTTGCTGATCATTGTCTGCAAAGTCACAACTATGTCAATGTCATCGTGGCTGGAAAGCAACCCGAATTGCAATATTTAGATATGGATTCGGCCATCAAACACTGTACTGCTGGCATCGGTATCTGGGAATGGGCCAGCAATGACCGCGATTGCGAACCAGATGTAGTGATGGCCTGCGCTGGAGATGTGCCAACCTTGGAAACGCTTGCTGCCGTTGCTTTACTTCGCCAGCACTTTCCTGAGTTAAAAGTTCGCGTCGTCAATGTTGTTGACCTGATGAAACTCCAACCAGAGGCAGAACATCCCCATGGCTTGTCCAATAAAGACTTCGATACGATCTTTACAACTGATAGACCCATCATCTTTGCCTATCATGGCTACCCTTGGCTAATCCATCGTCTCACCTATCGTCGGACAAACCATAAGAATCTGCACGTTCGTGGATACAAAGAAGAGGGAACAACTACCACGCCATTTGATATGGTCGTCCGCAACGACTTGGATCGCTTCCATCTTCTTGGGGATGTTGTTGATCGAATTCCCCAACTTAGTTCTAGGGCCGCCTACACGAAACAGTTCATCCGCGACAAACTCATCGAACACAAACAGTACATCACTAGATATGGCCAGGATATGCCTGAAATTTCTCAGTGGAAATGGCCATTTTCAAAAGCTTCCGAATCAATCTAAACAATTGATTCTGTGAACCCAAGCGGAGATTTTCATGGTTCTTAAGAAACAGCAATTTTTCTAGCCTCTATAGCTAGTCTTACGACTTCAGAGGTTGTGTCTACTATGCCTTCAATCAATGAAACAAGCATATTTTTTTCTATGACTTTACTCATAGAAACCACTGTCATTTCATCTCTCATCCTAATTCCTCGAATAGGTTCATTCGGTAAAACTCTTGCCGCAGCCTGCACCCGATCTCCGTGGCTCAACTCATTTTGTCCATTATTGTCTTGTTTCCTGGTTAGTTAGTAACTTGATAGCAGGCTGGTTTGGTGTGGTGATTGCCTTGGCTATGCAAATATTGACAATGTAAGGTTTTATGGGACAGCAGATACGCTTCAAAATTCCCCTTAAAATCTTGCCAGAACAGGCTGTAACTCAGTAGCAGATAAAATCTTCCTTGTAGCAGAATACAGCATCATTTCCATCTCTGAATAGCTGATTTACTTTCAAGCTTGCGGTGAATAAAAACCTATTTCTGCTATTAGTCTGTTTATTTGTCCTCATGGTAGGCTTTGGCATTACGTTGCCAGTATTGCCCTATTACGCCGAACGCCTTGATACAGCAGGTAGGGTATCTCGCGAAACGATGGTTATCCACATCAGCCTATTGACCAGTATTTATGCCCTGATGCAGTTTATTTCTGCACCACTATGGGGGAAGTGGTCAGACCAATTTGGGAGGAAACCATTATTGTTACTGGGCCTTGGTGGTTCTGCAATTGCCCAAATGCTATTTAGCATGGCAACCTCTCTGGATATGCTTTACATCATACGCGGAATCGATGGCTTCTTATCTTCAGCAGCCCTCCCTGCAGCAACAGCCTATGTGTCTGACGTGACAACGGAGTACGATCGCAGTCGCGGCATGGCATGGTTTGGTACTGCTGTCAGCCTCGGTGTTGTTGCAGGACCGGCAGTAGGAGGATTAACAACCCGGAGAGATCTCCACTTCGATGTCAATTTTGGACACCTCAAAATTGATAGTTTCTCGCTACCGTTCTTAATTGCAGCAGCATTAATGCTAGTTATGTTCTTTGTAGCTATATTCTGGCTGCCAGAATCTCTGCCACCACGACGAGTTTCTGCCTCAGCCAGTCAATCAACTATCAGATGGCAAAGTTTAGGCAATAAGCTACTCATACTGCTAGGTTTGACGACAATCGGGCAGTTAGGATTAGCGATATTTGAAGGTACATTTGCGCTCTATGCTCAAGAAAAGTTGAACTACGGACCACTTGAAACCGGCATCGTTTTCATGGTCTGTGGACTAGTGATGGCAATTTTTCAGACTGTTGCGGTCAGCTATCTTTCGGGAAAAATCAGCGTAACGAAGCAAATTGCTTTCGGTTTTAGCTTAATGGGAATAGGCAGTGTTCTGCTATTGATCGCTCAAACATTGCCCTATGTTTTAAGCACTGTTGGTGTGTTAGCTTTTGGGGTATCGTTGATTGCTCCGAACCTTTCAGCCTTAATTTCAAAGCGGGGAGGTCAACACACGGGAACAGTATTGGGAATGCAAAATGCCGCCAAGAGCCTGGGACAGGTGAGTGGTCCAATGGTAGGGGGTACACTATTTGCCTGGCAAGCAGGCGCACCCTATCTATTTACTGGCGTCATTTTGCTTGGAATTGGTCTCAAGCTCGGCTTGAGCGTAAGAAATAACTAATCCCAACTCATAACCCAGTCTCACTTGAGAACATAAGTGCCTGACCGATAGGCAAACATAGAGCTAGATGCGACCGAATTAAAGTTTGGCTAACTGGCAGAAAGCTATTAATTCATTTATATTTGTTACGGACATTCGATCATTTCACTTCAGTTTCATAATTCTCTGGGGATAATTAGGAAGAGAAAGCAAATTAGGATATTTTCCCTCAGGCAACGATTCCACTCTAATCTTTCCTAACATTAGAATCAGTTCTTTCCTCTTTCGCAATAACTATCGAAATGCTCATTCACCCATACCGAGAGCAAGCTGTTGACTATGACTTCACAAAAAATCTCTACTATTTTGTCAGTCTCAGAGAATGGTTTTACCGGCGAAAAGCTGTTCAAATGCTGCATTTAAGCCCAGGCGACACGGTCATCGAGATTGGTTGTGGAACAGGGATAAACTTTAGTTTGCTGCACGATATGGTCGGTGGCAAGGGCAAAATCATTGGCATAGACTCTGTTCCTGAAATGCTCGATCACGCCTATAAAAGAGTTGAGCAAAATCAGTGGTCTAACGTAGAACTAGTGCAGAAAGATGCGTCCAAGTATGAATATCCCAATCAAGTCAATGGTATCTTATCAACTTTCACAATTGCAGACATTCCGGAATCCGACTGGATAATTAAAAAAGGGGCTGAAGCTCTTTCATTAGGAAAACGTTTTGTCATTTTAGATGTGAAAATTCCAGATTTTTGGCCAAAGTGGCCACTAAAGCTTTATACATTCTTTTCCTCATTTTTTAAAAACTCGCAATCAGGGAAAATCGAATATCCCTGGCAATCAATTCAAAGATACTTAGAAAGAATTGAGTTCGAAGAGCTTTTCCTTGATGGCGTTTATTTATGTGTAGGCAAGAAGGTTTGAACACTGATGAAAAATTATCTCAGAAAAGTATGTAGGTTGTAAACTTTCATGAAAGTAGCTTAACCCTTTAGTTAGCTGTAGAAACTACGCTAGATACATATCTTTCAGAGACAACTTACTTGAACAGGGAACAATAATGTGAATTTTTTCGGGTCATTTAGATTAAAGAAACGGATAAGCAACCAATGTCTTAAATAGAGTCAGCAAGGAGGTCAAGCCATGAAAACGTCTCACTTGAAACTGGAAGGGCTCATGTGTAGCGGCTGCAGTGAAATTATCGAGCGAGCAACTCAACAGGTTGCAGGAGTGAACGCTTGTAGAGTCAATCTTGATCTTAAACAAGCCGAAATTGAATATGATCCTCAACTTATAAGGCTAGAAACCATTCAGAAGGCCTTAGCAGCCGTAGGATACTCTTCTACGCTAATGGATGAGACCACCCAAATCCTCTGATGAGATGAAGATTTCACGCCTTACTGACTGGATAAGTCAAATTCCATCAGTCCCTGAAGTGAATTTTTTCGTCTTCGCTTTTCTGGTGAACTTTGTCTATGAGGTTTGGCAGTCACCTTACTTCGAGTTTTATAACCAGCCCAGTTTGGCGGAGAAAATTGCAGCAATTAACCATTGCACTTTTGGCGACGGAGTTATCACTGTTATTTGTAGTCTGATTGTCAGTTGGCTTTATCGTTCTCGCTATTGGATACTCCAAGCTAGCTGGAAGTCGATTCTTATCTTCACAGGATTAGGATGGGCATACACTTTCGTCTCGGAGATTTATCGCACTCGAATTGCTCATCTGTATGGAGTTTTCAACTTTACACTGCCAATTATCGGCATTAGCTGGCTGCCTCTACTTCAATGGGCAATATTACCACCCATTGTTATTTATTTGACTCGACGACAAATACTGGGCGAACTTAATAGAAGGTAGCCGCAAGATTTCAAACATTTCCCTGAAATGTTATTCGATTCCTAGTTCATTAGGAGAAAACAATGTCTCAAAGTTCTCGGGAAAGTTGGCGGTGGCGATCGCCTGCAGGAATTGCCCTATTGGTATTTTTGGGCATTGCCGCCTTCTTTTTGTTCACTGAACATTTAGCCCACATCATCCCTGTTTTGCCATGGCTGTTTTTACTGCTGTGTCCCTTAATGCATGTATTCATGCATGGCAGCCATGGAGGACATGGTGATCATCGCAATCATAATACGCACGATGGAGATGAAAAATGAACGACGTTCCTGCCTACGGCCTTTGGTCTTTGGTGATTATTAATTCTTTGGTGTTCATCATTTTTGCATTCAGCTTTACGAAGCCCAATAGTCCGCGTGACTGGCGTTCTTTCGGAGCTTTTTCAGCCTTCATTGTGGCTCTCTTCACAGAAATGTATGGCGTCCCGTTAACAATTTATTTGTTGTCAGGCTGGTTACAGAGCCGTTATCCCAATTTAGATCCCTTCTCCCATGATGCTGGTCATGTCTGGTGGACAGTTCTAGGACTTGGGGGTAATCCTCACTTTAATCCGATTCACTTACTGAGTAATTTGGTGATTTTAGGTGGATTTATTCTCCTGTCTTCTGCCTGGAGAGTACTTTATAAAGCTCAACGCAGTGGCACTCTAGCAGTTACTGGTCCCTACTCCTATGTGCGGCATCCCTGGTTGACTGACAAAAGTTGTTCAAAAACGGCTGAAGCGCTTTTGTTCTAGGAAGCTGAGCATTTGCAAGAAGCTGGGTGGGAGCCAGCATTCTAAGATTAGATACCACTCCCATCCTGGAATGCTGTGAAAAAAACTCCCGCCTTTACCATGCCTTGGAAACCTGGCTCGGTCAATCACCTGAATGGGCTCATCTGAGTCATTTGAAGAGTTGCCTGTGGATGGTCATCGCCTTGATTCACAGCGGTGAAGTCAATCTGACGCGCTGGCTACCGCACATGCCGTGTCGCGGTAAGCAGGCCCAAAGTAAACAACGTCGTCTCAGTCGCTGGTTGCACAACAGCCGAATCAACACGCACCGCCTCTATAGACCGCTGATTCAAGCCGCCCTAGCCGACTGGCAAGAAGACGTAGTTTATCTCAGCCTCGACACCTCCATGTTCTGGGATGAATATTGTTTGGTGCGTTTGGCCGTCGTCCACCGGGGCCGCGCCCTCCCGGTCGTGTGGCGGGTACTGGAGCATCCCAGCGCCTCGATTGCCTTGACGGAGTATCGCGACCTGCTACAGCAAGCTGCGGAGCGGTTACCCAAGGGCGTCAAAGTGATCTTGCTCGCCGACCGGGGCTTTATTCACACCGATGCGATGACGATGGTAACCGCCCAACTCGGATGGCATTACCGCATTCGGCTGAAGCGCGATACGTGGATTTGGCGAGCCGGAAAAGGGTGGCGGCAACTGAAGGACTTTCGGCTGCAACGTGGCGAAGCGATGTGCTTTCACACGGTCAAACTCCACAAGGGCAAATGGTTTGGTCCGGTGCATGTGGCCTTTGGCCAGAACAACCTCAACGGTGAGTTTTGGGCCATTGTCAGTGATGAACCCACCTCGCTACAGACCTTTGCAGAATACGGCCTCCGGTTCGATATCGAGGAAAATTTTCTTGATGACCAGTCCAATGGCTGGAACGTCCAAAACTCCGAGGTGCGTTCCGTCTGTGCGCTCTCCAGGCTATGGTTTATCCTGGCGGTAGCCACCCTCTATGTCACCGCTCAGGGACTAGAAGTAGTCGCCACCGGACGCAGACGCTGGGTAGACCCCCACTGGTTTCGAGGCAACAGCTATTTCCGCATTGGCTGGGACTGGGTCAAAACGGCTCTATGGTCTGGATGGCAACTGATTCAACAAGTCCGCTTTACCAGCCACCGAGATTCACAACCCGCGATGGCCTCTAGAAAGCAACATCGGCAGCGCGCTGATCAAATCGAGTTCACCGTCCGAACCTACCGCTATCCGGCAGACTAAGTTTTGTCAGTCAATCAGGCGGCATCCTCAGTACGATGCGTTTATTCTGATTATGTTTGGCTTCCTGATACAGTGGCCTACCATTTTGACGCTGCCGATGTTTCCAATTTTAGTGTGGATGTATGTTCGGCTAGCTCGTCAGGAAGAACGCGAAGCTCTCGCAGAATTTGGCGATGAATATGCTAGGTACAGAGCTAAAACACCGGCCTTTTTACCAGCATTAGGAAAAGCTAAGTATCAAGACAATAGCAGCACTAAGCCTTAGTTGAAGATGAATTTGGTATTCGTTCAACTGAAACTTTGGACATGTAGAAAGGGCAGATAGTGAAAAGGAGATTTATGATGAAAACAAATGCTTATCCGCATAATAGGAGGACGTTCTCTATTAATATACGCTCGCTTTCTATTGCAACAACTCTGCTTGCAGGCTTGCTCTATATAGTCTGTGCCATTTTCGTCGCACTAGCACCTCAGTCTACCATGGCCTTCTTTGGCTATGTCTCACATCTTGATTTACTTGAAATTGCTCAGCCGATCACTTGGAAGGCATTCTTTGTCGGTCTGATTTTCTTTGCATTAGGAACAGGCCTCTCTGCTGCCTTCGTTGGTTACTATTACAATCGGCTTTCGACAAGATAAGGCTCAGGAATTCTTCTTCTTATTAAGATCGGAAACCTCGTTTTCCTGTTCAGGGTAGATCAAAAAACTAGGATGCATAGTCAATATCAATCTGGCAGTCTATCACTTTTAGGCACCATCTCAATGGGAACAGGCGTCATGATCGGCGCTGGTATCTTTGCGCTCACAGGACAAGTAGCAGAACTGGCCGGGGCGCTATTTCCTTTAGCCTTCTTAACCGCAGCAATCGTAAGTGGTTTTAGCGCCTACTCCTACATCAAGCTCGCTAACGCCTACCCTTCAGCCGGTGGCATCGCGATGTATCTGAAGGAGATTTATGGCCATAGCAACATGACCGGAGCCTGTGCTCTGCTCATGGTATTTTCGATGGTCATTAATGAAAGTTTAGTAGGCCGTACCTTTGGAACTTACACCCTTCAATTGTTTGACGTCAAAGACGATAGTCCTCTAGTGCCAGTTTTGGCTGTTGGATTAATTGCAGTTGCTTTTCTAGTAAATCTTTCCGGCAATAGAGTGATTGGATCTTTGTCACAAATTACCGCTTTTCTGAAGATCGGCGGGATTATTGTCTTTGCGGTTATTACACTTTGGGCGGCAGGCTTTTCCTTTGAACCCACTATTGGCGCAGGTTCTGAGAATATTTTACCGGGAAGCGGATTCTTAGCAGGCGTTGCGATCGCGATTTTATCTTATAAAGGATTTACAACGATTACAACGAGCGGTGATGAGGTCAAAAATCCTCGCAAAAATGTAGGCCGAGCCATCGCTGCTTCACTCCTCATCTGCACCATAGTTTATCTACTGGTCGTATTTGCAGTGGCCTCCAATCTGTCACTAGACCAGATTATTCAATCAAAGAACTTTGCACTAGCAGAGGCAGCAAGACCCGCACTAGGGCAGTACGGTGTTTGGTTCACTGTGGCGATCGCCATCATTGCCACTACATCAGGTATTATCGCTAGCATTTTTGCAGTTTCTCGGATGCTAGCTATGCTCACTGACATGAACCTAATTCCTCACAGACACTTTGGCATGCCCGGTAATATTCAGACTCATACGCTAGTTTATACAGTTGTTTTAGCAGCAATTCTCGCGGCATTTTTTGACCTTAGCCGTATTGCATCTTTAGGAGCTATTTTCTATCTGGTGATTGATATTGCCATCCACTGGGGTGTGTTCCGCAACCTCAGAGAAGAATTGAATGCAGATGGCAAAATTCTTCTGGCTGCTGGCATATTTGACATGGTGGTATTAGGAGCATTTGTAATCTTAAAGGGCGGTTCCGATCCAATCATTTTGCTTATCGCTGGAACAAGCTTGTTTCTAACATTCCTAGGAGAGAATCTATTTCTCAAGGCGCACCCAAAATCTTGACAATGCTCCTCCGTGGTATGCTAGCTGCCTAAGGATATTTAAGCAAAAGGCTTCTGTAACAGAGTCTCTGCCAGTATCTTAACTTCCAGTTCGTTTGCCCTACAAACTAAATAGCTTTAGATAAAACTTAGGGAAGTAACAAGGGTAGTCCTTAAAAGGTAAGGATATCTGGCAACTAGCCGATGCGATCGCGGTGTCTAACTGATAACCCTTACAGCTTTAGGACTACCGTAACAAACTTAAACTTCTTTCAGAGGTTTAAGCAGAGAGGCGCTAAATACTATGAGACAAACTTTCGCGATACTTTGTTTCGGAGCTGCGGGGGCCTTATTGCTCGCTCATTTCAATGCGTAGACCGTCAAAGCTGTCCATAGTGAGACTCACAAAAGTTTTCTGCACCACTAAGGTTTAGGCTGAGTCAAGGTCAGCCCACACAGTCGCTCAGCCTCGCGAAGTTATTGTTTCTCACTACCTTAGTCATCACAAATATTTAGAGCATCACAGTTCGTCTATTACCAGCAAAACAAAGTGGGCTACGTCAGTGCCCACGGCTAGCTGAGAAATTAAATTCTTGATATGACAGCGCTTGATTAAAAGAGGCAAATAATTTTCTATTCAGATTGAAAAGCTAGCTCTTAAGTTTCTTAAGGCAATAATTAAGTTCAATTTATCGTCATTTCAGGGGAAGTTTAATCTAATAACTCATCATATAAACATGAAACGAGAGTCAAGCCTCTTTGTTGAATTCTCAAACTCTTTAAGCTTTCACGGAGAATGATCATGAAACGATTTCTACTATCCGCTATGGTCGGATCACTGGTTGTACTAAGCATGGCTTCTATAGCTAGTGCTAAGGGTCAAACCAATCGTAAAGACGCAAGCGCAGACCTGAATGGAGATGGCACTGTCACCATCTCTGAATTACAACGTCATAATCGTGATTATCGCGGCAAGTAAAGAACCGATTCCGGAAAATCAATCTAGCCAAGACATAGGGAACCATTAAATGATCCCCTATGTCTTGGCATACATAATGAGCTTCATAGACCTCGATTAAAAGTCTTATTATCTTTGTACCTTGGCGAGAATATTATCAGGCTGACTCGCAATACTCTACAAGAGAACAATATGAGACAGACTTCCTAAGTACGTAACCAACCCCTCTAACAGTTTGAATTAGACGAGGATCCCCGGCTGATTCTAGCTTATTTCGAAGACTGCTAATGCACACATGGAGTACGTTTGAACCGCTTAAAAATTCATAATCCCAAATAGTTTCAAGCAAGCGGCTTTGCTCTATAACCTGCTTGGGATGGCGCAATAGATAACTCAGTAGGTCGAATTCTTTAGGCGTTAATTCAATCCGATGATCGCCACGATAAACCTCATGACTTGTTAAGCATAGAGACAGGTCTTCGAACCTGAGAATATTGGCCTTTTCAGTTAATTCCCAACGCATTTTCAGCCTGACCCTCAGTAGAAGCTCAGTCAGGTTCAATGGCTTGAATATATAATCATCAGCCATCCAGTCAGAAACTTTTACTCTCTCACTGTCAACAACAAGGATGATTTTGAGATGAGGATTTGTAGTCTGTAAACGACGGCAAACTTCAATTGATGATAAGCCTGGTGCTGCTTCATCTAAAATCAGTAGCTTTGGTTGGGTTTTACGCACAGTTATGAAGCCGGAAGTGGTGTCAGCTTCTGCGATGACACTGTAGCCTTCTACCTCGAGCTCTATCTGCATGAGCTGCCGCATTTTCTCATCATGAGAAATCACCAAAATTTCAGTGTCCATTTTGTCTACTCCCATAATCAGTAGAGCAGTTTACAAATCGCTTCACAAAATGCTTTGTGCCTGCTCTCTACCTAGGTTAAGCGGATGTGATGAAATCATAATGAAATTGAGAGCTTGCTATTGATCGATTTCTGATGAATTTTGTTGAGTCCGTCAGATTGAGATTGGTAAGCTAATGGTGAAAACGCTGCCTTGGCCAAGCTTGCTCTGAACCTGAATATTGCCGCCGTGGGCCTGGGCGATCGCCAGCGCAATCGACAGTCCCAATCCTGAGCCACCGCTCTGGCGGGAACGATCCTTTTCGACTCGGTAGAAGCGATCGAAGATTTTGATCTGGTCCTCTGGTGCAATGCCGACTCCAGTATCTTCAACCGTCACCAACGCTTGATTTTTTTCGCCTTCAGGAAACGTCTTGCGGACTGCCTGCTGCAGCCGGATGCTTACTTTTCCGCCTGCCGGTGTGTGCTGGAGGGCATTGCTGACGATGTTGAACACCAACCGATAGAGGTGTTCTTCGTTGCCCATGACGATGATCGCAGGAGTTTTTGGTTGGTCAAGAATGAGGTAAACGTTGTTAGCGATCGCTAATGCCGCTAGTTCTTCCTCAATATCGCTGAGAATATCCTGCAAGCAGCAATGTGTTTTAGCCGGTGGAGTTTGGATATCCAACCGAGACAGTAGCAGCAAATCGCTCACGAGATTGGCCAAGCGATGATTTTGACGGGTAATGACCTGCAGCATTTCACGGGCTTCAGCATCGGAAATTTTCGGCAGACGCATCACCGATTCTGTGGTGGCCTGCGTGGCCGTCAGTGGCGTGCGCAGTTCGTGGGCAGCATCGGCAGTGAACTGTTGAATCTTTTGATAGGAAAGCCGTACTGGTTTGAGAGCCAGCCCCGCTAGCCACCAACTCGCGATCGCAATCAGCCCCATTGTGATTGGCAAACTCAGCAGAATTATCCACCGAATTGTTGCCAAGTAGTGAGCAAAGTCATCGAAGGAGCGCCCCACCAGCAGAGTTGCAAGTAGGACATCACCGCTTGAAGTCTTTATCGGTATCGCGATTTGTCGATACTCATTGCCCGCCTCGTCCTTCAAGTTCTGCCAAGCGGGGTCAGTACTGGTCACAGGTAGGCCCGTCGGGTAATTTCCAGCAGTTGCCATCAATTCACCGGTCGGGTCGAGCACCCGAATGTAATAACTTCCTCGATACAGGGTCTCGCCATGATGGCCGCGAGAACGCTCAAAAGGAACCAGACAGCCTTCGCCAGCCACGCATAAATTGGGTAACAAATTGGGCGAGACTTCATCAATCGGCTGATCAACGGCGAGCGTCTTCTCTAATGCGCTGTGAATGGTTTCTGCAACAGATTTGAGTTCGCGGTCAGCCGTGACGCGGTGGGCATGGGCGATCGCTTCGTATACGCAAAATCCACTTATTCCCAGCACCACCGTCATCACCCCCGTGTACCAGACAGTGAGCTGCCAGCGACTGCGGCGAAACAATTTATGGGGTGCTGAGGCGGTATCCCATGCCATAGACGGTCTCAATAAAGTCTTCGCAGCCATAATGAGCTAGTTTGCGTCGCAATAGCCGCATTTGGGCAGCTACAACATTGCTACTCGGTTCACTGCCAAATTCCCAAAGCTGATTAAGCACCTGCTCACGAGTCAGAACTTGGTTCGGGTGCTCCATAAAATATCGCAGCAGCTGGAACTCTTTTTGTGTCAATTCAATCTGCTGTTCGGTGTCTCCGGAGGTTAGAAAAGCGATGCGGCGATCGCAATCCAGCGTGAGTGGCCCCACCTGTAGCTTACTAGGTTTCAGTTCGGGAGATCGTCGCTGTAGAGCACGCAGTCGGGCCAACAATTCTGCCGTGCTAAAGGGCTTGACGAGATAATCATCAGCACCGGCATCTAAACCAGTAATGCGGTCTTCAATTTGGTCTTTAGCAGTGAGCATGAGGACGGGTAGGGCATGGTGGTTGGATCGAAGCCACTGACACAATTCAATCCCCGACTTCCCCGGCAGCATCCAGTCAAATATCGCTACAGTGTAGAGTGACAAATCGTACTCTAAGTGGGACAACGCCTCATCCCCCGACTGCACCCAGTCCACCACGTAGGCTTCCTGGGTCAGGGTACGCTTGATGGCTTTACCCAGATCGGGCTCATCTTCAACCAACAGAATCCGCATAGAAACGACACCGACTACTTACCAATGATAGGTTCCAGCTTTTTCGGAGTCCGTCGCCGCCCACGCTGCTTCAGCCATGCTGTCGCGTCGTCGATGAAGGAATAGACCACTGGCACCACCACCAACGTCAGTAGCGTGGAGAGCAGTAGTCCGCCCAAAATCACAGTGGCAATGGGTGAGTAGGCATCCATGCCGATTTCCGGGAAAAAGGCTAGCCGCACGATGACAATCACGGTAGTGAGGGTGGTCATGGTGATCGCTTTCAGCCGCACTGGGCCAGCCATCCGAATCGCGACATCCCGAGGTACCCCTTCAGCTCGTTTCGCCAAAATTAGCTCTAGCAGCAGAATGGCCGCGGAGAGCGATAGCCCTGAGAGAATCACGATGCCCAGAATTGAGACGCTGGACAGGGTCTGCTGGGCCAAAATCAACCCGCCAAAAACGCCGACCAATTGCAGCGGCACCGAAATCATCATCACCAGGGGATGGATGAAGGAGCCGAACTGAATCACCAGAATCAAGTAGATCAGAATCAGCGATACTAGCAACCCCTTGAGCAGGCGATCAAACTCAATCATCATGTCGGTCATGTCGCCCATGGAGTCAACGCCGTAGCCGGGGGGAAAGTTGAGTTCTTGTCCTGCCCGCATGGCGATCGCCATCGACAGATCCATCGACGCCGGGCCACCCTTGCGGTAATAGCCGTTGACGTACACTACCCGCTTGCCGTTGACGTGCTCAATCAGGGTGGGGCCGCTTTGACGTTCCAGGGTGGCAACGGTGTTGAGCGGCACCTGTTGTCCCATCGGCGTTGTAATGTAGGTACCGGCTAGGTTGTCGAGGGTGCTCCGATCAGCTTCCTCATAGCGCACCAAAATCGAGTTCTGCCGCAGGTTCGGGCGGTTGTAGTAGCGCTGGGTAAAGCCACCGTTCAGGGCATAGCGGGCCTGCTGCGCCACCATCCGCACGTCCAGACCCAGTTCTTCCGCTCGGCGGCGATCGACCGTTAGCTGATATTCCGGTTGAGTCAGCGCCGAACTGGTCTGGGCCATCACCAGACCGGGGGTATCTTCGGCAATGCGGAGGACACCCTCTGCGAGACGGTGCAATACATCCAGGTCTTCCCCATAAACCGCCAGCTGGATGGGGGCGGCGGAGGTGGCCATGACGTCTACACCCATCTCCTTGAGGCCAATGCGGCGCAGACCGGGAATGGTGCGACGGGCCTCGGCTTCCACGCTGTCCATGATTTCCCAGATATCCCGCTGCCGCTCATCCTCCAGGGTGACAATCAGCGATGCTGAGTTGACGCTGCCCATGCTGTAGCCGGTGAAATAGGTACTGTTACGGGTCAGCTCAAAGCCGGTTTGGGCAGAGACTTTGGCAATATCGGGTTGGGCGAGTAGGAGTTGTTCTAGCTGGTAAACGCTCTCATCCGTTTTCGCGAAGGAGGTACCGGCCTCCATCTCCAGAGAGGCCATGAACTGGCCGGAATCACCCAGGGGCATCATTTCTTGCGGCACGAAGGGGTAAATGGCAATGGCGAGGACGATGGCAGACCCTGCGATCGCCAGCGTAATTTCCCGATTATTCATGCAGCGATCGAGCAGCCAGCCGTAGCCCTGTTCCAGTTTCTGGAAGCCCACCCGCACTGGCGTGGTCAACCATTGCAGCCAGGTTTGTCGTTGTCGTCGCTCCTGAGGTGGTTTCAGCACAAAGGCAGCAATCAGCGGAATCAGCGTCACCGAGACAATTAGCGAGGCGATGAAGGCGAACACCATGGGCCAGACGATGCCCACAAACATCAGTCCGGTCAGCCCGCCCGCCAAAATGGTCGGCAGCAGCGCCGCAATCATCACGCAACTCGCTGCCGCACTGGCGAGGAAAACTTCTCCGGTGCCCTTGATAGCGGCCTGCATCGGGCGAAAGCCCGCTCGCAGCTTCTGATCAATCGAGTCAATCACGATAATCGAGTCATCCACCAGCTTCCCGATCGCCATCATCATGCCAATCAGAGTGGACGAGTTGAGGGACATCTCGATGGGAATGAAGGGCAGGGTGGAGAGAGCCAGGGACGTGGGGATGGAGATCATAATGATCGCCGTGGCCCGAAAGTCTTCCAAAAAGATCAGAATCACGATGCCTGCCAGCAGTACGCTGATCAGCAGTTCTTGAAAGGTGCTGTCGAGGATGATGTTGACCAGATAAGAGTTGTCGTAGGCTTCCTCAAAGCTGAGACCGGGATTTTCTGCTTGAATCTTCTCTAACTCGGCCCGCACCTGCTTGATCACCTTGGGCGAACTGGAATCCGGCTTCTGAATGACGTTGACGGCCAGCGCCGCCTCGCCGTTGTAGCGGTAGCCGCTGCGCCGTTCCTCAAAGGTGTCTTTCACGGTCGCCACATCGCGGACATAGACTACCTGCCCCTCCTGCTCCAGGATGGGGTAGTCCATCACGTCGGCGGCACTGAGCGCTCGCTTATCGGCCCGCACCAGAATTTCGGAATCGCCCTGGGTCAAGACCCCCGCGCCTTGGCTGACGTTGTTGGCATCGATCGCATCGCGCACCTGCAAAATCGATAGGCCATAAGCTGCTAGCTGCTGTCGATCCACCACCACCTGGAGCTGTCGCCGATACCCCCCAAAGATCGACACCGCCTGCACATTGGGTACCTGGGTGAGGCGATCGACCAGCGTGTTATCGGCAAACTCCCGCAGCTGCACCGGATCCCAACCTTCTCCTTGCAGCGCCAGGGTCAGCACCGGACGGTTCAGCGGGTCGATCGGCAACACCCAGTAGGAACGGGAATTGAAGCCATCCAGCTCAATGTCCCCCTCCGCCGCCGTCATCACGCTTTGTACCGACTGCACGGCGTCGTCGATGTCTCCCCCCCAGGCAAACTGAATCGTCACCAGAGACATATCCTGCTGAGAGCTAGAGCGAATGAATCTTACCCCATCTAGCACCGTCATCCGCTGCTCAATCGGCTTGCTGATGTAGGTTTCTACCTCTGTGGGCGAGGAGCCCGGTGCCATGGTGACGATGGAGACCAGTGGACTTTCCACGTAGGGCATCATCCGCACTGGCAGGAGAAACAGGGTCAGCAGCGACAGTACCAGCACGGCGATGTACAGAGCCGCAACGACAACTGGATGCTTGATGGACCATTGGGTAAGGAAGCTTTTCATCAATAAAGACCAATGTGCTTAGAGTCGATAAAGCAGGTATTCCAAATACGCGAAAGAGGGACACAAAGCCTTATGTCCCCCAAGCCATTTGCCAAGATGGCTATTTCACATCGAGCTCGAAGGTCGCTTCGCCAGGCATGGCCGGATCGGCAGAGGTCACCTCCATCATCCACATCCCTTCCATGCCCATATTGGTCATGACCTTGTATTGACCCGTTTCTTCTCCCGGTTCGACGATCGCCATCGTAGTCATCGGTTCCATGCCATCCATTCCCATCGAAAGGTCGACCTGTAGGTCTTCGACCTCAACCGGTTCATTCGTAGCCGGGTCAATGACTTGCAAGACCAGCTCAGCATCACCCATGGGAACTGAGCCATCTTCAGGAGAAACGAGAGCGATTGCCACACCTGCATCAGTCGCAGGAGCCTCAGTGGTTTCGGTAGCTGGCTCCTCCGTCGTGTCTGCGGTCGCTTCAGGCTCGGCTTGATTGGCGCTGCCACAAGCTGCAGTTAAGAAAACGAGTGGAAGTATCAGAAACAGAGCTTTTTTCATAGGATCCTCGAATGCATTATTGATTAGGGAATACACACAAAAACTTGCTATGTAGCACTACATGTACTATCTAGCACTACTCAACTGGCACAGTGACCAGGGATTGGCCTGGGTAGTCAGGGTCGTTGACCTCAACTTTGATTTGCCATTCCCCAGCCATACCAAAGTGAGTCTTAACCTGGAACCGTCCTGGCTGTCCCGCCGGTTCGAGCTGCACCATCGTGGTCATCGGGGCCATGTTGGGCATGGGCATGGTGACATCGACGGCGATATCCTCAACGGGCAACGGTTCCTGGGTGTCGGGGTCGCGCACTTCTAGCATGAGTTCTGCCGCTCCCGGCTTAAATCCCTGGGTCGGATCAGGTTCGACGATCGCCACCTCAACACTCCCCTGACTGCTATCGCCCAGCATCGGCACAGGCATGCCCGCATCATCGACCACCGCAACTTGCGCACCCGGTGTCAAACGGCTGTGGCCGGAGGTGATGACCTGATCGCCTGGGCTGAGACCGCTGTTAATGGCGATGCGATCGCCGTTTACCATCCCCGTTTCTACCGTCCGTCTTTCAGCGGCAGAACCCACCATCACCCACACGGATGGCTCACCGTTGGATTCCACTACGGCTTCTTGAGGCACCGACAGGGTATTGCTCTGGCTCTTTGTCAGCAGCGTCATTTCTAAATACTGGCCCGACAGCAAGCGCCCCTGGGGATTATCAATCACGGCTTCCACCACTACCGTGCGGGTGTCATTGTTGGTCTGGGGAAAGATGCTGGTGACGCTGCCGGTGAGTGGTTCATCTGTGGCTCCCGGTACCTGGGCGCGAATCTGGGTGCCTACTTGGATGTAGCCCGCATCTTTTTGGGCGACGTTGGCCTGGAGCCGCACCCGCGAGTAGTCACCAATTTTGAGCACGCCCATCCCTGGCTGCACGACGACACCCGGATCAACCATGCGAGTCTGCACGATGCCGCTAATGGGTGACTGCAATGTGGTGTAGCCCTGCATTACGGCAGCGGTGTTGACTCTGGCTTCAGCTTGTCCGACCCTGGCTCGTTCTCGCTCGACCTGGGCTTGCAATCTCGTCAGTCCTGCCCTCGCTTCTGACAGGGCGGCTTCCTTCGCAGTGGCATCGGTGGCCACAGCGTCATACTCTTGCTGAGAGGTCGCCCCCTCGGCAGTGAGTTTCGCAAAGCGATCTTTTTGCAGATTCAAATAGTCCAGCTCAGCTTGCAGACGGGCAATCTCCTGCCGTTGCTCATCGATTTCCACCTCACTCACCTGCAAAGAAGTCAGCGTCACATCGGCCTCAGCATTGGCTTCCGCTAGCTCCGTGGAGCGCTCATCGGCAATCAAGTCGGCCAAGACCTGTCCCGCTTCGACGCGATCCCCCGGATACACCGAATAATTCGTTAACTGGCCCGCCACACGGGGATATACCACCGCTTCCTGGTAGGGCATGATTGAACCGGTGTAAGAGACTCCGGCCTCAAAGTTTCCGGCCTGAACTACCTCGACGGTGACAGGTACCGGATTGAATGCCCCATCCACTTGCATCATGTCGTCATGGGACATGCCCGACATATCGTGGCCTTCCATGCCCGCCATAGAATTAGACGGTTTAATCAATTGAGTGGTCAGCAGAATGCCGCCGCTGAGGGCCGCGAAAATACCCAGTCCTAACAACGCTCGACCATATTTGCGATGGGCAGGTCGTGAGGTTGCATCTCCTGTCGGCTCCAGCGATGAGTCCTCGAAAGACAACGCTTCAGAGCTAGTTTCTGAAGCATCGATGCTGGAATCATGGCTATCTGTCTGAGATGATGGCGGTTCCAAAGACATCGGTGTATGTAATCGTAAAAGATTGACTCTGTAAAACTATCAGCCAATTGTGAAACCAGGATGAAATCGCCCCCAGATTCACCAACAGAGCAAGAATAGCGGCTGGTCAGTACTCGTAGGGGTCTTCGGGTTCTGGAATCGACGTGAGGGCAGTGGGCGCGATCGCAACTCGCCGAGCACCATCCACTTCCAGCGTTTCCATCTGACCTTGAATGGCGAGCCAACTGTCCTGAGGGTATTCGCTACGACGCTGCTCCAAGATCACGGGCAATCCCACCGGGGTCGCATCCAGGGCGCAGTGACGGATGACAAAGCGCGTAATCATGAAAATGTTATCGGGAAGCTCTGGCGGATGCACCACAAATCCAGAGACATTGACGGTCTTCCCGGCATACGAATCGGGCTCTGGGTAAACCGCTAGTGTTCTGGCCCAGTCGCTCAGCGTTCGGTCTTCAGGACGAGCGCCACTAGTAAAGCGCTGAACCTGCGGTCGGGTTGGCAATCCTACTACCGTGTAACCCTCCTGTAGGGCGGCTTGACTGCCTAGAGGTTGAATCTGGGCCACCAGGCCCAGCATGGCGATCCCCAGTAGCAACATGCTACTCAGGTTGCCAGGCAAGGTCTTAAAGTGTTGACCTCTAGAAGGCGGGGTTGTATTCGTCACCGTCACAAAGGTTTTGGCGATCGCCAGCCCCAGCAAAACCACTCCTGCCAATACTACTGCCCAGTAATAGCGAGGATGAATCAGCAGTCTCAACTGATTCGTCACCCGATAGTAGATAAACAAAATGCCCCAGGCAGACAGCGCCAGAATATCCCAATAGGCAGGCTTGAAAGGAAAACGATAGCGTTTGAGGATAGCCAAATTTACTCAGTCCATCCGATTCAACCAAAGTCAAACCTTACTGAGAAAATATGAAACAGCGATGAAATGAAGCGGCTACATCGTGACTTCAACTGATTCAATAAGGGGACAAATATCGCCTGGTTGTGGATGGGAATGGTCAGCGGCCCAAGTGTCGCGATACTGCTCCAACGCCGACTTAAACGCCACTATTTCTTGAATCTGGGCCTCAAGCTGCTGAATCTTGTCTTGCAATAGCGACTGCACAAACTCGCAGGGTACATCGCCCTGGTGATGCACGGTCAGTACTTCGCCGATGTCTTCGAGAGAGAAGCCGAGGGTCTGCGCTTTTTTGATGAACTGTACCTGCTGCACGGTTTCGGGCGCATAGTAGCGATAGCTGTTCTCACCGCGCTCTGACTGAATGAGCCCCAGACTCTCGTAATACCGCAACGCGCCCACGGCAACGCCGGTTTGCTTTGACATTTCCCCAATTTTCAATCCGGTAATGACAGCCATTGGGTTCTCCTAATACGCTTCTACTCAAGCCTAAACCTTACAGTCGGCTTTAGAGTCAAGAGGGGACGACAAATAGCCATGACGATTTTTCACTCCCATTTCATCATTGTCTGTCATGGTGCTTGGTTGAAGTAGTTTTGTCACTCTATGCAAGCGAGTCTAAAGGTTCTTTATCCGGTTAAGCGTCACTCAACGGAGGCCGCGATCGCCCTGCTATTGGCGATGCTCTATGTGCCTCTCATTTGGTACTGGATTGATGGTTGGCTAAATAAATCAGTCAGCATTGAGCATGAGTATTTTTCCTACGCCCTGATCGGGTTTCCCTATGCCGCCTGGATTGCTTGGCAATCTCGACATCAGTGGCGCAATTTACCCAGTAGCGGCAGCTTTTGGGGCATATCGCTATTGGCATTAGCGGCCACGTTCTATCTCAGCCCAGTGCAGAATCTGATCAATCTGTCTTTCCCCCTCATGCTGGGTGCAGTGATTCTCATTCTGAAGGGATTGAGCGGGTTGCGGTTGATGAGATGGCCTTTGCTGTTTGTTTTGCTGGCAACCCCAACTGAGTTGCCTTACCTCATTGCCCCTTACCTGATGCCAGTGCAGCGTCTGAATGCCGCGATCGCGGCCTTTCTGCTGACGCAAATTGGTATGAATGTCAGCGTCGATCAAATCTACATCCTAGTGAATGAGCGCATTGTTGAAGTGGCTCCTTACTGCGCGGGGCTGAAGATGCTGATGACCTGCTTGTATGTTGCTCTAATGATGCTCCATTGGACAGGCAACCTACGTTCTCGACCGAAAGCCTTTTCGCTACTAGCGGGAGCAGCACTCATCAGCGTGGTAGGCAACATCGTTCGCAACACCCTGCTGACGTTCTTTCACGGCACCGGACGCACTGACTGGTTTGAGTGGCTTCATGCGAGTTGGGGGGGAGATGTGTTTTCGGCACTGCTGTTACTTAGCGTAGTTTTGCTGATGAACGGGATTGACCGAGTGGCCAATTCGCTGACGCTCTCTCCAGCAGGTAGCGCAGGGCAAGACAATTTTTTCTAAGAGTAGCCCAAGCAAATAATCATCCGATAAGATATGAGCCCTATGTTGGTCGTTATCAGGGTGCTGGCAGCAGTTGTGTCCTCACCCAAGCGCTAAGCTGTTATACCGAACAGTTGAAAAGGTATTTATGAGCAGTCAATTAGCAACACCCCGTTTTCTAGTCATCGGTTTGATGGTGGGCAGCCTAGCCTTTGCAGGGTGTAGCCTGGCCACGAACAACAGTGCATCTTCTACTCAGCCGACTGGAGCTGAGCAAGTCGCATTTAACCAAGAACTCACAGTCTTTCGCAGTCCCACCTGTGGCTGTTGTGGACTTTGGATTGAGCACATGGAAGCCGCTGGCTTTACCGTCAAAGACAACGTGACGGAAGATATGACGGCGATCAAAGAGCAGTATGGCGTTCCTGCCAATCTGGCCTCTTGCCACACCACGATTGTGGATGGCTATGTCGTTGAAGGCCATATTCCCGCCGAAGACGTGCAGCGGTTGCTGGCTGAAGAACCGGACGTCGCGGGTATCGCCGTTCCCGGAATGCCCATTGGCTCGCCTGGGATGGAATCCGGTGATTACGTTGAACCTTACACGGTATTTTCCTTCACCGAGTCCGGTGAGACTGAGGCTTTTGCAGAGCATTCTTAGACTGACGAGACCTTATGTATCCCCCTGTCGATCCCATCATCTTTCACATCGGCCCCCTTGCCCTGCGGTGGTATGGGGTGCTGATGCTGACGGCTATTCTGGCAGCGACCCTGGTAGCCAGTCGTGAAGTAGCCCGCAAAGGCGAAGACCCGGATAACCTTTGGGACATGCTCTTCTGGATTCTAATTCCAGGCTTTTTAGGAGCGCGACTTTACTATGTGTTTATTCAGTCGCCACGGGGGGAGTCTGGCCTGGGTTACTACCTGCAGAATCCGGGTGAAATTCTCAAAATCTGGGGCGGCGGTATTCATATTTTTGGCGGCTTCATTGCCGGTGGCATTGCGCTCTGGCTGTTTACCCGCATCCGGAAGCTAAACCCACTCCCTTACCTAGACGCGATCGCTCTGGGATTGCCCCTAGCTCAGGCAATTGGGCGCTGGGGTAACTTCATCAACCAGGAACTCTATGGGCCACCGACGACACTACCTTGGGGCTTACAGATTGATCCACAACATCGGATTCCGCCCTATAACGATTTAAGTATTTATCCCGAAAGTGCGCGGTTTCATCCCCTTTTCCTATATGAATCGCTCTGGAATTTTCTCGGATTTGCCATCCTGTTTTGGATTTCGCGACGGTTTCAGAAAGATCTAAAGGAGGGGGATATGGCCCTGCTATATCTAATCTGGTATCCACTCGGTCGCTTTTTTATTGAGTTTCTGCGGACGGATTCGTGGTTCTTTCCTGGCACGCCGTTCAACATGGTACACATCTTGTCTGCGATCGCGGTTATCGGTGCCGCCATCGGTCTCTATCTTCGGCATCGCCCTGATAGAACTCAGGGCTCAAACGCTTGACCCGCGTCAACTTTGACAACGCTTTGAAACTGTCACTCTCGTCCAATCTATGGTTGAACAAACAAATTCTCGCCGTCAATCTCGACGCCGCACCACCCAGCGCTTCAATGTCTGGACTATTACCTTTGGTCCGATTGGCGTTACTGCACTGATGGTCACCGTTATCGCATTCCTGGCATTGCGTAATCGACCCGAGCGGGTTGCCTTTGAACCGAATACTGAAGCGGGAACCGCTGCCCTCGCTGCGGTGCAAACCTTTCCCGATCAAGGACGACAGCATGTGGCTCCCGGCGAAGCCGTAGATTACGACAGCGAGTTTCCGACCTCTGGCCCTCACGACCCGACTCCTGTGATGCCCGGTGTCTATGACGAAGTCCAGCGTCCCGAGCAGCTTGTGCATTCGCTGGAGCATGGCAACATCGTGATCTATTACGACCAGCCCGAAGCAGAAACCATGAAAGCTTTAGAGAGCTGGGCAGATCAGTTTTCGGGGCCTTGGGAAGGGATCGTTGCTGTGCCCAAAGCAGGTTTGGGCCAGGAAATCGTCCTCACTGCCTGGACGAAAAAGCTGGTCATGCCGAAATTTGATCCGCAAGCTGCTGCCACCTTTATTGATGAATATCGGGGGCGAGGCCCAGAAAATCCGGTGCGGTAGCCATCGGTCGGCTCATCCCAAACTGTATTGGAGGGTGATGATGAGTGCGATCGCCCAGTCAAACCCGACGCACAACGGCGGATACCAACGCTGGGTAATCTGCGCACCAACGTGAACGGGATGGTGAAAGAAATCCCAAATCCCGTGCAGAATGTAGCCTGCGATTAGTGCCAAGGGGGATACCCAGAGACCAATGGGAGCTAGAGCGATGCAGGCGATCGCGATCTCTGTCTCCAGCAAAATGCTCCGCCCTCGTTTCTCAGCCAGCGCTGAGCCGACATAGACCGCTCCGATCGCTACAAAGGCCACAGCATATACATCCAATCTCGGTTGAGACGGCACCAATGAAAATGAAGAAGAAAACCTGCCAAACCTGCCAGGGCAACACCAAGAGCGAATGGCATTAGACCCCTCAACCATGAATCTTGCCGGGGATTGTAGGTAGCTGGCCCAGAGGCTTATGAAACTACCTCGCAATCCTGTCTGCTAACAGGTTAGCCTCTATCGTTAGCTGTAGGATCAAAAGTGTAGCTTCAGATGACATTACCAAAGATTTATGAACACCCTCTAGACCCTACAGCAAACCATAGTCCCTAGGCTGAAAGTAAGCTTTCAAAGGTGTCGTAATGGCCCAGCATCTCGTAGAAGTCTTTACTGCTGGTTGCCCCCTCTGTGATAAGACCGTCAAGCTAGTGCGAGACATCGCGAGTGATGACTGTAATGTTCAAATTTGGGACTTGCGGTCAGAGTTTATCACTCAGGAGGGGCGAGAAAAATTAACCCGATATGGCGTCCACCGAGTGCCCGCCGTCGTAATTGACGGGACTTTAGCTGACTGTTGTTACCCTCAACAACCCATTTCTCGCGAAGCCTTGCTTGCAGCGGGTATTAGCCAGCGATAGTGTGCTGTTAGACCTGATTGCTAAATTTTTTCCAGTCAGCACTCTCACCCAATCGTGTAGCTAACTGCACCCATGAGGGATATATCCGACGATCTAAATGATGGCCACTGCTGAATTGTATCTCTCGGGAGGTGTGATATAGCTTTTACCCAGCAGGAAATTCAGGAGATCTATCATCGACGGGCTCGAAATTATGACCTGACGGCTAATCTTTACTATTTGCTTGGTTTTCGAGAATGGGCCTATCGCCAGCAGGCAGTGCAGGCACTGCAGCTTAGCCCTGGCGATACGGTGGTCGAAATTGGCTGCGGTACTGGCTTAAACTTCAGTTTGCTACACGAGGCGGTCGGCGATCGCGGCAAGATTATCGGAGTTGACCTAACGCCTGAAATGCTACAGCAGGCGGCTCGTCGGGTCGAGCAGCATCAATGGTCAAATGTAGAACTTGTGCCGATGGATGCGACGCGATACGAGTATCCCAGCCGAGTCGATGGCGTGCTATCAACCTTTGCTATCACGCTGATTCCAGAGTATGACCAAGTCATTCGACAGAGCGCACAGGCGCTGTCTGAGAACAAGCACTTTGTAATTTTAGACCTGAAGTTTCCAGAAAACGGCCGACCTGGCTAGTGCAGCTCTTTGTGACCATTTCTCGCCCCTTTGGCGTCACTGAGGATTTAGCCGATAGGCATCCCTAGGAATCCATTAGGCATTATCTAACGGAAGTTGACTTTCGAGAACTTTATTTTGGTGGAGTTTATCTCTGCGTTGGCACAGCTATATCAGCCTAGACGCCAATAGCACGGGGCGATTCGCGATCGCCCATGACAGCTGAATTTTCATGATTAAACCGTGAAACCGTAAGGAGAAGCCAAATGATTCAACGCACTCTTGTTGCTTTTGTGCTGTCCCTGATTGGGGGGTTGTGGATGCTGGCCTCGGGCCGCATGATATATGGCGGCTTTGGCCGCATGCCAATGGATGGAAGCTGGGGGATGGGCCACATGACGTGGGGACGAGGCATGATGGGCCAGTTTGGACTGTGGTGGCCCTGGTTTGGTCCGCTGGCAGGGGCTATCGTCATCGTCAGCGAGATCGCCCTTTACTTCCTTCCCAGATATCAGCGATCGCTGGGCACGACGATTCTGATTGTTTCAATTCTGAACCTGTTTTTGGGAATGGGAGGACTGCTTGCCAGTACCCTAGGGATTATTGGCGGCATTGTTGCCCTCACGCCGAAAGCCACGGCTTCCTAGAAGAGCAGCCTAAAACCTCCTAAGACGGCAAAATTGCTGACTTCTTCTTCTTCCTCTCTGGCAAAATCTGCTGTCTCACCAAACTTTTGTGTCCAGTTGATTCCTACATAGGGCGCAAATCTGCGATTGACTTCGTAACGTAGGCGTAAGCCTAACTCAATGTCATTCAGACCTGAACCGACGCCAAACTCTTCTACCCGCTGGATCGCGATATTGGTTTCAAATTCGGGTTGTAGGACAAGTCGCTGGGTCAAAAGTAGCGGATACTCAGCAGCGAACCTAGCCGAAACATCTCCTTCTTGACTGACAAATAAGGCACCCTCTACTTCAAACTGATAGGGTGCTAATCCTTGAATTCCAAGCACTCCAAAAGCCCGCCCAGGACCGCCTTCAGAGCTATACACTTGGTCATATCGAATTCCTGCTTGAAAATCCCAAAAAGGAGCAATTAGCCTGCCGTATAGAAGCTGTAGCTCTGCCTCTCCATCGCCACTGTTTATACCAATATCACCTTCCGCTTTGATCCAAAGTCTTTGATAGTCGCCCCCGATCCAACCAATCCCATTCAAGTTCAACGTATCTTCCCCCTCGTTTAGTCGGTATTCCAACTGATCGATTAAAAAATACGAGAAAATCTGGCTGTCTTCTACAGGTTCAGGCCATTCATCTCTGTTGACTTCCGAAACATTAGATTGTCCTAATGACGGAGGTTGCTGTGAAGCGTTATCGGCTTCCAATAATTGGGCGGCAGAGCTGCTCATGTCGTGAGGCACAGTCGCTACTGCACTTGTACCTGGCTCCTCTGAAACAGCAGGGCTACTCATGTCGTGGTCCATTGGAGCATCACCACTCATGCCACTCATGTCATGAGGCATTAAAGCATCGTCGCTCGTACCACTCATATCGTGGGGTACAGCCGCTGCCGTACTTGCACCTGGCTCCTCTGAAACAGCAGGACTGCCCATGTCGTGGTTCATCGCACTATCGTTGGCACTTTGGGCTTTTACGATTTGAGGCGATAAGCCTACAACACCTGCGAGTCCAATTGATGTTGCTAGAACCAAAAATAATTTTCGTTGAAATATGTTCCGCATCTAGCCTACCTCCGATGGACGGTCAATAACCGCTACGGTGCGGAACATACCAACTTCCATGTGATAAAGCAGATGGCAGTGAAAAGCCCATCTACCAGGAGCGTCGACATTAATCTCTACAGGAAATCTTTCGGCTGGCTTAACGTTGACTGTGTGTTTGCGAGGTTTGTATTGTCCTGCACCATTGTCTACTTCCATCCACATACCGTGTAGGTGAACGGGGTGTTCCATCATGGTGTCATTGACAAAAACCAGCCGCAGGCGTTCGCCATCATAGAAGGTAAGTTCTTTTTCTTCAGAGTATTTTTTACCGTCAAAAGACCACATGTATCGCTCCATGTTGCCGGTGAGGTGCAACTCTATTTCTCGTTCTGGCGATCGCGGGTCATATCCTGGGTTGATGCTGCGCAAGTCGGTATAAACCAAAACACGAGTTCCAGTATTTTCTAGACCGGTTCCTGGTTCATGCATACGACTGCCTACCATCATAGGAGTACCAGAATTTCCCGCACCGTGGCTATCTGGGCCATGAGGAACCATTGAACTGCCGCCTGGACAGGACATGTCGTGGTTCATTGGAGCATCGCCACTCATGCCGCTCATGTCGTGATTCATCGGCGCATCATCACTCATGCCACTCATGTCGTGATTCATCGGCGCATCATCACTCATGCCGCTCATGTCGTGGTTCATCGGCGCATCGCCGCTCATGCCGCTCATGTCGTGATTCATTGGAGCATCGCCGCTCATGCAAGACATATCGTGGTCCATCGCTGGCGCATCGGCACCCATCGAACCATGATCCATCCCCATATCGGCCATCGTCCGTAGTGGCCGTTCGCGTCGTTCTGGCAGAGGGGCTTCTAACCCTGTACGAATAGCTAGAGTGCCGCGAGCATAACCGCTGCGATCCATCGTTTCAGCAAAGATTGTATAAGCCTGTTCGTCTTGGGGCTCCACAATAACGTCGTAGGTTTCGGCTACGGCAATTCTGAATTCATCGACGGCTACGGGTTGTACATTTTGCCCGTCTGCTTGGACAACGGTCATTTTGAGGCCAGGAATGCGCACATCAAAATAGGTCATCGCAGCAGCATTGATAAATCGCAGCCGAACCTTTTCTCCTGGCTGAAACAAGGCTGTCCAGTTGGCATCTGGCTCAATCCCATTCATCAGATAGGTATAGGTCGCGCCAGTGACATCTGCGATATCCGTCGGATCCATACGCATCTGTCTCCATTCCCCGTCCTCAGCCAGGTTGGCTACTGTCCGCCTTTGGTAGTTGTAGTAAGGAGACATGCGTTTCAGATTAGCCAAAACGCTATGGGGATCTTCAAACGTCCAGTCGGAAAGCATCACCACATAATCTTGGTCGTACTCGAAGGGTTCTGGTTCGGCTGGATCGATGATGATTGGCCCGAAGTGCCCTTGTTGTTCCTGTAATCCGCTGTGGCTGTGATACCAATAGGTACCACTCTGGGTGATCGGAAACTGATATGTAAACGTCTGCCCTGGCTTAACGCCAGCAAAACTGACTCCAGGTACACCATCCATCTCAGGCGGCAGGATAATGCCGTGCCAGTGGATGGAAGTATCTCGGTCGAGTTGGTTGGTAACATTAATGGAAATGTTTTGGCCTTCTCGCAGGCGAATCAATGGACCCGGAACGGAACCGTTTATGGTCAGAGCCTTTGCGCTCCGTTCACCCAGTTGAATGGCTGTTTCCTGCACCTGGAGATCGATTACATCAGGATAATTCATACCTTGGCTAGCTTGGCCAAGGGATATCCCCTGCCTTGCATAGGCTGGTAGAAGCGTATGCAACCCAAAACCCAAGCCTGCGCCTGCCGTAAAGCGCAGAAAACTACGTCGATTCAGAAAAGCCATGTGTGTATCGCCTTATGACTTAGTTAAATAAAGGTTTTAGCGCTTCGGGCTTCCGCCTCCAGCGTTCAACTAAGCAGAATATTCTGAAATAGTGAAATCAGAGTGAAATGAGAAAATCTGAGACGCCTGGTTTTTCTCTGAATAGCTGGATTCGTTACAGGCTCTGTTTTCTGCTTGCCTTAGGGATCCTCCAGGCATTTGTCTAGGCCATGCTCAACGGCGTTGTCAGCACGCTCCATAGATAGATCATCTGAACTATTTTCATCGTTAGTGCAAAGGGTATGCAAAAATCTCGGAGGCGCTTGCGTTGGAACCAGCCAGCTAAAAGCCTGTGCAGCTAGTTAAGGCGATAATGCCTAGTGAACAAAATCCAGTTTCTATTTCACCCTGATTTCATCTTCAGATGGCAAACTGCCATTGACAGCGAAATAATCAGTGTTTCGCAATGCTTCGCAATGATGTGTAATCTATTTGTGAAGCTTTCTTTTGTAGAGGTGTAGGAGATTAAGCGGTATGGCTCATTGGACGAAGCAGCATCGTAAGGTTTTGGTAGGGGGAGGAACTGCGATCGCGACTCACCTGCTGTGGGTTGAGAATGCAATAGGCCACGCTGGTCCGCACGACTCTCAAAGCATAGAGCCAGCGGAACCTTCGTCTGAAGGTGATTCAGCTGAAAGTTCCTCTGAGCATACCGATGGCATGACCCATTCCGATGGAACGGTTATGCCATCAGCGGAGATGCCGATGAGCACTGATGCCGATGCATCTCCTGTTGAAGAAGTGCCTGTCACCTCGGAAGAGCCATCTTCTTCATTACTTCAGGCTAACGTGGGTGCCATTGGAATTGGTTTAGGGGAATCATTATTCGCTCTAATTGTTGTTGGGCCATTCCTGCTGCAGTACCTAAAGAAACAGCTACAGTCTTCGTAAACTATTGACTTAGCAATGAACATTAATCGTGCTCGTTTACGTCAGTTACATACTGCGTTAGTGCCCGTGATGGTATTGCCATTACTGCTGACCCTGACGACAGGAGTCCTGTTTCAATTTGCAGTTGCGAGCGATCGCGCCAACGACTTTCTCTGGCTTTTAGAGCTGCATCGAGGCAAATTTGGTCAACTCAATTTGGACTTTATTTACCCTATTCTCAATGCACTGGGACTCTTGACATTGGTTATTAGTGGGTTTCTGATGTGGCTACAATCACCCGTGCGCAAGCGCAAAAAGACTCCTTAAATCTTTCAGGTTCTCTCCTAGGTACGAGAAGATAATTCAAATCCTGGAAAGAGAAATTGACGAGTTCTGAAAATTTTACTCTCCTAGCTTTGCAAATAAGCCTAGATTTTTAGGTGGAAATTTTCGGCTCTTTAGAGTGTCCTCTTCGGCTGTAGTCTTCATCGTCTATCTTTTGAAATTTTGTATGCAGCAAGGTATGTATTTTCAATGGCTAGTTCGCCTTAAGTGGGGCATGGCGATAGCTTTGCCATTCTCAATAATTACGGGATGGAGCATTCCCGCCGAAGCAACCTCTAATTCTCATCAACTTGTCCAGACTTCTTTAGTGCCCGAATCTGCTGAAAAGTTGAAAAAAGCAAATAGTCTTTCTCCTGAAGAAACATTTGCGGCTGTGTCCACATCCGTGAGTCAGGCGATTCCTGCAGAATCTACAGAGCCTTTAGACGCTGGACCTTTTATCCCTTTACCTGGATCTGATGCTAATGGCGATCGGGATGATGGTTCTCAACAGATTTCACCCTCTAATCCCGTCACCAGACCACCTTTAGAACAGGAAAATGGAGCATCTGATTCGCTTCAGCGTCTTGAACCCGAGCCAAACCCACTACTTATTCAAACTCGACCTGAAGAAGTTGAAATTATTGGAATACAGCCCCTTAGTCTTGAGGAAGCCATTGAGCTTGCCTATCGTAATAATCCTGATCTGCAAGTTGCTCTATTAGAGCTAGAGCAAAGTCAAGCAGCCCTCAGAGAAGCTCAGGCAGATTACTTACCTACCTTTGCTGTAAACGGTACCTTACAAGGACAAAACATAACTCAGAGTAGTTCTTCTCTAGTTCCTACGCCTGATGGAGGGGTTACTTTTCAAAGCAATACCTCTGAAGAATTGGGTGTAGCGCTTTCTGCTCAGCTGGATGTAGCCTACAACTTATACTCCTCTGGGAGACGTGCGGCCTCTGTTCGTGCCGCTGAGGAACAAGTTCGACTTAATGGGTTAGAGGTAGAGCGCCGTCAAGAAGAGCTGAGACTTAATACTGCCAACGAGTATTATGACCTCCAAGCTGCCATTGAAACCATCCGCATCAGCCAGGCTTTTCTAGAAGAGGCAGAACGGAACCTCAGAGACACTCGCTTACGCGAAGAAGTCGGAGTCGGAACTCGTTTTGATGTTTTACGCGCGGAGGTACAGGTAGCAAATGCTCGTCAGGATTTGGTCAACTCTGAACGAGCGCGTCAAGTTGCCGAACGAAGTTTGGCGCGTCGCCTCAATGTCCCTCCGTCTCTCAGCATCACAACATTGCCTGTCCAACTTTCTGGAAGTTGGCCTCTCACCTTAGAAGAAAGCATCATCGCTGCCTATCAAAATCGGGTGGAGCTAGAGCAACAGTTGATTCAGCGAGATATCAACGAGCAACTTCGACGGGTCGAACTTGCCGCGTTGGGTCCGCAAGTTGACCTGTTTGCAAATTATCAAGTCAGTGACACCCTCACTCAGGATGGTCGCTTCTCAGATGATTATCAGCTAGGTGTTCGGGCATCTTGGACTCTCTTTGAAGGTGGCGCTGCTCAGGCTAGAGCCCGTCAGCGTGAACTGGATATCGCAATTTCAGGGCAAAATTTTGAGGAAACCCGCAACACTATCAGACTTGCAGTTGAAAGTGCTTATTACACACTGACCTCTAACTTGACCAATATCGATACTGCCACCATCGCCGTTGAGCAGGCTCAAGAAGCCTTAGACTTAGCAATCTTACGGTTTGACGCTGGGGTTGGCACTCAACTAGATATCTTAAACGCTCAATCAGAGCTCACCGATGCCGAAGTCAATTTGGTACAAGCGATCGTTGGTTACAATCGCTCACTAGTCGAGTTAGAGCGTGCTACAAGTGATATTCCGTAACACTACATTGCACTTTGATATTTCGCACTCTGCCTATCAATAAAACCCTGTGGGCTTAAAACATACATTCGTACCACACGAAGTTGCCAAGCCATCACCAAGGTAGTTAGTGGCATGTTTCGAGCGTATTCACACTCATAATCTGTCTCAGCCTTTTGGCTTTATAGACTCGTCATCCAGGGCCATCAGCGTTAATGTAGAAACGCTTTATCAGCACTGACTCTATGTCCCCAATCGTGATCCTCGAAACTGACTACGAAACCATCGATGACGCGATCGCAGCCAAAGACGCCTATGCTGCAGACCTTACCAATCAAGGCATTCCCTTTCAGCAGCAAACTCTCTACCGGGCCACCGATGGCGCTCGCGTCTTCATGATCACGCCTATTGAGCCGGAAGCGGAAGCGGACGAACCCCGTAGAGCATCATCCAAATCGCGCACTCGCCGCACCAGTCCCCAAAGACGGCGTGATCGCACCCAGTAAGTCGATTATCGGTAATGAGCGAATTACTTCCGCTACCCGTCCAGACTCAATTCATGATGCCGCCTGGAACTAACAACGAGTCAGAGATCGCCGTAATCTTAAGCAATTAAAAACTACGACGCATAGTAGTAGCTTTCCATTTCATTCCAAATCGCCTGTAAATCCAGAATTCCGCTGTGGTGGGTAGTGATGTGTTGGGGTTCCTGATGGGCTAAAACAGGCATATGAAACCCCAAACTCTCGCCCAGAACGACTATCAGGCAAACCCCGAAGACTAGCCAGGAAAGCAGCATGGTTGCTGTTCGAGGCTTTTTACGAGTAGGTGATTGGTTTTCCATGGTTCAGAAATCTTCTGTATTGGCAATGACGTTATTAGCTAGTTCAACCACGTCAGCGCGATCGCCGCATTCAATACCCACGTAGTAGCGATAAAGTTCATCGCCGGATGCAGAAGGTTGTTCCCAGTAAACCTTCGCCTCGCTGCACTGGGCCGTAGCGATCCAGGGAACAAAAAACCCTTCAAAACCATTTATTAACTCTACATCCCCCATCGGGTCGTCCGACCGGGGACGATTGGGATCATCTAGGGGCTCATTAAGAAATGAATAAATCGCCTCGACGGGTTCCGTGTCAGCGGTGACGATTTCACCGCCGATTGAACCTCTAGAGCAAGCTCCAGCCCCCTCGCAACCAGACTCGACATCGACCGAGAGCGTATATTGGTTCCCTTCATTGGCAATGTACTCTGAGAGCCAGAATTCAGTCCCCAGCTCTGGGAATTCAGTCGGTAGCAACACGGGTAGATTGGCCTGTTCGATAGTACGTTCATAAGTTGACTTGAGCTGCGGCAGGATAGTTACAGCGCTGACACCGGAACTATCTTTGTTGGCTATGGCAGCAGTAAATAGAACGGCACCTGCCAGTACTAAGCCCCCCAGCGCTCCTGCGATCAACCATCTGACGATACGGCTCATTGTCCTTGCTCCAATACTCGAATAACGCCTTCATAGAGTTGAGAAGCGATCGCCTCTGGCACTCCACAGTTTTCAATCAAACGATATTCAGGAATCAAACTCGCCTCACGACAGATGAACTGCCAGTCTTCACCCTCCTTCAGCAACACCGCAGAGTTGGCGATGTAGTCAGCCGTCACGACGATGAAGCCATATTCTTCACCGCCTAAGACAGTAGAGAAGAACGCATTTTCTTCAATCGTGTCTACATCCCTTGCCGCCGCCTGAACTGCGGCTAATGGAGTTGCGCCAATCGCGACTCCAGGATTGTCGATTAATGGGAAAGGCCCTTCTGAGTACCCCAAGCCTTCTACTTGGGCAACGACAAGAGAGTTCAAGCTGGCAAGCAAAAATATCAAGGTTGCTGAGATCACTATCGTCGTAACAAAACTGATTCTTTGGGGTTTCATTGGTTTCTCCAAAATTTTTAATCGGTTGCAAAGCCATCTAGATTCGAGATCAACCTCCTCCTGCAATCTGGTCATTGATTAGAGGGATCACACGATTTCCCTGCCGACTAACAATCCCCTGAGACTCTAGGAATTGAATCGGGTCATAGGTGCCACCGTAACCAAAGCCACCCTGATTTTGATTATTCGCAGGTTCACGATATTCAACGTGAATCACTCCTGTCTCGGATTCTCCAACGCTAACGATCTGCCCAGGAGCGACCGTATCGCCCAAGCCGACTGTTAACTGAGAGCCTTCAGCAATTCTTTCTACAACGCCAAGCTCAGCATTGTAGATATCGACATAGTGACCGTAACCCCCAGGGTCATGCCCAACCCGTGTGACAACGCCACCAATAAAGCTCTGGAAATCGTCGTCAACTCCCTGCGTGATATCGAAATCCTGTCCCGCATGGGTTCTATCACCAGGTCTGGGAGCGCCGTATTCCTGTGCCGACAACAAGCCTGTCCGATATTCCTTCAGCGGTTGAACAGGTGCCCCAACACTCCCTCTCTGAGTTTCAATGGTCTGACACCGGCTGAGCATCTCGTAATACTGCTCGGCGTGAGCCGCGATTTCACCCGCATGATCCAGGACGTTAACCGTTCGTCGTGCCTGATAGAAATCCTGATGGCCTTCAGAAACGTAATAAGCTAGCCCATGTCCGTGCCCGTTAAACCAGCCTTTCATCATCCCGTTAATCAAGATTTCAGCCGCATTATCGGTTTGCAGAACTAGCGACGGATCGCTAACCGCATCAATGCCTAGCTCATCTCGAACGCGAGCATAGTTGTAGTCATGGGTGAGCTGCACATACCCGCGTCCATGCCATCCACACCCACCGCTATAGCGGCAGGGTTGACCAATCTCTTCAACCGGTCCCCAACCGACTCCTCCAGTTTCCCTACGGACTGTCGCCAAAACGTAAGCTGTCTGTGCCCGGTCTAGACCATGCTTATTTGCCGCCTCAATAATGATTGGGATATTCTTAGATGCCCCTGATTGTTGACTGGATGGGGTGACCGAGAGCAGACCATTTAAGCACTCCTCATCCATCTGCACTTGAGGGGAAAATCCCCCAGCGCCACCATAATAATGACCACCTACATTTCTTGATTGGTATTGCTGCAACTCGGGTGGCACCTCCATCCCGCTAGATGCCCCTCCCTTACCATCTAGCGGCCCAGTTAGGACAAAGCCCTTTTCCTTGGTAGACCAGATCGGAATGGGGCCAATAAAATAAGGCGTACACCCCAGGTCAACAAAGAGCGATCGCTGACAGTAGCGGGTATAAAGAGCAAAATCTCCTGTCCCCCTGGACTCTGTCGTGTCAGTGAGAACGATTTTGAAGACATCGCCAAACGGATGACGCCCTGTTGGTTCCTGCCCGCCATTGATCATCGCTAGGAGACCGCTACCCCCCTCAACCATCTGCTGCCCCTGACCGTTACCGCCAGCGATCCACCGAGCGCCATGCATCGCACCGGGGCCTTCTAGTTCTAGGTAGGCACAACCCCTGTCCTGGGAACATTCCACCCTAAAGCCTTCTTGATCAGAGCCTGTGATTGAAAACTGGGTCGGCGTGACGCGGGACTCCTTATCGCCATAGGTGACATCATGAGTCCCCCCAAAGCCGCCCGTAATCGCCGCAATCGGGTTCGGGAAATCGCCAAATGGAATGGAGTCTAGCCCTGGCACTTCACTCAGTACCAAGTCTTGCCAACCTTCCAGTTCTGCCATTGGCAAGTTTTCGAGGCCGGGGATATCTTCGACACTATATTCGCCCAAGATATCTAGCGATTCTCCAATATTGATGTCACCAAATACGGCTCCTTCCAGTAAATCAGGGGTCGCCAGCAAATCGCCCAGAGTCTCTTGTCCATAGGTGAGCAGTTCAGTTTCGACAAAGCTGACTGGATCGAACGCTTCAAGAGGAACTAAATCAATCGGCACCCCCAAATCTTGAGCAACTTGATTCAGTTGCTCAACGGCCTCGACCTCAAGTTGCGGCAGCACGGCCTCATTGAAAACGTCTTGAATGGGGGCAACTTCATTTAATTGAAAATTTTCAATTCCGATTAAGGACGTTAAAGACCCAATCGATTGCCCCTCAAGCAGCCTTTGATAATCTGAAAGCGATAATTCTGTCGTATTGATGCCGGTTTTGCGCTCCACGTCAGAAATCGTCAACATCTGGGGATAAAAGCTTTGCCCCAAATCCCCTAACTTGATCACATCTGATAGCCGAGCCCCCTCCGACCAATTTCGACCCGTGTTGTAGCCCATCTCCTCGGCAATATCGTCGGGGACGCCATCAATGCTCCCCTGGCTATTGAATCGGATATTGTCAAAGGTCTGAGTCCCGAATGAAGCGTAGTCCGGCAGTTCTTCTGCGAGGTGCTGATAATCACTCACGTCATACTGCGCGATCGCGGTTCTGACTTCGGCAAGCAGGCCCAGGAATGCAAACACGATGGCGACAGCAAACGTAATCGTGAGGCGTAGTAACGTGACGAGAAGCCTTTTATGTGTGGGATGGAGGTGCTTCACAGGAAAACTCGAAATCCATTTCCAGACGCTATAGGGCAGATATCTCTCAGATATCTCCGTGAAGCATCCTTAATGAAGTTGAGTTGCAATTTCCTGCGAAGAAATATGCCAACTCGTAAGCGAATATTGCTAGCTAGCCAATTTCCATGTCGCTTTGGCATGATCGACCGGTTGAAGGGGATTGAGCTGGAGTTGGCGATGGCAGCGCCAAACTTCTGGCCTGTTGCCGTTCTAAGACAGCAGCGCCCTTCGCAAAGATCTCAAGGTCTTGAGATGTTGCGGATGAGATAATTTCGCCTGATTGTCCATCCCGCTCAAAGATTAGCCCTCGACCATCTTTGGCAGTCACGGCTAACCCACCATGACCATCCCTGGAGATGTCGTAGCGGTTACCCAGAATGGTGGCGCTACCCTTTTTGCCGTGGGTCGTCTCCAAACAACAATCGAACATTGTGGCTAATGCTTGCTGCTCTTCCAGTCGCGCCTGCATCCACTGAGCCTGCTCCTCCCTTCGCTCCACCAAATCGACGGTCGCCTCCAGTCCTTCAATGGAAGGACTACGAACGATGTGACCATGACCATCCTTAGTCACAGTCGGCGTGGTGGGCTGGGCCATCCAGATGGCAGGATCATCAGTCGAGACATCACCCTCATTCTGTCCGGCGATCGCTTCAGCCTGAGACAAAGGCACGATTTCGGTCGTCAACTGTTCTCGATCCGCTGGAGGAGGAGGTGTCGTGTCAACAGGCTGTTCAGGTGGCTGTTCAGGTGCCGAGTTGCGAGAACGCTCTTGAGTGGGTGCGCGATCGGCATGAGGAGAAGGCGTGGAATCACCGGAATTTGCCTGCTCCTGAGTCGCTTCGGGGCTGGCATCTGGCACCTCACGGTCAACTCTGCCAACTGCTGTATGCAGGGGCGAGGCATCGACATCAACCACGGCTCCATCATTTCGCTCCATCTCACTCTGCTGATGATTCGAGATCAAGTCGTTTGCGGCTTGCAGGTCAAAGTCAGGATGCACGCAGCGTTCTTCTGGTCCTTGGTAAAAGACGCGATCGCCCGCTACTTGAATCTCCACATCAGGGTCAGTGGTCAGGGATTGATTATTGATCGCCCGTTGCACCACATCGAGGTGAGCGAGCTGCTGAATATCGTTGGCAATGCGGTCAGAGTCCGTTTCGATCTGCTCATCGCCCACGCTCAAGCGGATTGCCGCAGGGGCGTTCTCAGGTCGATAGGCGGTATGCTGCGTTGCGTCGGGCGGAGTTGTGCCCCCGGCTGGCGGCAACTCATGGGCGTCGTAGGATGGCGGATCACCAGGGCCACCTGAAAGTGGCCTGGGATGCCCTAAATCTTGGATATCCGGCCTAACTTCAACCGCTATCGGTTCGAGCGGAACGACTTCATCTGGCTCAGCGGCCTCCTGCTGCTGCTGCCTGAAATAGAGCAGCGCTGCGGCTCCAACCAACCAACCCATCGCATTGCGAGTTGATTGCTCCGCCTTGTCCGCCTCTTGCGTTGTGACGCCCGTAGCATCGTCAATGTCAGTTTTCATCAGAAAACCTCGCTGAATTCGAGTAGAGCGCCAGGATTAATCACCTTTGCCGCCGCTGCCGGAGTCGGCTGCAAGACCGGCACCAGCGCATCAAAGCGGGAATGATGGGGGTCCGGTTCGCCATCTTCATCCATCGGTAACGGCAGTAGCTCCTCGACCATCGCCTGACAGATGGTCATCTGTTGATTCGCTTTGGCCGAATCACGCAGCTTTTGAGGCGAACGGTGGATCAGCTTAACTCGCAACTTATCCCAAGTGGCTTTACTCCAGTCCTCTTCTCCCACGTCGGCTTTAGGGACCTTGATCATCGAGATGAGGGGGATAGAAGTTTCATCTTTGCGAACAAATCCCGGCGAGATTAGCACACACTTTCCGGTGGGTAATCGGTTGAACTGCGCCGACTCCACAATGGGGCGCTTCTGCAATTGCTCACTGACGGAACGGGATGCGCCCCCCTTGCCGCCAGAATTGCGCGACTTTTGCTTGATTTTCACCTCCTCATCTCCTAGATAGTCGCTAAACATCCGCGCACTATCGGCATCCTGGGGATTGAAAATCGCTTTAGTTGCACAACCCCCTAAAATCGACCTGGCAATATCCCGCTTATAGGCATCCTCAAGCTGGGTGATGTTTTGAAAGCCAATCATCGTGCAGAGGCCATCCGAACGGTTTTCGTTGAGCCACTGGGTTAGGTAGGGCAGATACAGCGTTGGCAATTCGTCGATCGCTAGCAGCAACGGGTCTTTTCTTTTCTGGGTGACGTTCATCGTCACCATCATGTGCAGCACGGTCGCGACCAGGGGCGCAACGGCTTCACGGCGACGGCGATCCATTCCCAAGATGACCAGTTGCCGACCCTTCAGTTCGATGGGCAGCGTGGTTTTCCCGCAGAACGTGGAAATGAGTTCTGGGGCCATGAAACGGGAGAAGACTTTACCCGTTGTACCCAGCACGCCTGCCACTGTTTTCTCAGAGTCTTTGAGCTGCATCAACTGGGAGAAGGCGTAATAAACCCAGTGGGAAATCTGCCACTGGTTGGGCAACTGCCCTAAATCTCCCAAGCGCTTCGCCTCTAGGATGCGATCCGGCAAGTTGTTCAACCCTAGAGCAGCGCTTGCCGCCATCAAGTCCGACACAGGCATCCCTTTCGCCAGCATCAAAATCGCTTGGGTCAACTGGTCACCCGCATCCGCAAAGAACTTATCTTCAGAGCTATTGGAGCTGCGGGCAAAATTGCGATTCATGACGGTGGCGATCTGTCGTGCCATCAGCGCATCGTCCTGATCCGTCATGAAGTCGAGAGGATTACACACCTCTGATTCGGGAAAACCAGGGGCAAACACCCGCACGTCATAACCCCGCTTCGCCGCATAAGCAGAGATACATTCCGCTTGAGACGGATATTTGAAGTCGTAGACCAGCGCCGGGAACCCTTCATCTAAAGCTGAGCGAATCACAGGATTGATAATCGAGAACGTCTTACCAGAACCTGGCCCCCCGGCAACCGCAATCCCTCTTTGAGCATCGGCCAAAAAGAGCGATTTTTTAGCACCCGTAATGTTGCCTGCCTGATTGCGATTGAGGGAACCCACATAGAGAGCGACCGAGTCCGGCTCTCTCGCCCGGAGTTGCTTGAGGGCCTGTCTCCGCGCCTTGGCTTTCTCCTTGCCACCGCTGAGAGACCCCCGCGCGATTTTGCCCGACTTCCCCCCTCCGCCCATCACCTTTAGGCCGATCAGCCCCAGTGCAGCCGCTAGTAAAATCAGGCCGCTGCGCCCCATCAGGGGTTGCAGCGCTGGCCCTAAGCTATCGCCTAGCCCCTGAAGACTCGGCACACTTTCAATAGCCCGGTTAGTAGCTTGAGCCGTCAGCCCAAACTCCTCATGACTTTTCTGCATCTGACGGCTCCGTAGAAGGTTCAGATTTTTCAGTCAGGCGGCGGGTATGGCGATAAATTTGAGTTGCCATTATCCACCGGAATGTGAGCACAAAGAACTGCACGGGATCGCCTTTCCAGGCCCACCACAGCACTCCGCCTAGTAGCGTGAAAATCATCGCCACAGTCCCAATCGGGCCTTTGTGCTCAGCGGCAACCTCGACTACGACATCGAAAAATTCAGCGACTGGCTCCGAAGGAACGGATTCATGAGGAGTGACGGCTGGAGCTGACGGCAGAGGCGTAACAGGAAAGGCGTACTCTCCTAAGAAAATTGTTTCGCCAGGGCGATAGGTCTGCAACGGAATGGGGCCAATGCCATAACCGGAACAATCCAGTTGCCCTGATTGCCTGCATGTCCGAAAGTACATCGACACCTGCACCCCTTCCGGGGTAATCGACTCAGGTACTACCTTGAAAACTGGCCCAAACGGCAAGGCACCCTTGAGTTCTTGCCCTTCGTTGATTTGCGATCGCGCCTGTAAACCAGCATTCGCAACGGCTTCCTCTTCACCTATCACCCACTCGACAGGTTCAAAAGCCGTCCGGGGCGTCAGCGTCAGCGCATAAGTTTTTTCAGCATCGCCAGCATCAGTCAGTGGTTGAATGCTTGCAACGGCAATTTCCCCATCCGTCTGCGGCGACTGGGGAAACAACCACCAGCTCATCACGGGCAGCATTGGCACTTCACTGATCGCGGCCTCTTGCCAATGAGCAAATGACTGGAGCGGCACTCGCTCAATTCCTGGCAAATCCCCCACCTGATAGTCTTCCAAGATGAGCTGACTGAGCTTGACCTCGCCAAAGTCAGGATAGGCCAATAGCAGGGTTTCCAAGGTCTCCGTTTCAAAGCGAATAGTGGGATGAACGCTCCTCACCAAGTCTTGAACCAGCGGCAACTTTTCGACGGGCACCTCTAGCAAAGAGGGAACGGCGGCGACCAAACTAGCGATCGTCTGACGCTCCAGCAGTTCAAACTCATTAAGACTGATTAGATAAATAGGACTCTTTCTCCCCAGTTCGGCGGGCATCCCCATTGCTTCGGCAATCGAAGCAATGGTCAGCAAATGCAAGTCCAGCGATCCTTGAAAGTCGCCAAGGGTCATCACATCGGCAAGGCGATCGCCCTGCGACCACGCCACATCGCCCCACCGCCCATCAGCCGGAAAGGGCGGGAACGCATCAAAAGAAACCACTTGCCAGTCCGGGATGGCGGCAGTACGCCCATCAATATGTAGCGTTCCCATCGGCAGACGCTGACTCAGATTCGGTACGGGGGTTTGGAAGGTGGCACCAGGCGTTCCTGAAGTCTCTAGCGTTTCAGGTACCGCCTCCGAGGTAGGAGGTTGCTCATGTTGCGCCCAGGAGGAGCCAGGGGAACCGGGACATGCATTGAAGCACAGACCAATGATTAGAGCTTGCAGCAGTGTTGCCCCTTTCATCTTCATCACTCCCCCCCCAGCGTGGACATTCGACGCAGCGTTTCGATTAATGCCCCAGAATCTATCGTCTCCGTAGGTGTCACCGCCTCCTTCACAGCAGCATCCTCATCCGTCGCCTCAATCTCGCCATCCACATCTGAAGGTTCCTCTTCTTCTATAAATCGAGACCTCTCTCCCGCCGCAGCGGCGTCCAGGCCAATTTGAGCCACTTCCTGAACCACCGCCAGATCCACGCCAGCGGACTGCGCGGCGACTGCCGGGGACGAGCCACTTTGCACCAGGCCCATAAAAGCTTTCAGTCGTTCATGCATGGGGCCATCCCCCGCAATCGTGCCATCCAGAATGAGTTGTGTGATGCCTGCTCGAAACGTCTCCAGATCAACGCCTCCATCAGCCGAGTTGGTTAGCAGCGTATCGATCTGCGGCGAAACGGCTTGGGGCGTCAGGGAAATCGTCGCGTACTCTGGTTGATGGTCGCCATAGGTGACGCGAAATTGATAGAGATGACGCTGCCCGGTGGCATCCACTGTCGCCACGCTTAGCAGCGTGACTCCCGTCGAGGGCAGTCCTTCAAAGTCGATCGAAGCGATTTTTCGCAGATGAATGATCTGAGCGTTCGCGTTCTCGATCGGGGTATCGGTATCGAGTTGCACCCGGCTGGGGTCATCCAACCAGGCCCGGTAGATATACTGCCCAGTGCTCGTAAAGTCCAGGTTGGTGCCAGAACCAGGCCACACCTGAATACTGACCGCACCGGATTCAGCCTGCTGCAAAGTGTACTGATCTCGAAGCTGAGCCATCCCCGGCATGGTAGAAGCAACGGCCACCACCAGAGAGATGCCGCCAGCGAGCAGACATTGGGTAGATTTTCTCAGCATGGCTATTTCCTCTAATCCGTTCGAAACGTGAACTCTTCAGCGACAAAGAGTGTGACCGGGGCATCGCTGCCGTGGAACCAGATGCGGGGTTGATTCTCGTAGTCATCAATGCGGTTTTCGACGCGGTCTTGCTCGATGGGGAGTATGGCACCTGCTGCCCCTTCCAGCAGTCCCGCCAGGATATTGACGGCTCCGTTCTCAACCGTCGAGACACTGCTGCCGATGCCGATAGCAGTCGTTTGAGAGTCAGGGCGATTGAGCAATGCGCCCACATTCCCCAGTGCGCCAAGGGCCGCCAACTGAATTTGCGCCGCCCGGATCTCGCCCGTGTTCTGGATTTCACGGGCAACCAAGGGCTGGCCCTCGCTTCCCGCAATCACCAGATTTTGATTTGGAATGGACATCACCTGCTGTCGCCCATCTTTGGTGATCACGACATCAGTAACGTGGAGTTGCAATAAGCCACTCCCGGCAATCACATTCACCTCAGCTACCAGCAGCGTTCCCACCTCTAAAGCCACCTCGCCCCGACTGCCATACAGCGGCTCCGATAGCTTCAGAGCAGTACGCTGAGACTGTTGCTCATTGGCTAAGTCTTGCGCCCAGTAGATGGGCGTTTCTAGGACAGCCTGGGCATACGTCCCCGATTGCACTGTGACCAGCGTGTGACCCAAAATCGCGGCGGCTTCTTCGGCATAGGTCGTATCGGCTTGCTTCGGGGCCAACCCTGACACCGCCACCCCTGTTTCAGGCGCACCATCACTAAAGGCGGGGACAGCTTCAGTCGTTTCAACCTGGGGCGTGGCGATCGCTGATGGCGAAGCCACCGGAGACGCGATTGGGGCTGCCGCGATGGTATTGGCGGGCAAGGCACTGCCGCTGCCATAGCTCCCGTAACGGCTAAGCATCGCCAGTTGCTCTTGAGGTGGAATCTGTTCTATTGACGCGGGACGCGGCAAGGACGCAGGCGGGGGTGCAGGGATAGAACGCAGTGCGGGAGGTGGCGCGGGACGTGGCGCAGTTGCAGGGGCCGAGCGCGGCGTGACTGACTGGGGACTTGTCACTCTGGTTTGGGGATTTTCATTAGCTTGGGCCGCTTCCTGTAACTGTCGCCGTTGCTCCAGTTGATTCCTGAGCGCCAACAAGTCCGCTGCGCTAACCTCGGAACCTTCTTCGGCCTGGATTTCCATCGCTAGCTGCTGGTTGCCCAGAGCATTTTGAGTCTTAAGCTCGCCAATCTGCTCTCCCTGGCTCCGCAGAGCACTTTGTATCGGGTCTTCTGGAGGTTCCTCTTCGACTCGCCGTGCGGTTTGAGGGGTCGCCAGGTCTCGCCGACCGGCGGTTTGGATGGTATTGACAACCAACCCGACGACCGTTAAACAGCCTCCGGCCACTAAAGCCACAAATGCCAGCTTCATCAGCGGATTAGACCAGAGCGGCGTTTTCGTCTTACCATCCTCACCAGTGCGGCTATCGGCGACCTCTGCCTCATCCGCCTCAACATCGACGGCCTCTGCCTCATCCGCCCCAACACCGCTAAGGGATGAGGCTCGTGCATTGGCGTTAGAGTCTGACTCTAATCCCATCCATCCAGCCATTTCTTCGGTCGTGGTTGCTGTGGGCGTGGTTGTTGTACTGGCAGCTCCCACATCTCCAGGGTCTAGCAGCTCAAAGTTCGGAGCGTTATCGCCGTTGTTAGAAGGATGTGCCATGACTCCTACTCCTTGATGAGTTCATTCATTTCGGTGATTTCTAAGCCCGCACCGCGAACCTGATAGACCGCCTGCTGAATCGGTGAGGCATCTTCAGGCAATGGATCAGATGGGGGGTCAACCGCCCTCAGAAAAACTTCTTTGTTGAACGGAATCGCTCGGCCTCTGGGAGTTTGCGGGTCAAAAATGATCAGGTTGCCGACCACCTCGACCACCCATTCCCCGTCGTCAACTTTCAACGGATCCGATAGCGTCGTCAGATTAAAGACACTCTGGGCATTCCCGGTAAAGATGTCAGGCGGAGTCATTTCAGCGACCGCCTCCAGGAATGGCCCCCGGAAGTCCTCCGAAAACGCAAAACTGGCCTGCCAGCTCTTGGTTGTTGCCCTGCCCCCGCCGACATCCACCCCCTGATCGGTTGTGGTCTGCATGACTCCTGCCGCATCCGGCACTTGAGTAATCGCATTCCAGGTGAACATCATGGACAACGCATTCCGGGTAAAGAGCCGAATGGTTTCCGGCGAGCGCTCTAGATGATCAATCGGCTCTGTCAGCACCGAACGGCCATCGACGAGTTGGACCAGGCGGGTCTCTGGACGGCTCGCCACCCGAAAGGTACCGACCGCTAGCGACAACAGCAGCAACAGGTTGATAGCGCTAAAGGCCAGCGAAATCACTACAAACAAAGGCAACAGATTATCGCTGGCGAATAATCCTCGTTTTTTGGGATGAAGTAGTGTCATGACATTCAACCTTAAAATCAACGACTAGAGGGCTGAGTGGGAGGGACATAGGAAGCACGAGAAGCGTAGGAGACCAGCAGCGTCACTGCCCCAGCACTGCCGGACAACATAATGTTGAAAATCGCCAACCCGCCGCCGCTGGCAAGCCCGATCGCCAAGGCCGGAGCCAATAGTGAAATCACCACCAGAAAGCCGTTGGTATCGAAGGTGTCAGCGTTCATGATGACCACCGCCGCGAAACCGACGATGATGTTGTACATAATCTGCACAAACCCCAGGCTGAAAAAGCCCGTGAGCCAGGCAAATATCGGCTTACCGCCAAAGGGCAGTAGCGATGCAGCGAGCGCGATCGGCCCCATTAACCCGGTCAGGAGCATCGAAATCTGGATGAGATTGACGAAGCCCCACTGAAACGCCATCAAAAAGGCGTGAATGATGGCGCGAGTCTGAGAGCCCACGAAGCCCCCAAAGAATCCCGGCAAGACCTGCCCGACCGCTCCACCAGAGGTGTTGTAGGCTTCCAGCGCTCCCTCAATACCTGAGCGCATTTGATCGAAATACGGGATGGCACCCGCGACGTTCCCCGCCGCATTCACTATCCAGTGATTCTGAAACGCTTCCATCGTCGCTTCAATTTGCTGATAGGCGGATTCCAGGCATTCAATCTGACTATCACCCACCAACGCCTGACACTGCTGAATTTGAGCGCTCGTCTCTACCCCAATCACCCCTTTTGCCAAAGCACCCCGGATGGCTTCTTCCAGATTTATGTTGAGTGCTGTCACCTGCAAGACTTCAGAGGCCGTGTCGTTTAGCACTCCTCGCAAGGCACGGGTTCCGCCTGCTAGGAGCTGACCGTTATTGCTTAGAAACAACACCACAATCAGCGGCCAGATCAGCATCCGCAGGGGCTCAGCATAATCCCCTTCATGCACGGCAGCATAAATAAATCGCAGCATAAAAAGTACCAGTGCCCCGACCGCAAACAGTCGCGCCAGAGCGACAATCTGCCCGTACAGAGAAAATCCGCCAACCGATGCGACATCCGTAAAGACCTGCTGCCACTGCAGGTCGTAAATCGCGTTAATGTCATCCGACATGGTGAGACCCTGTTCCAGCATGGCCGCAGAGCCTTCAACCGCCAGAACAGGCAACAAGAATAGGTGCATCACTCCGCTCCCTTAAACAACACCAGCGTCGAGGAACTCTGAATCACCTCAGCGGCGGCAGCCATCGGCTCGGTTTGTTGACGCCGACTGAGAGCTGCCAGATCCTCAGCCGCTTCAGCTTGAACCACTGCATCCGCTGCAAACTGTTGCCGGAGCTGGATCGTCTGCCCGTACTCAGCCACTTGCAGGCTCGACTGCTGAGCCGCCATTGCTGACAGATTTTTCATCACGTCTTGGGTGACATCGAGGTCTTGCGCCTCAGTCGCCAGGTCCACGATGTCCGTTAGCGTTTCGTCCGTGGCTTCTACTTCTTCAACAATCGCCAGTTGCCCTGCCTCACTCAGCAAAGTATTCGAGAAGCCGACTGATGCCGCTCTAGAGACCTCTTTGCCAATCGTTTCCGATAAGGCAACTGGGTTGACATTGAAGCGATCCGCTCGCTGGCTCGTCCCCCCCGGCGAGCCATTTTCGACGCCGCCCATCACCGTATCAAAGACGGATAACTGAGACGCCAACACATCCGGCACACCTAATGCACCGGTAACAATATGAGGGGCTGAACCAAATGCACCGACCACATTGCTAATCAGCGCCCCTGACGCCTCTCCTGCCAGGGTGTTCCAAGAGGCTAAAGATTCGCCGAGGGCAGGAATCTTGATATCGATTTCAGCAGAATAACCACCGCCACCGCCCAAGAGGTCGTCTAAACCACCGAGGCCCAAGTCCCCCAGGCCCCCTAAAGCTCCCTCCAAATCACCCCAGCCACCATCCGTTAGGATGCTCCCCAAGTCGCCGCCCAAGATATCTTCCAGGCCACCACCACCCAGCACATCCTCCAAGATGGAACCCGCCAGCACATCCCCCAGGACAGCATCGAGATCACCCTTCAAAATTCCGCCACCGAGGATGTCTCCCAAAATCGACTCACCACCCCAGTCACCACTGCCGAGGACATCGTTCAAAATTCCATCAATGAGGTCATCGCTACCGAGAATACTCCCCAGGTCACCACCGCCAAGAATGCTTGCAAGATCGCCGCCCAAAAGGCCCTCAAGTTGGTCATTCAAGATGGAGTCTAAATCACCATTGAGGATGGAGGTACCTTGCCCCCAGGTGCCGCCCGTAGTGGTCACAGATGGGGCGGGCAAGCTACCTGGCGCTTGAATGGTGCCATCCGGGGCAACGACTGGAGCATCCCCTGGAGCAACCAAGGTTTGCGCTCCAGCGACAGGCGCAGTGGCAACCCCGATCATGAGCGCCATTGGTAACGTGACTGCAATCCAAGGTTGAGTTTTCATCTGACTTCTCCTATGCGCTGACTTTGATGCCTTCTACCACTGGGCTTGCAGCACGTATTGGGTCATATTCCTGCTGATATCTCTCGACCAACCCTTGCAGCCCAGAACCGTTTTGAATCGCCTGAACATAATCCTCGGCAAATTCGTAGGCCGCCCTAAGTTTGTCGCCCTGCCTGTGCCCCAGCTTCAATGTCCGCACATATTGCTCATCCGGGTTATTGGCGACGATCGCAATCTGCACGGAACCGGGATAGTAACGGGCATAGATGCTGTGTCCGTCGATATCCACTAGCCAGTTGGAATACAAGCCCGAACGTTTGGGATAAAAGGCTTCTGAGGCGTTTCTCGCGATAATCGTGCGCTCATAGTTGAGCAATTTCACAAATGAATCGACCGCCACCGACTGAATCCGCCCGATCAGCTTGATGCTCATGTTCTGCATCACTTTCGCGCCGGATACAGAATTCATAATCGTGTCTGGGTCTTGAGCAGAAAGGATGACTCGAATACCGGCCTTCGCACCGTTGGCGCAGAGCCGCCCAATGAGCTGAGAAATAACGGGATACTCAAACAGAATGGGGGACTCGTCGATAAAGAAGATACTCTTTGGGGACGCGAGTGCCCGACGTAGAGCCGCAGAGTAAGCCGACAAGGAAAGAATCGCCGCCTCATTCTCATTGCTCAAGTTGCGGAGCGCAAAGACCAGAAGCTGAGCATCGGTCGGGAACGAACTCGGTCGCGCGATCGCCCGTCCGATTCGAGAATTCAACCAATATTCCAACTGCAAGATAATGTGGCCGAGTGCAGACTCGATATCGGCACTGGCCTTGTTCTCAACGTCTAAAACTTGAGGCGTACAGAACCGGATAAAGTCATGGAGCGTTGGCGTGTTATTCCAGGCGGGAAACCCATATCCCACCCGCTCTGCCGCCTGATATCGAGCCTGGATGTCCGGGTCTTTGAAATAGATGGTCAAGGCCCGCCCCAGGAGGCTGCGGATGGTTTGCTCTAACAGTAACTGCCCATCAGTGCTAGGCAACACCATCGTCACCAGAGCCGACTCTAGAAATGCCTTGTAGTCCTGAAAACGCTCTTGTCGCTCTTCACTCGAAAGCCCCGAAAGGTTGGGCATTTCCATAAGGTTGTTGCTTTCTCTACCGATATCGAAATAAGCGGCATTGGGCTCCAAAAACTTGGCGTAGTCGGTAAAGGTGGAGGTGCCATCCGGCTTGGGATAGTCCAGGCACACGATGGGATAGCCGTGCGCCAGAAACATCGACATCATCCCGGAAATCGCTACTGATTTACCGGAACGGGTGGTGCCGAAACAGGCAATGTTTCGATGCTCATTAATAAAGTCCAGACGAATCGGACTGCCACCCTCGTCCGCAATCAGTTCAAATCCCTGGCTGCTAAGCTGCCGGGTCATCGTCAGCGGCATGAGCCCTGGAGCTTCATTCGATAGATAGGTCGCCTGTCGGTTATAGGGCGACCCCAGCAACTTCTCCCAGGCCAGCAAGGGATGGCATTGCAACCAATATTGCCAAGCGAGTTCCTTCTCACGCACCACCTTCGCCGGTTGGATGAAGCACTCCGACAATTGACGGCAAGCCTCATCCAGCTTGACGCGGGACTGACGATGCACCAGAAAGACGGTCGCCACCTTGACCGGAATCGCTCCCTCGATAATCTGAGCAGCGGCCTCTACTGATTTTTGGGTGCGGATGGAAGCGGACACATCGATCGACCGATGATCTGCCGCACTGAGAGCCGCATTATTGCTCTGCTTAATCAACCGCTGCATCTGCGTTTTAACCAACGCCGCATTCGCCGTTGTGACCTGGCAAATGATTTCGGTATCAATGACATGAGGCCGACAGAGCACATTCCACAGATAGCGGAGCTGCGATCGCATATCCGCAAATCCGGCAGGCTTACTGGTAGCCGTTAGGACGCCCACATAGCGGTCTTTAACCTTTACCCACGTCCGATCAGCTTCTGGAACACGGGACTCTCCCATCTCTCCCTGCACCAGCAAACTCTTGATGTCCAAGTCGGTGGTGATAGTTTCTGTGATCCGCCTACCATCGAAGACCATCGGGTTAGGAACATTAGGGGGCGCGGAGACATTGAAGACGCGATAAACGTTGCGCCAGAGATCAGCGATCGAGAGCGGCGCGACATCGAGCCCCATTTTTACATCGAGCAAAGACTCGTAGATGAGGTAGCGCTCGAATGCATTACGGAAAATCTCTTCGAAGCGGCTTTGCTCCAACGAATCGCCATTGCCTTTAAAGCGCTCCCAGGAACCCAACAGCTTCGCCAGTATTTTTTCGATCAGATCAGAGTCCACATCGGTCGGATCATCGCCACCAATCGTCACGCTGCAATAGATATTGAGTTGTTTGACTCGCCGTATCCCTGAGCGAGCCAATTCTTTGACTCGCTTCTTTTCGCTCATCATGATGAGCTTTAGCTCTGGAGAAGCAGCACCAGAAATCACCTGGTCTAGCTCTGTTTGCCGATCTGAGTCGTCCGCAAAACTGGACAGATGAAACGTCAACATACTGCCGGAAAACAGCTCTTTGAGGCCCGACTCCAGTTTCTCCAACGTCGGCAGCACCTGCTCAGATCGCAGGACATCATGAAGACCCTGACAGCTAAACCCGAAAACTAGGCGGTAAAGGCCCTTATGAGTCAGCAAAGCCGCTCCAACGTCGCGCCCCTTCATTTGAAAGCGAATGAAACCGCGAAGGGCACAGTAGTCTTCAAACGCCTGCACTGTATGGCTTTTCTGCTTCCCTTTAGTAAACAGAGAAACCTGGCGCTTTCCAAGTTTCGCGTCTTTTCGGCTCATAACTTTTTTCCAAAACAATGGAATCAGGCATTGATGCGCTTTTGTCGTGGGTTGCGGCGCGATCGCTTGTGCCGTCGTTGCTTACGGTCAGCTTTTTTGGCAGCCTTAGCGATTTTGTCGGGATCAAGCTTTAGCGGCGGTTCTAGCGGACTACTGTGAGGCAGGTGGCCGTATAACCAGAGGGGAGGGTGATGAAATTTCGACAGGAATCGACTCGCATCACTCCCTGTGACGATCCACCAGGTCGCAATCCCCCACCCGATACTCAGGATGGTAATGATCCAACTCAGACCCAGAATGCGATTGGCAACAACAATATTTGCCAAGGTGATCACCGACCAGGGAATAAGCTGGTCTGCCGGAATGGGACCAAAGCTAGGTTTCAGGTTTAAGGCTCCATTCACCTGGATGAATTCATCTGGATTCCGTGTCGCCATCATTGAACCTTCTGTAAAAACGAGGCTGTCAGGCTAGAAAGGCCAGTCCGACAGCTAGAATTACGCGGGCCTCTTTTAAGCACCCACCACCAGGGTCGTTAATACGTCTGCAACCACGACCGCCACCACGACGATCAAGGGGGCCTTGGCGAGCTGCTGCCAATCATCGTCATTTCTACTGGCGTTAATCACCCGAATCAAAGACACGCCAATGTATAGAAGGAATAATGCGCGGAGTACCCCAAACACGATGGGGATAGTTTCACCTGCCGCATCGCCAAACGTCGTCGTGAAGAATTCCTCTGCTCCGCCAAAAAACTGGGCGTAAGCATTGCCGTTCAGAGCACCCCATAACGTCCCACCGAATAAGAGCGCAGCGATCATCCGCATGTATTTGCGGTGGCCAATCTTGGCAAACATGCATTGAATCACCGGATTATTCTTTTTAGCGCGACCTACAATTAGCTTCACAGCAGCTAGCAGGCCGACGCCAATCACCAACACAGGCGCGTTTGCCGCTAAATACACCGCTGCTGCTCCACCCATTGCACAATAAGGCAGCAGATGGCTCAACTTGTGCAAGAACTTATTGTCTCGCAGGCTTTGAATCCAGGCGGCCCTGAATATGGTCGTAGTCGCTGCCGTCGAAGCAGAATGATGCTGATTGCCACGGAGATCAGAAACCAAGCGATCAGAGAGCTGGCGCGCCAAGGCATGTTGTTCAGTCGTCAGAGTGATGTGAGTCATATCAATTACCTAAAAATTCTTGACTAGGCGGCTTGCCACTCCAAGCGGCTCACCCACGAGGAACAACATACTGGGCAGATATCTCTCAGTTGTCCCCACGCCCCTCTTTTTGGTAAAGAATCAAAGCCTTACTGCAAACAAACAACAATAAACAAGAAGTTGCGTAAAGATTATAAAGACAAGCTAAAAGAGGGATGGCGATAACACTCAGAATCTTGCATTTATGCAATCTTTAAAGGAACGCGAAAACAAATTTGGGCTTTATTTGTATGCGGATCCTTCTTATTGGTCAGGATGAAAAGCTGATCACGTCTTTGCAAGAAGTTTTTGAATTGTATAGAGCCGAAGTAAACTGTTGTTCTCCGGCTGATTCGGTCTCAACCATCGCTAGAGACAAGCCCGATATGGCATTGCTGGACACCGAAACTTGTTTGGCCCTACCGCCCTTCTTTTCGCAACTCGAAAGGCTGTACACGTGCCCCATTACAGCAGGGTATTATCCAATTCTGATTGGCCTTATTCCTCGTCAAATCGATGTCAAACATTCACGAATTTATCTTGACCTTGGCTTTGACTTGGTTTTCCAGAAACCGGTTGACTGCGATTTTTTCTTCTCGCAAGTCAACGCTTTGGATCGGCGAATTGGCATTGGCAAAAATACTTTAATATCACCACATTTATTACTCAATACAGCAACCCAAGATTGTCATCTCAAAAACACTAATGGCACACTTCTTGGCCATTTCCGAGTCAGTCCCGTTCAGTTTTCTATTTTGAAATTATTGATTCAGTCCCCGCGCGGGATTTGGAGTCGCACAACACTGATGCGGCGGATTGCTAGAGAAAACTCAACTGAAATCAGCGATCGGGCGATCGACAAAGCCATGTACAAGATCCGGAAAATTATTGCAGAGTGCCTGACGACATTGAGCGCGCAGCAGTGCCAATGGCAAATCGCAGCAGGCTACAAGCACCCGTTCATCCACACTCAGGATGGAGGCGGGTACTATTTTTTCGATGCCCTACATCTGCCCAGTGAGCTGGCCCTTAGTTGGGGCAGCCCACCAATTAATGAACGTCCGTATGAAGGCGGCTGGGAAATGTCAGCAATGTACTCCACGAAAAAGTGTGGCTGACCCGACCCTGAATCTGCGCTTCCGCGATCACCCCCAGGAACCGCGAGTCGTAGGATTCATCACGATTATCGCCCAGCACAAAATAATGCTCAGCAGGCACGTGTATTTCAGCATAGTCTTTGGTTGCAAGGGTGACATAGTCTTCTTTGACAGCATCTCCATTCACAACGAGTTGACCAGCCTCAATCGCAACCGTATCCCCCGGAATGGCTACGACTCGCTTGATGAACTTTACGGGTTCGCGATCGCCCAGACCATTGCGAAAATTTGAGTCAAACTGCACAATTTCACCCCGTTGAGGTGTCCCGCCCCTGGCGTAGTGAAGCTTATTTACGAATACCCGATCCCCAACATTAATCGTTGGCTCCATTGAGGCGGTGGGCACTACGTCAATGGGAAAAAGCGATCGCAGCGTGAGAAATAACAATATTCCGGGACCACCGATCCAGAGCGTGTCGAACCAGCTATCTCGAATGATGGCTCTGCCTTTACATGAAGAGAGTTGCATGGCTCTAGTCCTAAATTAGCGACACAAAATTCTGAACTCTCTGCTCCAATGTCAGAATCGCCAGTTCCAAAGTGGTCAGTGATTGAAGCTGAGCTGCATTGAGAGAGCGCTCTGACAAGACCTGGCAGATCTCAATTAGCTCTGAGGCATTTGCCTGCAATTCTTGAATCAGAGCGGGGGCAGAATCATCCGGGGGAGGCTGCAATGTCCCTAAACCAATATCCTCGAAAGCTTTGCATAGAACGACCTCAAGCTGGTCAAGCTGTAAGTCGCCCGAGTGTTGACTAGAGCACATACATCCTCCTTTTAAGGATCTTTCCAGCAACGTATCAGGCAGATATCTCTCAGATATCTCCCTCATCTTTTTTGATATTTGGGGGATATCCCATGAGGTCACCGACGAAATCAGCGATGATAGAGAAAAATTCTAGGTTGCCCTGATGTCAATTTTTGAGCGCGTCAGGCGTTTAATCGAAATCGGTTGCGCGATCGCGTTTGGTTGCCTGGGCCTGCTGGCTCTGAAGGGAGGTATCGACGGCATTCAGTTTGCCGCAGGCTTTACGCTGCTAACTGTAACTTTTGCCGCACCGCTCAAGTCATGGACAAACACTTTGCACAGCTTTGGCGGAATGCTGCGCTGGTTGCTCATGACGATTGGGTGTTTCACGGTTTCAGTTTGACCCAGAGCCCAGCGCAAACATCAAGCCCAAGCAACCCGATCAGGCATTCAGAAAAACAGAGCTTGCGGACTACTGCTATCGAATTATACAATCCTTTTACTTGCTTCACTGTGTATCTAAATCGGAAATCCCTACAAAAAACTTACAGGTAAAAGCTTTCGGCTTATGACTATTTCATAGGGTACTCGTAATAATAAAGACACTATATTTTTTTATTTCCTCCCTGGAAGGATCCGGATATTTTTGGCAAATTCCAAATAAAATTAACATTTAGGTGTTTCCATCATGCCTGCAGAATTAGGTCTTCATGACGCGCTGAACGAAACTTTTTCGGAGTTCCGCATTAACCGAAAAGATATTGCTGAAGAAAGCGGCGTTTCTGAAAGTATGATTTCCCGTTATCTAGACGGAAAGAATGATATGGGAAGCAAGAAGTTTCAAAAAATAATTGACTGTTTGCCAATGGATGCCAGAAGCTTCTTCTATTCACTTTTAGATTCTGGAGAAGATCATGTGTTGCCTATAGCTTTGTCAAATCGCAGTCAGCTTCTCCAAAGTCTTAAAACCTATCTGAGGGAGTGCTCACAGAGCGAGTACCTTGAAGTATTCGGGGTCATGATTGATGCACGTCAGCAAGGCCATAAAAGCCAGGATGCTTGAGCACCGGAAACAAGCAGACATTCCAATGAGCAGCGGTTGAACGGCAAATGGTCAAGATTTGGTTTGACGCTGCACTAGATCGCCCAGGATGCCAGTCACATCGCTGCGAGGATAGACGGTCAGCTCTCCACCCTGACCTTGCCCTCCAACCACCATCGTCATAGGAATTTGAGCCAGCATTCTAGCCATTAAAAGGTCTTGGTCACGCTGTGAAAGCTTCCAAAACTCATCCCAAACGTATCGTGCGGGATCTGATAAAGAGGCTCTAACTGAACTTTCACTCAGCCTTTGCTGGTCAGAACCATTGCTCATGCGTTTGGCCTCGTTTAGAGGTTACAAATTTGAAAGATGCTGATCTTATAGCAAGTATATCAATGCTGCACATACAACTGTACCCACCATAAATTGATAGCATTTGCTATCGAAAGCATTGACAAAATGGCGATACCAACTAAACAGAGATATCTAATCGCTTTCGCCTAAAAGTCTGGCATTTTGTACCGAGGCTCTATGAATGACGGCAAGCAACTCAAGTTGTTCCTCACGATTACATTGCGAGCAGTAACTGGCAACGAGGGCATGAAATGAGCGCTTCAGTGTGATTGGATCAGCAGATCGAACATTTGAATCTTCAGCCCAATCAACTATTCTTTTACTAAGCAACATATCTCCTTTGATTAGCACTTCTAGAAAATATGCATATTGCTCTGCATCTAGGGCATCCAGAATCAACTGAAGTGTAGTTAGGTTGATACTTCTCTTATTGTTCTTAAATTCAGAAAGGGTAGGCGATGGAACGCCCGACCCTCTGGAAAACTCTCGGGCGTTGGGGATACAGTCTTCAATTGTAATTTGCAGAGCAGCCTGAACGGTAGTGCGCGGCTTGGTAGGAGAGGCGTCTCCACTCTCCGGGTTACTCATTTCGGCGACATCCGGTATGGGGGCGGTTTCTATAACATACAGACTTTTTTCACTCAATCAATAACTGTTCCATATTTCAGAAAGTTTGCATACTTTCAAGAATCGCACCTCCAGGCCACATAAATCTCTGATCTCTTTAAAGGCGATCAGCGCTATCCTGTTCACTAAAGATTAACGGTTGCAAATTTGCAGGTAGTGCGCTGGGAGGTAGTTATGCCCAAGAACGCTTAAAAGCCTCCAGTGCTGTAACACTGAAGGCTTCAAAGAAGATCTAGAAGTGATAGGTTCGCCGCCTCTTACTTCCGGAACACAAGCTGAGTTGATCGCTCAAAGCTTAGTTGCTGTTATGGTAGCAGCTATGCTGATTTTGCGACACAGTTTTTTGCAGGATTGCAGCGATCACCTCAAAGTCCATTCCCTTCATCTATAGACTTTGAGATTGGAAATATGTCTCGCTTAAGCAGCGAGGATACCCCGCTCTTGCCCAAATCTGGAGACGGGCAGCGGTTCCTCCATATGTTTGGAAATTATCTGTGGGAAGCATTGGAGTCTCCTAACATTTCCCCGGCTCGTTGGCGCACGCTGAACTACGAGTTGCGCCCGCGATCGCTATGGCGCGACTGGTTAGACCCTCACAAGCTAGTTGGCGTCCGATTTGGCCATACGACTCAATACGCACTGATTGACCTCGACAAATTAGGGCGCTACTGCAACGCTGATGCCGTCACAGAAATCACCTTTGCGCTAGAAACGATCGGCATTACTCGAACCCTGCCTATCCGCTCCAGCTTTAGCGGCGGGCTTCATCTCTATATTCCCTTGGCTGAAGAGGTGCCCACCTTTGACCTGGCCTGCGTTATCGAACAATGCTTGATTGCCCAAGGATTCGAGATTGAGAAGGGCCACCTCGAAATTTTCCCAAACACCAAAACCTACGGCGTCGATAAGTTCATTGAGTACAACGGCCATCGGCTCCCTCTCCAACCGCAGTCTGGCTCCTGCCTGCTTGACGATGACCTCAATCCAATCGGCGATCGCCTCTCCGACTTTTTCACAACCTGGGATTGGGCCACACAGGGGCAAGATATGGAGATGCTGCGGGCAGCACTGCCACACGGAAGAGAGGCGCGGAAGCAGGCATCTCGAAGGCGAAAACTTTCGCGGGAAGCGACCGCATGGAAAGCAGATCTTGACGATGAGATCGCCCAAGGCTGGACCGGGCCAGGACAGACTAACCAATTAATTAAGGCGATCGCGGAGCGGGGGCACGTTTTTGAGGGCCTAAGTGGGTCAGACCTGGTGAATTACATCGTTGATGTTGCTACCCGTGCTCCCGGCTACTACGAGTATTGCGGCCATCAGCACGAAATCCACAAACGCGCTAGAGAGTGGTCTCGTTCAGTCCCTAAGCTCTACTGGCCCTACGGCACCAGGGAGAAACCCACACCACCCCCAGGGGGCAACAACACCGTTAAAGCCGAAAACGCCCGTTGTCGCATCGCTGAGGCAATCCAGCAGATCAAAGACAGCGAACCCTTCACCACGATTCGCAATCTTGCTTACCGCATTGCTGAGCTTGCAGGCAGCAGCTTAAAGACGGTTTACAAGAATGCAGATCTCTGGCACCCGGATAAAGCGCCTGTAACAGAAGAGCAGACAACAGATTTAAGTCCCCGCGAAAGCGATCCCGATCCACAAAACCCTGATGAACAGGCAGTGTTACACACCAAGAGGGGGGACATGAAGTGTTGTTCTCAAAATGAGGTGGGCTCGGAAGAAAAAAATATTCAATCCAGGGGGGCGCGGGGGGATTTTGACGGTTTTCCACAGCTTGAACTGGCACCGTCTAGCCTCAGCCCACCTCCTGATATCCCATTTGACGAGTGCTATTCACTCACCCAAAGAAAAATTCAGCAGCTTAAGTGGCGAATCGAGGATTTGCGTGAGTTTTTGCAGCCTCGCTTCGAGGGGCGATCTTCTTTGCGCGAACTGAACGATCACGAACTCGTCAAGTTGCTCTACTTCTTGCAAATTCATGAGGGAGTCTGCGCTTAACTCGAAAGATGTTCGCGGGCGGTCATTAAAGCGGCTCCAGGTTTTGCTCATTGACGTTCTCGCGATAGAGCCACTGCTCGGCCTCTCGAATCAAGATCGGATCTCCCGATTGCAGATACTCCATCATCTTTTCTCGGTAACTCTGGCGATCTTGTCGCGCTCTGGACTGCCGGTAAGCCTCTTTTTGCGATCGCGCCTGACGTTTTTGCTGCGCTTGTCGTGTTTTAAGGTCTAAAAAGACCTTTCGCCAGCTTCCCAGTGCATCTTCATTACGCACCTCCGATGCCGCAGCAGCCTCCTCAAGGTGGGTCAAACCCTTGTCCGGCAAAGGATTACGAGCATCGTCAGGTAATAAGCTTGTAGGGTGAGCAGCGTTGGCTGGCGCAGCCGTTGCCAACGCTGCCGCCCCATTTAAAGGTTGGGGGGTCTGGGGGGTTTTCCACAGGTCTGGGTGCCAGAGGGGTTTGTACTTATAGAGTGTGCTCCCGCCAATGCCATACCCCAAAAGTTTTTGGAAACGTGCCGTTGTAGTTTGAGGGAGGTTGCCAGTGTTGTACAAATCCAACATCGCCGCCTGGATTTTGCTTTGTGCCGTTTGCGATCGCTGTTCATTCCAAGTCGTTTCGACCGCTGCGCTATCCTTAACATCTTGCTTGGACTTATATTTGCCGCGTGGGGTGCCGTAGGGAAAATATTGACTGTTCTCAACACATCTAGCCCATTCAGCGGCTCGCTGATGAATTTCATGTTGATGCCCACACCACTCTCGATACCCCGGCAAAGATTGAGCGGTGGAAACAATCGCTTCAATCAGGGCATCCCCGCTTAGGGGCAGGCCACCATGAATGATGTGATGAAACACGTAAGCCCGCATCGTAATGCGGCCTAGCAGACGATTCGTTTGCCCTTTCCCCGTCCAGCCCACCTCAACTTCAGCGTTGAGATCATTGAGAAATTTATCGGCTCGTTGCGATACCCGATGACGATGGCGACGCTGCTGCTGAAGTAGCTGGTCGATAGTCTCTGAGTCAATCGAGTTGCGTTGCTGGCACCACTGCCACTGACGGACAAACGTTTCTGGATGACTGCTAATGGGCTCTAACTGATCATTAAGTAAATAGGAACCCGCTTGCAGGGGCAACCGATGGGCGTTGAAGAGATTCGGTGTGCCATCAACCACATAAAGCTTAGGGTTAGGAAACACTTCTAGCTGACCGGGTTGGCACTTGAAACCCTGATTTTCCAGCAGGGTTGTGACCACTGCTGAAAGCTGCCAAGAGTTCTGAGAAGTCTCAAATGGGAAGTAGAGGTGCAGCCCTTGCGAATAGCTGGACGTGCAGGCTACATAGCTAACAAGACCCAGAGGTTCCAAGGCGTCCGCGATTCGCTCGATGGCTAACGGATCTTGTTTAGGATGATACGCACTTCTAATATCGATATCTAGCAGGCAGTACTGAGTCTCTGTGCCAAAACGCACTCCGTAAAGGTAAGCCCCTTGTTGAATCAGGCGATCGCTGAGAGGATAACGGCTCTCTGTTTGCCATTGAGGGCGATCTCCAGGGTCAGGATGAGGTGCATAAATAAAATCATAGCGATGCGGAAATAGAGCAAGAAAGGTTTCTTTCTCCTCTACATAAGCGAAAGAGGTAGTGCCCGTTGCTAAGATGGCACACCTCCTAAACCGTTGTTGTAAGCAGGCTCAAGCTGCTCTAGTAAATCAAGCCTGGAGTTGCTAGTATGAATAGACACGATAAAATTGTCCACATTTGTGGACTGTGTAATTAAGTAAAGGCCCTACGCGAACTTTGGACGGTGAGCTGGGGTCTTTGCTTTTGGACTTTCGTAAGCCGTTTGCCTTGAGCAATCGCAGTAAAAACCACCCTGATTGCTCAAGATAGCTTTTGAACCATAGGCATCAGTTCATCTGTTTTGATAGGCAGAGGTTAGCACTGGAGTACAAGGGATTCAACCGCTTAAAATTCTTAATACGGCAAAGTGATAGGCAAGGAATACGGTAAAATGATAGGCAATTCCTGACGCTAAATTGATAGGCACCGACTCACTGCATACGGCAAAATGATAGGCAATTCCTGACGCTAAATTGATAGGCACCGACTCACCGCATACGGCAAAATGATAGGCAATTCCTGACGCTAAATTGATAGGAGACTGGCTAAGACCTCTTTCCAGAGACAAACGAGCTGTTCGGAGTATTCACTGCATACGGCAAAATGATAGGCAATTCCTGAGGCTAAATTGATAGGCACCGACTCACTGCATACGGCAAAATGATAGGCAATTCCTGACGCTAAATTGATAGGCACCGACTCACCGCATACGGCAAAATGATAGGCAATTCCTGACGCTAAATTGATAGGAGACTGACTAAAAAACGTACGCTAAATTGATAGGGCTTTTCTATTTTGAAAGAACGCCTTTATTATGAGGCTCATTAACCGAAGCTGTGGAAAGCATTTGTTATGGGCAACTCAAGCGCGCAACTTGATTTATTCGCAGTTGATAGTCAGCTTGTTCGGCTCTTGCCTCGTGCAGGCGCTTCCTTTCGTAATCCTGATGTTAACCTGCCCATTCTCCGTGCAGATGCAGGCGGTTATTATTTAGAGATGAGGGTCGATGCGGATCCAGAAGAGATAAGTGAGGTTGGGCTAACGCGTCGGATCCCCTTGGAAGATCTTTCTAGAGAAGCATGGCAAGAACTTAAGAAGCAGTATGACAATATCGACCTAGAAGCTTACTTAAGCAAAGGCATTAAAGGCTTAGAAAAAATTGAGGATATGCGGGTTCGGCGGTTAACAGCAACACTGCTTACCTTTCTAAATCCGCGACAGGTGGAACTGGTTCTTTATCTTTATAGAGCGGCCTCGGTTTGTGAGACTGGGCCTGTAGCTAAATTTCGCTCGAACGATCTGTTAGAAGTTATGGGCTACAGCCGCACTAAAGATGGTGGCTTTCATGCAAACATCAGATCTCAGCTTCATTGCGATCTAATGGCATTACATAGAACTGAGCTGGTTTATGCTGAAGAAACTGAGACCGCTAATGGCGTCGTAGCTGAGGTCACTATCAAAAATATTCTGCGTATTCAAAAATTTAAAGTTGACAATGTGCAGCGTGATTTTGATACAGACAAAGCAGCTGACTATACCTACGGGTCAGCAGACGAATACGTGGTGAATTTGGAATTCTTTCAAACACCAACACCAGATGGTGGTGATTACGTGCTTTTTGGCAATATTGACATGCAACAGCGAGTTGGAGGTAGCGCCAACCATAACTATGGGACGAAGCTATTAATATATTTAGCTAGTCGACTAAAGTGGGATTCTCCAAAAGATGGTCAATATCTAACCATATCGAGACGCCATTTATTTAAAAATTTGGATTTGTTTGGGAGTAATACATCCCGAAATAGCGCTATCTTCTGGCGAACGGTCGAAGAGCTAAAAGAAAAAGGGTTTTTGCTGAATGCTTGTGAAGTACCAGGGAAGAGAAAGAACAGTGTGCTGGTTGAATTTCAGCTTAATACTGACAAAATTCGAATTAGTGGAGATAGTCACAAGATATGAAATTGCTGACCTTTAAACCGCAACTGCTGACGCTCTTGCTTTTCCTGAGCTTCGACTTGGGCTAGGCGATATTGCTCAACCTGCTGCTGCCAAAGCTCTATCTGGGTTTGAACAGTTTGCTGAGAGTAGTCCAGTTCCTCACGTTGCCCAAATTCTTCTCTCACTGCCTGAGCCGTGTCGCCCTGCCGAACAATTTCTATGGTCTCTTGTTCGGAATACCCTGCGGTGATCGCCCCGATCGCAACTGCGCGATCGCGTCTTGGCCCTGGTTCACTGATAGCTGACTGGGCGTACTGTTCATACAGCTCTCGTAGCGTTCGTTGGTACTCCTCGTAGTCTGCCAGCTTTTGCTGACACTTAGCAGGACTGGCATTCGCCACCTGCTGCAAGGTGCTGTCTTGAGCCGTGTCGTAATAAATCGAACGATATTGCTGAAGACCCTCAAAGGAGTAGGCACGTCCTAATCGCCTTCCAGCAAAGGCAGAGTCATCGACTCCAAAGCTGATCCCTGTGTAGCGATCGCCCGTGAGCCGGAGGCGTATTTCGATATCCTGGGCCTTCAGCCTTGTGACCAGCAGCGCCATTGTGGGCTTATCTGCTGTGGCTGCGTCGATTGTTGCCCAGAGTTTTTCTTTGGGCAGGACTTCACCCGTGCGCTCCTTCCGTCTGGCCTCGCCGGTGGTGAGATTTCTCTGCTCAGCGACTGGCCTTGCAGGACAGGCCACCAAGCCAAACTGTCGCTCTAGAGATCGTTCCACCTGTCGGAGCCGCAGATGACTGAAACTGTCATTAACCCATTCATTGGTGGTGTTGACCGTGGCTGTAACGATATGCCAATGCTGCACCCCGCGTTTATGCTCCTGGTCATGATGCTGCACCGCGAAGTAGGAACAGCGTTCATGACCCATCTCCATGAGTAGTTGCCGCGATACCGTACCCATCTGCTGAGGAGTCAGCCGCTCTCCAGGTGTCAGACTAACTGAGTAGTGAGCCACAATTTTCTGGACGGGTTTACGCCTTGAAGCCTCAGCGCTCCATTCCAGTTCTCGCGCTAGTTCCTCTACGGTTTGACCCAACATATTAGAAGCCAGAACTGCATCTTCTTCAGTCGAGGACTGCTGTGATCGCGGCTGCTTCTCAGGGTTGAGTACATAGGCACAGAGGCCATAAGCATCACTGCCTTTAGTCACCTTGACGAGCATCGCTAAAGAAACCCTTCCTGTTCCTTTTGGGCTAACCGATTTCCTCCTACAGCATCATGGAGCTGCCGCAGGATTTCAGGAATGTCCATGTATTGCTCCATAACAGCTTGCCGCTGCATAGCTTTCATGGCCTCGCGTAAAGTAGATAGTTGATTGACCAGTTTGTCGGGCACCTGGCCTTTAGAATCTTTGGCGATATCAATGACGACCGATAACGCTTCATTCAAAGTCATCCCCAACGCATAAAACTGACGACAAGTTGTGTCATCGCTGCCAATATCATCTAGCGCCAACGCTTTTAGATAAGCCGAGATCTGATTCCCGCAGCGACCGCTGATCAGCCCCAATTCTTCAGGGGTAAAGCTTACGGTTACTCGTGGGTTTCTTTTACCTGTCAGAGCCACCTTAGTCACCTCAAAAGCTTGTAAAAAAGACAAAACGCGACCTACCCATCGGGGGCGATCGCGCAAACCAGGGAAGTGCTGATGAGTCGAAGGAGCGTTTTGAAGTTGCAGATAGTTTTCTTCTAGCCGATCTGCTCTGACTTGGCTACTCGTTTCACAGACCTTCTTAAACAGCAACAGTTTGTATCCGAAACGCGACATTTTTTTACGAGAAAAAAGGGATTGGAGATATCTGAGGGATATCTGCCCGATACGATGCCAACCAAAGCCAACAGCGATCGCATTGTACTGATGGTTTTGAAGCGTTGTTAGTTGCAGATGGCGCAGACCAGAAACCGCGATCGCTGTTGGGTCACTCTCACGGAGAAACGGTATGCAAGCACAAACAACGATTCAACCGGCCAGTTACTACCGTCAGCATCCTGGTGGTCAAAGCGATCGCGATCATCGCCGAGTGAAGAACGACCACGATCGACAACTGCCACATCTTGCCATCGCGGAAATTGCAATGGAATAGTCAGCTCACTGAGCAGGGGAAACGTCAGGACGCCGCGCAGGTCACTGGTGAGGAGCGCAGTTAGGAGAAACAGCAGAGATTTTGTCAGCTTCAGGTCAGGTCAGCAGGTAGGTGAGGTGTCATGTTTCGCAGCAGCCCCATCGTCAGGTTTATGAGCAGTCCTGTGGTAAGGAAATTTGCCAGGTCAAATAGAAATTGTGCTGGCAGGGAGAAGAGCAGGTTGACTGCCAGGTAATCCAGCAGTTCAGGAGGAAGAGATATCGTCAGGCCGTTTTCCAGGCAGTGAGTGAGGAGACGGGGCCGGTGAATAATCAGAAGAAAAGTCAGATTTTGGGCGAGGCATATTGTCAGGTTCTAAGGCATCACAGTGGTGAAGATATCTGTCAGGAAAATTAGCAGCAAGTGCGTCAGGTCTCGATACATGCGTTTATTCAGAACCACTGACAGATAGATTCATCAGGTCTGCCGTGAGGTCTTTTGTCAGGGCAACTGACAGGCTGATTGTGAAACAGGAAGGTAGGGATATTCGCAGGTATTCATCCAGGTGTAGAAGCAGGTTAGTAGTCAGCAATTTATGCAGGCTGAGGGTTAGCTCATGAGTGATGTTGATTTACGCAGACTATTTAGTGAGAAGGCTGACAGCCTACCTGAAGATGCAGAACTGGAGATTTCGGCGATAGAGGCTGTTAGGCAGTGTCTTCCAGCCATCCGTAAGGCCAAAAAAAAGAAAATGTCTTGGGAGACTATCGCCACAATCGTCAGGGATATTGTGCAGGAGTCACTTGGGGTAGAACTTCGCCTCACTGGAAATACAGTTCGTTATTACTACTACCAACTCACCCGAAAAAAGACGCGATCAGACTCTACCGCTGCACCTTTCAAGCTGAAATCTCGCTCTACCTCCACGTCTTCCCGAACATCTAATGTTCCGGCTACAGCTCCGGCCCAGACTGTACCGTCTGTAGCCCCAGCCGTAACACCAGCACCTATCCCAGCGCCAGAACCTGTGGCGCGATCGCCCGCCGTAGGGCCGAACTCAGAGCCCGTGATCGCGCCTGTTACTGATAAACCATCCACACCAGCTTCCTCTGAAACCCAGCAGGCAGCATCGACTGAAGACCTTCACCCCAATCGCTTTCGTGACCGTTTTAAGAAGGTTACGAATCCCAAAACGACGACGGGATATGAAAACTGTAAAACTCTTTGAGGATTCAACTCATGGCCAACCCAACCCAACAAAAACATGCCGTTATGCTGGTCCCTGGCAAGGGCGGGACGGGTAAGACTTTATTCGCCCGGTTGCTTTACTACGCCCTGGTCGAGGCCGGAGTCAAGGTAATTGGGTTCGACTCAGATACCGAAAACCCAGAGCTGGCTAACTATCACGCCCAGCAAAAATATCAGGTCTACACGGGCAATCTTCTGGAAATTGAAGGCTCTCACAAGCTGCTGGAAATGCTGGAGAAGAAGAAGCCCGATGTGGCCCTGATTGATATGCCAGCGGCCAGCGGGCACCAGACCCGCGATCGCATGGAACACTTTAACCTGCTGGACCTGAGTGAAGATAAGGAGATGCCGTATCGCTTCACCTTTGTCTGTGTTTTAGATATTGGTGCCCCCTCAGTTCACTCCTTTCAAGATGTCATGGCCTTCTGCGGCGATCGCGCTGACTATGTGGCTGTCCGGAATCAGTTTTGGGAAGACGGCAGCAGTTCAGATGAGAGTAGTTTTGCGATTTGGGAGCAATCGGAAGCTTATAAGTTGTTTGAGTCGCTGAAGGGCATCGAGATTGCCATGCCTGCTTTAGATCGACTCACTTTTCAGCAGATGCATCCCAGCACTAATTTCTTTGATGTCGCCAAGTTGACAGTTGGGCATCGGCTCATCACTCAGTCGTTCCTGCGGCGAGGGGTAGCTGAGTTGGACTATGCGGCTTCCTATCTAGGGCTACCAAAGCCCCAGGCTGAGGGGCAACCCATTGCCAGAGCAACGGAGGCAGCATGAGCAACGATGCTATGAATGGTGCCGACCGGAAGGCTCCCGGTCGGGGCACCTCACAAAGAGTACTCTCGCCGCCAGAAGACTCGCTTACACGTGCCATTGGGGATGTGGGACAGACCGTTGATCGGCTGCAAATTAGTGTGGAACGGCAAATTCGAGAACTCACGGAGTATGTCAATCAATGCGAGAGGAATCACCAAACGGACATGGCGCACTGGCGGACGGTGACGGAGGAGCTGGCCCAACTCCTTCACTTCAAGACCCAAGCGACCCAAGAGGTGAGCGGCAGCTACATGCAACTCACCGAACACTTGGCGAAATTCAACAACTACTTAATGATGTCCGAGATGACATTGAGCAGGGTCGAGCAGCCTTTGCTCAATTTCTTGAAAGCAGCGCCGAACTTAAGCGATGGTTCGACGCCAAAATCATCGATGAGTCCGTGGAAAACACAGGAAGTCTTACAAGCGATCGCGGAGGTCAAAACAGCCAACCAGCAGATGCAGGAAGGCGTGAAGCAAACCTTACGCCAGATGCAGAAGGGCATGATCGCTCCCGGCCAGTCAAAAAAAGAAACTTCGATCTGGACTGACCTCGCCAACTGGAAAGCTGCCCTGTTCTGGTTTGGTATGGGCTCAGTATTCGTCGCTGGAATGATGTATGTCGTGTTTCGTGGCAGTGGTTTTCAGCAGGCAATGAGGGTCATGCAGTTGCAGGGTGGGATGGTTGATGCCCGTTTGGAACGAATTGAGATTTGGTTGGGCATCAAAGGAGTTGATGATGAAACCCCAGACTTTGAAGAAAGACTCATGCCTGAAGAATGAGCGGGGGCTGCATCACGGTATCGTGAACCTGCTCTGGATTGGCTGGACGGTGCTAGAACTACCACTGGTATTGCCATATCACTTGCTCTTGATTGTCTGCCCGCCCCAAACTGGAAAGCGAGGCAAGCATACGCCTGCTCAGGGAAGCTGATGTCTCCAGCGCTTCGCTTACTCCAGAATGGGGGGTCTGTTCCCAGCTACCCTAGTCGCGACAGTAGGGTAGAAGAACTGATAGATTACAGAGCCGCCAAGATTTCAGGACGATCGCTCAGGGCGTCTCGAATTTCGGCGTTGAGTAGGTGCCGCCCTTCCCCGTGAGCGTTACGCCAACGGATGTCGAAATGGGTGGCGATCGCTCGCAACTTCTGGGTCGTTTTGACATTGCTGTTGAGAATTGCCTGAACAGCATCGGGAATCGCTGCTTGGGCTGCTTCAGCATCGGTGGCGATCAGTTCGGTCACTGGTTCGGTCGTTGCAGCGACAGGTTCGGATGCTGCCTCTTTAGTCAGGCAGCGGTCAGGATAGGAGAGGAATCGCTCAACATCGGCTGCCCATTCCGCTTCGTAGTAAGCGCGAAACTTGCGGCCAGCGATAATCGTGTAGAGTCCGGCTGCATAAAGCGCCAGAGCCGTAACTTGAACAATGACGCGGGTGATAGTCCAAGCGTCACGGTAGACACGCTGGGCCTGCTGGGAGGTCAGCGTTTTGTAGGTGGCGATCGCAAATTCTGAAACGATTTGCCCTGCGATCTCGTAGGGCTTAGAAAGAGTTGTAAACATGGGTTTCTCCTCGTGAAGTGATGGAGTTGACGTAGCGAGGCAACCTCAGCAAACTTGGAACGAACACTTGAAACGAGGCCGAGGTTGCTACATCCTCATCGCGCTAGCGCATCGGAAGCTACTCATAAGAGAAAAAGGGCAACGGTGAGAGTGCCCTTGCCATTGATACCAAAATTGGCGTGATTAAACAGGAACCTCAATAACGTTGGACCCCACTATTACAGCCTTATACGTGCTGTCAGAGTTGTTAGGGAATAATTTAGGGTTTTTGATCGTGAATTGTTCCCTAACAATCTCGACTTTTCGTATTTGCTCGGTCGGTATGAGACGAACAGGGCACTCAGTGCTTGATTTCGGGTGGAGAACGCTACTTTCTCTTGCACTGTCAAGAAGTTGAGATAGGCTTATATTTCAGAAACACCCGTCTTTTGAGGCTGTCAAGTAGTTTGTTGATAGCGATTAAAATAAAGTCAGTTTTTTAAACCTCTTCAAGCAAGGTAAATATTAGTGGTTCTCAAAGCTGTATTTATCGGAATCAATAAGCATAGTGATCCCCGTGTTAATGAGCTTTCAGCCGCCACCAAGGACGCTATAGCGCTTTGGGCTTTATTTAAGGACTCGGTCCAGGGTATTTCAGATAAGAGGCTTCTGGATGATGAAGCAACAGCAAGAGGAATCCGTCAAGCTCTTGATGAGTCCCTTGGTGATGCTGGCAAAGAGGATACAGTTATCGTTTTCTTTGCAGGACATGGAACGCCGCGTCATCAACTCGTGCCTCATGATGTTGATCTTGACCAAATTGATCAGACAACAATTGATATGCAGGAGCTTACAGATCGGCTTAGAAGCACGAGAGCTCGAGCGACGGTTGTCATCCTTGATTGCTGTTTTAGCGGCGGAGCTCCTGCACGTGTCCTGGCAGAGGTTCCTGTTTCCAGAGGTGTAGTAAGCCACATTGAGGACCTTGGCGGAGCTGGACGTGTCGTTCTTGCAGCTGCTAGAGATGACCAGGAGGCACTGGAGCTTGGGCAGCATGGCCTCTTTACTGCTGCTATGCTTCGTGTGCTTCAAGAGAGTCCGAATTGGACTGATATTGGAGTCATGATGGATGAGGTTATCCGGCAGGTTCGTGCTGAAGCTTCCCGGACTGGCCACGAACAAATTCCTGTCTGGGCTGGAATGATTGAAGGTGGTATCGAGTTACCACCTCTTCAGAAGGGTCCTATCTATATGGGTGCATTCCCTGATACCACTGGTATTAGAATTGGTTCCTCTGTGTCTGATCTATCAGCTTTTCTTGTACCTGATTCAATTCTCAAGGCATGGCAAAACCGTTTTTCAGAGCTCAATAACTTACAGCTATCGGCGGTAAACGACTATCGTGTGATGGATGGCAAGTCGCTACTTGTTGTCGCACCTACGACCTCTGGCAAGACATTTATTGGAGAGCTTGCAGCCGCACGAGCAATCGCAGATCATCGCAAAGCCGTCTTTCTTTTTCCCTTCAAGGCCCTAACAAATGAAAAGTTTGAGGAGTTTGAGGAACTGTATGGCAAAGGACTTGGCTTGCGAGTAATTAGGTGTACAGGAGACTACGCGGATCAGACCGAGCCTTTTGCGAAAGGGCAATATGATATTGCTCTCCTTACGTACGAGATGTTCCTTGGATTGTCTGTTTCGATGCCAGAACTTCTCACAAAAATTGGTCTCGTTGTTCTAGACGAGGCTCAATTTGTTACTGACTCTACACGCGGTATTACAGTTGAGCTGCTGCTGACTAATCTGCTGACGGCTAGGGAAAGAGGAATTGAACCGCAAATTGTTGTTTTATCTGCAGTAATAGGTGACGTTAATCACTTTAACGAATGGCTTGGCTGCCAGACCTTAATAACGGACAAACGGCCAGTGCCTCTTGTAGAAGGTGTTATGGATCGAAGCGGAGTGTATCAGTTCATTGATGTTAATGGTCAAGAGCAATCTGAACAGATGCTACAACCCCTCGAAATTATCCAGAGGAAGGCTAAGCCTGGATCTCAAGATGTCATCGTTCCCCTTGTCAAAAAGCTCGTAGCAAAACAAGAGCAGATCCTGATATTCCGAAACAACCGAGGCGCTGCACGTGGTTGTGCAAGTTATCTTGCAAATGATCTAGGACTACAAGCGGCAAATACGGCGCGTGAAGCATTGCCTGGTCAAGACCTCTCCACAACTTCTCAAGCATTGCGTAGTGCACTCTCGGGTGGAACGGCTTTTCATACTAGCGATCTCTCTCGGGAAGAGCGTCTCGTTGTTGAGCAAACATTTCGCAGTCAGAAAGGAGGAATTTGTGTCATGGCGGCTACATCAACCGTGGCTGCAGGCATCAATACACCAGCCGAGACTGTCATAATTGTTGAAACCTCCTTTCCTGGTTCTAATCCAAAAGATTACTCTGTTGCAGAGTATAAAAATATGGCTGGTCGTGCAGGTAGGTTGGGCTTTTCAGAACAGGGTAAAAGTATTCTTGTAACTGATAACAGCACTCAACGAAAGCTGCTATTCAATAAATATGTCTGTGGTCAACCAGAACCTTTTCTTTCCTCTTTTAAACAACAGGAGATAGATACTTGGATTCTTCGTCTTCTTGCCCAAGTTAGAGAAGTTCCTAAAGATGATGTTGTCACTCTTTTATCTAACACTTACGCTGGCTACCTTGAAACACGCAATTCTCCGAGTTGGGAGCCACAAATGCGTACCCATCTTGGAGCACTGCTTAGTCGTATGATTGACCTTGGCCTAGTGGAAGAAGAGATGGGGGTAGTTCGCCTGTCTCTTCTAGGTCAGGCATGTGGTCGATCCAATCTCAAACTACAGTCAGCTATGCGATTGGTTGAAATTCTTCAAAACTGGCAAAAGGAAGCGCTGACTGCCAAGAAACTTTTAGCAATTATTCATGCATTGTCCGAATTCGATGATTCTTATACCCCTTTATTTAAAAGGGGCAAGAAAGAGTCTGTTTGGCCTAATTATGCAGCCCAAATTTATGGAAGTGAGGTTGTTCGTGCTCTCCGGTTTGGTGCTCGTGACACTATGGCTTACTATGCCCGCTGTAAGCGAGTTGCAGTATTACAGAAGTGGATAGGGGGATCGCCTATTAGCGAGATTGAAAATATCTTTACAATGAATCCTTATTGTAATGTTGGAGCCGGTGACATTCGATCTTTCGCAGACTTTGCTCGATTCCACCTCGTTGCAGCTTCTGAGATTGCTGAAATACTTCTGCTTGGCCAGGGACCTGATCCAGATGATGTGGAGAAGTTACTCATGCAGCTTGAAGTGGGTATTCCTGCTTCAGTACTAGTACCGCATGGCAGAAATGGCGTTACCCTTTAGAACCGTCTCTGAGATTCCGATGATGCCCCGTCTTTCTGCTCCAGCGATTACTTTGAGCGCGTCAGAACAGGATGAGCTAGAGTCCCTAGCGAAGCGCCCCAGC
>NZ_JAQMUB010000099.1 GCF_028330965.1 Oscillatoria sp. CS-180 | reverse complement strand
TTCAGCCTTGGGGGTTAGCCGCTGGTTGGAGGCCCTAATCTCCTTCCAGTGGCGTATGACCAAACTTTTGGGAATCAAGCTGCACGCTTACAGCTATAGCTCAGTACGGTAAACGATTCAGGACCCCAGTGCAAGAAAAATCACCAAAACATCACGTGAAAGGCGGCTGCGCTGATGGCACCACAGCAGCGGTCAATTCTTTCCCGGAGATTCCCTAATGTAGAGTGCCGCCCCACCGGCCAATGACCTGGGCTGCGTCTGGGTGTGGAAAGTGCTTGTGAAAGATCTGGTAGTAGAACAGTTCCTCTCGACTACTGACGGGTGCTCCTTGGGCGATCGCGGCTTCCAAGGCTGGTTTAGAAATGGCCGCCTCAGCGTGCTGTTCGACGACCCCTGAAGAAGCGCATCCCTGCGCAAATTCCATTTTGTCGCGCCAGACCACTTCCTTCGGCAGCAGGTCTTCAAAGGCCTTGCGCAGCAGCCATTTCTCGATGCCAAATGTTGAATAAAGCTTGAGATGAGGATCGATTTGCAGACACAGTTCAATAAAGTCGATGTCTAGAAAGGGCACTCGTCCTTCCAAACTGTGGGCCATGGTCATGCGATCGACCCGCTGCAAATTGAGATTGTGTAGCCCCCGAAGAATGTTGACCGATTCTTGATGCAGCGCTCTGGAGTCATCGTAATCTTCAAAGTAGCTATAGCCGGCAAAGATCTCGTCAGCGCCTTCACCACTGAGTACAACTTTGACGTGCTGGCTGGCTAGCCGAGAGACGATGTAACAGGGAATTGCACTGCGAATCAAAGCCGGGTCGTAGGATTCTAGATAGTAGATGACATCAGGCAAGATGGCCTGCATCTCTTCTTCAGAGTAAACATATTCGTGGTGAATGGTACCCAGGTGTTCGGCAACGAGGCGAGCTGCCTTCAAATCGGGTGAATGGGGTAGTCCTACCGAAAAAGAATGCAGTTCTGAAACCTGCTGTTTCATCAAAGCAGCGATGATGCTGGAATCGAGTCCTCCACTCAAGAAAACCCCGACTGGCACATCAGCCATCAGTCGCTTTTGCACACTTCTCGCTAGGGTTTGTCGAATGTCGGGCAGAATGGTCTCCAAGTCCTGCCGGAAAGCGGTGACTTCAGGAAACTGATAGTAGGGAATCAAGCCCGCTTTGGAATGATAGTAGTGGCTATTGGGAAATTCTCGAATCGTTTCAGCACTGTTCACCAAGGCTTTCAGCTCGGAAGCAAAGAAGATAGAGTCGCCTGTGGTGCCGTAATATAGCGGTTTGATGCCGATGCGATCGCGCCCCGCTAGCCATTCGTCGCCGTCGCTAATGACGAAGCTATACATGCCATCCAAATGCTGAGCCAAATCTTTGCCAAAGGCTTGGAACAGCGGCAGAAGGATTTCACTATCAGCGGCAGTTTGAAAAGAATAGTCCGAAAAGTGACGCGATCGCAGGTCGCGGAAGTTATAAATCTCGCCATTGCAGATGCTATAGAGTCGCTTGGGTGCAGCCTGCATGGGTTGGTGGCCGCCTTCCACATCCACAATCGAGAGACGCTGGTGTCCTAGCGCCCAGTCGCTTTCTTGAACGACCCCAGTGTCATCCGGGCCTCGATGCACTAAGCGCGACAGCATCGATGAAAAATCGTGTTGGTTCGATACATCCGGCCCAAAAACGCTGGCAATGCCACACATGACTAAAACTTTTACACTCTTGAGATCTTGCGGTGTCAGCCTAGCATAGGTAATTGAAGTCGTATCTCTGAAAAAAGTTAGGCATATGACACGCAGTTAAGACAATAAAAGTCGGCAATAACCAGTGAAAGGTAACAAGCAAATCCTTGCCACATCAGGATTTCAGCGACATTGAGGCGTCCTTATTTGAGTGCAGCCTGTTAAATCAAAACGGTTAAATTGAAGACTTTTTTGGGTTCACCCTGTGCAAGTTGCACAGTCATCTGCCCAAAATACTGTGCGCGATCGCCATTGGCCTTTCCCATTGAGCTTTTTACTATGAGGCCTATAGCCGTTACCGGTTCCGTTAGGACAAGACGGTAAGCCATCTAGCTGTACGCGAAGCACTCAAATGCTATTGGGTGCACTGATTGAGTACCGCTACGCAGAATTCAGAATTCAAAACTCAAAACCCAAAACCCAAAACCAAGGCAAATACGCTTTCCCAGGGTTTTGAGTAGCGAGCCTGTTTCTGCCGTAGTGCACTAGATGGCTAAAGCTCCGATAACAGCCCGAGTGCTGATCCTCTCCCCTTTGCTGAGCGAGACTTCCATGAAACATTTCGACTACATTGTGTTGGGCTGCGGTGGCATCGGCAGTGCAGCGCTTTACTGGTTATCTAAACGAGTCGGCACTGATGTGTTGGGCATTGAGCAATTTCCACTCTTTCATCACAACGGCGGTTCCCAAGACTATTCCCGCATCATCCGGTTGGCCTACCATCAGGAAAAATATGCGCGGCTGACCCCCTTTGCCTATCAAGCTTGGGACACCGTTGCTGAAGAATCAGGACTGGCGCCGGTGACGAAGACGGGTGGGGTACAGATCGCCTATCGCGATCGCCCCTACCGTCAAATCGTGGAAGATTACGCCGAGGCAATGGATCGGGCGGCCATTCCATATGAACGCTGGGATGCTGATGATCTCCGCGATCGCTTTCCTCAATTTCAACCCCAAGCAGAAGTTGTGGCGCTCTATCAGGAGCAAACCGGCATTGCTGACCCTTCGCGAGGCAACGCTATCCACATTTCGCTGGCTCGCGGCAATGGCGCAACCGTTCTGCCTGAGTGTCCCGTCATTAGCATTCAGCCTGATCCGTCCGGGGGCGCTTTAATCAAAACCGAGCAGGGAGCGTTTTCCTGCCGCCGCCTCATCGTGACGGCGGGGGCTTGGACCCGCACCCTCTTGGAATCCGTGGGTATGCAGGTGCCGCTAATGGTGACGCAGGAGCAAGTCACCTACTATGCCACCTCCCATTTGAAAGAATTCTCCATGGGCCGATTTCCAATCTTTCAGTGGAAGGACGACTTCAGCTATTACGGGTTTCCGATTTATGGCGAAGTGGCCACTAAGGCTGCGATCGATGCTTCCGGCGAGACGGTCACAACTAAGACGCGCACGTTTACCCCCAACGCCGCCCGTGAGCAGCAGCTCGACGACTTTTTAAAGGTTCAAATTCCTAATTTCGTTGGCCCTAAGCTCTATACCAAAACGTGTCTATATACGATGCCGCCCGATCGCGATTTCATTCTGGATGCTCTACCCGATCATCCCAACATCTTTGCGGCGGTGGGAGCCGGACATGCCTATAAGTTTGCGAGTTTGCTAGGCAAAATTTTGAGCGAACTGGCCATCGATGGCGTGTCTCAGTACGACACAACCCCCTTTACCTTCAAGCGTCCGGCACTGCTGGAAAAAGATTTTGTCCCATCGTTGAGGGTATAACGCATGCATACCGCAACCTCTTTACTGGATAGCTGTACGCCTGGAATGACGTTGCCTCAAGGCTTTTATCTCGACAAAGCGATTTTTGAGGCGGAGATGCAATCTATTTTTCAAACTCAGTGGCTGTTTGCGGGCCATAGCTGTGAGGTTGCTGAGCCGGGTCAATATTTCACGCTGTCCATTGGGCGCGAATCGCTAATCGTGATTCGCGATCGCGAGGGCAATCTACAGGCCCATTTCAACGTTTGTCGTCATCGTGGTTCCCGGCTCGCTTGGAGCGATCGCGGCTGTGTCAAATCGCTGGTCTGTCCTTATCACGGCTGGGTTTATCAGCTGGATGGCAGTCTCAAAGCCGCTCGTCTCATGGGAGAAACGTTCAACCCCGACGCCTACCCGCTAGTTTCGACCTCGGTGCGCGAATTGGCCGGACTCGTCTTTGTCTGCTTTTCGCCGCAGCCCCCCGATTTTGAGGCTGCGGTAAGCGCGATCGCGCCTCAGCTGGGGCCTCATCGTCTCGATCAGGCTAAGGTGATTGCCCGCGATCGCTATCACATCAACGCCAACTGGAAGACCATTCTTGAGAACAACCGCGAGTGCTATCACTGCCGAGTGGCCCATCCGGAATTCATGTTGTCGAACTACGATGCTGGCCTACCAGGAGACGACCGCAACAAACGCTTTCAGCGAACCGTGAAGGACGCCTACCAGCGCTGGCAGAGCATGGGGCTAAACCCACAGGATGTCAGCTTTCCTGACGGCTCTTGGTTCCGCGTCGCGCGTTTTCCCCTACGCAACGGCTTCTTGACGGAAAGCCTACACGGTCGGTTGACAGCGCCGCTCATGGGGAACCTGCCCAGCGCTGATGTGGGCAGTCTACGCTTGGTTGGCATGCCCAACTTTTGGGGACACGCCAATGCTGACTACACCATGACGACGCAAGTGATTCCCCTCAGTCCCGAAGCAACCCAGATCAACGTCGCTTTCCTAGTCCACCCAGACGCTGTTGAAGGAACCGACTACGCTGTCGATGACGTGGCCGCCGTTTGGCGAGCTACGAGTGAGCAGGACTGGCAGATTTGTGAAAGTAACTATTTAGGTGTCTGCTCGTCAGCCTATCAGCCCGGACACTTGTCTCCACTGATGGAAGCCTCGGTTGCCCAGTTCATCACCTGGTATCTACGGCAAATGACGAGCCATCCTAGTGCAGCGTCAAGCTCGAAATGGTGAGTCAATCCCAATCTTGCAGCTGAGTTAACCATGCAGTCGATAGCACTTGACGGCAACATTTAAGTTCAAACGCTGAGTCGCATCCCGCAAATTCAACCCGCACAGAGACTCAATACGGTCCAGCCGATTGAGCAGGGTATTGCGATGCACATAAAGGGCCTCGGCTGATTCAGCGACCGACTGACCCCGATCCAAATAGGCTTCTAGGGTGTTTAGTAGCTGAGAGCCGCGTCGCGCATCGTGGGTTGCTAATGTCCGCACATGAGACAGATACGGATTATCAGCGCGATGGTGGGGTGCTAAATGATAGAGCCAGTGGAGTAACCCAAGTTCATTGAAAGCGATCGCCCCCGTCTGCTCCAGCAAGACTCCAATATGGGCGGCCTCCTGCGCCTGTTCGTAGCTCTGTTTCAGGCTGCCAGAGCGATTCTCATGTCCTACACAAACGTCACCTAGACCCATGACCAAAGGTTGGGCCTGACAATCCACCATAGTCAGCACCCTATCAGCAAATTGCTGACCGTGCTCGGAGTGCTCACCCTCCAGTACGACAATGACCGTATTCTCCCGACACGCTAGTAGAGCGAACGGATCAGCCTGCATGAGCACCTGCTGTACGGTGGTTTGCAAAGACGGCGCCATCTCCAACGTCGGATCAAGCAGTCGCACCACCACCACCTGATGGGCTGCGTCGAGATGATAGGAAAGCTGCTGGGCCTGTTCCTGCAGTTGTTTCGGTGAACTTTGGGGATCGAATAGTTGAGTTAGAAAGTCGCCTTGCTGAGCCACCTTGACACAGCGAACAGCTTCTTCTTTGGCCAAAATCAGTCCGGCAACGGTCGCTCCGTGCACTAGGGCTTGTTCATCCAATGACGTGAAAGGATGAGATCCAGACAGTAGCCAAATATAGCCGTATAGGTCCTGATCGACGATGATGGGCGCCACCATCCGCTCTAGCGTCATACCGAGTTCGGGCTGGGGCGGCACTGTTTGAGGCCGGTGCGTTTGCTGTAGCGATTCATGAACGTTCGTCCGAACGAGATGACTCACAATCTCAGAGGGCGATCGCACATGTTGAACATCCTTCTCTCTCCAGGCAGCATCAACATCACCCCACTGGGCAGCCGCAGCGATCTGCAAGGTGGGCAATTCAATGGCAACCGATCGCTGCAAGAGTCGGGCCAAAGTCGCCACCAAATCATGCCAAGAGGCGCCTTGTAAAACCAGCTGGGTCAGCTGCTGGCTAATTTGAGCGGAGCGCTGCAGCACGGTATAATTCTGGTTAATGATGTGTTCTAAAACAACCTCGGTAATTTGAATAAAGAGCAAGTCAGGTGGGGTTTCAATAATTGGAAACCCTAAGCGATCAGCATCACTCCGAACGCTTTCTGGAGTGTGTTCAAAGTAATGTCCTGTGCTCAAAACAAGGCCCGCAAATCCCAACTGGACGAGTCGCGGAATAAGCGTTTTCTGATGCCCTGGATTTTCGTAGAAACCCAAACCACTTGTCAGCAGTAAAACACCTTGTCGCTGCCATTTGTAGTGGGCGTTTGTGAGGTCAACAACGTGTACCCAGTGAATAATATTTGCTAGCCCACTTTTGCCAGCAACTAGCTTTGAAGCGGCAAATAAGGGCAAATCTAGGACGTGTTGAACTGTAAAAGTGTTCATTTGTACAGCAAAATCAAGCGTTAGAAATCAGTCGCGTTGAAAAGGTTCTAGACAGAAACGGTTCGTAAAAGTGCAGCTATCTTGAGAATCTTTGAAGCTTCAATCTTTTTAACAGAATCAAAGAAAAATTAAGTAAACGGCTTTCAAAAACAGGTATTCGACAACAAAGCTGTACTATTGAAGAGCATTAAACTTTGTTCTGTAACGTTTGAGACAGGCGTCAATTTTTTCCAAAAGTAAGGTTGAACGAAAATATTTCCTGATATTCAGGATAAGAAAAAACTAGTGTGTGATCCGGCATGAACGAAATAGACCCAATGATTCAGTTCGACAACGTGACCAAGCAGTATCCGGGTTCGCCCCAACCTGCGGTAAACGGTTTGACGATCGCGGTGCCGGAAGGAGAAACCTGTGTTGTCATCGGTCCCTCTGGATGTGGTAAAACGACCGCAATGAAGATGGTCAATCGACTCATTGAACCCACCAGTGGTGCCATTTTTGTGGGGGGTCGCAACGTTCTTAAACAGAATGTTACTGAGCTACGTCGCAATATCGGCTATGTGATTCAGCAAATTGGTCTGTTTCCTCATTTCACCATTCGAGACAATATTGCGCTGGTGCCGGAAATGCTGGGCTGGAGCAAAGCAAGGCGGTATCGGCGAGCAGATGAGCTGCTGGAGATCGTCGGTTTAGATCCCGGCCAGTTTAGAGACCGCTATCCCCGACAGCTTTCAGGGGGGCAGCGTCAGCGCGTGGGTGTGGCGCGGGCCCTCGCTGCCGACCCGCCCGTCATGCTGATGGATGAACCCTTCGGCGCGATCGATCCGATTACGCGCGATCGCCTGCAGAACGAGTTTCTTAGGCTGCAAAAGCAATTGCGCAAAACCATCATGTTTGTCACCCACGATATTGATGAAGCGCTCAAAATGGGCACGCTCATCTGCATTTTGCAAGTGGGCGGCGATTTGCAGCAGATTGATTCGCCTAAGGCTATTCTCTCGCGCCCAGCCAATCCCTTCGTGGCGGACTTTGTCGGGTCGGATCGCGGTTTGAAGAAGCTGACGCTGGTGCGCGTTGGTGAGACCATGCAGACGAATCCCACCGTGGGCTACTATGCCGACACGACCACCGAGCTAATAGGCCGTATGCGTCAGCACGAGATGGATAGCGTATTCATCATCGACGATCAGCAAAAATTGTTGGGCTATGTCACGCTTGAGGAGGCTCAAACTCAGCCGGGTAAACGGGCTGCCGATGTTCTCAGTCATGTGATTGCGACCACGGAAGAAGAGGCGACTATGCGGGATGCGTTTTCCGCCATGCTCAGCTATGGCATTCGGTTCTTGCCCGTGCTCGACAACCATCAGCGGTTAACCGGTATGGTTTCGGCAGACGACGCTCAAAGTTTGATCCGGCAAAACCAAACGGTTGCCATGGCTCGATGACGTATAGCGCGATCGCCCCTGAGTCTTTTGGCGACTCGCAACCGCTGAACACAACGACATAAAGCCTGGGCTTTTATTCGGAACATTATGGAAAACTTGGTCGAATTTCTAATCAGCATCAAAGATGGCCTGCTGTATTACGTCCCTGGCGTAGGTCGTCCAGATCGGGTGCTGGAATTTCTGGCAGGACATTTGCTGATTACGCTCGTGACGCTCATTTGCGCCATATTGATTAGCATTCCCATTGGCATTTTGATTACCCGGGTCGAGGCGCTTTATGACCCCGTCATTAAGTTTGCTGGCATGTTGTACACCGTGCCAAGCCTAGCGATGTTTGGTGTCCTCGTCCCGATTGTGGGCATTGGCTTTACCCCTGCCATCGTCGCCCTGACGCTCTACTCGTTGCTCGCCATCATCCGCAATACGGCAGTCGGTATCAACGGTGTCGATCAGTCCATCATTGAAGCCGCTCGGGGGATGGGGATGCGCGATCGCGCCATTCTCTTCAACGTAGAGCTGCCGCTGGCCTTACCGGTGATCTTTGCGGGCATTCGGATTGCCACGGTCTCTACAATTAGCTTGGCGACCCTAGCGTCTTTCTTTGGTGCAGATAGCTTAGGCAGCCTGGTTTTTGAAGGGATTTCCGCCGGTGGAACTCGGAATGACAAAATTGTGGCCGGAGCGATCGGAGCTGCCCTCCTCGCCATCGTGTTTGATCAGATCATTAGCCGAATAGAGCGGGTCTTGCCAGGCTCGGCTGCGAGGTAGGAGGGAACGGATGCTAGGAGACATGTTCAGCTACATCATCGAACAGTCGCAGGTGTTTACAACGGCCCTGGGACAGCATTTGATGATCACGTTTGTCGCCTTGATTATCTCAATTGTGTTGGGATTAGTGTTGGGAATTATGGGGTCGCGCTTGCCGTGGCTGCGAGAAATTTTGCTGACCGTTAGCAAAATTGGCCGTACGATTCCTAGCTTGGCTATTTTGGCGTTGGCCCTGCCGCTGTTAGGGATTGGTACCCCTCCTGTTCTGCTGGCGCTGGGGTTCATTGGCACCTTGCCCGTGTTGATCAACACCACCGTGGGGATTGAACAGGTGGATGCCAACACCAAAGAGGCGGCCCGGGGGATGGGGATGCGCGATCGCGACATTCTGCTGCGGTTGGAGCTGCCTATCGCCGTGCCCATTATCATGGCGGGCATTCGCACATCGGCGGTGGTGGTAGTGGCGAGCGCTACCCTGGCGGCCTTTATCGGCGGTGGCGGCCTGGGAGATTTGATCCTGCGAGGTCATGCCCTGAACCGCGACCACATTATGCTGGCCGGAGCCCTACCGGCTACTCTGCTGGCGTTCTATTTTGAGGAAGCCTTTGGTCGGTTAGAACGCTGGGCTACACCCAAGGGGCTGAAGGAAGAGACACGGGCCGCCATTGGTTTAATGGCGGTATTGTTAGCAGTCGCCATCATGCCGCTGATCTTTGGCGTGTTGTTGCCGTGGGATATCTCTGTCGATGCCGCAGGGACGCCGACCGTTTTGACAGGATTGCACAGCGAGTATCGGGCTATTGGCTTGCCCGTATTGCTGCTGAGTCTGCTAGCCGCTATGCTGCCCCGGCCCCGACGTTGGGCCTTTGCAATGACGCTGATAACCAGTGTGCTGGCGATCGCGTCGCTGATATGGCTGGCGATCGGCATCATCACTCAGGTCGGTCAGTTTCGCATCGGCGTGGTGCTCATTACCGCCTCGGTGTTGGCGATCGCCCTCATCACGGGCTACGAGTTCATCTTGAGCTATCGCGCTCGTCAAGCCAACCCAACCCAACTGAAAGCGACCTCATCCCCCCCGGTTGCGTCTCAGATCAAGGGATAGTCTGCCCGCTAATTTGCCATACCCCTGCTTCTTCTGCCTTTTGCGATATTGTCTATTCATACTTTCTGGGAGAACACTTATGCTCAAGAGACGTGTCTTTGTTGGAGTTCTGCTTGGCACATCCATGGCTGTCATCTCTGCCTGTAGCGGCGGCGGTAGCTCTGATGCCCCCAAAATTCGGATTGGCTCCAAAGACTTTACCGAGCAATACGTGCTGGGCAACCTCTACGAAATTCTATTGGACGAATCCGGTTTCGACGCTGACTACAAGCCCGCAGGCGGCTCTAGCGAAAATCACCAGGCGATCGTCAATGGTGAAATTGATGTGTATCCGGAGTATACGGGCACCGCGTTGCTCACTCACCTCGGCATGGAGTTTGACTCCAGCATGGGCGCGGATGAAGTGTACTCCACGGTCAAAGACGCTTATACCGAGGAGTTCGGCTTAGCGGTCCTGGAGCCAACCGACTTCAACAACACGTACGTTTTGGTGATGACCCAGGCCAAAGCTGACGAACTCGGCATCACAACGGTGAGTGATATTTCGACCAAGGGAGGCGAGTTGGTCTTTGGTACAACTCAGGAGTTCACCGAGCGTGACGACGGCTTACCCGGTTTGAAAGAGACCTACGGCGGTTTCAATTTCAAGGAAGTCGTTGCCTTAGATCCGGGACTGCTCTATTCAGGCATTGAGGAAGGAGAAATCGACGTCACGACTGGATTTGGGACTGACGGCCAAATTTCAGCGTTTGACCTCGTGGTCCTGGAAGATGATAAAAGCTTCTGGCCGCCTTATCCCGCTGCTCCCATCGTGAGGCAGGAAATCATCGACGAGCATCCCGAAGTTGCTGATTTGCTCAACCAACTTTCAGCGGCGATCGATGCCGACACGATGCAGACCCTCAATTGGGAAGTCGCGGGCAATGGACGCGAGGCCGATGAAGTCGCTCGGGAGTTTCTAGAAGCGCAGGGCCTGATCGGCGGTTAGACGGGTGGCGAAAAATAGGTGGACTTTGAACGACTGACCCCTTTTCTCAAACAGTTGCACCGTCAATATCAACCCCTCAACCAAGGGGCTGTGGCTTCCTATCTACCTGAGTTGGCCAAGGCCGATCCCAACTGGTTTGGCATCAGCGTGGTGAGCGCCGACGGTCAGCAGAGCCACGTTGGTCACACCTCACAGCCTTTTACGATACAGTCCATTTCAAAACCTTTCGTTTATGGATTGGCCTTAGAAGATTGGGGTGAAGCAGAAGTGCTAGAGCGGATCGGGGTAGAACCGACAGGCGATCCGTTCAACTCACTTATCGAGCCAGAGGAAATTTCTCGCCAGCAATACAATCCGCTCGTCAATGTGGGAGCCATCATCACAACCAGCTTAATTGGTGGAGAAAGCCTTGAGGAACGCTCTCATCGGCTGCGCCAGATGTTTGCGACCTACATGGGACGCGCCGTTTCGGTGAATGCAGCGGCATTTCACTCCAAGCGAACCAGCGACCATCTCAATCGAGCACTGGCTCACATGCTGCTCAACTTTGAATGGATTGAGGGTGACATTGCCGAAACTTTGGAGCTTTACTTTCAGCAGTGTTCGCTACAGGTCACCTGTCAAGATTTAGCGGTGATGGCCGCAACCTTAGCTAATGACGGCAAGAATCCTGTGACGGGCAAACAGGCGATCGCTCCTCACTACGTCAAACACATCCTAAGTGTGATGTATACCTGCGGCCTATACGAGTTTTCAGGGCAGTGGGCTTATAAGGTGGGCATTCCCGCCAAGAGTGGTTTGGCTGGAGCCATCATCGGCGTGGTGCCCCACCAAATGGGAATCGCTGTGTTTTCGCCGCCTCTGGGCGAGCATAAAAAAAGCTGGCGGGGCGTCAATGTCTTCGAAGAACTGTCTCAACAGTTTCACCTGCACCTCTTCAAGCCGAGCGTTAGCGAACCATTGCCCAATGCTCAGCAGGAAGAGCAGAAGCCCGTCCTCTCATGGCCTATCCCGGCTGATCGGGCCGCCGCACTGGACGAACCCGAAGAAGCCTTGTGGCTAGACTGCCTCCAGCGGCTATACCACAAGTATCTTCCCTGGCGTGAGGGAGAAATCTATACCAGTGAACCCGATCTGACGGAGATTAGTCATGATTCCTTCGGTATTAGCATCGCGACCACATCGGGACAGGTTTGTTCAGTCGGCGATTGGCACGTACCCTTTTTGATCCAATCCATTTCCAAAGTCTTTGCGTATGGTCTCGCCCTGGAAGACTGGGGACGGGATGAAGTTCTAGAAAAAGTGGATGTGGAACCCACGGGCGACGCTTACGATTCGATCATCAAAGTCGAGAGCAAATCCAAACGTCCCTACAATCCCATGGTGAATGCCGGAGCGATCGCCACCACCAGCTTAATTAAAGGGCAGGGACCCGCCCATCGTTTGAATCGCATTCTCGATATGTATCATCGCTACATCGGTCACCGGGTCTTTGTGGATACCCCCACTTTCGTCTCAGAGCGCATGAACGGCGACCATAACTGGGCCATATCGTACCTGCTGCGCAGTTTCGGCATGATCTCTGGGGATATTAGCCAAATTCTCGATTTGTATCTCCAGCAATGTTCCGTGCTGCTAGACTGCCGCGACTTGGCCGTCATGGGAGCTACCTTAGCCAATAACGGTGTCAATCCCCTAACTGGCGAAACCGCCATTGAAGCTGACTACGTGCGCGACCTGCTCAGCATCATGTACACCTGCGGCATGTATGATTTTGCGGGCGGCTGGGTGTATCGAGTTGGCTTCCCAGCCAAAAGCGGAGTGGGGGGAGGCATTATCGGCGTTGTGCCGAATCGCATGGGGATTGCCGTTTTTTCCCCGCCTTTGGACCGACGGGGCAACAGCATTCGCGGAATCAAAGTGTGCGAAGAACTTTCTCGACAGTTTGAGCTACACATTTTAGGCAAGCGCGCAGGCCAAAGCTGAAGGATGAAGGTAGCCGCGATCGCAGTGCTCACTGGCGACATCCGTGTAGGACCGTGA
>NZ_JAQMUB010000098.1 GCF_028330965.1 Oscillatoria sp. CS-180 | reverse complement strand
CCCCAAACCGCTGAGGATTACTCAAGAACAACCAGAGTTTTGGCCAATTTGGTTACAGCACAAGACCTATCTGTTCCAACGTTGTTTGCACTGGATGGGCGGCAATCGAACCTATGCCGAAGAAGCTTTGAGCTGCGCCATGCTCAAAGCCCGAGGCAGGTGGCCACAGTATGCTGACGAAATTACTAACCCAAAAGCCTGGTTAACTCGGCTCACGCATAACCTCTGTGTGGATCTACACCGTGCCCATCGTCGTGAAGTGATTGTCGTAGACAACTTCGAAGAGGTAATCGCCAATTCTGCTACCTCTACTAATATTCCCTCACCTAATACGGCTCTCCTCAAGCAAGAATTAAAAACGTATCTGCATCACATTATTTCAGAGTTGCCGCCTCGCCTACAGCAGCCATTCATCCTCCGATTTCTTCAGGAAAAACCTTACAAAGACATAGCCCAGCAGCTGTTGATCTCAGAAGATAATGCTCGCAAACGGGCGCAACAAGCCTGCTCCATTTTGCGTAAACAGCTGAAACAATATTTGGCCGGACTTTCAAAAGCTGAGATCGCAACTACCGCATCATCAGCGCAGCAACTATGGGAAAAATCTTTGCCAAAACTGCATCAATCCGCATCTATTGATTACGGAGTATCCGCCACATGTCTAGAAACCCTTCCCCATGTTTGGTACCAGTCTCCCATGCCAATGGCATGGACCTAAACGCCCAACTGGTGCTTGATCAAAAGCCTATTCGGCAACAGCAAAAGTTGAGAACGCTAACTAAGTATATTCAGTCCTATCCTTCCGGCTGGAAAAAACGATTTGAATTAGCCAAACTGCTTTACCAGATAGGCCAATGGCAGCAAGCGATAGACGAACTCTCTTATGTAGTTAGACGTCAGCCGCAAGTCATTGAAGCTCGATTACTGCTGGGACATCTTTGGCATTTGACCGGGAAAGAAAAGAACGCAATTTGCCTGTATGAACAAACCCTAGCCTGGGTGCAAGACGATGCTACTCGCTATCACATTACTGGTCTAATTGCCCAATGTCAGCGCCGCTGGCAAACAGCCCTTGACTCATTCGAAAGTGCTGTTCTGAAACATCCTGACAACAGTGTTCACTGGTTATTACTAGGCCAGATACAGCTCCGTTTGGAAAAGCCCTTGGCGGCCCAGCGGTCATTCGATAGGGTTTTATCGCTTAAACCCAACGATGTAACAGCCCTCATTTATAGCTATGATGCGCTGCTACAGCTACACCAGGTTAAAACAGCAGAACAGCGCCTACAGCAAGCTTATAAGAACGCTCCAAGCGATTTTCGAGTTTTACTACGTTTAGCTAGTCGCCGCTGCCAGCAGCACCTAGTTTTAGATGACGAGAGAGCGGCCACGTTGGAACTCATTCGTACGGTGCTGCGATTAGCGCCTCAGTCAGCTGAGGCGCACCATCTATTAGCCTGCTGTCATGTGTTTCAGGGTGAACGAATCGCGGGTGAAGCTGTCATGCAGCGATTTGTCGAGCAGTATCCTAATCACCCCTACGGTTGGTATTTTTATGCGCGGTTGCTATTTCAGTTGGGGCAGGTACAGAAGGCGGCAGATACTATTATGCACTGTTATCAAAAACAGGAGTGCGATCGCGAAATTTATCGTGCCTGCTGTGAGATTTTGCCCGCAGCAGGTCGGCTAAAGCTCTTACAGCCCATGTTGCTAGAGATGGTAGCAGCTTTTCCCATGTCCTGGAGTCTTTGGGTTACGGTTGGACGAGTATGGGTAGAAAAGTTTAATAACTACGAGTTAGGCATTGCTCACTCGACTAGGGCAACTGAGCTAGCTCAAGATCAGGCGGCGGCATGGTTTGCCCACGGGCGAGTGCTGATGCTTGCAGAACACTATGCTCAGGCAATAGAGGCGTTAGAGCAGGGTTATTCATTGGGAAATGCAGGGGCACGACTGCAAACAATAGCGGCTGGCTGGTTAGAAGAGTGCGATCGCCACATCTGAATCCTGACGGTTAGTACATTACGCCAGAAACATGCTCACCATGCAAAACTCTAGAAAAGCTGACCTACTTTATTTTGAATTCAGTAGAGCTTTGCGCTTCTCGTTCGCCTTTGGCGTTCTCAAAGGGTAGAGTATTTTGCATTTTGAGTTCCGCGTAGCGGTACCAGTCCCTACTCTATCTAGACCAATAAGTTCACTGGCCTTTATTTTTTTGATTGGCTCGTTCCATTGCAGAACGAATTTTCTTGGATTTTGATTGTAGATCCAGGAAAAAATCGCTGTCGATAATTTTTTGAACTTGTTTCTTACGCTTAACCTCGTCAATTTCTACTTTGAGATCTTGCACCTGCATTTTAAGCGACTCCTCACGCCGCCTTACTTTACTGACCATTAAGACAAAAACCTCGGCTAAAGTACTGACTTCATCCGGTAGTCTACGATGACGGAATGTCTTAAAATCATAAGTATAGTCACCCTCTCCAATTTTCTCAGCCGCACTAGTTAACTTTATGATTGGCCTAGTGAGAAAGCTTGAAAGAATATAAACTAATATAAAAAGCGATAAATAGATAACGAAAAAACCCACCAACATTCGATTACGTATGGCATTTTTAACCTGCTGAACATAGCTGGCTTGAAAATCAATTCCTAATACCGCAATAGTTTCCCCTTCAGCATTTCTTAAGGGCAGGTAGGTCGTGATCCAACTACCAAATAGCCCATCATCATAGAGGGGACGATCAACCAAATCCTGTCTTTCAAAAGCCTGGAGATGAAATTCATTAGAGGGAATAGCCCTGAGAAATTGCGCGGCTTTTGAAGGATCATGTCTAACCCAAAGATCCACTAAGAAAACTGTAGATACAACATCGTTTTCCGTAAGCTTTGCCAGTTCATCCGGCCTTATTGTGGGAGGGCGATTTCCGGGAGAACCTGGATTGACATTGGCTGCGAACTCTGCAGGTTTCTCATCAACCACGACATAGGTATATAGCCAAGCTCGCGGTTCAATGTCATTAACTTTTTGAAATAAGGCAAGATGCTTTTGAAAAATAGGATCCGTTGGAATCTCCCCATCAGCCAAGCTATCTTTAAAGGCAAAACCGTCTTCATACAGTTCGACCACTTCCAGCGGATCGATTTCTTTTGCTGCACCTATTATGGTTTGGTGCATGTCCGCATACAATCGTTCAGATGTTTTGTTGATGGTAAATGTATAAAACCAATAAAAAATGAGACCAAACACACCACTGAATAGAAGCGTAAATCCAATCAGAAGCTTTGTTCGAAGACTTAGTTTTTTGGACAGGCGTTGCTGAGCGGATGATTCCATGGCGACTCGATTATTAGCAACATTCCACTAACGTTCTCTAAACTGCTATTTTATCAATTATAAATCTAATTTATCAACTATTTTTTTATTACGTTGTCGCCTTTTTAGACGCCAGTGAAAGAGGCTGGAGTCGTACACTGCACGCATCTTGAGAATAGAGAATAAAGCAATCAAAGCGACTAACAGGCACAAGCTTAGATAAATATAAAAGTAATCTGTTATTCCAAAGACACGACTGACTAGAATGATTCCTCCCACAATCAAAACCGTCAGGATAGCTCCGGCTGCAGTCAAGTATGAATCTAAGAATAAACTGACTCGTCCGCGCCGTTCTTCTGGAACGAACGACTGAAACGATCGCCTAGACGTTTTGTCAACTGTGTAAAGTGGCACGTTGTGCATTAACACTGCACCAACACTTCCCCATAATCCAGGACTGGCGATCGCGACCAATGCTGCCCCGGTAGCAGCTATAGGGCTTAACAAAAACGAATTTTTGAGGTCAAAGTTGTTGATTAGCAAGCGGGTAAAAACAGATTCAAAAAGCAGATAGCCAATCACTCGAATCAACACAAATGCACTGAAAAATTTTTGGTAGCTGTTTTGGTCAGTAAAAATTGATGCAGAGGTGAACAGCATATGAAAGTCAAAAATATTTTCACAAACCACCACCGCTAAAATTGAGAACGTTAGATACCGGAAAGCAGGTATGGATGTCACAAAATCCCAGCCTTCCATTAAGGTTTTCTTGAATGACTGAGTTTGGGTTTGAGTTTTCCTGAGCTGTACGTCTTGCAGGTTAAACAGAAAAATCATATATAGAATCAGGTAGATAAATGCGTTAAAGATAAGCAGTTCAGCACTATTACTATTAATTCGTTGCAAAAGGTCTTGTGAGAAAGCAGCTATCAAGATTCCGACTAAGTTTCCAAACAACCCTAAAGCTGAAATCAAAGGAAACAGTCTTTTCGCTTGGCGGGGCTCAAAAAGGTCGGTTGCCAGGACCCAAAACACCAAGGGGAAAAAAGTAAATTGCTGCTCAGAAAGTAAGTAAAAAAGAGAATTATTTAACCAGGGTGGGGCATTTAAGATGAAGAGGCATCTGAGTAAAACAAAGGCCAATCCCAACCCAAAACAGGTTGCTGTAAGTAATTTAATCCGGTTAAACCGATCAACTAGAAGAGTATGGGTCACCGTCATGACGATGCTGATCAAGCTATTTACAAGCATCAGCAGTAAAAACTGGGGTGCGCCAACGTCAGTAATAAACCGGCTGACTGACTCAATTTCAGCGATTTTCTGGGCTAGAGAATTTCCGCAGAGCGCAAATCCTAAAATCAATACTTGGTTAAGCTCGCTAGGGCGTAAGTTCCGAACATGCATTAGAAAAGCCTTGATCCTGAACCAGAAATTTTGAAAAGAGAGAGCACCATGAAACAACTAGAACGGGTACCTCATTGAGTGCGAGTCCCGTAAATCTACTAGGATGCTTCATTCGAGCTCTGGCTCAGGTTGGTCAGCACTGATACCAATAAACCGTTGCAAAGCTGCGACAGACCGGTTGTAACCTAATGTAGCAGTCTTGACATTTCCTAGTGCCTCGGTGAGACGAAAGTCGGCGTCCAGAACATCAGACTGAGTACCAACCCCTGCTTGAAAGCGGAGTCGAGCAATCCTCAAGGCTTCTTCTGCTCGCCTAACAGCATTCTGAGCGGTCGCTAGATTTTCTGTGTTGGCCAGTAAGCTGGCGTAAGCTTGGGTAATTTCAGAGCGAATCTGGTTACTGGTTTCAGAAAACCGGAGTTCGGCAGCTTCAATATTGGCGGCGGCGGCCCTAGCACCGGCATTAGTAGCACCGCCATCCAGCAAAAGCCAGTTGACTGTAAGTCCTAACGAGTATCCATCTCCAAATCCCTCCACAGCAGAAGCCCGAGGATCGTCTGACGATAGCTCTAAAACATCGTAAGTAGCAAACAGATTGACTTGTGGACGCCTACCTGCCAAAGCCGCATTGCGCTGAGCTTCAGCGACCTCTCGTCGAGCTAACTGCTGGTCGAGTTCTACCCGATTTTGTAACGCCAAAAAAATTGTCTCCTCTAGCGAAAGTCTCCAAGGAGCAACCGTTGCTACGGGTTCAGCCGCTGTCACTGTAAATCCAGCAGGAACACTAAGAATCTGAACCAAGGCACTTTGGGCAGACCGAACCTGACTTTCAGCATTAAGCAGGTTTTGTTGAGAAGCATCTAACTCGACCTGAGCGTTAAGTAAATCCAGCCGAGTCGCTAGGCCGGCCCCCAAAAGCGCTTCAATATCTCTCAAGTTACGACTACGACGTTCAATATCGGCCCTAAAAATCTCTGCTTGAGCCTCTGCATCTTGCAAATCGTAATAAGCATTGGTGACCTCTAAGCGAATTTCCTCTTGCAAGCGATTGACTTCAAGTTCTGTGAACTCAGCCTGAGCTTCGGCTTGCTGAATACCAGCAGTTCGCTGCGGAGAATATAGTGCATAGTCAACTTGGACGCTGCCAGAGATAACTGTTGTGGGGTAGCTATCTAATTGCCTCAATGTAGTTTGGTTGCTTTGCAAACTGCGCTGCAGATCGGAAAGCCGCAGCGCTAAAACAATTTCGTCTACCGGATCAGTAACGTTGGGAAGAATGTTCTCAATGGTATTAATGGCTGCCTCGGTTTCTGCAATTTGGGAGGATAGCTGATTGCGTGTAGCGTTTGTCGAGATTTCAGTTGAAGGGTCAAGTTGACGATTGACCTGCCCTTGCAAGCTTAAGGTGGGGTAGAGCTGAGCCCTAGCCTGGTCAAGCAAGGCTTGATCCCGCTGTAATCCGGTTCGGGCAATCTGTAACGACCGATTGTTTGTTTCTGCCAGGCCAATCGCTTGTTCTAGAGTCAACGGGATAACGCCATCAATCTCTAGCACTTCAGGAGAGTCTGGAAGATCCAGCAGATCATCACCCGGATTGAGGTTTGGTAGTTCACCAAGGCTCGGAAGAGTTGGTGAAGCAGCGTCTGCATTAGGCACAGCGTCTAATTCTTCTGAGTCAGTAGTGTTTTCTTGATTAATAGAATCAGTTAGGTTTAAGTTTGCTGTCTCTCGTTTGCTTGCCGAAAAGGAATTTTGCAAGTGCTTTTCATTATGGATTTTAGTAATTGAATCTTGAGTTAGCCATTGAGAATTCTGAGCTAATTTTTCAAAAGATGAAACATGAAAGGATCCAAAATTATCAGATGAGTTAGTGAAACCATAGAAGGTTTGCCTTTTTAGCAAAACCATCGCTAAGTCTGAGGTGTTGTTCAACACCTCGTAACTTGATGAATTGCGCGTAGTTTCTAGCTGTGCAGCAGCTTCGGCGTTGTCCTTTAAGTCGATGATTAAAAAACAGGTAAGAACGCTGAGAAGCGAGATTTTAGCAAGGTATGAGCCCATTTTTCCAGCCCGTTGAACGCTTTATCACCACCCTAAAGATATGGCAGCAATGCGAACGAGAATTCTTTTCCAGAGAAGTTCTATTTTACAGGAACCTCTCATCAAAGTTGATGATTGTAAAGTTTGGCGCGATCGCTCAAAATTTTGAGTTGCAATAGTGCGTCACCAATTGTTTGACCATCTTAAACCGCTTTATTGTGAAATATAGCTTTAGCTGTCTGGTTCTAATGAAACAGCTAAAGCTATGTTCGGTTTTGTCGCAAAAACAAAGTCAGGGTCTAAAGCTCCTCTTCCTTATCTGTATCTACGAAGCGATACCGAAAATTTCCTGGATGACAGAGAGCTGTCTTGTCACATCCCTCTATCGACACTTTGGATTTGTCTTTTGCGGATCATCGCCATCGCTTCGTACCCTTTGAGAATCCGTCGAGCCGTGTGGAAGGAGTCGAAGCGGCATTGTCCATAGTAGCCTGTGTCAACATCCGTCGAGGCCAGACTATGAGTGTCAGCTATCAGTATCACCGCTTTCCCATCGAAGTCATTCGCCATTGTGTAATTTTCGCCAGAGCTCCAAATCTTCGGTGACACTGCATAGATGTAGATAAAGAAGAGGGGTTTTATATCCTAATTTTGTTTTTGCGATAGAACCATCAAAAGCGCTTATCTGCTAGTTGAGTCCCATCTGTACTGACGACAACATAACGATAGCCGGGATCGGCCACTTGCCAATATTGCTCTAAACGAGCCGTATCGTAGTTCTCCGGCACGTTGATCTCAAAGTAGCCTTGCTCAGGAACCCAGGCGATCCACCAGTTGCTTTGCTCATAACCAACCGAATTCCAGAAGCTTAGACGAACTGATCGCTCATCTGCTGGATTAATTGGAACGTTAACCTGTCGCCATTCAGGATAGCCAGCATTCCGGAGTTGGCTGTCTGGCGCAGGATTAGGAATGATGCCACGCCCCTGATTCACATATGCCCAACCATACCGCTCCCGCTCGGTTAGGAGTGTGAACCGGGTGCATCCGTCATAGACCGCAGACAGTAGGCGACCATCATTAGCAATAACCCGATGCGGCAGACGGCCCAGACCTCTCTCGGAAAGCTTTTGCTCATATTCTTCAGGCGTCAGATAGTTCTGGATGTTGTAGTCAACTAGCACATCTAACGCTTGTCGCTTTTCAGCACTGCTGAGTTGCTCAAAGTTCTCGGTTAAGAAGATGCTTCTTCCTTCAATGCGATCGTAAATAGGAACGTTTCCCCAAGGATAATCATCTCGTTGCTGGAGTGCCTGAAAATGCTCTGCAAACATCGGCTCATGCCACTCTAAGCTGCCTACAGAATCGTTGCAGTTGGCTTGAACGGGGTATTGCTGTCCTGCTAAAAGACTGAACATCAGAGCGATCACAGCTAATTTCAAAGATCTCAATGGTCTTGCCCACATACTGTCTACATTTAAGGTGAAGTCGTCATTTACTATTCTCAGAAAATAGCCTTGGTCCTGATGACCTGACAAAACTTTCCTCATGTTCTATAGACCGTTAGGGTAACATCAAGCTTGAAAGGATTGTTTGACGGACATTTTGCAGGCGGTCTCGCGCTATGACAGGGATATCAAGAAGAGCGATTTTACGATCTTTTCGATGAAAGGCAATACCTAGCCTCCCACGGCAACCTGACGCTTCTATGACCGAGATGGGGACGGCCAGAGCAAACTCGAACATGTCGCAGCGATGTTTGAGGGCGTCATGGATGCCAAGGAGTACCGTTTCGAGTGGTGCTGATGGATAATCGTCACAAGTCCTTTCTCGTTCCTTCCCAGAAAACTACGCGGCTAGAAACGGTCCAATGGTTTCCGCTACAGCGTCCCCATATTCCTCAGCTTGGCCTAAGGTACCGGGTAAATGAGTTGACTGCACCTCAGGAAGCACTATCATCGCCTCCATTTCAGCTTTGGAAGCAGGGGGAGCTTGCTCCGCCACCACGACCATCACCGGACAAGAGAGCGACTTAATAGATTGCAGAAACGCCTCCCGACTTGACACTGAGTCCAATCCGCCTGTGACAAAAGCGGCTGGAGCATAGCGGCCTCCAGGTTTTCGGGTACTTGCGTGACGCTGCTGAATGTAGTCTGGCGTCAGGCGTTGCTCATCCACGAATACGTGGCGACGATACATCCACTTCAGAAAGCCGGGTTGGGTATTGAGGCCGTAAAGGACCTGACCTAAAATTGGCGTTCTCACCAGCTCCTTGATCCCTGATCGCACTGTCGGGGGAACTCCCATGACAGCCAACGGCCCGCGCCAGGTGGGAGCAATCAGCACCAGTTTTCGACAACTATTCATTTGGTTGGCCAAGTTCAGCGCATAGCCAGCGGCATGACCCGCCGCCACGATCGCGATCGGCGTCTCAAAAATTGCCGCCACAAAGTCCCGCAAAAACTGGGTGTACAGCGCTGGACTGTAATTGAGCGGGAGGCGGTTGGATTCCCCAAAACCAGGCCAGTCAAGGGCCGTAGTTTGAAAGTGCGGCGCTAAACCCGCTGCCAAATCCTTCAATTCTGCTCGATTTGAGACGGTGCTGAAGGCCGGTAACAACAGCACCGGGTCGCCCTCGCCCACCGTTTCATAAGTCACTGTAAGGGATTGACCCTGCCATTGCCAGTCATAGGTTTGTGCCGTGCCGCCGAGCTGAGATTGCCGAGGAGATAAAGGGCGATCGCGCTCTAATGCTTTGGCCATACTGACTCCTTTTTACGGGTAGCGTTATCAGTTGCTTCTAAGAGTAGAAAATCCCGGTCATTGATCAAGACTTTCTGAAACGAACACGATTCCCAGTTTCCCTGCAGGGCAGTTTGTTTGGCAAAGCGCTGGTAAACCTGCCCCGGTAGTAGCCCCAAGCAGCAATAAGGCCAGTTGGCTACGGTGGCGGCGCGATTGCCCAAAAACCACCCGCCCGGCTGAATCACCACGGCAGGATGAGGGCGGCTCATGATCCAGGCTTTAGCAGCGGTCTTGAGGCAAGACTGCAAATCGTTGGAGTTCCACACCGCTCCACTCAAATGCCGAAGCTGATACGTCCCATCCGACAAAGGCAGAATGCAACATTCTAGAAAGTTCATCGCATCGTTCATCCCTTACCCCCGCAGCCAGGTAGCAACATCTTTTGCGAAGTAGGTCAAAATCACATCAGCTCCGGCGCGTTTGAGGCCGGTAAGGGTTTCCATCACCACTGTCTGCTCATCAATCCAGCCCTGCTGAGCCGCCGCTTTGATCATGGCATATTCGCCGCTGACGTTGTAGGCCGCCACGGGCAGAGTAGTATTCTGTCGGATGCGCTGGATAATATCCATATAGGCCAAGGCTGGTTTCACCATGACGATGTCAGCTCCTTCAGCAATATCGAGAGCCACCTCCTTCAAAGCTTCCTGAGCATTGGCAGCATCCATCTGATAGGTCTTTTTGTCGCCAAATTGGGGAGCAGAATCCAGGGCATCACGGAAAGGGCCATAATAAGCGGAAGCGTACTTAGCGGAATAGGCCAAAATACCCACGTTAATCCACCCTTCGGCATCCAGAGCGCGACGGATGGCCCCCACTCGACCATCCATCATGTCGGAAGGGGATACGAAATCCGCTCCAGCTTCGGCATGGCAGAGAGCCTGCTTCACCAGCACTGCGACAGTTTCGTCATTCAGGATTTCTCCGTTTTCAACAATGCCATCATGGCCAGCACTACTATAGGGGTCAAGGGCTACATCGGTGAACACCAGCAGATTAGGGATAGCCTGCTTAATGGCTCGCACTGCTTGGGGCACCAGCCCTTCAGGGTTGTAGCTTTCGGTACCGGCGTTGTCTTTGAGGTCAGGGGCAATCAACGGAAAGAGGGCAATCCCAGGAATACCCAGGTCATAAGCGGCAGTAACCTCTTCTAGCAGTAAATCCAGCGTGTAACGGTAGCACCCCGGCATGGAGGGAATCGCCTCTTTTTGCCCCTCCCCTGCCATGACAAACACCGGATAGATCAGATCATTGGTGGTCAGGTGATGCTCGCGCACCATCCGCCGCAATCCTTGGGTACGCCGCAGGCGGCGGGGACGGTGGGGCATTGCAGGCAGAGTAGAAGCAGTCGCTTCGGTAGCGATTTGAGGCACAGGGGCAATTTCAGTAGACGTCATGGCATGAAGCGGTAAAATTGGAATGATAATCATTCTCTAATTTACTGCAATGAAGGCCAAACTTACCCGAGGTCAGCAGTGGGTATATGAATTGCTGACCAGCACGTCAACGGAAATAACAGCGCAAGATATCTTTGCCCAGTTGCAGGCACAAGGGCGATCGCTAGGACTAGCAACGGTGTATCGAGCGATTAAAGCGTTGCAGTTGCAAGGGCTCGTGCAGGCGCGATCGCTCACCAACGGCGAGTGGGTCTATCGGCCCGCCTCGGAGGATTGCCACTATTTAACTTGCTTGAACTGTGGGCGATCGTTTCCTCTAGATATGTGCCCTTTGAATGGGCTAGAGTTTTCACTGCAGCACTCCAGCCCATTCACAATCTACTATCACACCCTCGAATTCTTTGGTCTTTGTGAACCCTGTTCAGTTCAATGTGGATGACGTTCGGGGTTTAACGACCTAGAAAAAGGGATGTAAGAATCACAATCATGCCCGTAGTCTAAAATAGGAAGCACACTCTAAAGGCTCTAATTGGCAAGCCGATAAGAACGGTGACACTTGGGCAGAGCATCTTTGCATTAAATTTGGACCGTATTTGGTGATGCAGTATGACCCAAGCAGTTGATTTAATATCCTCGTCACCATCACCAATATCATTACAAGATTTTCTTGTGTGGGATAGCGGTGACGATCGTCTATATGAATTGATTGAGGGTGAGCCAATGCCGATGAGCGATCCCACTACCAATCATGAGGATGTGGCAGATAATCTTTGTGATTTGCTCAGGTTGCATTGTTTAGAGAAAAATTTACCCTTCGTACCTAAGCGATCTAAGTTGATCTCTCTTGGTTCTCGGAATGAACGAGACACTGCTAGACGTGGTGACATTGTTGTTTTTGCAAAGGCTGAATGGGAACGGATGAAGGGGTTGTCTAGCTCAGCGATGGCTTATACTGCTCCTCCATTAGTCATTGAAGTGGTATCAACAAACTGGCGAGATGACTATTTGACTAAGCTGGCTGAGTATGAATCCATTGGTGTACAAGAATGTTGGATTGTTGACTATGCAGCTCTAGGGGGGATGCGGTATATCGGTCATCCGAAGCAATCTACATTGTCTGTTTACACGATGAACCCTGAGACAGGCGAGTTTGGTCTACCACAACAGTTTCGTGGGGATACCAATATTCAGTCTGCTGTCGTACCTGAACTTGCAGCAACGGCCAAGGCTTTATGGAAAGAAGATTAGAGCCCATTTATAGAACCTATTTGAGGTCTCTAAGCAGCGGCGGCTAGGCGCTTGAGCATCACTCAAAAGATCTCAAATGGGCTCTATAACAGCTGCTTCTAACTTTACTGCCTTGCCTCGATCCATTCCGACATGCCTTTTCGCTTCAGAATGGCCCGGTCAGATTTGGGTGCTACCCAGCCATAGATCGGACGCTCACTGTAGCCGCGTTTAGCGTTGCCAAAGGCCCAATGCATCGATGCATACGTAGCGGGATCTCTGCCATCAAGGGAAAGGTGATCATTAAGATAGCAGGCCGTTTTCCAGGCCGCTTGAGGGCTGTCAGTAAAGCGGAGTATCTGCTTGGCCCAATACATTCTTAGATTATTGTGCAGCCAGCCAGTATTAAGCCATTCTTTCTGAGCAGCGTTCCAGGTGAGATCAAGGGTGTTGCCCTTGAGCACATCCTCAAAAGACACTTGTTCAGGACGTGGATCATTAGCGTGGGTGAGCAGCGTCTGCTGGGCCGCCTCAGGCAGAGACTCAAACTCGTGCAGGTTTGGCACGTGAAACGCCCTGTAGTGAGACCATTCTCGCCAAGTCAGGAATTCGTCTCTAAACTTCCACGTGTAGCTTTTGGGCACGTCGAGGGATTCAATTTCAGCGTAAAGCTGGTGTGGACTCAGCATACCAAAGTGGAGGTAGGGCGAGAGCTGAGAGGTGGAGTGTTCCAACGCTGGGTTGTTACGAATCCATTTGTAGCGAGTCAGAATGTCGGTTTTCAGGGTGTTAATGCGAGCCTTAATGGTGGCTTGGGTCGGCGGATGTTCTACTGAAACTGTAATGCTGTGGTCGATTTTACACTTGGAGACATGCCTCGCTAAGGCCTCATCCGAATAGTCAGCGAAGTCGTAGCGATCGCGGGACATTGGTGACTTTTTCACCTTGGGGACTAATTCAGCAATGTCCTCGGCTGTTTGCTTTCTCCACTCTGCATAGCGATCTCTAAGGGCACCATGAGCTTTTCTAAAGGCTGGCGTCGTCTCCAGCCCTGCAGGTAACTGTTGCACTGGAACTAGGCGAGAAGCATCGACCCAAAAGACGGCCTGTGTAGCAATCTCAAGGAGTCTTTGCTGGCGCGCTCGATCCCAATGGGTAGGATCTTCGTCGGCATAAACTGCAGCCGCTAGAGAAATTGCAGCCCGTAGAGCATCAGGTGCATTATTGTTGAGTTCGTCATTCGTTGAGCGGATAGTTTGTATGCATTGGATATTGTGGTTCGCTAGGTCTATCGCGAGCGATCGCCAAGCACCTAACACGAAGTAAAACAAGCGATCGCTCGCGTGGGGGTTGTTTTCGTCTAGTTCGCTGTAGACAAGAATGCGAATATCGAGAGCGTGGGCATGAGCGATCGCGGCTTCAAGAACAGGGTTATCTGCCCACCGTAGCGCCCGATGCAGCACGACCAAAACATAATCTCCCTCAGGCATTACCGGCTTGTCGTTCGCCCGTATAACTCGCTCACTTAAATCACCTATCTGAACTGGATCTGGCATCATCTAGCGGGTTTTGGGCTTTTATTATTTGATGTTAACCAGACTAAGAAGAACTCTCTATTTCAACATCAATCGCCCTACAGAAATTGAGCTAAAGAACATAGACAGCATGAGGGTTTGCAACAATCGGGCGAAGAATTCGCGGCCCACACAGGTCAGAGAGAGGGGCATGGGACGCTTCAAGTCGCCTGGCGGAGCACAACAGTTCCTTGCTGCCTTGGAACCAATACGTGGCTACTTTCAGCCTCAACAACCTCAACAATCAGCAACGAATATTGAGAAACAATGCGGCAGCGCTTGAGCGACTGGTGTCAATTCGTACGACTACTCTCAGTCGCCTAAAGCTTTCGACGAAGACGTTTAACGGAAGCTCAGTGCCTAATTCAAAATCGACAGGTTAACTTGACGATACCACTGGTTGGTATGACAACTCTATCCAAATTGATATTAAGGTACCTAAGTTATAACAGACTGCTATTCAATGTATATCCTCATAAAGTTATATCTTTCGCCCTCAAGATGAATCCAATTTGGACAGCTTTTGAGCTCGGATTTAGCGCCTCTTCAAAATAAAAATTGACTAAGTTTAGACTCTCCTAAATACCATGTTTGAGTTTAGCTTTTCCCTAGCTCAAATCTTTCCTAGGGAAGATCTAAATCAATGTTTTCCCCTCTATTGTTGAAACACTCTCTTGCTGTCGTAGAAAGTCATGTTCAAATATAAATAGAAGCGCTTTGAAGCAATGTAGATTGGCAAGTCCCTTGGGTTCTTTAAGACTCTGGCAGGAGGAAAAATCTGACTCTGACCATTGAAGCTCACTGAACAAACCAGTAATGTCTTGAGTAGGTGCTTCAACACTTAGAAGCCTTTGATCTTTTGAAGCTGACTTTCAGTACGACTTAAGAGTCATTGATAAGCGTCAAAATTCTTGACGTATTTGATTGGTTTGAATGCTTTTTTTGTTTTTTAGGAGGTAAATGTCGTGATTTTTTACAAATTTGATGTGCCTTTAAATGCAATTAAAAGGTTTGGTTTGGCTCTAGTTAGTGTACTAATGTTTTGGAGTTTGGCTCAGGCGCCAATGCTAGCCGCTCGTGATACCACGATTTTGCCTAAGGCGGAAACTTCGTTAGAAGCATTAAGTTCCGAAAATATGAGCCCTGAAGAAATCAACCGGCAAAAAGCGCAACGTCGTCAAGTTCAAAGTATGCGTTCAGAAGCGGCTGACACTGAGAAGGAAGCTGATTCTTTAGGTGAAGTGCTGAGCGAGAAGCTTAATCTTAGGGAAATCAAGGACACCTTGACGAATGATGAACCAGAAGCGTCTGCCGCCGATTCGATGCGTCTTTCTACTCCATAGATCTGAGCGTCCTAGTTGCTTGATTGAAAACTTTTGAAGCCCTCACTTTGCACTAGATTGAGCGAGCGATAGCCTAAATCGAACGAAACTATTGCAGATGTGGGTTTCACTGCATTCTATTCCACCTAAACGAAAAACTCTGGTCAGCCGCTCAAACGCCTCAATTACCGCTACCACTTTAATAAGTGAATACTGAAGAGACCGCACAGATCGAAATGATTTCAATCTATGCGGTTTTAAATATCTGGAAATAGTATAGATTCCAAGGAACTCGTAACTAATTATCGGTGTTTCGCTATTGCTTTAAGCAAGGTCTTAAATATGGAATCAAGCTTTTTATTTTGCCCTATCATGGTGCTATTATCCAAAGATTGAAGCAGGACATTGAAGGGATTTTGATGTCAGCCAAACTTGGTCGAATTTATACTATTGATATAGTGCCTTTCAAGCTATGATTTTAGGCACAGCCAAGCGATCGTCTAACTAATATTGATAAAATCACCTTGGAAAATACTGTATTTGCCATTGATGTCTGCGTCTGAAGATTAACGTATATTCACTACTGTACTTGTAAACACTGAGTATCTGCACAAAGATACTACCAAGATCTATCTTTTAGGAAATATTATGATTGGCGCCTTTCGGTAAATTTAAATTTAGTAGATAGCCAGGTAAAAGCTCTGAATAAAATGCAGGTTTTTGACGCTGTTAATATGCGTTTTAAGATTTCATAGACTGCATTGTCATAGTTAAGCTGGGGTCCATCTACTACTTTGACAGCAATACTTAGACGTATATCTGAACGGAGATTGACACCAATGAACAATGAAGTCAAAAAGGAAAAGATTGAGACCGATCCTCGAAAAGCCACAACACAAGATGCAGCGCTGACAGCCGCGGCTATTCAGGAAAATCCTAAAACTGCTCCTAGTATTGATTTTGAGGACGACTACCAACTTGCTCAGGAAATGTCTAAGGGTTCTGATTGCCAGGATGAAAGTAGCCCGCTTTCCGCCACCTGATTCTTGCAAACCTAGTTGAACCATTTGTCGCTACTTGCGGATGACCTCGTAGGTCACCTCAATGCCGCGATAGAGCATCACCTTCTCGATGTCTCGGTAGCTCAGCGGGAAGGTGTAGTAAAGCCAGACACAGTGACGAATACTCTCAATCGGAAAGCGGTGGCATTTATAGCTGATACTCATGGGCTCACCCTGACAGATGCTGACAAAGGCTACCACAAAAGTTAAGTTGACAATGCCCGCCAAGACATAGGAACAAAACAGAGAAGGATCAACCACTGGGCTTCATTACAGAGCATTACTCTATGGGTGGACAATCAGATAACACTTCATCGACTAAGATAGCTCCGGCTGCTGTTGGATTAAAGTTCCCTGGAAATCGAGTACTAGTATCGTAAATAGCGTTTTGAAAGTCTGCATTGTTAACGAGCGCACCACTCAAATCTGCGCCCCTGAGATCAACTCTTTGAAGATTAGCGTCAGTCAAGTTAGCTGAACTCAGGTCAGTCAGTGTCAAGATACTGTCTTGAAAGTTGACCCTAGTGAAGTCCCCAAAATATAACCGTGTTCTACAAAAATAGGCATTAGTGATGTTCGCCTCGATCCATATTGAGTCATTAATATCCGCGTCTTGAAATACAGCATTGTTCAAAGTTGCTCTAGAAAAGTCAGCATTAAGCTGGGAACTGCTGAAATCTATGCCTGTCAAGTCCTTCTCAGTTAAGTCTAGTCCAACTCCGCGCATCCCGACTGCGTAAGAATATGCTGAAATTAGATACATACCAGAAGCTGGAGGAGTAAAGTCATCTGGTAGCTGTGTGCTTAAGTCATATATTACGTTTTCAAAATATTCTGGCTTTAAAGTAGCACCCCTTAAGTCAGCGCCTAAGAAATATACAACACCCAACCTTGCGCCTGTGAAGTCGGTGTTTGTCAAATCTGCGTTTGTAAAATTAGCTTCATACAGGCTGGCATTACGAAAACTAGCGCCTGCCAAATCCGCGTTTCTAAAGAAACCACCATCTATACTCGAGGCTTGTAAATTTGCTTCTACTAGGTTTGAACCATCAAAATAAACAATATCTAGATCAATCTGTTCAAGGTCAGTAGATTCAACGTTAGCCCCTGATAGATCTGAATCCTGTATGAATGCATTGCTTAAGTCAGCACCTGCTAGGTTTGCGTCTAAGAACTGGGACTCATATATCCTAATTCCCGATAAATGAGCTCTGGACAATTCAGCTTCAGGTATATCAAGACTTCTAATGACGCAACGCTCACAATCCTTTTCTTTGAAGACTTGATCAACTGTCTCTGGCGGAGTCAGTGACGAAAGAGTAGGAAAACTAGTTCCGAAGAACGATGCGAAGGAAAACAGTATGCCAAAGCCCTTAGTGTACAAACCATATATAGTAATTTTCATGTCAGCATTATTTCCCAGCTTTGAATGAATAAAATTTTGAATGGAGTATTGGCAAACTTCATTGATATCTATTCACAATCACGCAAATCTGCTCTCTCAATCGTTTTGAGCTTAATAGCTGATTGGACATCAGCTTTGAACCCAAACAGCCGTAGTGCTAGCCAACTTTGACAAACATGCTTAATAGATTATTGCCCATTAGGTATTGATGTTTGAGGTGTTTAAAGCCTGCCTGTGTGCCCATTTGCTGCCGCATTTTTGGACTGTAAACTCTGATGCCATTGGGAGAGACTGGCACGTACCCAATCCCTGTCGAGGTATTGGTAGTTGGGTCAACCCAGTAAAACGTACCTCCTGATTGCAAGACCCGATAAATCTCAGTCAAGACCCGTTGAGGCTCAAGGTAATGCAGAAAGCTAAATGTATTGAAAACCGCATCAAATTGCTGATCTGTGAATCGTAAAGGTGCAGCATGGCCCTGTACAAATATGAGGCGAGGTCGATGGTGGTTGGAGCACCGGGCCTGACGCAACATCGCAGCCGAAAAATCTAGCCCGGTGCCTTGCAAGCTAGGATATGCAGCTGCTAGGCGGTTAAGCAAACGCCCGGTACCACAGCTAATATCAAGAACGCTAGGGTCTTCGGGAAGTTCGACATACTCCAGCAGGCGCTGATGAGTGGCTTGATATAAAACCGAGGGAAACCAGAAGTCATAAAAGGGTGCCCAGCGATCAAATAGTTGTTGTTTGCTGTTCGGTAAATCCATTAATTGATCAATCTTGGGGTGTTTGAGCGATTCTACTGACGACTTCATCTGTTCTAGTTCAGCCTGCTGATGGGAAGTTTGGGCAGGCACTGGATGAGGGTGGGAAATACTCTGTAAATAAAGTATGTCAGTATCCAACAGCTAGCTTCCTTTCTGCCCGACTTCTATAATGTGTGCGTTCAATGCCTTTGCCACAGCCGGGTCGTGACTCGTAAGTAGGATCGTGCCCCCTGACTGCGTAAACATTCGCAGTAAATTCAGCATTAGCTGTAGAGATTGAATATCCTGACCAACGGTGAGCTCATCTATGAGGCACAGCCTCGGCTGCCTGGCAAGAACGGCTCCTAGGGCGAGGCGGCGCTTTTGCCCCTGAGACAGAGACTGAGGATGCTGCTCGGCCCGTTCCTGGAGGTTGAGTTGAGCCAAGATGCCATCAGCTGTTGAGGCAGAGATGCCGGGCTGTCGCACTTCTTGCTGTACGGTCTCGGCAAAGAGTTGGTGATTAGGGTTTTGCAGAACAAAGCCTACAATTTGAGCAATTTCAACAATTCGCTTCCCTGCAATGCTGCATTCGAGTAATTCAATACTGCCCACAGTGGGTTTCACCAAGCCGCTGATCATCCGTAAGAGGGTGGTTTTGCCGCTACCGTTGTCGCCTTTGAGTAGGACAGTTTGGCCAGGGTATAGCGTGAGATCGGGATAGGGGGGATAGGGGTGGAGGGTGAGGGTGAGAGTTTGGAGGAGGGGATGAGGAGATGGGGAGCACGGGGAAGTGCGTAAGGCGTTGGGGGCGGGGGAGATGGGGAGATGGGGAGATTTTGGGGGTAGGCGGGGGTGGAGGTGGGTTTGGTCGATGTAGAGGGCGCGATCGCAAATGCTTTGGATGAGATCCAATCGATGTTCGACGATGAGGATGGCTTGACCTTGAGCCGCTCGCTGTTTGAGCAGATGCAATAGGCGATGGGAGGTTTTTAAATCCAAGTAGGCAAAGGGTTCGTCGAGGAGCAAGGCGGGCTGGCCCATTGCCAAGACGCAGGCGATGATCAGCCGCTGTTTCTGCCCAGCAGAGAGACGGACGATAGACCAGTCTTTTTGGGCTTGCAGGTCAAATTCTTGCAGAATAGCCTGGGTCAGCGGCTGAATGCGCTGGGTGGGGGTGTTGAGATTTTCCAGGCCAAAGACGACTTCGTCGGTAACCGTATCGGTAAAAATTTGGGTCTCGACATTTTGCAGTAGTGTTCCAATTTGGAAGGAACGCTGGCAGACGGTCCAGGTTTCGATATCCTGGCCCTGGCAGCGGATCGTGCCCGTGAGGGCACCGCCAATATGGGCAGGGGCGATGCCAGCAATGCAGTTGAGCAGGGTACTCTTGCCGCTACCAGTAGCGCCTGCCACTAAAACGATTTCGCCGGGATTCAGGGCTAGGTCGATGTTACTCAGCACAGGCTGGTTGGCATTGGCGTAGGTAAAGCTGAGATTTTCAATCTGAATTATGGGTTCCATTGCAAATACCCGACGGCCCCAAATACTGCAATCGCGGCGATCGCCGCTCCCGTATCCAATCTTTGCCATCGTAGGGGTTGGCCCAGACTACGGCGGGCACTGGGGTCATAGCTGCGGGTTTCCAATCCGACCGTGACGTCATCGGCATAGCTGACGATGCGAAAAATCAGCGGCACAAACAACCCCTGAAACCACTGTCCGGGTCGGCGGCTGAGATCAACTCCCCGCAGTTGGTTGGCTTCAACAATACGCTGGGCTTCCTGCTGCACCACTGGCAAAAATCGCCATACCAGCATCAGGCTCAGAACCAAAAAGGAAGGCAATTTGACTGCTTGTAGGGCGCGAGTTAATTCTGCTGGTGAGGTGGTTAAGGAAAAGATCGGGCCGGGTATTAAAATTGCCAGCAGCCGCAGGGAATTCAAGATAGCAGAAGGCCAATCCCGCAGCAGCCAGGTTAAGGCGGTGAATAGGAGGAGGGCGATCGCACCTCCTAACCACATCCGCCATGACAACCCCACCGTCAGCAGCAGCACTAGCAGTACTCCCACCAGTAGTCCCGCCGCCACCCAATCTTGCAGCGCAAACGCCACACTGACCGCCACGATACTCAACGCAATCTTCAATAGCGGATTCACCCGCCACAGCCAGCCCCGACTTAAAGAGTCATCCCGGTTAAGCATCCAGTTTGCCTGCCCGCTGCAATTGCTGAACGACTCGCTCGCCTAACCACCATCCGATTGCCCCCGCAAAGCCCGAAACAACGGTCATAAGAATCATTACCCAAACTTGACCCACCCAGGCAGCAAAAAAGTCGCCGGCAGCGTAAGCGCCCACTAGCGCCCCCGCTACGGTGGCGCTGCTAAAGAACAGTACATTTCCTAGCAGGCGATTGGTCTTGCCGTAGAAGCCGCCCCGAAACACCATCACCCCCTCTGTTACCAACAGGGCAACCACCAGGAAAGCCGCGATAATCCAAGAAATGCGGCTCAGAACCAACGCTAAAACCCCAATCATCAGGGCGACACTGCCGGAACGTTGCAGTCGGGCCATTCCTAGCGTCAGAAAAATGCCTGCGAAGGGAGCCCAGACCACTGTTCGAATTCCCGGCAGCGGAATCGATAGGGTGAGTGGCACCGTGATTACCGACGCCACCGCGATGCCGATAGTCATAAACGCAGCGAATACATAATCTCGAAGCTGCCAGGATTGAGAGGATTTTGCCATGCTTTTGCGTTCTGATTAAAACTCGGCATTGACCCCAAACAGCACCCTCGCGCCGGGGGCCGCAAAGTTGTTAGTGGGGTAGACGTATTGAGTATTGAATAGATTTTCGACGGTGAATGTTAGCTGTACAGGTGGAATGACTTGATAACCTAAGGTCAGATCAAACACAACTGCCCCTTCGCTACCGGGGCCGATTTCGTTGTTTTCCAGCACAACATTACCCTGATCGCCATAAATGCGGGATTGAATCATCCCCAGGAAACGGTCATCGGCGTAGGTCAATCGTACCAACGCCGTCGTGGGAAATACCTCTAGCTGATTTAGAGGACGCCCAGACTCATCTTCACTGTCAACGAAGGTGAGGTTGCCCTCCAGGACCAGTCCCGGAATAAACTCATAGGTGGCGTTGAACTGCAACCCCCTGAATCAGGACGTCTTTATTAACAACTCGACTGGAGGGTGACGGCGGGCCAGGGGGGCCCGGCGGCGGCGTAAAGGTTTCAAAGCCCTGAAAATCGCTAATGTCATTGCGAAAATAAACCACCCCTGCCGTAAAGTTACCGCTGGTATAGTCCAAACCAATATCAATATTGTTGGCCCGCTCTGGCGATAAGTCGGAATTGGACTGCACCTGCCCCTGAGTCGGGGCAAAGAACGAGCCATCAGGAGAACTCCCAAACAAAAACAGCAGGCTCGGCGGACGAAATCCTTGGGCGAAGTTAGCGCGGGCCAACAGCCCATCCGTGATCTCGTAAACAGTCCCCAGGTTGAACGTGACCGCGTTGACCTCTTGGAATTGGTCACCGCTCTCTGCGGTGAAGAAATCGAGCCGAGCGCCGCCCGTCAGCGTCCAGTGATCCGTGACGTTGTAGACGGACTGGGCAAATAAGCCGTGAAATTCGCGGGTGGCGTCTGGCGAGGTGATGTCATTCACCAAGTCCTCAAACTCAGACGTATCTTGGCTGAAGTCGTAACCGTAGGTGAGAGTGGCATCGCCGATCTCGGTATTGGCAATTCCAGTGATGCCGTAGCTCACCGTATCCGTCAAGTCTGAGGTGGGCACCGTGATTTCGGTTGGAAATGGACCCGGGATAGTAAATGCCGTTGACGTTTCAAACTGGCGACGGCTGCGTTGATAATAGCCTCGCACTTCTAGTTCAGTGCCGCCCGGTACGCCGTCGTTAATATAGGCCAACGAGTAGCGGTTAGTTTCCCGAAACTCGTTTCGAGTCTCGATAAAGGGAGGGGAGGGAAAGCCGTTGAGATCGGCATCATCCTGGCGGTAGCGATCGAGCCGCAGGATAAATCGAGACTGATCGTTGATGTCGTAGCGTCCTGCCCCATACAAATCAAATACAGTGTATTCGGTACCATTCAAAGGAATGATATCGCCATCAGCATCGCGGGCATCCCCCGCCGTGCGATAGGTTGCACCAAACACATAATTTGGACCAGCAAATTCCAAGTTAGTGTTGAATTCGGAGAACCCGCCGCCGTAGGTTTCGCTGGTCACAGTGAAGGACTGATCCGGATCGGGCGTGTTGGTAATGACGTTGACGACGCCGCCAAATGAGTCAGCCCCGTAGATTGAAGAGGCAGGGCCTTGCAACACCTCAATACGTTCTACCCGAAAGGGATCAACACTGCCAAAATCGGGACCAAATTCTAAGTTGGGACGGCGCTCGCCATCGACAAGCAACCCAATCCGCTCTCCGGCAATACCGCGAATATTAACCGAACTGGTAATCAACCCAAGCCGATTAACCGTAATCCCTGGCAGGGTTTGCAATGCATCGGGGACGGTACGGATCAAGGGCCGTCGCTGCTCTAGTTCTGCTTCGGTCACTACTTCAACCGTAGCTGAAGTTTCAACCTCCGGAGTAGGGCGACGAGCCGCTGTAACGACCAGCCGTAAGCTCTCTTCCTCTGGCGGCACTACTTCGACCGCTTCCGCTTCGGGGGGAGGTATATCGGGTTCAACTTCGGCGGTTGGAGGTAACGCCTCAGGAGGGGCCGCGATCGCTCCGGTTACCCCCACGACAATTTCAGTCGCCCCGGTCTCCACTGCGATCGTCGGCAGTTCAGTTTCCCCAACAATCCGAATCCGTATGCTGTTAGCATCCAGGGACTCCACCGTCACCGACTCAATCCCTTCACCTGGGCTGACTTGCTGGAAAGCGTCTCCCTCAGCCAGTTGAGCATTCGTAATATCAATGATGCGTGTACTGCCGAAGACCGTTTCAAAAATTCTAGTCTGAGCCGCTGCCTCACCCGTCAGCACAATTTGCAAACCGGCCTCAGTTTGAAGGATTTCAATGTTCGTGATCTGCGCCGTTTGTGCTTGAGCGGGCAGCGCCATAACCGTACTGTAAACGACGGCTCCATACCCCCCAAAACCCCAAATTTTTTGCACCTCAATTCCTCACACACCAAACTGTCGGCTGCTCAACAAGGGCAGCCCTTACACAACGAAAATAGCTACCAAGAAATTTTCAGAGCATCAATGTCAAACTCTAAAATCTCTCTAATTGGCTAGTGGATGCCAGTTTCTAAAGCAGACAGAACCCAAAAATGTGGCTCTCCGGGACTATCTATAAGAAAGACTCCATCGATTTTTTCTTGAAAAAACTAAACAGAATCGTACCATCAACATCTCTGGCTTACTATGCCTTCGGGGGGGATAAGTCGCCGTCACGAGCACAAAATGGCTATTTCTGTAGCAAAATCACCTGAAAATCGTATGCAGGTTGAATCTTAGACTACGCAAAAATAGAGGAATACAGGCCCCTTTCTGACCGTCAGAAGGAATCAGTTCTAGAAAGGCGTCAAAATCTTGTAAAGCTTGCCGATAGTTGGTTTCTGCCGCCTGTCAGTCGTACACTTCGTCGGCCTCGTCAATCCGCTCCAGGTGGATGAAGACTTCGATGGAAATGGCATGGGCGAGGATGTAATCGCGTAGCGGCTCCGATGGAGCAGCGCTCAAGTCAAGCTGGTCTGTAACCGCCATCATTTTTTCCTTCAGGTCAGGGAGCAGCGCGGCAACTTCCTTAGGAGTTACGCATTGACAACGGAATGAATGTATGGGTTGAAATTCAAAGGTGTTGCATGACCTATTCCGTTGCGTATTCTGACAAGACCTTCCACGGCGCACTGCACGATCGACCTCTACGTCCGCTATCTGCTCGCCCAACCGCAAGGTTCCAGCTGTTGCGAACTGGCTGAGATCCTCAAAACGGTGTCCCATGACAGCGTCAATCGCTTTCTGTGCCGAGAGCGCTACGTGCCGAAGGATCTGTTGGACGAGTTAGTCTCTCAAGGCTGGATTGACTGTGGGGGCTACGGCCTCGAACTGTTACCAGCGATACTTGGCACGCCGCTAAGGCTAATCCCAACTTGCTCAAAAACGACCAGATGGGGTTTTGGGTAGGTGTTGCCAAGAATCGGCAGGTACGTGTAACGTCCCAGCAGCCCTATCAACGGGTGGAGACCCTGACGATTCCCGACTCCGGACTTCTGGCTTATCTTAAAGGAGTCGGGCAAGTCAAGGTCTTTTGCCAGCGCTTCAAAAACGAATCGTGTCGAGCAGGACACTTTCAACTTCTCAGTTATGCTTTCCTTCCTATACGAAACAGCCCCCTCGATGCTTCGGTGTCGAGAGGGCTGTTGATGTCCCTTCTGGTAAATGGCTAACAGCACAAAAGGCCCCAACCCATGACGAGCTGAAGCCCCTGGTGCCCTAGCGATGATTGTTGCTTCATGGGAGTTCGGGCACCAAGCTTGAATAAAGCCCCCTCAGCACAAGCATTGAGGGGGCAAAAGAGGGTGTGAGTCGTTGGCGTTCTGCTGGCTCAAAAGGATAGGAGAGATAGAGCCAGAAGAGAGAAGAGTACTGTATTCTGCCGTCTAGCTAGGCGATACTCCGCTGGAGTGGCTACGCCAACGCGTCTTTCTCCAGGTTCTCGCGACGCAGCTCGTCAAAATCCACGGCGTCCTTATCCAAGTTTTCCCGACGCAATTCATCAAAGTCGATCGCGGCCACCACCTCATAAACCGCATCCTTGTCAAGATTCTCACGACGCAGCTCATCGAAGTCCACCACGTCTTTGTCTAAGTTCTCGCGACGTAGCTCGTCAAAATCAACAGCAGCGACTTCAAAGACCGCGTCCTTGTCGAGATTCTCCCGGCGCAATTCGTCGAAGTCTACAGCGTCCTTGTCTAAGTTCTCGCGACGCAATTCATCGAAGTTGATCGCTTTTACCTGAATCGTTTCAACCACATCTTTCTCTAGATTTTCTTGGCGCAGCTCGTCAAAGTTGACGGCGTCTTTCTCTAGATTTTCTTGGCGCAGTTCGTCGAAATTGATGGCGGCGTGGCTAGCGGGAGCAACGGCGATAGTAACAGCGGTCAGTGCAGTGAGGGCGAAGGCAATGCGTTTCATTGTTGAACTCCTGGGTTGATAGGTGGTTTCAATCATCTTGATTCCTATAGTGCAGGCCCCTCCTGAGCCGTTCCTGACCGGAAAATAAGCCTGCCTTAATCGCTTCCTGAGAAGTCTGAGAGGTGGGGGTGGGTTGGCTGAGAGAGGGGCTAGCAGTCTGTCTTGAAATCAACGGTAAGGAGTAACGGAGAAGAAACCGGGACGCTTAGGTGTGACCTTCCTCACCCAGCTAGATGCTCGTTTAGACAATTGATCGCCGTATCAATGCTCGCTGCTGCTGTCTGCACATGGACATCCTGAAGCCCCCGCTCTAGGCAGTGTTCCAGGTAGCCCAGTTCAATCACCAAGCGCTTCACCGCATCTCGCAGGCGGCGTTGGTGGGCAGCGCGATCGCGCTTCAGGGTGGCGGTGGTTCTCATGGGTTGGATCCTCGCTATCAGGGCATACTTAAGGGATATCTCAACCCAATCTGTTGCAGCTAGCCCCAAAACATCAACAGGTGAGCTGTTGCAGGATTTGGATATGTGGCACTTCGAAACAACAACCGGATGACTATTTCACGGCATCGCGCCGATGACTACCAAAGTAGGCCTACCTTAGCTGTTCAACCGGCCAACGGACGTTGGTCAGATTAGTTGAGCGGCGGGGAGAATCGCTGAAGTTCAGGCCGCTCAGCAGGGTTTGAGTGAAGTCTGCATTGCTCAGGTCTGCGCCGCTGAAGTTGGTCCCCCAGAGGATTGATGGCAACAGACTCACGACCTATAGGCTGGCAAATTTGGGGTCCCCTACGCGCATTCGGCGGCAGATGTACAGAGCGAATATCAGGCTAGCGGCGGTGAGCATCAGCGCCCAGAGAATCGGGAAATCGCGGGGGGCGCATGAAGGTCGAAGGCCGCTATGCAAAACGCCGCTACCACCAGCACAAGAGCTGCCATGACAACACCGGCAACTGAGATCATCATCGTCATCGCTGCCAGCAGTCATACCCACCCGTACCCCTGAGCGATCTTGGCGATGACAAAGGCGAACACCGTACTGATGTTGCCAAGGACCGTTGCCAAGGACCCGGTGAACAGCAGCGCCGCAAAGCCAACGTCCAGTGCATTGACCTGACGGCTAAGAAAGAGGGCTACAACCCGCATTCTCTCCTATTGGGGATGTGGTGCCGATGGAAGTGGACAGAACAAGCTCGGCAAAATCCTGATGCGAGTTCGTGCAGAGTTGCAGGCTAACAGCTCAGATTCGGCACCATAGCAACAATGCCTGAAATCGCCGTCTGGGCTGAATTTGAAAGTTACGTCACTGGCGGTAACCTGGTGATTTTGAAGGTATCGAACTTGAGAACCAACAAATTCCCACGGTTGAGGAGGACCACTGCCAGTTATTGATAACAGCGCTACAGTGAAAGCTCTTGACTCGGTGAGCCTATGGCGCTATGTCCCATTATCATTTTCGAAACGGACTACGAAATGACTGAAGAGACGTTGGCGAAGCCTCTCGGGACGAGAATCGCTGTAAGAAACACCCGCACTGCTCACCTCACTCAGCAGGGCATTCCCTTCTCTCAGCAAACGCTCTTCCGTGCGACTGACGGTGCTCGCGTTTTTGTCCTCACTTCAGTAGAACCTGAAGCAAAGACATCAACACTTCGAACCAGCACCAAGAAACCACTCAGGTCAGCGTCCGTTTCCCCTCAAGCCCCTAAACGAGCAAGGCACTACCGCATCACCTATCGATAAACAACTGCTTGGCACGTCCCCGGCATTCACGCTCCGAGGCAGTGTTAGGGAATATTTCGGCAGCACTCATTCATAATCCATTCCCTAACATCAGCGATCGCAGCATCAACTCGCGCCAGATGAGAATGCCGTCTCGCACTGGCAGCCTCACTCCGACTCCTTCTTCCCCAAATACTTCGATCGCAGCTTCCCCTCCTGCCAATAGCGCAGATACAGGTATGGGCCATGCCTTTTATTGCCGCGCTGGATGTACTTTTCCTCAATGTGACCCCGCCCTCCCTTCTTAGCCGACTGTCTCTCCTCTTGATCGACTGCTTCCAACAAACCGCCCAGCGCTGCCTTCAACTCTCGCAACTCCACAGCCTTCCAGCTCGACAGCTCCCGCAGCAGTTCATCTACTCGGTTCCGCGCTCTCATCAACTTCCTCAGTTAGGGAATGTCAGCGCATTATAGCCAGAAAGATTCCCCAATAAGCACGACCTCTTCGAAAGGCACGGGATAAAGCTTCATCCGGACATTTATAGCTGTAGCCATCTAGGTTTGTGCATTCCCAATAGCATCCGGGTGCTTAGCATAGGCCGGATGGCTCGCCGTCTTGTCCTAACGGAACTGGCGACGGCCATAACTGATGTGCTTGTCTGTCATAGGCTGCGGACGAATTTCGATAGTAAGAGGACGTCACTTGAAGCCCGCGCCTCAAAAGAATTTCTCTTCATAAGACCTAAACGATCGACTCAAGTGACGTTCTTCAACATTGGGCGGATCGCTAGGAACACGCTGGAAGAAACAAGTAGGCAGATGTCCTGACAGGTCTTTTGATGACCTGCTGGTTCCAGCCTTGAGGAAGTCCCATGACGCCCGTTTCGATTGTCATCACGAGCTACAACCGCGATCGCTATCTAGAAGCAGCGATCGCCAGTGTCCTTTCGCAAACATATCCCCACTTTGAGCTGGTAGTTTGGGACGATGGCTCAACAGACGATTCGGTTGCGATCGCTCACTCTTACGCAGAACAAGATGCTCGGGTTCGAGTCGTCGCCGCCGAGCATCAAGGCTTTGTTCCCTCCCTAAGTCAAGCAGTAGCTACTACACAGCATCCCTACTTGGGCTGGGTAGATAGCGATGACAAGCTTGCCCCCACCACCCTGGCAGAAACGGTCGCGGTGCTGGATGCTCAACCTCAGGGGGAATGGTCTATACGCAGTATCAGACGATGAACGCCGATGGGCAGGTGCAGGGCTTGGGCAAACGCTGTCAGGTACCCTACTCGCCCGAGCGACTGCTGATTGGCTTCATGATCTTCCACTTCCGGTTGCTGCGCCGCTCTGTCTATGACCAGATTGGCGGCGTTGACACCAGTTTTGAGCGAGCCGAAGATTATGACCTTTGTCTAAGGCTATCAGAAGTGACCGAAATCTATCCGCTCAAGCGACCTCTATACTTCTACCGGCAGCATGATAGCAACATGTCCAGCAATGACCTGGAGATGCTGCGCTGGACCTCCCTGGCAAGTCAGAAAGCACTGGAGCGACGAGGCTTAGCTGAGCGCTACGAGATTCGCATTAGCAGTGAACTGACCCTTCAAATTCAAATGAAACCGGACAAGTGGCCGCTCGTCTCTATCATCATCCCCTGCTACAACGCAGCAGAAACGTTAGAAAGATGCTTGAAAAGTTGCTTTGAGCAGAAGTATCCGACCCTTGAAATCATCGCTGTGGACAATAATTCGACAGATGATACTGCTGCTCTGCTAGAGCAATTTTCCCGATCAGCGACTCGTCCCTTTCGAATCGTCTCCTGCCCGCAGCCGGGACAGAACTATGCCCGCAATGCAGGGTTTGCTGAGGCAGGAGGCGAGTACATTCAGTGGCTGGATGCAGATGATCAACTCAGCCTGGACAAGCTGATGCGTCAGATAGTGGCGTTGGAAGAGCAGGACAATTACGACCTGGCCTATGGTGACTGGCAGTGGCAGTTCCATAAACGACAGCAGCTCGTACATCAACTCTCATTTCAGGGAGCCTTTAAGAACGACTGGCTGCTAGAGCTATTGATGGATAACTGGCGACCGCCCCATGCCTATCTGCTGCGGCGACGAGTTGCAGAGCAACTGGATGAGCTTAAGGCATGGAACCCACAAACGCCTGTTGGGATGGATCGGGAGTACTTTACCCTAGCAGCACTAGCAGGGTTCCAGCCGCTGTATGTGGCAGGAGGCAGCGTGCAGTACACCACAGGATTCTCTTCACACCAGATTACTCAATCCACGCCCTATGAGGTGAGGGTGCAAAGTCTCAAGGCCATGTTTAAGCGGTTTCGGCAGCAGGCGGAGAAGAGTGAAGGGGTCAGCGAGGTGTATTGGTATCTGCTGAAGCAGTGCTGGGAGGTCTTGGAGCCTGCTTTTAACATCTGCAAGCAGGATGAGCAAAGCTGCTGGCTGAAGCATCAGGAGACAGGCGAAGAATGGCAGGTAGGCGGCAGTAAGGCGAGGATCTTGCAGACACTACTCAAGTTGCCAGGAGCCTACACACTGGAAGATCAAGCGCGACGGATTGTCTTGCAGCTTTGGCGAGAGGTAGTGCTGTGGCTGCGGCAGACACAAGGAATAGAGGCGGCGTTGGATGAGCAGATAGCGGCATTGGAGTTAGCGAAGGTATTAGGGCTAGTACCTGCTGAAGGTGAAGTCTGCTTACAGATGCCGTTGGAGCAGATGAGTGTGGAGCCGGAGGTAGCGGCGAGGGTGAAGATGCCGCTGTATGTGCCGAGATTTGGCAAGGAACGACTAAGAGTGCTGATGGTATTAGAGCAGTTGCAAAACAGTGGCATGTTGAGGCAAATGAGCAATCAACTTTGATAAGCTAATGCCCACAATTAGGAGAGAAAATTAGTTCGTTGAGCATGGTAGCGCCAGAGGTATAACAACACTCGTTACGGCTCTCTAAGCTCACTCATGAGCTGCCACAGGTATGTGAGAAAAGTAGCTAGAGAACGAGGCGACGGTATGCCTGAAAAATATTTGCCGCTCATTTACTTAAGATGCCACAATCGAATTAACTACTTATCGGAATGGTCAAATGATTATTAAAATCGGATCTTTTGTGGTGTATGGATTAATCGCAGGTTCTATCAGCGTTTCATTGGGGGAAATCGAGTATCCCGGAAATGTTGGAAGGACAGATAGCTTCGCAGAAAACCACTTCGAAATCACTGAATCAAATCTTATTTCGCTCGCAACCTTTACCGAAAAAAGAGAGTTTATTGTTAATGTTTATATGGCATCAGAGGAAGATAGAGAAGCAGTTTATGATTTCAGCGATGACACAATAATTGCATTCTCTGCTCCGTTTGAAATAGAAGATACGTCTAACAAGAGTGATTTTGGAAGCGTTTTACTATGGGGAGATGCTGCAGAACCTGATTTTACGGTTCGATTTTTACCTAGGCAATACGAACTCGTCGTTACAGCAAGATATGCAAACAAAGAGGATATCAGCCAATACCCCGAGTTGATAACAGACTGGGATATCGAACAACGCTCTGAAGAAATAACAAACTTGGATTTTGATAGAGAAAGGGCTAGGTGGATTGAAAATTATGATCGGGTCCCAGGAAACCTAAAACCAACAGTTTGGAATTTCACGTTTATCCCCACTGATGCAGAAATTGAGCATCAAATTTATAGAATTCGTCCAGCTTTTAGGCTATAGGGTAAGCTTCCTATTCATAGCAAAGAAGATCAAAATCCATTTAGAAAAAGTTAGTGTTTTCTAATATTTTTCGAACTGTACGTACCGAGGTTTGTCGAAGAACGATTGCGGGTAATGATGGTGCTAAACAGTTGAGACAACAAGGATGGCTGGCGACAAAAGAAGTGAACCTAACCTAATCTACGCCTCAAGACT
>NZ_JAQMUB010000097.1 GCF_028330965.1 Oscillatoria sp. CS-180 | reverse complement strand
TCAGACCCAAGCGCCCATCCCGGTTGCCCTGGCCGTCCCCGATCGCGTAGTCGTCATAATTCGATCGCGCCGCATAGTTGGGCAGCTTTTCACCGTCCTGGGTAAGGGTGAAATGCCCCTGGATTTCAGCCTTGTACTGATGCTCTGGAACCTGCGGGGGACAGAACCAGTGCGCAGCAATCGTCGCGTAGACCGCCCTGAAGATATGGGTGTAGAGGTTATCTTTATCGCTCCGGTTAGGCACCAGACCGCTGTAATACTCATCGCATTTCTGAGCGATCGCGAGGCTGTAGCGACGATTCACTGCCTGCTTGAGCTGCCGGGAAGACGCCCCCTGCTGTTTCAGGTCAGCGATCGCCTGTCCCGATTGCAGCTTTTTGATCGCCGTCAACACCTTCTTTGCTGGGGCTAGCGTAGGAATTTCTATAGTGATATCGACATCGTCAGCCTTCTTCGCCATCTGGCTAAAATTCAGGCTCCACGGCGACTTAAGCGAGAACTTTGAGAGTAAGATTTCACTGATGCGGCGACCGATGAGTACCGCCAAACCAGCTCCGACATCAGACCACTCATCGCTCTCTAGCAGGTTTTCAGCAATTTTGACCAGATGGTTAACCGCATCGGGATGCAGGTATTGCGTTTCTCGCCGCGCCACCCGACCCCGCTGCTGATCATTCAGCCTTCTATAGTCATCGGTCGAGAGGGCGACTAGCTCGATAGCGGGATGATTCGGCTCTAATACCTTTAACGCTTGGACGACATTAGAGCGATAATTTTTCTGCCTGGCTGGCGTATTCAGCATGCGTGAGGCGAACTCCTCTTCCAGTTCGCTGGCAAGTTCATGTGGCGTGATTTGCCCTTGCTCCAGCAGTGCTAGGTAGCGGCGGATAAATTGCTCTAGCCACTTGGTTGACGCTTTTCCAGCGGCGACAGCCAGCCAGTTCTCGGGAGGGGTAGTCGTCATCACGGAGAATGGAGTGAAGGGAGTAAATACTAACTAAAGGAATGTGAAGAGAAGCAGACCGATCAGCCACATGACTCCGACTTTGACACCGACCGCAACTCCAGCTTTAAGGCCATCCATCGCATCTAAATCGCGCCTGCCTTGAAAGTGTCAAAGTGTCGTTGAAGGGCCAAGAAGCCCTCTCTGAATAAAGTTAAGCATGACACTTCTGGGGCAACACTCCTCTACTATATCTTTTTTATCGAAATTGCGGCTTCCATATCCAAAAAAGATAATGCAAAATCAAACGGCGATGACGACTAGAAGCCCTACCCCGTTCGCCTCAAGTGTTAGGGAATAAAATAACACCCAATTCCCTTGACTCATTCCCTAACAAATCGAAGATTCAGAAGCCCTCGAACAGGCTTAACTGCACGGGCTTGGGGGGAGAAATGATGTCAATCCCTCCAGGGCGGGTAGAGCCAGCAAAATGCCAATCTCATCAGCGATCGCTTCCTTCAGCGCATCATCAATCGCGCCAAATTGCTGCAACCGATACCAGCGGCCTTTTGTGCCTTCAAAGTGATGCAACAAATCCTTCAAGCGCTTGTCCACTTCTTTTTCTTTGCCTTGCGCGGTCGAACTTCGGCCTGTGGATTAGGAGTGGTCGTGAACTTCACAACAGGGGTTTCGGGAGCAAACAAGTCCGGCTGCACGACTTGATCTGATTTCACGCCGTCATCCTTGCCTCTGGCGTTGGCGAAGCCTCTCGGAACGAGAATCGCACGGCTCTACAAGCCGCTAATTTTTGGCGAATCTCCGCTCGTGCGGCCAGTGCTTCAGGCGTATGGGGGTCGTAGACCGTAGTATCGGGCTGAAATTCTTCCAACTCCGCCCGACGCTCACCCGTGGTCCTTGCCAGTTCGATGATGCGATCAAGGGGCGGAAACCGAGGCTCACGCCGCATGCATAGCCGCACTCCACGCTCAAACTGAGCATCACTCAGATGCTCGAATTCGCCGTAGTAGCACTCGGCGAGATCATCGCTAATGCCCCGCCCGTAGTGCTCGCCCAGCAAATCAATCCATTTTCCGAAGAATTCTAAATCAAGCATTTTGCGCCTCCTGCTGTGCTTGTTTTTGTCGCATCCGTTTCACAAATGCCTGCCTGTCGATGCCATACTTCTTGCGCCGAACAGGTATCTCGCCCACCCCGGCGCGATCGCGCTTCCGTTGCAGCGCCAGCCAGCAATAGGGCGTCGGATGGTCAGAGTCCTCGGCCTTGCCCGTGAAGAACCGAATCCCATCGGGCGGAGATGTCGGTTGCTGCCCTGCCTGCACCTGGGCTAACTTGCTCTCGACGTAGTAAATCAGCCCTTCCTCCACCTCGGCGGGAGACATCTGGTGTTCCCCAGCCCACTCGCTAATCAGCCACGCATAACCGCGTCTGAATGCTTGCGGGTCGCAGTAGTGCCCCCGCAGTTGCACAATGAACGGTGCCCAGCGCTCTCGCAGGCGATCGCACCGCGACTCGAATTCCGGGTCCAGTTCCAGCCGCCGCTCGTAGGCGTCTGCTGCCTGCTTAGTCTTGCCCTTGGGCTTGCGTTTCTTGCGCTGAGACACGCCGTGCCTGGAACTTTTGCCCTCTCCCGAACCTTTAGGTTCTCCAGTCGGATTGCTGTGAAACGGTCTCGGGGAATCCGGCGTTGGCAAGCAATCTTCTGTTCGTCCGGCTTGCCCGATTGGAATAACTTTTTGAACAGGCGAAGGAGACAAGGTTCCCCCTTGGGGGGCTTGGGGGGTCTTTGGTTCTATTGATGGTTCTATTGATGGTTTAAATGACGGATTGGGTGATCCATCGATCACCCCTGAGATGATCTCCTGATCACCCCTGGGGTGATCCCCATTGCTCCCCTGGGGTGATCCATCGATCACCCCTAAAGCACCATCAGGGGTGTAATCTTTGCACCCCCGGATTGCATCTCCATCTTCGTCGGGGGTGTAATCTTTGCACCCCTGGTTTGTGCCTCCATCTTCGTTAGGGGTGTAATCTTTGCACCCCTGTTCAAGTTTCTGTTCTTTACCCGCTTTGTAGGCTTCGTAGCTTTGCTTGGGCTGTGCCTTACTCCAGTCAAACTTCAGGTGGGCGGGTTCGTTGTGAGTTGCAGGCTTCGTTTCGACAACAACGCCAGAGGCTTTAAGCCGTTTCAAGATGAGTTGCACGTTGCGTCGGGCATATCCGGTTTTCCAGGCAATGCGGTCAAGGGCGGGACGAATGCCCTCGCCATCGTCATGGGCATGGTCGGCCAAGGCCAGCATCACGGCCTGCTCTGGATGCGGAAACTCATGTTCCCAAACCTTCACCATCTGCAAAATACTCATTGCAATTTCGTTCCTTACTGTCGCTGCGAGCAGCGATCGCCCCCCACAAGAGAGAGATCGCCTGTGGTCATGCCAAACGGCGTCGGTCGAGGGGAGCAATCGAGAACCCCCGATCGCTCAAGAATTTGTGGCAGTCCCGACCGCCAGAAAACAGGCGGGACTGCCAAGGCGCTCCATTGACCCAGATATTGGCCCGACTGATGAGCAACTTGGCAGGATACTGAACGCCCGCATGTTCAACGGCCCACTTCAGCGGTCGATGATTGGGAGCGTACTGCCACCCGTAGGCGTTGGCAACGCCTACGGTGGCGGCAAACTTGCCATTGTCGAGGGCATAGGACAAATGCGGGTAGACGGTGATGGTGCCCTCTGGCGACCAAAGATGGCCCAGGCGTTCCGGGTAGCGGCCAGCCCAGTAGTGGATCAGCCACTTTTTCCAGTTAGCAGGAAGAACTTTCATTGTGCTCTCCCTGCTGCTTGGTGGGACTCACAACGACCAGATCCCAAGAAGCATTGGGCAACTGCTTAATCCGTTCAGAGATGGCCGTCAAATCAGCCGCGCCATCCAGCGTCAGATGCTCACGGATTCTTGCATCCGCCAGCAGCAGTTCATCACCTTTAGTCGCCAGGATGCCCACGGCAAGACCTTTTAAGGGATCAGGCAAGAAATCGTCAGTCGGCAAGATCATGACGAAGTAGCCTCGGCGTTGATATTCTCTCGCCAGTCTCTCTAGCCATTGTGTTTCCAGATCTGTGTGAAAAGTCGAGGTTTCCATTGACCACCTCTCCATAAAAAGGTCGCAGCATCAAAGCGAAAGCGATCAAGACAGGAGCCTCAATCGTCGTCATCGGCGAGGAGCGAGGCTAGCACCAACAGCGCCAGCACGACCTCACTCGTGTCGTCATCCATCAGTGCAACAAACATCTGATAGCGATCCAAAACGATTGCCACACCCACCGGGACAGTGATTCTCATGGCGCTCTCCTCAACAAATGCAAGGCTTCTAAGTTGGCGTCGGTGCGACGCTTCTGGTCTTCCCTAACGTTAGGCATAGAGTTGCCCAGACCAGGGGCATTCAGCGCCCCCGTGGTTGGTTCAATAAAGCTCTCGGCACGCGCCTCAATGATTTGCACCGGTGTCGGGTCTGGCGTGGGCAGTAACCGGACAAAATCCTGACCCGCCAGCGGTGCTTGGTTCCACAGATCGAGGGCCGTTAGCAATGCGGCCTCTGAAAGCGGTTGCCCAAACTTGCCCACCGCCTGCGCCTGGATTTCCCGCTCTGCATTCCGCAGCCGTTGCAACTGCTTTTGGTCAGCCTCCTGGGGGGAGTTGGCCCCGTGCTGATAGCTAAAGAAGCCTAAGTTGTTGGCCCCATTGCCGGGGTCAATGTGCCCGTGGTAGTCGGCATCGGGGTTTAGCTTGCGATCGACGGTGCCTTCCGCCTTGCCAATCGCCTTCATCAGCACCTCATCGCTGAGGGTAGGTTCTGTCAGGGCTACAGGTTCTGGGGCGGCGAGTCCGGTTTCCCACAGCGCCATAATTTCTCTTATGATGGGTAGCGTCTGGTCGCGGTTGGTACTTTCGCCGCCCTTGGGGGTGATCTCGACATGGAGATGTTCACCTGTACTGTTGCCCGTGCTGCCCTGCTCAGCAATGGGCTGACCCAACTTCACCGCATCCCCCGTCGCCACATAGACCTGGGCGAAATGGGCAATGAAGATTTCTGTGCCGTTGTGGCATTGGATATCGACGATGTTTCCATAGCCCCCATGCCAGCCGGTATCGATTACCGTTCCCCCGCAAGGCGCAGGGACATCCACCTGCACTGAATCAGTCGCCGGGTCCATCAGGGTGAGGTCATAGCTGCCCGGTGGCGATTCATCGAGAAAGTACGGGGTCACAATCCTCAACGGCACAAAGGCGAAGTGATCCCCCGGTGGCTGTAGCAGTGGCTCTATCTCAAAAATCGTCCAACTGGGAACGATAGTGCGACCGAAGGCCCTGATCTCCGGCGTAGCGAGGCGCATCCCCTCATGGAGCCAGACATCACTGACCTGATTGACCGGCGACACCAGCATGAAGGCAATGGGGGGCGCGACCGCCACGCCCACCAGTAGCCACCCCACCAGCCCGCTGTTCTGCTTGGCGGCCTGAAACGCCATGGGCGCAACTACCACGGCTTGACCTCCTGCAAGTCGAGTGTCTGGTCTAGAAAAAAGACTTTGTAGGTGAATTGACCTGGTGCCAGCGCATCCGAGACGGCTAGCACCCAAGCCAACGCAATCACGAAGAGCTTGAGTGCCATAGCGGTTACGGCTCCTCGGTTGACCATTCCCGCGTGTGGACGACCACCGGCATCTGACGGCCATCGGTGCCGACGATGGTGGCAGCGACATTCTCCGTCGGCTGGCGCGCGACATCAGCAGCGGCACGGCCCCAAGAACCGACATCTCCGGTTCGGACTTCGGCACTTCCCGGAGTGCCGACCAAAAGATGAGCAGCCCCGGAAATCAGGAACCAACTCGCGGCCATGCCACCGACCACGCCTAGTCCCCGCAAAATCGTTTTAGTGGGATGAGTCAGTGCCCACCAAACGCCATAGAAGCCCGTTGATATTTCACCCACAAAGGATTGCCGTTGATAGGTCACATTCTCCATTGGAATCGTTTGATATGGGTCGTTTCGTCTACCCATGAGTTCACCTCGTATGGTTAAGTTTGCAGTAGTTCCCAATCAGTCCCCAAGGGCTGGGGACTAGCTGGGGACTTGGGGACCATCGGGGACTCAGCCCAATCGCTAGAGTCCAATAAAATCAATAGTCCCCAGGTCCCCAGTCCCCAGCATTATTCGAGCCAGTCGGGAAAATCCTCCCAATCAGGCAGTACCCTGAAACCTTGCTTATCTGTGTCTGTCCATTCCGCGATAGCGGCGGCTACCAGTTCAGACAAAATGGAGCGAACATCCTCACGGGAATTGAAATCATTCTTGCGTCCCCAGTTCTGTTTGAGGGAATTAACGTCGCTTTGCCGATAGCCTTTTCGTCTTAGATAAGCAAGCAAATTAGCGGCGTCTTCATTACTTCTTAATTCGTCCCATTTGGGGTCGGGGTAACTGTTGTCATCTTCCTCAGAACTCGGTGCAGTTGGCCCTTCATAAAGCTGGTTCAGAGCGTCGATAAATTCTGGCGAGTCAAAGCGACGGGCAATCTGATCCCGCAGCTCTGCCAGCCTGCCTTTGACAATCACCTCATCCAGCGGGTCGTCATCCAAACCGAGGCCCAGATAGTCGAGCAGGTCGCTGATGTCTTGCTGCAATCGACCGGGGCTAATGGAATCTGGGATCGAGACCCGCTGAAAGTTTTCTTTAGTCGGCTCCGCCCCCGGCACTTTGAATTTGCCTTTCCCGCTCCAGGTCAGCTCGCCAAATTCATCAGCCTCACCTTTGACCTGTAGGACGGCGGCGGTTTTCATCAGTGAGGCCAGCGCCCCGGTTTCCAGATTCCCCCCGGCAGTTCCTTTTTTATCGCCGTGCAGCAGCAGGATAATGGCATTGCCACATTTGCGAGCCTGTCGGATCGCGTGGGAAGCGATGGGGGCGGTCAGCACTCTCAGCTCATCCGGTTCGGAGGGGTCAGACCAACCAGTAAATTCATCCACGATGATGGTTTGGCGCTGCCGCTTGTCGCTCTGGTAGGGGGCGTAGCCTACCTTGAGTTTTTCCCACGCGATCGCGATTTGCTCCCCCGGTGCCACTTTGGTCAACGTGGTGGAGCCGTAGAGCTTGCCCGTGCTCCAGGTGCCCTGACTCAGGTTGTTGTCTCCATGGGGGTCAAGAATCGCCACCGGCCAACTCCAGAGTAGGAGGCGCATGACGGCGATCGCGTTGGCAATGGTGCTCTTGCCCGACCCACTGGGACCAATGATGACGACTGAGAAGGCTTGCATACAGGACTTGAGCCACGGGCAAGCAGAGAGCAGCGTCAGGATTTTTTGCTGGACGCTAGCCAGCACTTCATCTTCCGGGGGGAACAGCGCTAAGGTCTTGCCGCCAGGCAAGGCGGCTTGCACGACCGACTCCGGTTTGACGCCACGGGGTTCTGAGTCGCTGAGCCAGAGCCCTAAGCCCGATGTCGTCAGGCCAGCGACAAACAGCCCTAGCCCCAAGCCCCGCCCCATCAGGCCGTCTTGGGGCACGATGACCGCCTGCTGCAAGGAGCCATATCGATGAATGGCCCTGAGTTGGTCGGCTTGCTGAAACTGGGGGTTCTGATAAGCCATGACGCCCCCGCCAACCATCAGCGACAGCCCCAAACCGGACAGGCTGCGGGCCGTCCAGCGCTGGTGTGAAGTCGATAAGTATTTCATCAGTTGGCATCCTCCTCCAGGTTGGCGGCATCGCCCGGTTGGGTCGCTGGTGCTGCCTGGAGCTTTTGCAGTTCCAACTGCGCGGACGGCATCATCTGCTTCAGCAGATAGACGGCATAGCGCTGATTGGTTAGCCCTTGCAGCGTTTCGGTGCCGTTGGTGCGGGTGTATTGAACGGGAAACAAGGCTCGCATCGCGGCGTGGTAGCGCACCGTGCCCTCTAGCATCTGCATCGGGTCGTCTTCAGTCACCCCAGCCCGGTACATCTCGACGGCATCCCCGGCGTAGCGCAGGATCACGCATTCCCAGTCAGCCAGCACCGCTAAGCAGCCCTTCAGGTCAATATCAGCAGCCGGGTCGTTGAGTTCGACATTGCCCTCTGCCGCTTCCTTTTTGGCAAACTCAGTCAGCCGTTCGGACTCGCGGGCAATCGGGTAATCCAGGTCTTTCGAGATCTGGAGCTGGAGCCAGCGGTCATACTCGGGCAGGATGTCTCGCATCTTGACAGCGGCGATTGCGGGGTCGGTGCTCTCGTCGATGCCTGCCAGGGCCAGCGGGTCAAACGTGACCATGTTGTAGTCAGACACGTTAGACTCGACGGATTCTGGCTCAGCGGTTCTGAAACCACTGGCGACGATCAGGCCGATTCCCACCAGGGCAGCGATCGCGATGGGAACTCCCAAAACCAACCGCTGAGGGGCATTCTGGATTTTTTTGTAAGCGAGGGCAATTGGCCCCGGTGCGGCTTTCTGGAGGGCGATGGGGGAGAGGGAATCAACGGGTTCTTGTGACATGATGTGGATGCTCCTGAGAGAGAAGAATCAGCGATCTCGGCGATTATTCACGGCTTTAACTGCCGCCAGCGCCAGCAGCGTGAGGCAGTAAGCCCAGGCGAGGGCGTGAATCACGGGCGCGAGCCAGTTCAGCACCACCAGGCCAGCCGAGATCAGCACCGCAGCGGCGATACCCTGTCCGGCAATCAGGGTTGGGGAAGCGTCGTAGAGATAACGAACCCACCAGGTCCAGCCGTCCCAGCCATCGAGGGCACGGTGCTTGAGGTCGATCCACTTGCGCCCAAGCCAGTGCTTGAAGCTGATTCGTTTAATGCGCCAGGAAAGGGGGAGTCGCATGATGGTTAAAGCTCCGGTTGTTCGCCTCGAACGGGGGACTCGTCCGCGATCGCTCGGATGAGTTGCTGTCCGATGTCCAGCAAGGTTCTGCCTTGATACTCCAGACCGCGATAACTGGCCTCATAGATAGAGAGATGGTCATTGCGCTCGACGGCAATGCCCGCCTCGGCAAAGAGGGCGTTCAGCCCGTCAAGCGTGAGTGAGCGGTTCTGAGTTGTCGGCATCATTACTCCAAGTGCTCATTGAGACAGTCAATTGCGGTATCGATGCTGGCAGCAGCGGTCTCTAGGTAAGCGTCCTGAAGGTCTCCGGCCAGACAGTATTCGAGATAACCCAGTTCGATGACCAGGCGTTTAGCCATCGCTCTTAGGCGACGTTGATTAACGGTGGAACGAGGGATAGATGCAGAAATTGTTGGCATGAGAAGTCTCCTTTCTGGGAGAAGTTGACGGTAGATCGAGGGCGGCTCTAGGCAGAGAAAACAGCAGGCTCAGGCAAACTCAGGTCCTGCAGCAGACTGTCGGCTTTCTCGCCCAGAAAATGAGGCACATGGCCGTGCCTCAGAAGTTGCTGAAAATCAGCGATCGCTTCGTTTAGCTCTGAGCTGTCGTAGATGCGCGGGACCAGGGATTCTGTCATGATCCAGAAGCGCTGATAGTCCTGGAGGGCGGGAGCTAACGTCGTAGCGGTTGAGGCATTGGTGGGCATCGTTTGAGTTCCTAAAGTTTTCGTCCGTTTTTCCGGCCTTTAAGTTGGCGCTCAAGCTGCCGGGCTTCTTGTTCTGAATCGCAGAGCCAGAGACGGACTACGGTAAATGCGATTCTTCGGTCCTTGGCAACCTTCAGCAGCTTGGGTTCTGGATTGCTCTGGTGTCGTTTCAGGCGTTCTAGAAGGTTGGCGGCGCTGCCGAGATAGTGCTGGCAGGTATGCCTTGGACTGATGGGTCACTCGAAGTGGAGCAGATAGCAGCCCGGTCGGGATACAGCATCGCCGCGATCGCTGCCGTGCGCCCGTGCTTCTCGACTAATGCGTTTCCCACGGCACCGAGGCCGTGTTGGTCAACCAGTGTGTTCAGGGTGGCCTCAAGGTCGAGCGTTGCGGTGGATTGGGGGTTGAGGGTCGTTGTGGTCATAGATTTTGGGGGTAGAGAGCAGGAAGGGAAGGGCGATCGCAAGGGCGATCGCTCCCAGAAAAAGGGGGAAGCTTACGAAGCGCTTGCGGTTTGGGCGGCGGCTTGGGGCTTTCCCAGGTCTTGCAATAGCTCCATCGACTCTTTCAATTCAGTGGCTTGCTCGCTCTGCTGGTAGGCCATCTCACGAGACTTGCGGCGATAATGCTGAGCTTGGGCCTTCAGGTCATCAACCTTTTCTGTAACCTTTTCGTGGGCCTTCTTTGACTGTCTGAGCTTCTGTTGGCGGCGGACAATGTCAGCATTCATGCCTTCAATCAATCGATCGACATGGTCGATGAATTGATCGACAACAGCCATAGGGTCATCAATGTCAATGCAAGTCACCGAGTTGTCCCTGAAATTTTCCAGGGAGTAAGACTGCTGGCTGAGGTCAGGAAGAATGAGAGGCGTACTGTGGTTACCAACCTCGACAGAAACGGGTACCGAAACGGCCTCTTCAAAAAGATCAGGAACTTTTGCTTGTGAAGCCCTGTTACGAGGTTCGCCTGCATACCGAAGAAGAATGTCGCGCTCCTCGTCGTTGAAGTAACGGGTCTTGCCAATAATTTCGCCAACTTCTCCACCTTCGGCTTGCTTTGCCTGACGCAGCCATTCTTGGACAGCCCTTTTATTGACTCCATGAGCCGCAGCAATGGAGGCCAAAGTGTGTGGTTTGAGTACGTTTTGCATATGTCTCACTTATGAAAACACCAATGTGTTGCATACGTTCTTTGCATGCGATTTCTGTTCTTTGAATGTGAATCTAGCACACTTTTCATAGATGTGTGCTATTTTTGTGGTGCTAGTTCCAAAAAACATATGCCTATGACAAAATTGTTCGCATGTATACACGCGAATGACATGCCTGAAACGCTTCGGATCAATTTCATATATATGAGACCTGAGATCATGGAGCGCTTCAACAGTGCCTCAGAGCATGTTGGATGGCCTTACAGAACGCTCGTTCAGCAAGTCATCCATGCTTTTTTTGGAAAACATAGGGCCTTTTACATTGAAGCTGCCATCAAAGATGCCGAAGCACGGGGCATGCAGGAGTCCGACTACTATCGAATTTTGAGAGATGAGTCGGAGGATGAGTTGAACCGCTACATATCTGGTCGTCCGGGTTTTGGGCCTGCTCCCCTTGATCCTATTGAACCAATATCTACAAGTAGTGAGTTCAAGCAAAAGTACAACACAATCACTTTGAGCAACTACAACTATGTCTTGCTTCGGGTTGCTCGAATTGTGGATACAGGTCCACTCACACAGGTGGTTTCTCGTATAGTCGATTATCACTTCTCAAATTATTGGGAGTCGAATTATCTCTTCCAAATTGAAAGGGATCAAGCTTGCAAGTTTAAGTAGCAGAGACAGTCACAAGTCAAATTGCCAAAGATCTCTTGAAAGAAGCCATCGCAACTTTAGATAGGAGAGACATCATGAATGAATCCGCTGTCAACAAAGCGCTATCAGCCATATTGAGTACCTTGGGGGTACCTGACACGACATTGCATCAAGAAGCACTTGAGGCTTACCAATCCGGTGATGCCGATAAGCTGCGATTACTCGCTGCAACTAATCTAGGGGATCACTTTTGCCGCAGCTTGGGTTATGCCGTCTCTGCTAAAACCAAACCGGGACTGCCGACGGTAGCCGTCGTATTGGCTGAAGCCGCTAGGGCCGCTGCCGACTTTACACGGGAAAGGGAGATGCAGAAGTTGAGCAAAGCGATCGCAGACGCCTTGGAATCTCAACCCGATATGGCAACCGTTTAACAGAGCAGATGTGGTGCATATGTAGTGCGCGCTTGCAGCATAGTGTCTCTCATATGCAACGCATACCATGAAACATATGGTGATGTTGTAAATGACGGATTGGTCCATATCAAACCTGCCTGCATAGGGGCAGCAGACAGATTAATATCTTGACCGCATGGGCGATCGCATCGAGCAGATAGCCGCTGGTTTGCCAGTGGAACGGATGCAGAAAATCGAAGACTTCTGCAAGTTGGGAAACGAGATCGCAGCCGTTAACCGAGCTTTTGAAACGACAACTCGCGGTCGGATCGTCGTGAGATACAGCGTCTACAGGAAGCCAATCAGCGCGGCCCTGGTGAGTTTTGAGCCGCAGACCGAATTTTCTTAAACGAACGTCTTCAGGACGAATGCGATTGTTGATCGGCATTTGACCGCTCAGTAAGACGACAAGATTTAGAGCCAGTAACCATATTTCGCCTTGCCATCACCCAGACAGGGGTGGGGCTCGTGTTGTCGTGCCAATTTTCATTCCCCTTCAAGTCGCCAGCGGCGGCTCACTCTTTGACCTACCTATCCAGAAAGGAGTTGTATTCATGAACATCACCCAGCTAATCTTTTTGCGTCCCCGACGAGAGACACCACAGTCTTATAAAGACGAGGGCCATTCCCTCGAAATCGGCCTGATTCCTTTGCAGGCAGGGGATACTCGCCGCTGGGACGACGAGGTGTGGCAGGTTGCTCACATCGAAACCTATGCCCCCTCCATCGTGACCAATAACCGCTTCCATGTAGCGGTATTGACGCCTGATGGCACCATTGCCAAGCCCAATCCGCTGCGAGTCGGCGACCATCGCTTGATGTATCTGTGCATCAGCAACGAAGACTTTGCTTTGGCTTGGCCTGAGCCTAACGAATGCTTGCCCGAAGTTGGTTGTGAAGCTCCTCCGTTGGAAGGCTGGCAGGTAGAGCGGATGCAGGAGTTTGTGAGCGATCGCCCCGAAGCTCTCTATGATCGCGTCCTCGTGTGTTGGTGCATTCCGATCCAGGCAACAGCCAACTCCACTGCAGCTTAATTTGGGTTTCCATAGTGTTAGGGAATATATTTATCCTCTGAGATGTCGTTTGTTCCCTAACACTTTTGGAATACGCAGCGCGATTGCGATTCGAAGATTAATTCAGCGTTAGGATGGAGCGGCGGCTGAGCGACTTCAGCACACAGATTTCGGTAAGGTGGCAACCTCGATCCAGCATCCAGCAGGAGGGCGATCTGAATGATTCAGGGACTCGAAAAACCCAAAGCTTCAGAAGACAAGGTCACTTTTTACTGTGATCGCACCTGGGAGCAGTTCAAGTATCTTCAGAAGGGTTTAGAGGGCTCTCCCGGTGTGCGTCTATTCTTTTACGAGGGAGTGGTTGAAGTCCTCATGCCAGGGCAGCTCCATGAGATTTTCAAGAGAGTCATTAGCTCTCTACTAGACGCTTTTTTCTTACCCTTCAATATCAATGTGACGCCGACCGGATCAGTCACTCAAGAGCAAGAAGGGGTCGCTGCTGCACAGGCAGATGATTCATTCTGTTTTGGAGACGTTAAACCGATTCCAGACCTATCGATTGAGGTGATTTTCACCAGTGGCTCCATCGCTAAATTGAAGCGTTACCAAGCGTTAGGAGTACCTGAAGTGTGGTTCTGGGAAGATGGGCTTTTCACCCTACATCGCTTGGGTGAAAATGGGTACATCAGAATCGATAAGAGCCAGATTCCTCAACTGGAGCAGTTGGACATCGCTCTGTTATCCCGCTGTGTCTTAGTGGGCGAAACAGACTGGCTGGCAGCCGTTCGGACATTCCGAGAAGAGATTGAAAATGACGCAAGCACTCGATAAGCCAATTAAACGCATCACCTGGACGCGCGATCGCTACATTGCGGCTTATCGTGCTGGCTTACTACCGGAGCCAACTGAACTCATTGCCGGGGATATCGTCGAAGTGCCAACGCCCGACCCAGTCCACGAAACTGCCATTCGATTGCTGATAAAGCTACTCCAGCAGGCGCTATCGGAGCAGCGTGAACTAACCTGCGAAAAAGGTACGCCTATTGCGCTATCACCGAATGACCAACCAGCCGCCGATTTGGTGATTATCCCAGATGCCCCCCTGCGGTTTATCGAAGATCACCCCACGCCTGATGACGTCTACCTGGTGGTCGAAGTCGCCAACTCACATCCAGAGCGCGATCGCAAAATCAAGCTTCCCCAATATGCTGCGGGCAACATTCAGGACTATTGGGTTGCCGACTTGCAACGCCGCGAATTATTGGTGTGCCGTCATCCAGTAAGTCGTGACTATACCCTCAAGCAGGTCTGGCAAGGCGAACAAATTAGCCTGTTGCGATTGCCTGAGATTCACATTAACCTGAAGCCGTTTCAGGATTGGTTGGCGGGGTTAGACAGCTAAAAAATGACTTACAACAACGAACGACTCGACCGAATTGAAGCCCAGCAAGAAATAAATGCTTAGACAATCGCAAGGATCTCTGAGCAGCAAGAGGCCAACATCCAGGCGATCGCTGCTCTCGCTGAACAATTAACTATCTGGCGGCTTCCACCGATCAAACCAAGAGTGCTCGTCTAGCCAGTAACTACCGGGCCGTTTACGACTGGTGCGACAAGGAGAACGAAACCATTACGGATGAGGCCCGCAAGTATCGCCCCGCCCTATTCGTGAACAAGGGCAAGCGGGAGGTGATTGAGCTGCCGCCGTTGGGTGAATTTGGTTTTGACAAGTTGGAGCCCAGCCAGCCCTACGACTTCGAGGAATTCAAAGCTTATGAGTATGCCGGGGCCAGAAGCCTCGATCAGGCGCTGCTGATGGCCTCCAAAGAGCAGGTAGAGCGCACCAGCCTGTTGCCAAGGCGATCGCCAAATGCGGCCCAAACTGCCATCAACAATGGCTTGGGCTGAGGCGCGATCCAAACCTACCAAAGCAATGGGAATGTGGCTGTCGCCGTCGATCCAAAGGTTTTGCCCAAAACCGAAGGAGCACCGACTTGCCCGATTTGCGGGGATACGCTTAAGCCCAACGGCAAGGGTCGGGGCAAGTAAACCGGCCTGAAGCAGTTCGCCTGCCGCAGACAGGATCACACTTCCCAGATGAGTGAAAAGACCTACTATCAGAGTTGCTAAGAGGCTACTGCAGGAGTGAGAGACCCCTTGTTATGGAATCTAACACCGTACTCTAAGCGTGATAGTTGTGGTCTTGGTGCAACTCTACCCCTACTTCTGAGAGATGTCAGGGAATTTACATTTGACCTGCACTTCGAAGCTGCCTTCAGCGGAACCTTCAGCAAGAATCGGGAAACCACTTTTGCCAGAAACTTTGAGGTTGAACTTTAAGCAAATTTCTTCAACTTGTGCATCCCCTAAATCCTTAAATGCCCCTAATGCATACTTGGCATAGCCGCGAATTGTATCATGAACGTCTTTTAACTTAACCGTGATCTCATCTTGCAATCCATAAGATTCTCTATCATCATCTATTGGTTCCGGGAGAGATAGCTCGGAATATTCAGAATACTCGACAATCATTGAGTAGCGTGTTCCATCTTCTTCTTCGAGTATGAATGGCTTTAAATCAGACATAGAAAGGCAGCCTCAATCATTTGTACTGGCATCCAAGTGTAAAACTTTATACGATGGAACGTAATATTCGCAATTTACATCAATGCCTAGATATGCACTCATCATTGGAATCTCTGACTACTCGCCCCCTTTTACAAGGTTAAGCAAGACTGAAGGGGACGCTGAAACTCTAGCTGAAACATTAACGAAATATGGAGACTTCCAAGATGTAAAACTATTAAAAGGAAAGGTTACGTACCAGCAACTATGTCAGGAAATCAAGACTTTTGGGCAGCGTGCTGATGGCACTGAGGCACTGCTCTATTTCACAGGTCATGGCTTCCCTGTATCTAGAGGGCTCGGAGGTGTAGAAGTTCACCTAGCTGCTTCTGACTGTCTGGTAAAGCTTGATAGTAATAGGGATATAGTTTCTCAAGAAAGAGGTCTCTCCCTCAGCGAATTAAACAATTTTATTCAAGATACTAGTTTGAGTAGCCTGGCTATATTTCTTGACTGCTGCCATGGTGGCTCTGCTATAGAGGATAGCTGGATAATATCTGCACTAAGTGCAATACAAAAAAGAAATTATTTTTTACTCGCTGCTTGTAGAGAATTTGAGCAAGCTTGGGCATCTAAAAGTTCACAGCATAGCGTGTTCTCTGGTGCTTTATTTCAAGGACTTTCTCAAGATAATGCTGATAAAAGCAGTGGGGAAATTAGCTGTGATTCATTATTTTCTTTTGTCAAAAAAGCCTTAAGGGGCTCGGGTCAAGAACCTATTAGCCTTGCGGTAGGTGGACATCTCAGAATTGTCACTTATCCATGTGAACAAGATATAGATAAGCATATGCTGCTACGACATCAGAATTCTGCAGACATCTCCGATGTTTCCAAAGGTACAAAGATTATGGAATTAAAGATGCAAGCTGGAGAAATTTTTAGCCAGAATATAGACCATACTAAAGACTGTGTAGCATCTGCGGAGGCAATTGGTATTGCTTGGCTTCAAAAGCATAAATCAGACAGGGCAACAGCTCAATATGAACACATTAGAATGCTAGTAAGAACCGAGTGCATAGAAGCTTTTAATGCAACCAATAAGGATGATGAAGAGTTTGGAGAAGAGATGTTTAACTATGTTTGGAATAAGCTCAAAACACTTTATCAGATAGATGAAAAGAATCTATTCGGCTGTAGATTTGAACATTTACTTGGCTTTGCTGGAATTTTGACTGAGGAATGCAAGGTCTGGTGGAGTAAAACTTTTGATATCCGAGAAAATTTATAGAAATGGAGCTTTTTTATTCACTTTTAGAACTTGACGAAAATGACGATCTTCATCTGAGCAGATTGTTAATTTTGATTAGGGCATTTTCAGGAAGAAATAATCTAAAAACTATTGATGGTCTTACCAAGTTAGCTAAACTCGATTTTCTCCTTAGATATCCTGTTTACCTTGATCGTGCGATTGAAAAATGGATTAAGAAAGACCGTCCGGACGTCAATATTCAAGACTATGAGCGTAAAAGCATTGAGTCAAGCATGGTTAGATTTCGCTATGGGCCGTGGGATTTTAGATATAGACGACTGCTGAATATACTGGTAGCAAAAGGATTAGTGCGTGTTAACAGTGATGGAAAAACAATTCAAATAGGGTTGACCAGCTCAGGTTTAGAGATGGCTAATGAGCTTGCTTCTAGTGATATATTTAGCGACTTTTCAGAAAGAGCAAGTATCTTAAAGAAACATTTTGACTGGAAAGCTAGAACACTCATGGAGCGTATATACGAGACTTTTCCGGAAATTGCGACCCTTCGCTATGGAGAGCCTATAGAATGATGGAAATAAAAGTCTTAAGCTTAACTTTACAGTGCCGGAGAAGGCCTATTGTTATTGATTTCAGCGATCATATAACTTTTTTTCATGGTCCTACTTCTGTAGGGAAATCTTCGATCGGAAAATTTATAAGCTTCTGCTTTGGCGGAGACTATGTTTCTGGTCATGCATTTGACCAGGAGCTAGTTTCTGTCATGCTTTCTGCTCGTATTAATAATAATGAGGTTTATTTTGAAAGAGCTGCAAGAAGATCGAGACAAGTACAGGTAACCTGGCGAACACCTTCGGATGAAGTTATAAGTGTCTTAGCTCCAATTGACCCGGAATCCACCCCAATAATTGAGAATTCTGTTTATAACCTGAGTGACTTATTGTTTTTCTTAGTTGGTTCTGAACCGATTATGGTCAAGCGGAGTAAATTTGATGAAGGGTCTCCACTTATTCGCCTAAGTTTTAGAGATATTTTCTGGTACTGCCATCTTGTCCAAACAGATTTGGACTCATCCTTTTTTAATTTAGAACATCCATTTAAAAGGCTTAAGAGCCGCGATGTAATGCGTTTCTTTGTAGGACTTTATAGTGATAAATTAAACGGGCTGGAGATTGAAATAGAGGAAGTTAGAAAACAAAGAATTGGACGATTAGAAGCAGCCAAGCAAGTAACGGAATTCCTACGACAATTCGGTTATTCATCGACAAACTTAATTAGTGAAGAGGTTGACAGCCTTCAACAAGAATTAGATGAATCAAAATCATCTCTGACATCCTCTAGGCAAAGCTATCTAAGTGAAACTCATTTTGCTGATGAGCTTAGAAGTCAACTCAGAGAGTTATCGAGACAAATATCTAACGAAGAAATATCTTCACAAGATTTATTGGATAAAATCGCTGATCAAGAATCATTAAAGGCTGAACTAATTTCAACTAAAGTCAAACTCACGCGCGTAGATATTGCCTCGCCTGTGCTCTCCAAAGTGACATTTGAACTATGCCCATGCTGCGGAACTAGTGTAAATAGCCCTAGCTATCCTGAAGAAGGAAGATGTACGCTTTGTGGACGCTATCCTACTTTTCATGAAGAAGCTTCTACCAATATCCAGGCCCGAAATAATCTCACTCTCAGTGACATAAACTTACGTATTTCTGAACTAGACAGATCTATTAGTAAGCACCGAGAAGCGTTACTAAATCAAGAGGATTTAATAGCTCACTACAAATCAGAAAAAGCCATTTTGGATCGAAGGCTAAGTGAAGAGCTTACACAGTATGATTCGGCTTATTTATCCCAAACTCGCGAAATAGAACGGCATATAGCAACCTTAGAAGAAAAAATACGAAATTTAGAGAAAGTCTCCCAATTGCCAGAGGCAATTTCAAACTTAGAGAGAGAAATAGCAGATCTATCCAATAAAGAAGACGAATTAATAGAAGAGATAAAACAAGAAAAAAATAGTTTAACGGAGGTAGACAGAAGAGTTTCTAAGATTGAAAGTTATTTTCTAGAAGCCTTGATTGAAACTGACATTCCATATATTGATCAAAATGATAGGGTTGAAATCAATCGAACGACTTGGATTCCCTCTATTATCAAAAGTGAATCTCCGGAAGAGAAGCAGGATTTCTACAGCGTCTCAGATGGGATTAGACCTCTTTGGAACATTGATTATGCCCTAGCTGTCCACAGAGTCTCTGAAGAATTTCATCTTCCGTTGCCAACACTCTTGATTATTGATAGCCCTATGAAGAACATAGGAAATCGTTTAGACAGAGATATCGTTATAAACTTTTACAAGTATTTATATCAGCTTTCAGAGGGGCCACTAGCAAACACTCAGTTTTTGATCATGGATCAAGAGTTTATTGAGCCAGATGATCAAGATCTTGATCTTTCTGAAAGACTCATGACACGTGATGACCCTAGTTACCCACCCTTGATTCCATATTATCAAGAACCTCAGTGAGGCCAATACACTCAGTTGCGTCGAAACTAATACAAGCTCGTATTTCTTGATGTTGGCAAAGCGCCTTAGCCCAGTACCACCCTGTAGATTTTTAGTCCCTAGCCTGATTAAGCTCAAGAAACTTTAACCACTGTTCCGCCAATACTTTTAATAACCCATCGCATCTCATAAAAGCCATTCCTCGAATTCAACTGCAAAAAAAGTCGCATGTCCACGTTCTAAAGTCTTCGGGTATTACTTTGTTGCCGATATAAGCTCAAATACATGGATTCTCTATATCACGGCAGCCTGAACCACCTCTTGCTGCCGAACTTGCAAAATACCTTTCGCGGTCTCTTCAGCCGCTGTTTGGGCTAGCACTTGCCAATCATCCTCAGTGAACATTTTCGCCAACATGGAGATCGCTTGCGATCGCACAGTTTTCTGCTCAGGAGCAATCTGCTGGGCATCTTCTGCCAGTAAAGCCTCCAGCCAGGTGGCTTGTTCGGGGGTGGGCTGCTGAAGATGCTCAAACAGTCGTCGTTGAGCTTCGATGTAGACGGCCTCGAAGCTCAAGCCCAATTTCCAAGATTGCAGCCATGCTTTCAGCTTTGGCAACAAAATCGATAGCAGCTGCACCTGACGGCGCTGCTGACGAAAAGCGGCTGGGGTCACAGTGGCTAACTGTTCAACGTAGCCTTTTAAGCCCAGACCGGCTTCAACCTGCCCGCCGCACTCGGCTTCAATCGCCTCCGTTTCTCGCACCCAGGCGTCATCGTTGAGCAAATCCAGTAAGTTGCCCGTTTTTTCGAGGTGCTGAGCCAAAATCTCGTCGTTCATGGAAGCTGCCTAACGTTGTAATGCCGGGTATTCGAAGTATACCAATCCGTCTTTATCCGGGTCGGGGCCATAGTCGGCCATATTGTTGAGGTGATAAAAGGCTTCAGTTCCAGGGAGTGAGTGCAGGCCGACGCGCCCCCCGTATCCAAGTTCTACGCTGCGCTGACGGGCCAGCAAAAGGAGTGTTCGCCCCACGCCTGCCAGGTAGGGGGGATCTTCAATGGGCCGACGATTCCACGGGGCCGAAGCCAGGTACTCAACGTAGACCAGGGGCGATCGCGCTGACAACCACAATCGGTGCCACTGGGTTTCCAGTAGCATGACGCCCTGCACCAGCTCCTCCCACTCAATGGCGTAGGCTTCGTAGCAGCTATCGTTCACAGCTAAGCGCAGTTTGTAGGCCCAATCCCAACTGATAACGGGTTCCTGAGCGGCTTGGAGAATGGCTCGCCAAAAGATATCAATTTGCTCCACATGTGCCAGCGCGAGGGTACAGAAGGTGGCGGTTACGGTTTCGTTGGGCGACTTTTGGAGCGAAACAGGGCGGAACATAGAGGCCGTAATGCTGACGTTTCATAGCCTATCAAGGTCTAGTCTGGACACAGCGGCGGATAACAAAGAAAAACTTTCAGTAAAAATAACTCTTATGATTGAGCAAAACCGCCTGTTTTCAGTCGTGGAATCCCATCCTTTCTGCTTAGAGGATACTTGCTCAAGGACTGAAGATCTCCTCATCCATTATGAGGATTAGTACTCAACGTGATTGATAAAGCTGACATCGAACACCGCGATCGCGTGCTGCGAGCTTACTTTGAAGGGCGCGATTGGGACGGGAACAACGAACACGCGCTCAAACGTAAATTGGTGATGAATAGCCCTGAGCTTTTGCCTGACTATGCCTTCATCATTGATGACGAATGGGAGGCTGAGCAAAATCGAGGAGAACAAGGCAAAGGCGATTTGATTTTCACCAATGGTGAAGGCTGCTTTGCTGTAGTGGAGGTGAAGTGGATTGATCTAGAACGTACCGGCAAACAAGTTCGCACTCGACGAAATGAGAAACGCCAGAATGTAACAGCGCAGGCGGAAAGGTATCGCAATGTCTTGGCCACAAAGCTAGGTTCAAATTTTCACGTTGAAGGGTACTACTTCACGAGTGATGATGAAACGCAAGTCTTCAAAATCTGAAGCCTGGAAGCTGTCTAATTTAAGCAGCATTTTCCTCTAGGAAGCCGGAAAGTATTGCTGATATTGAAGTGCGACGTTATTTGCGAAGCGATCGCGGACCTCCTCTGGCCCCAAAATTGCGCAATTAGCCCCATAGCGGCGCACTTCCCGAAAGAACCAGAACGTAGAGTGGATGCGCCTGACCACCTGGCGCACTTGCTGGTCAGGCAACCACTCGTTCACCAAATCAGTATCTGTACGGGTGCGATAGCCAAATGCGAGTTGGTTCAGCAGGTGAAATTCAACTTCTATGTGGCCCAGTTCTGGTTGCCAGTGGCCTTCAGCAGGAGAAATGGTGGCCTCACTGGGAATGCGGTCAATGCAGAGCGACCAGTTGTGTTGCAAAGGTGCTATGTCGTGGTTACCTTCGGTTTCATCGCACCAGCGATCCAGATACTGCCGGTCTTCATGGCGCTCAATTTTGGCATAGCGAATGGTTAAGGTCATTAATTCGATCTGCAGCGTCCTGATAAGTCAGGCAAAAAGGGCGCTGCCGCCGAATAAAGTCATCGAGATGGACTCGCCAGGGAGCACTGGGTTGCTCTAACCATTGCTCAATTTTCTGGCGAAGCGGAATGTTCAGTTCACTCCGTTCAACGAGCAATTGAGCAATTTCTGTAGCTTTGCTGAGTTCACCTAAATCTTTGAGGAGGTTGAGGGCACTATTGAGGGTGTCAATACGATCGCGGCTCCAGTCGTGGTTAGCAGCGAGGCGCAGCTTGCCCTGGGAGATCGCCTTGAGTAGTGCTAACTGTGAGTTCTATTGATGACTGCTGTTGAAGACATTGCTTTGGCTACCCATCAGCAAGCACTGAGATTGAAACCTGGGCAAATTGTACAGGTGCGATCGCGCCAATATCTGGTCGAGGAAGTCACTCCCCCAAAAGAAGCGGAGGGCGACCATATTGTGAGCCTGGCTTGCCTAGAGGACGATGCCCAGGGCAAGGCGCTGGAGGTATTTTGGGAGCGGGAAATTGATGCTCAGGTGCTCGAAACGGATTCCTGGGAGTCGGTGGCGAGTAAAGGCTTTGACGACCCACGCTACTTTTCGGCCTATCTCCATGCTTTACGGTGGAACTGCGTTACCTCGACCCAGCCGAAGCTCTTTCAGGCACCTTATCGGGCGGGCATTGAGGTCAAGACTTATCAGTTAGAACCCCTGCGAAAGGCCCTGCGGATGCCCCGGGTGAACCTGTTCATTGCCGACGATGTGGGCTTGGGCAAAACCATTGAAGCCGGACTGATTCTGCGGGAAATGCTGATGCGCCAGAAGATCAAGCGCGTTGTGATTTCCTGTCCGCCGTCGGTGGTGCGCCAGTGGCAGGAGGAAATGGAGAGCCGCTTTGGCCTCACCTTCGTGATTTTCGATCGCGACTTCATGGCGGCTAAGCGGCGGCAGCGGGGCTATGGCATCAATCCCTGGAAGACCCATACCCGCTTCATCATTTCCCATTCCCTGCTGCGCGATGAGACCTATGCGGCTCCCTTGCGGGACTGGCTGGGGGACTTCTCTGCTGGGGGGCTGTTCATCTTAGATGAGGCCCACAACGCCGCTCCCGCTAGTGGATCGCGCTATGCCATTGACTCGCAGCTCACCAAAGTCGTGCGGGACTTAGCCACCCGGTTTGAGCATCGGCTGTTCCTATCGGCGACGCCCCACAACGGACACTCCAATAGCTTTGCGGCGCTACTGGAAATCCTGGACCCGCAGCGATTTTGTCGCGGGGTGCCGGTGCGGAGTAAGAAGCTGCTGGATGCGGTGATGGTGCGGCGGCTGAAGCAGGATTTGCGGGAGATTAACGAACCGGACTTTCCGAAGCGGGAAGTAGTGCCCGTCGTGATTGATGGACTGCCAGAGGATGCGCCAGAGCTGAAACTGTCTCGCCTACTGCAACGGTATCGCCAGCTCCGGGAGCAGCGGCTCAAGGAGATGCCGCGCTCGACTCAGACAGCGGCGATGCTGGTAATGACCAACCTACAAAAGCGGTTGCTCTCTTCCATCGAAGCTTTCGCGCGGACGCTGCGGGTACATTGGCAGGCTGTTGAGCGACAGGCGGAGCAACAACAGGTGGTAATGAGCCGCACCTTGTCACTGCTGCAAGAGTCGGCAGGATCCGATGACGATCGCGCTGACCTCAATGAAGACGAGGTGATGGCGGAAGAAGATACCCAGATGGAGAAGGCGACTTATGCTGCCGGGGCAGGTATTGCTCAGGAGGAGTTGGAGCTGCTGGCGGCGATGAGTCAGATTGCGGAGCAGGCCAAGCATCAGCCTGACAGCCGCATTCGCAAGCTAGAAACCTGGATTCAAGAAAATCTCTGTCCTGATTTGGGGGAGTCTGACGCTCAATGGCTGAATCGGCGGGTGCTGATCTTCACGGAGTACACCGACACCAAGCGCTATCTGGAGCAGCAGCTTAAGACCATCATTGCCGGGTCGGATCAGGAGCACGATCGCATCGGTACGTTCCACGGGGGCATGGGGGACGATCGCCGCGAGGAAATCAAGGCGGCCTTTAACGCCGACCCAGCTCAGCATCCCCTGCGGATTCTGATTGCGACGGATGCAGCGCGGGAGGGCGTTAACCTGCAGAACTACTGCGCGGATTTATTCCATTTTGATGTGCCGTGGAATCCCAGCCGCATGGAACAGCGCAACGGACGTATCGACCGGAAGTTGCAACGATCTCACATGGTGCATTGTCACTATTTCGTGCTGCTCCAGCGCCCGGAGGATCGGGTGATTGATGTGCTGGTGCAGAAAACCCAGCGCATCCATGAGGAATTGGGCAGCCTCTCTCCAGTGATTGCAAAAAATGTCAACAAACTGCTGGAGACGGGAATCAGGGAAGCTGAGGAGGAAGCATTAAAGGGCTCCATTAACCAAGCGGATACTGCCGATGAAACTTCCCAGGTCGGAGGTCGCGCGATTAAGGAGGAGTTAGAGGCGGTTCGGCTACGCCAGGATAAGCTGCGGCAGCAGCAGGTGGAGCTGGAAACCATTCTGCAGGACTCGCGGGATTGGTTGGGCCTCAGCGATCGCCATTTCCGGGATGCGCTCTCAGTGTCGCTGGAGTTGATGGGGGCAACGGGACTGCAGCCCTTGTCAGCCGAGGAGGCGGTGGACAACGAAGAACGTAGTCGCTGGAAGGTACCGGCGCTGGACCAAAGAATGGGAGCCGATCCGACCTGGGCAAACACGCTGGACACCCTGCGGGCACCGCGACAGCGGGGGCAAAAACTTTGGGAATGGCGTAAAGAAGCCCCAATTCGTCCGATTGTGTTCCGCGATCCGGGGTCGCTGGATGGCGAGGTGGTGCATCTGCACCTAGAGCACCGGATGGTGCAACGGCTCTTGGGGCGATTTCTGTCCCAGGGCTTCCTCCATGATGAGCTGACGCGGGCCTGTGTGGTGCGTACCGATGATCCGATTCCTCGGGTGCTAGTGCTGGGGCGGTTGTCGCTGTATGGCGATCGCGCGGCGCGACTCCACGATGAAATTATCACCATTGCGGCGGAGTGGATGGATCCGGAAGCCCGTGGCCGCAGTAAGTTGCGACCGCTGACGGAGGGAGAAAAGCGGGATGTGCTGAAAATCCTGGAAGATTCCCTGGCCAGTCGACGCTTGCAGGAGGTGCCGCCGAACCGCTTGGCGCAGATGAAGCAGTACACCGCTCAGGATGTGGAGGAGTTGTTACCTCACCTAGAGCGGCGATCGCAGCAGCTTACCGAAAGTGCCAAGCGCAAGCTGGAGAAGCGGGGAGAGCGGGAAGCGGCAGAGATGACACAATTGCTGGAGGAACAGCGTAATCGCATTCTCCAACAGTTTCAGCAGTACGAAACGCAGCAGCTCAATCTGTTTAACCCGGAGGAGCGGCGGCAGATCGACAGCGATCGCCGCCACTGGGAAAGCCGGGTAGCGCAGTTGGAGCAGGAGATTTTGACAGAGCCGGAACGGATTCAGCAGACCTATCAGGTCAAGGCGGAGCGGGTAGAGCCGGTGGGGGTTGTGTATTTGTGGCCAGTATCTAGCTAAGGGGGCACAAAACGATGGAAGTGGCCAGATCCATATATCTAGGTAAGAAGATTCGTGCTGATGACTCCAGAGTAAATTCCCGCTCTTATCGAGAGATGGGACTTAGATGTATCTACTGTGGAGAGCCAGTTTTTTATAGAGCTGGAGATCAAAGAAGGTCTCACTTCGCACACTTTCCCAGCATTGATCCTCAGAAATACGAGGAATGTTTGCTCAGGCAACAAAATAAGGGGGGTGGACCTTCCTTTAAGGAACCGTGGTGGCAAGAGAAGGGGGGAGAGCAAAGATTCTATTTATTTCAAGAACACTTTATATATATTCTTCGGACAGCTATTCCCGATTTGGACATCAGTCCTCTAAAAGTAGAACCACAAGAAACCGAGTTGAATGAGTTACAATCTAGAGCACTTCAACATGCGAGAGATAATCTAGAGGCGTTTTTAAGGTATGAACGCATTTTTGGCAGAAAGCGAACAATTTTAGAGAGAGAAATTGTTGGCGAGGCATTTGACTACTTGACAGTAAGTTCATCTAGAAACCTATTCAAGGTCATCACGAATCATATTTTAAACAGAACTTACAACAGCAGATTTCTGTTCGATGAAGATATACTTTGCTGTCATGTATTGGGATCTCTAGAAGCAATTAACTGGCTCAAGCTCTTTGAGCAAATTCATCCTCCCTCTAACAACGATATTTTACATTCTCTAAAGCATTCAAAGAGTTTTGTTAGACAAGTCAACGGTTCATCTATCCAGTCAATTTATCTCGACAAAGGCAACCTTTGGTTGTCGTCGGGCAAGTGCTCAGGCATAAGCCATGAAACCAGAATCGGCAAAATCAATCACTTAAAGCTAATCAAAGCTGGATGGATATCTAGAATTACATATAAAAGAGTCGAAATTCCTCATCGAAATCGAATTAGCGTTTCAGGAATACATGATCTTTATGAATCTTACAAAAAGTATCTAGAGTGTGATTTTGTTCCGGGCTGGAAGATTTCCCTCGGACGATATCTTGTTGACAATCAAGATGAGAAGTTCAGTCAAGAACCCTCTGAAGGCGATCTTCTGATTGTAGATAGGAACAATAGCTCTTGTGTACGGACAAGAGAAGCGAGGATTGTGCTGATGCGGACAGCTAAAAGCAGCTATCTCAACCTTGCAAAGATAGACTTTATTTCATTGAAATCATCTTTTGAAGACAGAAAAATATATGAATTCAATGATTTCTTGATTTTTTCTGATACTTATAAAGTCGAGCTGATAAAAAATCCATCTATTGCAGTTTCTATCAATGACTTAGTGCATGAAATACATCGCTTAATCAAAACATAAAAATGCGCTTCAAATGCATAGTAAAAGCAAATTTTCCTATTGATTGATCCTGGACTCAGGCAAACCACTTTCACAGATAAAAGTCGTAATAATGCCCTCTAAAGACCTCGACATACTTAGACACCAAGAATGGCTCGGCCTGCTGCAGCCGGTGGGCTTAGTGGTATCGCCGCCAGCACTGATTAAAGCTCAGGCGGTAATTGATCGGGGGCGGCTGGTGGACCTTCAGGAGCGATTGCGGGAGGTGCTCTCTACGGAGGTCTTGCACCGTCGTAAGGATGACGGACTGGCCTGGATTGAGAACTTCTCGGCCTTTACCGAAAAGGTGCTGGGCTGGTACCCAGAGGATTTGGTGCCAGCGGCGGACTTGCCGGACAGTCTTTCAGCGGTGTTGCCCAGCTATGGCGAGACCCTGCGGCCCACCTACGGCGTCAAAGACCCGGACAGTGACGAGTGGGTTCTGCTGATTCAGGAGATGGCACCGGGACTGCCCTTGGATGAGGATGACCCGGCAGCAGTGGCGGGGCAGGGGTGGAAGGCGAGTTTTCAGGCGAAGTTTGAGCGGTTGCTGCGGGAGACGGGCATTGCGGCGGGGCTACTGGTGAATGGCACAGACATTCGGCTGGTGTATGCCCCCAGTGGTGAGTCATCGGGGTATCTGACCTTTCCGGTACAGGCGATGTCGGAGGTGCCGGGGCGACTGATTCTGGGGGCGCTGGACTTGCTCCTGGGGGCAGACCGCCTGTTTAACGTGCCGGAAAATCAGCGGTTGAATCGTCTGCTGGTGGAGAGCCGCAACTATCAAGCGGAAGTTTCCACCAAGTTGGCAGAGCAGGTGCTCGATGCCCTGTGGGAGCTGCTGCGGGGCTTCCAGGCGGCGGATGCGGCAGTTAACGGCAGCTTAGTGCGGGAGCTATCAGAAACGGACTCCCAACATATCTACGGCGGCCTCATCACAACTCTGATGCGTCTGGTGTTCCTCCTGTATGCCGAAGACGAGGGGCTGATGCCCGATGACCCGGTGTATCAGCAGAACTATGCGGTCTCCGGCCTCTATGAAAAGCTGCGGGAAGACGCGGGCAGCTATCCGGACACGATGGATCAGCGCTATGGCGCTTGGGCGACGTTGCTGAGCTTGTTTCGGCTGGTGTACGACGGTGGGGGAGCCTATGAAGAATATCTCCCTGCCCGCCACGGGCAACTGTTTGACCCCGACGAGTATCCGTTTTTAGAAGGGCGACCTCAGGGCAGCCAGTATCAGGTCTATGGCCGGGTGGAAGCGCCTCGCATCCCCGACGGCACCATCTACCGGATGCTCGACAAGCTGCTGATGCTGGATGGGGAACGGCTCTCTTACCGTGCCCTGGATGTGGAGCAGATTGGCTCAGTGTATGAGGCGATCATGGGCTACGAGGTGGAGGTAGCCGAGGGGCGGTCCATTGCGGTGAAGCCCAAGGATGTGGTGGTCAATGTAGAGGCACTGCTGGCTACCCCGGCGAAGGATCGGGCCAAGGGACTAAAGGATGAGGCGGAGTGCAAGGTCACAGGCAAGGGGCTGACAGCGCTGAAGCAGGCTGAAACCGTGGAAGACATTGTGGCGGCACTGGAGCGGCGGGTATCGTCTCGGACGCCGAACCTGTTGTCCCCCGGCAGCCTGTACCTGCAACCAGGGGAAGAACGCCGCCGCACGGGCTCGCACTACACTCCACGAAAGCTGACCCAGCCGATTGTGGAAACTACCCTGCGGCCAGTGCGGGAGGCGTTGGGGCCACACCCCACCCCTGATCAGATTTTGGCGCTGAAGGTGTGCGACCTGGCGATGGGGTCAGCAGCGTTTTTGGTAGAAGCCTGTCGGCAACTGGCGGAAACGCTAGTGGCAGCCTGGGACATCCACGGTCAGCCTGCCGACCTGCCGGATGCGGTGGAGCCGGTAGTCTATGCCCGTCGTCTCGTGGCCCAACGCTGCCTCTACGGGGTAGACAAGAACCCCTTTGCCGTGAACTTGGCAAAGCTGTCACTGTGGCTGGTGACCCTAGCGAAGGATTTACCATTCACTTTTGTGGACCATGCGCTCAAGTGTGGAGATTCATTGGTAGGCATATCCAGAAAAGAAATTAACTCCTTCGTGAACAATGCAGTCTATAGACCAACTTTTGATGATTACCAGAAACGGGATCAGGTTGATCAACCTGTTGCCAAAGTACGTCAATTTCGCGAGCTAATTCAGGCGTCTGACGCATTAACAGACGAAGATGATGCTCAAAAGCGGAAGAATCAACAGGCCGCAGAGGCAGCATGCGTAGGGGTTCGACTGGCAGCAGACTTGATGGTGGCAGCGTTTCTTGAAGGTACCACCAAGAAAGACCGCAAGGAGAAACTAGAGGACTTTGCCACCAAGCTATTACTTTTTGAGCAGGAGTTTTCCGAAGAAAATCTAGCAAGTCAACGTCTCTCAGCAGATTTGGCTATTGCCGCACACATTGAGGGAAGAACTTCTAGGCAGCGTGATGAAAGGCGGAGAGAGTTTGCAGGAAAACTGGTTGCTTTCAAAGAGCATCAGATACCGGCCTATGAAGTTCTCGAAATTTCGGAGAGATTGAGGACAGGTTCAAAGGGGATACTTCCGTTTAACTGGGAAATTGAATTTCCAGAGGTGTTTGATCGGGAGAATCCTGGGTTTGATGCGATCGTTGGAAATCCGCCGTTTATGGGTGGCTCTAAAGTATCTGAGAAATATGGAAAATCTTATTTGACATATCTTTTGGAAATCACACCTGAATCAAGGGGAAAAGGAGATTTAGTAGCTTTTTTCTTGAGAAAGGCATTTACCCTTGTTCGAGAAAAAGGGTGCTTAGGCTTAATAACAACAAAAACCATTGCCCAAGGAGACACAAGATTTACGGGGTTGAGATGGGTTCGTATTAATGGCGGAAAAATCTACAATGCAACAAAAAGACTACGATGGCCTGGAAAGGCTGCTGTAGTCGTCAGCGTGATTCATGTGACAAAGGACATTCATCCGAGAGTCACAAACTGCATGGATGGAAAATCTACTAAAGTTATATCTGCTTATCTTTGCGAAGTTGACATCGACGAAAATCCCACGCCTCTAAAGGAAAACAAAAATAGAGTTTTTAGCGGCAGCAACATAAATGGAAAAGGGTTTGTTTTATCTCCTGAGCAAGCCGAAGAATTCATTAATTTAAACGCTCAAAATTCTCAAAAAATAAAACCCTATATTGGAGGCGATGAACTAAACACCAATCCTAAGCTTTTGCATTCAAGATATGTAATTGATTTTGGAGATGACGAAATCGAGCAGGTTGAGGTTCATCCCGAGCTATTTGAGCACTTGAATCAAACTGTCAGAATTCAAAGGCAAAGCAGTTCAGAGAATCGGTTGAAGGAGTATTGGTGGCGTCACTCTAGACCAGCGCGTGAGCTTTACACACGCTGCAAGAATATGCGCCAAATTCTAGCAAGTTCCAGGCATAGTCCTTACATCTGTTTTGGCTTTCAGAACTCAGACCGTGTTTTCTCTGATGCGCTTACCCTTTTTGCCTTTGACCAATATTCTGGCTTTTCTGTATTGCAGTCTCAAGTTCACGATATATGGGCTATTTTCTTTGGTTCATCAATTGGTGATACTTTCCGATATATTCCAGAAGATTGCTTTGAAACCTTCCCCTTCCCCGAAAACTGGGAAACCGCCCCTACCCTCGAAGCAGTTGGCAAAACCTACTACGAATACCGCGCCGACCTCATGGTGCGTAACAACCAGGGCCTCACCGACACCTACAACTGCTTCCACGACCCCGAAGAACGCCACCCCCACATCCTCAAACTCCGCGACCTGCATAACCAAATGGATCGCGCCGTCCTCAACGCCTACGGCTGGCCCGACATCGACACTACCTGCGGCTTCGCCCTTGACTACCTCGACACCGACCCCGACGACCTCCCTCCCGAGGCACAAGACCGCATTGTCTCCGGGGACCTCTTTTTTCCCACCCCCGACGAAGCCGCCGCCTTCGACAGCCTGGTGCGCACCGGCAAGCGCAAACTCCCCTGGCGCTACCGCTGGCCCGAAGTCACCCATGACGAAGTTCTCGCCCGCCTCCTCGATTTAAATCAACAACGATACCTAGAGGAGGTGCGCGGCCATAAGGCAGCGGGTACCCTGAAAAAGGGGGAAAAACAATCTGCTCGCTCCAAACAGAAATCCCCCAGACTCCAAGCCAATGCCCCCACCATCCCCGGCCTTGAAATCTAAGTTATGGAACCACCTCTGTTAGTCAGCCATTCCACTCAAAGACCAATGCAAGTTGATTTTTCATGGCGACGGTTTTCTGCGTTGAGGCAGAGAATAACGGGTGTATTAACGACACTGTTGATGATCAACTGGGCAGCTTTTCTGAGCATCTATACCTTTGAGGTGCAATATTCCTGCAAACCGCTAGTTGGCGCTTCTGCCTGCAGTCCCTGTGCTGAAGTGGATGCTCCTCATTCTTTTTGGCAAGACATCAATATCTTTGTGAAGGAAGAGAGCCTACCAACCTGCCCCAAGCAGTTGAGATCAACTCAATCAGGAGATGAAATTAACATTACTGGTTCTGGTGGCAAAAGCACCCCCGATACTTCTGAAACCAATCGTGCAGACGGCGGTGGTAGCAGCAATGGAGATGACTTTCGGCCACTTATTCCGCCACAAAAGATGATTGAAGGCTCTTTGGCTGGCTCCGTTGTAGCTGTAGGTGCAGTTGTTGCTGGGGCTCCGGCGATGATTGCCATTGGTGTTGGTGTGGCTGTCTGGCTTGCCGCTAGCGCGTTACTGGCCTCTAACTCCTAAAACAGTTTAATTTGAGGTAGTCCTAAAAAGGTAAGGATGGCTGTAATTCTCTTTCTGAAAGAGTTTCGACGAGTGAAGCTAGCTCCTGAGTGCTGAATTATCCTGGTTATTCACAGGATTTCCACCGAAAATCCACGGGAGAATGAGTGTCCTAGCCTTCAACGAGTATATATACTTGGCACCTTTGAGCGGGATGTAAATCTTGATATCCCTTGCTGCATATAAGATTTAGCCATCCTTACCTGTAGGGCACTACCTAATTTGAGACTTCGAGCTGATCAACAAACCTAAGCAAACCAAAAACATGACCCATTCCTCATCCGATGCTTCGCAAAATATCATCCGCTTTAGCTGGCCGATTTTTGTCCAGCGACTGACGCAGGCCAGTCTAATTATTTTTTGTATCGGAGCTGTACTCATTCTGCTTTGGCACTTCAATGGCAGCGTGGATGCAGTCTTTCCTGACGGTGCTGATCCCCTAGCATTCCTGGGTGGAGCAATTGCCCTAGTGGTTCTCACTTTGATGGGGGTTCCTGTAATGGCAGCGACCGCTGCTGGGGTGGCTATTTGGCTGGCAATTCAAAACTTTCTCTAATGCCGCAGTAAATGATATACGGCATCTAAAACTTATGAACTTAATCGAAGTTAAGCAAGTATCTAAAAGCTTTCCAGAGGGCATGTTTGGTAAGCGCACCATCTTAAATGACGTAGATTTGACCGTCCGTCAGGGTGACTTTGTTGTGCTGCGCGGTGCGAATGGCGCTGGCAAAAGCACCCTCATCAAAATTATTCTCGGTTTACAAGAACCCGACAGTGGTAGCGTGGAACTGTTTGGGAGATCGCCCAAAACACCAGAATCCAAGCTGCGTGTAGGAACCATCTTTCAGGAAGTGACGCCTCCGAACAGTCTGAAGGTCAAAGAACTCATTAATCTGATTCGTAGTTATTATCCCGACCCTAAACCCACTCAAGAGATCCTGAGAACCGTTGGCTTGGAAGATAAACAAAATGCCTTTCCGAGTGATTTATCAGGAGGGCAAAAGCAGCGACTTTACTTTGCGATCGCCTTGGTGGGTAATCCCCAACTACTGATTCTGGATGAGCCTACTCGAAATTTAGATGATGAAGGCCAAAAAACGTTTTGGGAACAAGTGCAGCGCTGCCAGAAAGACGGTGTCACGATTCTGATGGTGACTCACATTAAGGCTGAGCAAAGCGTATTGCAGAACTCTGCGACACATATTCTCACCTTGGCTGATGGAAAACTAAGCTATGACAAGCGTCCCAATTTGGCTTCGGCAAACCAGCCGACCTGCGTGCCAGTGACGACCAAACAGGCCAACCCAGTGGGCGTTTTATTCATGCAGACTAAAGCAGAAATTTTGCAACTCATCAGAACGCCTATTTATCTAGTTGGAGTGTTGCTTTTTTCTGGTATGGCTAGTCTCTTTCCAGCCGATGATTCCCATACATTGAAGCTTTTGCTCGTATTGTTTGGTGCAATCAGCCTGTTAATGTTCTCAGTTGATCGCCTGGGCAAACGGATTGCCATTGAACGAGTGGAGGGCTGGCTAAAACTTCTAAAAGTCACACCGCTACAACCTAGCTTGTATCTAGTTGCCAAGTTATTCATGACAATGGTGGTTTTGATGACCAGCCTGGCCACGATTTTTGGTATCGGTATTTATAAGTTTGGCATTGTTCAGTCAGTCGCTGAATGGAGTCTCTTGAGTTCTAGTTTGCTGTTGGGCATTATCCCGTTTGCAATGGCTGGAATTGCCCTCGGCTACATCGTGCCACCCAAAGCCTTAGACGCAATTACCGGCTTATTAATTCCGGTTGCGCTGATTAGTAGTGGACTATTTGCAGACCAAATGCCGACTTCGCTGAATGATGTGATCGTGCTCTTGCCGTTTGTCCACTACAAAGGGTTGATCGAATTTGCGGCGGGTATTGCTAACGACCATCAATTGATGCTCCACATTCTGTGGCTTGCGTTTTACAGCGTTTTGGGTGGCCTCATTGCTAAACAAGCCTATCAGCGAGACGCTCTAGCCCAGTAAAACGTAACTTCATCTACTTATACAATTATCGAAATTTCCATTCCTTATCATGCCTACCAGAATCCATGGTGCTGAATATCCCATCGAGAAGGTCTTCTGTGATGACTTTGTTTTCTCGATCCCGCTTTACCAGCGCCCCTACGCCTGGGAAACAGAGCAGGCCGAAGCTTTGTTAGATGATTTGCTTGGCTTTTTAGGAGAGAGCGAGATTCCCATCGAAGAGCTAAACCCTTACTTTCTGGGCAGTATCGTTTTAATCAAATCAGATGGGTCAGCAGAAGCAGAAGTGGTTGATGGGCAGCAACGTCTAACCACACTGACTATTCTTTTATCAGTTCTGCGAGAAGTTGTACCCGACGAAGTGGCGCTAGAGTTGACCGCTTATCTGTATGAAAAAGGGAGCCGAGTACGGCGGACTCCTAATCGTTACAGGTTGACCCTGCGAGAACGGGATATTAAGTTTTTCCGTACCTGTATTCAGGATGAGGGTGGCATCAGCAAGCTCATCGAGATCAAAGATGCATTTCTCCCCGATAGCCAAGCTCACATACGCGATAACGCCTTACACCTGCTTAAGAGATTGCAAGAACTCTCTGAGGAGCAGTGTTTAAGGCTTACCCAATTTGTGGTCACAGGGTGCCTATTGGTAGTGGTTTCGACGCCAGATATGGAATCGGCATACCGGATCTTCTCCGTCCTCAATGATCGCGGCTTGGACCTCTCCCATACCGATATTCTCAAGTCAGAAATCATTGGCAAAATTCCCGAAGCCCGGCAGGAGCAATACAACAAGCTGTGGGAAGACACCGAAGAAAAACTAGGGCGAGACACCTTCCGTGACTTGTTCTCACATATTCGGATGATGTATCGCAAAGCCAAATCGCAGGACACTGTGCTCAAAGAGATTCGGCAATATGTCAAACCGACTGAGCATCCTACACATTTCATTGATGATGTCTTGTACCCGGCAGCCCAAGCCTATGCCGATATTCGGGATTGTGCTTACGAAAGTCATCAACACGCGGAGGCGATCAATACCTGTTTTCGATACCTCAACCGAGTGGACAACGTAGATTGGCTCCCCCCTGCGATCGCCTACCTTTCTCGCCACCCAAATCAGCCTGCCCAATTGCTGTGGTTTTTCACCCAACTTGATCGCTTAGCATCGGGCCTAATGATTCGCCGGGCCAACATTAACGAACGGATGCGGCGCTATGCCACGTTGCTTACTTGGATTGAAGAAGACAAAGATCTCCAAAGTCCAGAGTCACCGCTCCATTTGACTGAAGAAGAATGCCGTAACGTGATTCAACGCCTCGATGGCCCGCTGTATCTAGAGAGTAAAATCCGCCTGTATGTCTTGCTGCGTTTAGATACTTATCTGTCTGGCGGCGAAGCTGTTTACAACTTTCCCCGCATCACCGTCGAGCATGTCTTACCTCAAAAACCTAAGCCTAATAGTGAGTGGCTGGAATGGTTTGGCGACGAGGAAAGCCGCCAAAGCTATGTTCATCGTTTGGGCAATTTGGTGTTGCTATCCCGCTACAAAAATAGCAGTGCGAGTAACTACGACTTTGAAACTAAGAAGCAAAGGTATTTTGGCGGTAAAGACGGTGTGTCGCCTTTCGTGATCACAACCCAGGTACTCAAGGAAACCGAGTGGACGCCTGGTGTGGTTGAGCGACGGCAAGAAGAACTCATTGGTTATTTGGCTAAACTTTGGCGATTGGATGAACACGTTCCGGTGATGGCACTGCAAGCTTAGCGTCCTGGTCTTCGCAAACGAGGTGTAAACGTTAGATTTTAAGCACAGTCAGCTTTTCCAGCCCCCGACCATGAATACCAAACTCGTAGAATCCCTCGTCGAAGCGGTGCAGTCCTTACCCCCAGAGGACTATGCCCTCTTTCAAACCACCCTCAGCGATCGCATGGTGAGCAAAACCCCTGGCGTTGCGGGCAGCCTCGCCTGCATTCGCAACACCCGCATCGCCGTATGGACACTCATCTCCTTACAGAAACAGGGAGCTGACGATGCGGAACTGCTGCACAACTTTCCCGGCCTTACTCCCCTCGATTTGATCGCCGCCCGAGCCTACTACGCAGCGCACTCCGACGAAATTGATCAAGAGATTGCTGACGACACCGACGAGGACGGTGGGCATGGCTAGGTTTTACTCCAACGAAAATCTGCCCATCGACCTGGTCAACGCTCTACGCGCACTCGACCATGACGTGCTCACCTCCTATGAAGCGGAACAAGCCAACCAGAGAATTCCTGATGCCGACGTTTTGACCTATGCCACCACGAAAAACCGCATTGTCATCACCCTCAACCGCAAAGACTTCATTGCCTTACATCAGAGCGGTCTGCACCATAGCGGCATCATCATCTGCAAAGAAGACCGCGACTATGTTGGACAAGCCCAAGCGCTGCATGACTACCTTGTGAATTCTGGGGATGAATTAAGCGATCGCCTCTTGCGGGTGCAAAAGCAAAATCGTCCCCAAGCCGACCAACAAATTTTCGTCATCCGGGAATACTCCCAATAGCGCCATTTACCATCGCTCGTCGCCATGAGGTCTTACTATGACCACGTCCGCTGACATTCGCGCCACCCTCGTCGATGCCCTCAATATCGACCTCGTCGGCCCCGCCCCCAACAACTCAACCCACGCTGAGGAAGTGCTCAACCAGGCTCCTTCCAAGTGGTATCTCACCGGCTTTTTGGCTCCCTTTGGCGCACCGCCCGACCTCCGCTCCGACGACGACAGCGACGACGCCCTCCCCGAAGAAGTTACCCAAACCGACACCAGCGAAGACAGCAAAAACCCGGATAAACCCGCTGCCCGCAAAGTCCTCTTTCCCTCATCTATGGGGCTGAGCTTTCTCATCTCCGCCGCCACCCAGACCGTTGAAGCGACGATGACCTGGGGCGACTATCTGCCCATCGAACCGAGCCTTGAGGAAGCCTTTGAAGACGATCAGCAAGAGCGGAGCAAGCGCAAGAAAAAGCCTGAACACTGGCAGCGAGTACCTCAGCGAGTCGTCCTACCCGTCAAGATTGAAGCCAGCCCAGAACCCTACGCCATTGATATTCCCGGCGGCAGCGGTCTCAACCTGGTGGTCACCTGCCGCCCCGTCTGCGGCGACCAGTTTCCCCTCGGCACTCAATCTGTCTCCGTCTTTTTGGTGAACTATCGGCAGGCCGCGAAAGGCGATCGCGACGCGACCTTTGCCTTCCAAACCCACCTCTGTCTCAAGTGTGCCGAAGGCTTTGTACCCCGCTCCGACCCGCGTGGCTACAACACCACTGACCCAGACGAGGCCATTGCCGCCCTGCAATATCGCGAAGATTACGAGTTTGCCGTGGGTCACAATGTATCCGCGATCGCCAATGGCGTCGAAGGGGATCACTGCACCGAAGTCTGCACCACCTGGATTCCCACTGCCGAAGTGCCCCGAGTCGCACCCACCCCTCTCCCCAATGTGAAGCTGGGCATGGAAGCGCTCGCCGCTGTGCCCGATTACATCACTTTACGCGGCATGATTGGCCCTCTAGTGACCCAATATCGTGCCTGGATCGAGACTCAACGCACCATCGCCATCCAGCCCCAAGCGGCTGCCGATGTGTCCAAGCATCTGATGGATCAGGCTAGCCACGCTTGCGATCGCATCGAAGCCGGACTGAAATCCCTCGAAAATCCCCAGGAGCTAGAAGCCTTCAAGCTAATGAATCGGGTGATCGCGATCGGGCGACGACGACAGCTCAGTCAAGAGTTAGGACACCCACCAGAGAGCTTTGAGCCGCCAGCGTGGCGTCCGTTCCAACTCGCTTTTATTTTGCTTAATCTGACGGGCATTGCCGAACCAGAGCACCGCGATCGAGAAACCGTCGATCTCCTATTCTTCCCCACAGGGGGTGGTAAAACCGAAGCCTATCTGGGTCTAGCAGCGTTCACGCTGGTGTTACGACGGCTCCATAATCCCGCCATTCAATCTGGTGGGGTCAGTGTGCTGATGCGCTATACCCTCCGCCTGCTTACCCTCGACCAGCTAGAGCGGGCCTCCCGACTCATTTGTGCTCTAGAGCTGGAACGCCAAAAAGATCCTGACAAGCTGGGCAAGTGGCCTTTTGAAATCGGTCTGTGGGTCGGCCAGAGCGCCACGCCCAACCGGATGGGTAAACGCGGTGACAAAGACGACTATTCTGCCCGCACCCGCACCCTCGCCTTCAAAAGTGACAGCAAGAGCAAGCCATCGCCCATTCCCCTAGAGCGGTGTCCCTGGTGCGGGGAGACGTTTACAACCAACTCCTTCCAACTATTGCCCAACGAAGACGCTCCGAAAAACCTGAAGGTTATGTGCGTCAATCGTGGTTGTGACTTCCGCAGCCGCAATCCCCTGCCCATTTTGGCAGTGGACGAACCCATCTATCGCCGTCTGCCCTGCTTCATCATCGCTACCGTCGATAAATTTGCAGGCCTGCCCTGGTTTGGGCAAACGGGGAACTTATTTGGCCGTGTCACCCATTATCAGGAGCAAGAAGGTTTCTACGGTCCCGGTGATGCCACTAAAGCGGGTCGCCCCCTCGAAGGCTTCCTGCCTCCCCCTGATCTGATCATTCAGGACGAGTTGCACCTGATTTCGGGACCACTCGGCACAATGGTGGGACTGTATGAGACGGCGATCGACGCCCTGTGCTGTCGTGATGGGGATAACGGCCAAGCCATCCGCCCTAAGGTCATTGCTTCTACGGCTACCGTTCGTCGTGCTAGCCGTCAAATTCAGGCCCTCTTTAGTCGTAGCCATGTCGATATCTTCCCGCCTCCTGGCCCTGATCGCCACAACTCCTTCTTCGCGAAAACCGACTTTGAATCACCAGGACGCTTATATCTGGGGGTTGCGGCCCAGGGACGCAGCCTTAAGGTAGTGCTCCTCAAGTCTTATCTGCCGTTACTTGCTGCCGCACAAAAGCAGTGGGACATCGCGCGCGCGCAGAAACTCAAACCGAATCCTGCCGATCCGTATATGACGCTGATGGGTTACTTCAACTCCCTGCGAGAACTGGGCGGTAGTCGTCGCATTGTGGAAGACGAAGTCAATTCCCGATTGACGCGATACCATGAGCACCTGCGCGAAGGTGAGCTAGTCGGTCCCTTCCACGGGCGCAAAATCGACGAAGAACCGGAAGAACTGACCTCACGGGTCGGGACTGATAAGATTGCCAATACCAAACGCCGCCTTGCCTTACCCTTTAGCGATAAAGAGCGAGTCGATGTCGCACTGGCCACCAACATGATTTCTGTGGGTCTCGATATCGTGCGATTGGGGCTGATGGTGGTGCTGGGGCAGCCCAAGACTGCCGCCGAGTACATTCAGTCCACCAGCCGGGTGGGTCGTGATCCTAGTCGTCCCGGTCTGGTGGTGACGCTGATGAATATTCATCGACCGCGCGATCGCTCCCACTACGAACGCTTCCAAACCTGGCACAACAGCTTTTACCGCGCCGTCGAGGCGACCAGTGTAACGCCCTTTTCGCCTCGCGCTCTCGATCGGGGCCTCGCCGGTGTCACTGTCGCCCTCGCTCGCCTCGGCATTCAGGAGATGACGACCCCTTTGGGCGCATCCAACATCACGGACCAGCGAGCCGCTGTTGAAGCCATGGTTGAGACCATCGCCCGTCGTGCTGAAGGTCACAGCCCCGACTTGGATGCCGAAACCTCCAATGCGCTGAGAACCAGCGTGCGATCACAGGTTATCGACCTGCTCGACAATTGGGAGCGCATCTACCAGCGGAATCAACGGCTGCAATACCACACAGAAACTGACCTGGCAGCCCCCTTGCTAGTGGATCCCTTTGCTCCAGACGCCGATCAAAAACCGGCTGATGAGCAAAAGTTCAAGACCCAGCGCAGCATGCGCGACGTAGAGGCCACCGTCAATCTCTGGATTCGTGACCCATACAGCCTTGAAGACGTGGAGGCCGAAAACTAATGGCAAAGTCGAAAAAGTCCCAGAAAAAGCCCAGCGGCGAACTCCGCCAAAGCCAAATGCTCACTACCTTTGGCCCCGGTGCCATGGTGGATTTGCCTCAGCGATCAGTCATCATCTCTGGTCTTAGCTTCTGGAAAGGCGACAAACAGTATATCCGAGAAGAACGTCTCGCTTATAAAGTCGCGAAAAGCCTCCAGGACAAATTACCAGAAGGCCAAGAAATTCACCTCTTCACACCACCGAGGCAGTCTAATGATCCGCAGGCGGGACATACAGGCGTTGATGCTTTCGTTTTCCCAACTTGGTTTCTCGCCCAGGTTGATCGCACCTTTGAGCGCGAAGGCAAAATCTACCGCACTCGTCCACTCGTCCCCTGGGGAGCCGTGAAGGGAGGCTTGAATTTTGAAGGTAAACGGATTCCCGCTGTTCCCGTCCGCTTCGTCCAAGCCTGCACCAACGGGCATCTCAGCGATATCAACTGGAATGCCTTTGCCCATGATGACTTTGATGCCAAGTGTCGAGGGCAACTTTGGCTGGATGAAGCGGGCTCCGGCAACGACTTCGAGGAAATCTTTGTCCGCTGCGAACAGTGCGGTCAGCGCCGTCCACTATCTCAAGCGAAGGTGCCAAACTCCAAAGTTCTGGGAGCCTGTAGCGGCCACCGGCCCTGGTTAGGCCCAAGGGGAAACGAACCCTGCCGTCGTAGTCAGATCTCGGCTGAGACGGGCGATCGCATCGAAACTGATCAGCCAGAATATAATCGCCTGCTGGTGCGATCAGCCAGTAATGCATATTTCAGCCAAATTCTCAGCGTCATCTCCATGCCGGATAAAGAGGCGGAGCTGAAAAAGGCCGTGGATCGCTTTTTCCTGGAAGACCTGCAGTTTGCTGAGGACATCAGCGACGTCAAAAAGGAACTGAAGAAACCGAAGTTTGTCGACTTGGTTGAGTTCGGTGCGGAAGCTGTCTGGGCTGAAGTCCAGCGCCGCAAAGCCAATCAACATGCGCCTGAGAAAAGTATCAAACAGGTTGAACTAGAAGCGCTCTTATCCTGCCCTCAGGAGAAAGGCAAAGAAGCGCCCTCGGATGACAAGGTCTTTCAGGGCTATGCCCGATGTCCGAGCTCGTTAGCGCCCCAATGGCAGAGCGTGATTGATCAAGTCGTACTGGTCCATCGCTTGCGAGAGGTGGTAGCGCTGATTGGCTTCACTCGCTTTGAGGCCGCCATGCCTAACATCGAGGGTGAAATTGACGATCTAGAAATTGGTGTCCGTCGTGCCACTCTGGATTTTGAGCCGAAATGGGTACCCGCGATCGAGAACTTGGGCGAGGGCGTCTTCATCAGCTTCAAATCCGACCTCATCACAACCTGGCTTGACAAACCTGCCGTTCAGTTGCGAGCCAAAGAGCTTGAGCAAGGCTATCGGAAATGGGCGGAAAGCCATGGCATTCCTAGCGAAAAAATGAAGTTCCCAGGCGTTGCTTACATCATGCTCCACTCGCTTTCCCATCTCCTGATCACTTCAGTTTCTTTAGAGTGTGGCTACGCTTCTAGCGCGATTCGAGAGCGCATCTATGCCTTTCCCGATATCGGTTATGGCATCTTGCTGCACACCGGCACCTCCGGCTCGGAAGGTACGCTAGGCGGTTTAGTCGAAGTGGGCAGACGGATTGAACACCACTTATCTAAAGCGTTAGAACAGGGACGCCTTTGCTCTAACGATCCCGTTTGTGCTCAGCACAAACCCGATAGTCCTCAGGAAGATCGCTTCCTGCATGGTGCAGCCTGCCATGGATGCTTGCTCATCGCTGAAACATCCTGTGAGCGGCGTAACGAAATGCTGGATCGGGCTTTGGTCACGAGTACCGTGGAGGGTCTGGGGGCCGAATTTTTCCCAGATAGTCTTCTGTGAAGTCCTCTTTTCTGAAGCTCAGTCGTCCGGCTCTCGACGGTATCGCCGATGCTCTCGATGCTGGTCGGCTCAGTCTGCCAGTAACACCCGTAGCAATTTGTAGCTATGTGATTGATGGCAGCCTGCCAGAAGTCATGACCGAGCTCAATCAGCTTTATGAGCAAGGAATGGCGATCGGTCACATTGCTTACATGCTCAGGCTATTGGCGTCAGAACGTGCCCAGTCCCAAGCCCAACAAGACCGGGTTGATTTAGTGTGGACAGGACCAGAGGTGCCCGGTACCGAAAGCCGTGATACCGGCATTGTCGTCCGCGAACTCTTCAGCAGTGCCCAATCGAATATATTGATTTCTAGCTTCTCTGTCGATCAAGGTCCTAAGGGACATGCCCTTTTCCGCCCACTTGCTCAGCGCATGGATGCTAATCCTGATCTCCGAGTCCGGATGTTTCTCAACGTGCAACGGAAGTACCAAGATACGACTCCTGCAACCGTTCTGCTGCAGCGATTTACAGAAATCTTCCGCAACCATGTCTGGCCTGGCCAACGTCTTCCCGAAGTCTTTCACGATCCTCGTACAATGCTGATGACGGAGCGATCTAACGCCTGTCTACATGCTAAATGTGTAGTCGTTGACGAAGAACGCTTCCTCATCACTTCTGCCAATTTCTCTGAAGCTGCCCATGAGCGCAATATCGAAGCTGGGATTCTGATGACTGATAAAGTTGTTGCCCGTGCCATACGCTCTCAATTTGAAATGCTGGTTGCCTGTGAAGCCCTGAAGCGGGTTCCCGGACTCTGAAAAATCACATGCGACGACGGTAGCTAACATAGCTAGGATATTTGGCCCCCTGAAAGCCTTTCCAGGAGAAGTTTCTCGTTTTTCTTTCTTCGTTCTCCCGTCTTTGGTTATGTCTAGACTTAGAAATTCTTTCTTTGGAAAAAAGATGAGACTGGTGCAATTTTCAGTGATCGCCCTTGTTACACCATGCCCCCCTCTGCAACACCTTAACTGTTGAGATTTCAGGGCTAGCTGCAACAAGCCGAGGTGCGATATCACTGCGGTATCGCCCAACCTCCGAGGATTGCTGCCATGAACAACACTACACTCACCACTACTCATCCAGCCGCTCGCCAGCGTCGTCTTCGAGCGATCGTCAAACGCCTGGTCGTTGAACTGGGCTATCTCGAACACTGTCTCGCCGAAGGCCTGCAAGATACCAACGTACAGACTGCTGCTGCTGGCATTGATACCGCGATCGACTGCCTGAACGAGCATTTGTCTCGCTAGTCGCTAAACTGACTACCACTATCTGCCAACAGCGTCCCCTTGCCCCGTGGTGAGGGACTTTTTTACGGGTTATGAAGCCGCTGCGTGACCTGCCTCACCGGCACTCAGGTCTTCCTGCGATCACCCTCAGCTTTCTCAGAAAGCGATTAACTCAGGCTTATTTTCAGGTCAGGCAGGGCTCAGGGGCGGACTCCACTATAGAACTCAAGATGATTGAAACGCTAAATCACCCCCAAACAAAGGAGTTCAAATCATGAAACGCATTGCATTCGCCCTCACTGCTCTGACCGCTGTTACCATTGCCATCGCCCCCGCTAGCTACGCTGCCCCTGATTTCGACGAACTACGCCGCGAAAACCTCGACGAAGACGCCGTCAACTTTGACGAGTTACGTCGTGAGAACCTCGACAAGGATGCGGTTGAAACGGTTCAAGTCAAAGCGATTGACTTCGATGAACTACGCCGCGAAAACTTAGATAAAGACGCGGTTGACTTCGATGAACTACGCCGCGAAAACCTCGACAAAGATGCCGTCCACGAAGTTGTGGCCGCCGTTGACTTTGATGAGTTGCGTCGTGAGAACCTGGACAAAGACGCGATTGATTTCGACGAACTGCGCCGCGAAAATCTAGAAAAAGACGCCATCGCCACCGTTTAGACGGTAGACTCTCTCCTCCTTGCCAACGACGTTCCGTCCCACACACACCTTTGCCCCCTCAATGTCACCATTCAGGGGGCTTTATTGAAGCTTGGTGCCCGAACTCCATGAGAGTCAATCATCTAGCACCAAAAGGCTCTGATCGCCCATGCGATCAGAGCCTTTCTTCATTGGAAGAGAGATCACTTTTACCGAGATCAAAATTATGCTGAGACGAAATATTCAGAATAATTTTGTTGAGGATAAATGAATTAAGTAAGAGTTGAGAACTCAAGAATAATATTTAAAAGAATAACAGCACCCAGAACGGTTCTTTTGAGTGACCTCCTCACCGAGGTCGAGCTTTCTTAGAGCGGTGGCGGTAATCGCTTTTTCAAGGCTGGGCCTTGCGATACCCACATCCTAGCTCTCTGCTGTCAATTCGAGGAAATATCAAATACCTGATTGGATGCTGTTATTGTTGATGACGTTTCAGACGTTAAATCGATATCAAACCTCCTCTTTAACGTGAACTGAACGGTCATTTGATGTCGAAGCGCTTCGCTTCTTGACTATTAGAATAAACCTGCTGAAGCGTCATTCTTTCAGACTGCAAACAAAGTTCATTCTTTCATTTGATGACGTCGTCTCCCCTGGTTGGGGTGATCTCGCCTGAGTGTGCTGCATGGCCCGCGATCGCTCCGGAAACTGGTCTCACGAGGCTGCAGACCGCTGACGATATAACTGAAGCATCTGATTGATTTGTTGGCACGCTTCAGCATAAGAGCAGCCTTGATGCTGTTGTCGCCAAGCCACCAGGGCTGAGTAGCTGGTTTGCTGACGCATCAGGTCATGAAATTCATCGGGAAGAGGAGTCATCGAATCCCTACTTGTGAAAGCCCTGTAGCTGCGGGTCAAGGCCCGGTGTCTCTCCATTGTGCGGGCACCGAGTGTGTAAAGCCGGACAATGTTAGCGATCTGGGGGAGCTAAGCTCGCTTCGGTGAGGGTGGTGGGCGCAAGCCCTGGCCTTCTGCGGGGGCGGTGCCGTGTCGTGGTACGCTGAAAGGCGCGACCGCCTGAGGTAAAAGGGAAAGCTGTAAGCCTTCCGGCCAAGCATCATCAATCGAGAGTTGTCCGAAGAATTCCGCTTTGAGCCGCCGCTGCTTGGCTCGAAACTGACTATCGAATTGGAGATGACAGACCGTACAAAGGGCCTTGAGATTGCTGGGGTCTTGATTGCTAGGCTGCTGATCGAGATGGGCGACTGTGAGCAGGTAGCGCCGGGGAGCCGCTTCAAACTTTGCCGAAAGTGGTGTTTGCTGCTGCCGCCACCGCTTCACCCGCTCCAGAAAATCGGCCAACAGTTCACTGGGCTGACGACAAGGCCGCTGACACTGCTGACAACACCACTGGGCCTGATGCTTAATCTGGAGCGCCAGGCTTTCCCAATTGTCTGGATACCTGGCCCGAATGATTGGCATGGCAACCGACGTCACTCACCGCCCGTAGGATAGCTGACTCAGGAGAAGATAGAGCATTTGATCTAAGACATGCAACATATCCAAAAAGGATGCTCGGCGTTGGCGGAGCCGCTCCTGCGGAGTATCGTTGGCGAAAAGCTTTAGCGCTGCCTAATCGAGGACATTTCGCCAGCCAACCTTTAAAACAAAAAGTCGGGTTGAAGAGTTCCCAAGGAAGCCTTCAGCCCGACTGGTGCTCAAAGAGCACACGCGAGTCTACAGGATGTTTTTAGAATGGCTCAGACAATTCATCCCCACCATAGGGATAAGTTCAGATTTATTCAGGTATCACTCAAAAACCAGTATTTATACGCAATTTCAACTCAAATAACAACATAGCGACAGTTCCAAATCAAACACCCCCAATGCCTAGTGCATCAGGGGTGTTTGCTGTAGCGGGCTCTGTATATTCGCGGTGTGGTCTGAGCACCAGGTGAATTCATCATGACCGAGCATGGTCACCACGGTAAAGAGGAAGCCCATAGATTTATGGAAACGAGATAAAAACCGATGCTGGTATGAAGTTTGTCGCTGAGCTTGACGATGGCGGCGACTGCAGCGACCGGCCAACGAAACCTCAAGCACCCGTCAACTCATCGCCTGGGGATTGAGCCGCCCCTGCGTCTGATCGTGGTAAACCAGTCATCCGCGCTCACATCCAATCCCGTCATCATCCCCATCAAAGCCATGCGGGTCAAAATCGGTTAACTCCTCAGGTTTATCAGCATCAGTCGGCAGGTAAACGCGAAAACGCCTATCGGCAATGTCTCCACAGTCTAAATCTGGTGGTGCTGGCGGAATGCAAACTTCGGCATAAGCTGGGTCACAGTCCGGCTCCGTCGCGTTCGGTTGAGCGATCGCGACAATTGATAATTGCATTGAAGCAGTCAGGCTGGCGAGCACTAATTCCATGTAGATGGGCAAACTGTTTTCGACATGACTATGGTTCCCCTTTTCAGGGAGGTGCAACTCATATGCTGGTGCGACATGGGCTGACAGTCCTGTTAATGGTGATCGCAGCGACTGGCTGTCAGCCTCACGAATCAGCGCCTGAGCCGGTCGCGGTGAGAGCGGTCGTCGATGGCGACACGCTGGAAGTTTACTTTGGTGAAACGCCTAAAACCGTAGACCTGTGCGGCATAAACGCACCCGAGCTAGAAGCACCGCTGGGGATAGAGGCAAAAGCGGCTCTGGAGTCCCTCGTTTACCGCGAAGGTGGGCAAGTTCACCTTGTGGTGACTGGACGCGGAAAAGACGGCGTCACAGTTGCGGAAGCCTGGTTTTTGAGCATGCCAGGGGAAATCGAAATCCACCTCAATTCAGAAATGCTGCTTCAGGGACTAGCGGTGGTGAATCCTGACGACGTCGAGACCTGCCCGAACTCGAACATTTACGTGGGGGCAGAAAACCGGGCGCAAGAGAACGCGGTCGGCATCTGGGAACGGTAGACAGCAAATCGCGCTGAGCCCACCTGAGGCAAGAGGGTGGCAACTAACGACTTTGTTTAGGCTGCCAGATGCGAACCGTAGGAATCTCATCCCAATGGGTAGTGTAGCGCTGCGAAAAATACTCCGATCGCATCTGCCACGACGGATTGAGGCCCATCGCCCCGAACTTCACCGCATCCGGCTGTAGCTTACGGTTCAAACCGTCAATGGTGGCCATCAAGCGATCTCGCTTTTCGGTGTTAACCGGAGCGCTAAAGAGATTGCCCTGGACTGCCCCAGCCGGGGATAACTCAGTGGCAATCACTTTTGCCTTGAGATATTCATATCCCGGCTTAAACGCTGCCTCGGCCAACTGCATCGCCATTGGTATCAAGACAGCGGTGTCATTAGTGGGTGGGTCTAGTTCCACCGAGCGGGCAGCGGCATACTGATTTTGCTCACGGTAATAGCTGGTGCGCATCGACACGGCAAACTGACGAGCCACCAACCCATCATCCCGCAGCTTTTCCGCACAGCGAGTGGTGTAAGTCGCCACCGCCTCTTTGATGTCTGACAATTCAGTGACCAAATGACCGAAGGAACGCGACACAATCCGCATCGTCTTCGGGGCCGCTACCGGCTCCATTGGAAAGCAGGGAACGCCGCGTAGTTCCATAACCGTCCGCCGCGTTAAGATGCCAAACTTCTTCTTGATCAGCTTTTCGTTAGCCTGTTTGAGATCCAGCACCTGCTTGATGCCGAGGGCATTGAGTTTGGCCCGTAGGTTCTTGCCGATGCCCCAGACCTCACCGATGTCGATCACGGCCAAGACAGCATCAATATCCTCTAACGTCTCGAAGTCGAGCACGCCCTCGATATCTGGGTTGCGCTTCGCCACCTGCGCCGCCAACTTGGCTAACGTCTTCGTCTTAGCGATGCCCACTGAAACCGGAATGCCGGTCCACTGCTGCACTGTAGTACGCATCTGCTGACCGTAGTCCGTCAGGTCACGATTAACAAAACCCTGTAGCCCCAGAAAAGCCTCATCAATGGAGTACTGCTCGACTTCAGGACTGAAGTGCTGCAGGGTCTCAATAACCCGCCTGGACATGTCTTTGTAAAGCACCGGATTGGATGAGAACACATGCAATTCTCCCCGCTCCACCAAGTCCTTGATCGAGAAGAGCGTCGCCTGCATTTTGACAATCTGCTTGGCCTCGGGCGATCGCGCGACGACACAGCCGTCATTGTTGGAGAGCACTGCGACTGGCTGACCTTCGAGATCAGGCCGAAAGACCTTTTCACAGGAGGCAAAAAACGAATTGCAGTCCACCAAAGCAAACATGTTGGGTTAGACCTGGCGAATGATATGGGTCACGACTCCCCAGACTTCCAGCGAGGTGACAGTACCCTGATGAAAATCCTCTACTGGCACCCAATGAGCGCCGTGCTGCTGCACTCGCAGCACCTGCATCTGGCCATCGATGATTCCGACAACCAAGGAGTGATTCTGAACCGTTAAAGACCGATCAACCACCAGCAGATCGCCGGGTAAGACTGCCGCATCCGCTGCGGCATCGCCATCCACGCGCATGAAGAAAATGGCTGCGGGGTTGTGGATTAAATGACGATTGAGATCGAGGCTCTGTTCGATGGCATCGCCGGGGACGGGAAAGCCCATTGACCTGGTCCATTGAGTGAATCGTGTATCCGTCGGCATCCAAGCTAGACTCGCGGGCGACTGCTACCCCTTGCCCTATTCTGCCCTTTCCTGACGGCTTTGATACCTAACTTTCGTACTCACCCCCTGCCCTGTGACAACAAGCGCGTCAGAATCTTCCTCTTGCATCCGATAAGGACAAGTTCTCAAGTTCCTAGCTTCTTCAACCACTTCTGAAGCGCTACAGCCACCAGCTCATTGAGCGTCACCCTGGTTTGTGGACCGCCCAAGACTGCTCGGTAGTATCCCTCAATCCTCACCGGTGTCATCGAGCGATGGCTCGCATTCGAAATTAAATACTTCCTAGGCCATTTGCTCTTGGGAGTAGCTTCCCACTCTGCCTGCAGACGCATGTTCCCCAAGCCCTTGGGAACATGACCGACGTACGTGACCATGCTGTCTTGCAGCCAAAGCCTTAAGCGACCAGTACGCTCCGGCTTACGTGGAGATATGACATGAGTCGGCAACGTTAGCCAGAGAAAGACCACTGGCTGCTGCTGGCTGCGGTGAAAACAGATTTCTGCACAGAGCTTTGTCTTGCCCGTGCCATACTGAATGGTCGTCTTGCTGACCATTTCCTGCATTCGGGAATGAAAACTTAGGATCTGCTCCCGTGCCGCTAAAATCGCCTGCTGATCCGCCGCGGAACAGCCTCCTAACCACTTCATTAATAAATCTGGTACTAACGGTAAATCGCTTCGCTGCGGCCCCAACTCAACTTCTCGAAACGGCAGCGTCATCCTTGTAGAAGGACGCTCAGCATCCTCAAACTGGAGCTCAAGAAAGAACGATTCCTCTTTAACTACCCTGACGCGAATGAACTCAAAAGATAAACGACTGTATTGCCGGTCAATCTCATTGTGGCGGTGAAAAGTCGGCGCGATCGCAATCAGCCGAAGCGGTTGGGTGTAATCAATATGCTCTGAAAGTGGCCTCTCTTCAAGCAGATTGGCGTAATACCGAGTCAGCTGTTGAACGATGTAGCGGTCTTCAGTGTTCTTCAACTCTAGAATGGCTAGCTGCCCTGTAGGTGAGAGTGCCAAAATGTCGCAGATTTCACCCATCACTGCATATTGCCGTCGAAAGGGCTTGAGCTGAAGTAGAGTTTCTAGGCGTTCCCAAATCAAGTCTTCGAGGGCTAACTCACTGGTAAATTCCCAACTTTTCCCCACTGGTTGAAGCGAGACGTTGCTTAGTTCTATACCCATCAGTCTGCCAGCTTAATCTCCCTCAGCTTAGAAAACCCACCAACAAAGCTAAACCTAACGCAGTTGGGCATCCTAAAAGCAAAGCCGCAACCCCACTCTATGGCAACTCTGATTCCGGCCTATGGCAGCTGCGCCACCCGCATGACCGCTGGAGAGCGTCGGTTAGCCCAATGCCTCAGAGCCAAACTCGATGACGACTATTTGCTCTGGTACGACGTTCCCGTTGGCCCCCAATACCGGCATCCTGATTTTATTCTGCTGCACCCGTGCCGAGGTCTCTTTGTTCTGGAAGTCAAAGACTGGAAGCTAGAAACCATTCGCAAAGTCAACCCGGAGCAATTTCTAATCGCTCCTCATGGGCAGCCCAAGCACGTTCAAAATCCCCTACAGCAAGCCCGTGATTACGTCTTGGAGATGTGTTCGCTGCTAGAGCAAGACTCGCAGCTCGTGCAGCCTCAAGGTCGTTACCAAGGCAAACTTCTCTGCCCCTATGCCTATGGAGTCGTTCTGCCTCAGATCACACGCCGCCAGTTTGACTCCCAACCAGTCTTGGCCGAAGTCATTCCGTCTCATCTCGTGATTTGTAAAGACGAAATGACCGAGAGCGTCGATCCAGGACACTTTCAGCAGCGGCTTTGGACTATGAGCCACTACGACTTTGGCAACACCCTTACCAATGAGCAGATTGACCGCATCCGCTGGCACCTCTACCCTGATCTGCGCATCTCAGCCAAGCAGCTCTCTTTCTTCGACGATGAACCTACCGAAACCCTCCAAACTGCGATTCCACAGATCCTCAAGGTAATGGACTTGCAGCAAGAACAACTCGCTCGCAGCCTCGGGGAAGGGCATCGGGTGATTCATGGGGTGGCCGGTTCGGGCAAGACCTTGATTCTGGCTTATCGCTGTCAGCACCTGGCGGAAACCCTACAGTCGGTTTTGGTGCTGTGCTTTAACGTGGCTCTGGCTTCCAGACTGCGAATGCTGATGGAAGAAAAGGGTCTCGACCGCATCGTCACAGTGCGCCACTTCCATGGCTGGTGCATGGATCAGCTCAAGCAGCATCGGCTACCGCGTCCCGACGGAAACAAGTACAGGGGAGGCGCTTTCATTGAGCAATTGGAAAAGTCCGTGGTGGCCGCCGTCGATGCCGGACAGATTCCAGCGGGGCAATATGGCGCGGTCATGGTGGATGAAGGCCATGATTTTGAACCAGAATGGCTGAAACTGGTGGCTCAAATGGTGAGCCCTTCCACTGATTCCTTGCTAGTGCTCTATGACGACGCCCAGAATCTCTACGGGCAACGCGCGAGCCGTCAGTTCAGCTTTAAAAGTGTCGGCATCAAGGCCCAGGGCCGCACTACGATTCTGAAGCTCAACTATCGGAATACGGCTCAAGTGTTGATGCTGGCCTATGAGTTTGCTAGAGAGGTGATGGAACCGCTGAATGTCGCCGATGAGGATATGCCACCGCTGATTATGCCCAACAGTGCCGGACGAGAGGGGCCAGTACCCGAGTTGATGAAATGTTCGGGGTTTGGGCAGGAGATTATGCGGATTCGCGATCGCGCCCAGCAGTTGCAAGAGCGGGGCATTCCCTGGAATGAGATGGCGATTCTCTACCGCAGCAAATGGATGGGGGAGCGGATCTTTCGGGAGTTAACGAAGGCGGAGCTGCCGGTGGCCTGGATCAACAAGGATCGCGACAGCCGCAACTTTGACCCCTCAGAGCGAAGCATTAAGCTGATGACGATGCACGCGAGCAAGGGGCTGGAGTTTCCGGTAGTGTTTATTCCAGGGTTAGGATATTTGCCGAACCCGCATCAAGCGATGTCCCTCCGGGACGGCTCCGCCAACGCGGAAGAGGCACGATTGCTCTATGTGGCGATGACGAGGGCAATTGAGGTGTTGGTGTTGACGTGCGATCGCCGGTCAAGGTTTGTCGAGCGGATTGAGGGGGCTTTGAAGAAGGTGGTATAGGTAGATGTGTCACTCCCTCTATCTGTCTATTAGTCTGCTTTTGGCTTATCTGCTAATGGGATGCCCTGGTCCCCTCAGCCAAAATCTTCATAGCTAACCTGAGTTCGGGATAAGGAATCGCTCAAACCGTTGCATTATGTTGGCTTCTAGAAAATCAACTGTCCCAAGCTTTCTCAATAAGCCCCAGTATTGAGAATATTCTCGTTAGTGACTCTTATTGCAAAAATGGTGAAGAAGGAGTTTCTGGTAAGTTCTTGCACTGCCTGGCTTTTGGGGCTTTACTTAACCCGAACTGACGTTAGCTAAAAGGAAATGATGAGCATTAGGGCTTGAGCTAGCATTGAGGCATCGTCGCCGATGGTGGATACCATGTCCAACCCCCCTTCTTCCCAATCCATCAATATTCATGGCAGTCACGTTTCTGGAGCACAAATTGGGCAGGCTGAACGGGATGTCACCCAAGTACAAACTGATCACTCCGTGGCGAAAGGTGTTGCAAATACCCAGGCCGAGGCAATTGATCTCTTGGCAGTGCTAGAAGCTCACATACAAAAAAGTCTCCTTCCTGTTGAGCAGCGTGATAAAGCCCTGAGCTATCTCAGTGCCGCTAAAACGGAAGCCGCTAGTGAGTCTCCTGATAAGGACTTTGCCGCCATGAGCTTGAAAAAGCTCGCAGGCGTGCTCCAGGATGCAAACGAATCCATCGAAACCAGTCAAAGTATCTGGGCAAATGTGAAACCTTTGCTCGAAAAGCTACTGCCATGGCTTGGGGTAGCAGCAAGCTTCTTCGTCTAGCTTTTTCGTCTCACTGCATTCCATGCATTTCGGATTCAGAAACTGTGGTTCTCGAACAGTTCCCCCTGAAACGCCTGACAAAAAGAGCACATGATGAATGACCCTACACCACCGGAATCTGATCAGGATCTCAACATTCGGGATAGCTCAGTAGAGGATGCTCAAGTCGGTCAGGCTCGCGGGAACCTGACGCAAATAAAAAATTCAGTCATCCACTTTGTCCAAAAACCAGTCAGTATAGCGGTTTCTGCCCTGATAGCGATCGTGGGTAGTATTGGCATTATTGTGGCCGGACGGCAAAACAATGTCATCAACATTGAGGGCGGTGTGGGGGAAGGAGCTACCGTTGCCAATCAGCTCCAGATTTTTCAGGGCGATTCTCCCGAAGAGAAGCGGCGCAAGATCAATCAAGCCAAAGCCCTCATAGCAGAGGAGGTCTTCACTAATATCACAAACCTGGATGCACGGCTGAATCTATTGCCTGTTGCCTTGACGGGGGACAGTAGCGATGACTTTGATGCACGACTCGGGACAGTCCGGGAGCAAGTCGCCCCAGCATTGAGTCAAACATTTGAAGGGAGTTATCAGCAATTAATTCAAAAGCAGGCGATCGCCGCCCTGCGGAGTGCCTTTGCCAGTTATCCCCTCTATGAGGTGCGGGAACCCCTCATCCAGGTACTGCTAGATGGCAACGTTAACGCCTCACGGGTCGAAGCCTTCTACAGCCGCTTGACAGAGGTCCGAGACGCTTCAGAGTCGCTGTTACAAGAGTTGTCAGAGGCTGCCGAGGTCAAGCACTCAAATAATCCAGACTTAGTAACCCACCATGAAAAACGGGTAAAGCTGGCGATCCGCAAGCTGGAGAATCGATCACAACTCGCCCACCTATCAGCGTTAATGCTGTTAGACAATTTGGAGAGTCCTCTCGCCGATGCCAAAGCCAAGCTCAGCACTCTCAAGGTGCTGGCACCTCGTGAACTGCTCCCCCAGCAGGAGGTAGCTCCCCTCATGGCAACCGCCGTATCGGAGGGCGAACAGTTAGTGGTACAACGCGCTGCCCTACTGGAAGAAGCGAAAAAACTGCGAGATGCCGCCCTAGACGATTATGCTCAGGTCAATGAATCACTTGTAATTCAAGACTCTGATCCCTGGAATATTGTGGTGGCTAAGGCGATCAGTTTACGGCAGCTAGGCCGCACATCGGAGGCGATCGCAGCATTTTCTCGCTATGCCGATATGTTTGCCGACAGCGATCCAACTGCTCGCCAGTATGTTCGCACGGCACAGCAACTGACACTGCAACTGGAACAGCTAGCAATCACGGGCGGTGTCTATCTCTATGAAATAGTTCCCAATGGAGCAGCAGATCGAATTGGACTGCAAACGGGGGACATTATCGTGCGCTACGGTGATCGCCCCATCGCTACCATGCCAGATCTCGTTAATGCCTTGCAAACTGCCACTCCCCGTGAGCCAATCTCACTCACCTGGCTACGGATGGCGGAAACTGGCACCTTTCAACGCCAGACTCATCAGGTGCCGAGCGGACCGTTAGGGGCAGGCATGATGCCCATTTAGGGTGCTATGCCTGCCCTATCCTGGTACCGATAGCTGACGACCATTGTCCTGCGGCTGAATGCCGAGAATGTAGGGCACTGCTGACTTTGCCCACGCTGACAGAGACGTATAGGTGGCGGCGGCTTCACCAAAGCAGGTTTCCAGCATTTCAGTATGGATGATGCCTGGGTTTAGCGCCACCGCTGCCATGCCGTCCGGCAGTTCCTGAGCAATCGCCTGAGTTAACCCTTCCACGGCCCATTTGGTGGCGCAGTAGGGAGCCACTCCTGGCGAGGTAGAGCGTCCCCAACCGGAGCTGAAGTTGATGATGAGGCCCGATCGCTGCTCCAGCATCGGCGGCACAAAATGGCGAATAACGTTAATCATGCCGTTGAGATTGACCTTAATCACCGCCTCACAGTCGGCTACGGGCACGGCCCATAGCGGAGCCGGGGTATTGATTAGCCCCGCATTGTTGATCACCAGATCAGGTACACCATTGTGGTTTAGAACCTGCTGACACCATTGACTAACACTGGCATCATCGGCGATGTCAATAGCCGCAAACTGGTGTGGTAACGGGTAGGCTTGCGTGAGTTCATCCATTTTGGCGGCATTGCGGGCACAGCCCGAGACCCGATGCCCTTGGGCGATGAAGGCTTCTGTCATCACCCGCCCTAGCCCCTGGCTGACCCCGGTAATGACAATATGTTTATTCATGGCTCGCTGGGCTGGGATTGATGGAGTGCCCAATGATCCTAACGGATGTTGCCATCATGCTCCTACATCCTTATCCTCACTAAAGTCTTGCAGAATCACCTCGGCCACGGCCTCAGGTGCATCAATGTGAGGCGCATGGTCAGCCCCGGCGATCCACTCCAAACGACTGCGAGCGATCGCTTGTTTAAACTTCCAGGCATCTTCAGTGCCGAGTGTGTTGTCGCGCGTGCCCCAAAGGATCAAGGTGGGCTGTTGGATAGCAGCAATATGCTGAGTCAAGTAGCCATAGCCACCACTCTGGGTAAATGAAACGATGGCTTGCTTCCAGCCGGGCATCGCTTGATGGAGCATGGCACACAGAATTTTGTCCGTTTGGCTTGAGCTGGTAAACGGCAGCATTGCCGTTGCCTGAAACGCCATGCTTTTACGCAACCGCAGCCAGTCGGCTCCCCAGTTCAGCAGCGAGGCATCCAGATACTGACCCAGCGGAAAACTGCCAGAAAAGCCGACACTATCCACCAGAATGAGTCGCTCTACACAGTCCGGATGCCTCAGCGCAAAGTCAATGGCGATCGCCCCGCCCAGCGAAGCCCCCAGCAGTAAGACCGGACGGTTAATTAACTGCTGCCAAGTGGCGTAAAGATGCTGGCGAATCGTGCTGGGTGCGATCGCGATAGACGGCAGAGAGGCTGTGAAGCCAAATCCCAACACATCAAGTGCATAGGTGGCTTTGTGGGGAGCCAGGTAAGGAATCAAGTGGCGAAATTCTAAGGCAGAGCTGTCAAACACAGGGAGCAGGATCAGAGGCGCTGAGTCGTCTGGTGTAGGCTTGCCGGTCGCCATCACGGCGGTCGGTACCGGCACCGGAGGAGCGCCAGTCACCAGATCAGAGACCGTGATGGGTTGGCGTTGCAGGTGATTGAGGAAGGCAATGGCATCGCCGTTCTGAATCTGCTGAGCCAGGAGCGGCAGAAACGGTTCGAGGTCAGACTTCGGAATGATGCGGTTAAAGGACATATCCAAATACACTCACCAGCTGACGTCGCTTGAACATCTTCCTGCTTTTGAGCGAGAGAAACATCAATGCTGCTTTATCGAACGGTCCCTATACCAGTCTGATCATCATTGATTCAGCAACGCTCAATTTGGTATTGCATCCATCACTACACCGCAGCCTTACAGTTTTAGGACTCCTCTTGTGCTCACTCTTCAAGCAATCGAGCCTGTTGTCTCCTCCTCAGCCGCTAGTGTCTGACTAACAACGATCTCTCGTCGCAACAGAATTAACAGCGCCAAGGCAATCACCGCGCTTAAAACGAAGTACAGCCAGAGCTTTGCGCCAACTGCCGTGGGATGGTCCAATGCCCACCCGCCGAGACTAGGCCCAATCAGGAAGCCGATCGCCCAGCATTGCGACTCTAGCGAGAAGTAAATGCCCCGCAGAGAGGCGGGCGCTAACTCACCGACTAAAGCCGATGCGGACGGGCCATACAGGACATCAGCGATCGCTAAACAGGCCATGGCGCTCACAACGGCCACTAGTGCTACTTGGGGGACGGCATGAGGCAGCCAAATCATGACAAATCCCAAGCACCACACGATCAGGGCAGCGATCAACAAACTGCTATGCGATCGCGAGCGGAATACGCGAGTTAGCGGTAATTGCAGGCAGATTTTAAGGATCACATGCCAAACGAAAAAGTAGCTAATAAACTGCCCTGAGAACCCGGTCTCAGTGTTGCCCCCCGGCATAAAATTAGCTAAATAAAGCGGTAAGGTGCTGCTGGATTGCGCGGCATAGATGGGAAAGAACAGGTTGGCGAGGAGATAGATTGCAAATGCGCGATCGCGTAAAGCTTTTCCCCAATCGGCCCAGGCAGTCAAAGGTGCGTCTGTGTGACGGGTTTCCGCAATTGTGAACCAGATGACGGCGCTAAATAAGAGATAGAGTACTCCTTTAGCGATGAAGAGAACCGGATAACTGCCAGCAGCAGCAATATACTGCCCCGCCATTAACGCGCCTACCGCCAGGCCCAAATGATCCGCAAGACGGGCCAGGGCCATCGCTTCAGTAAGATGTTCTGGCTCGGTCAAATCAGTGGTGACCGTCAAGGTGGCGGGCCAATAGAGGCTAATGCCTAAGCCCAACAGTAAATTGCCCGCTACCAATACAGCGAACGTGTGGGCAGAGGCTAGGAGGAAGCTGCCTAAAGCAGCAATGACAGCTGACAACAGTAGCGTGCCGCGACGCCCCAATTTAGGCGAGTTTAGAGCATTGCCGGCAAAAAATCGGCCAACGAGACCTGAGACCCCGATACTGCCCTGAGCCAGGCCCACTTGGGTCGGTGAAAAGCCTAATTCGTTTACGAAGTAAATTGAGGCATAGACTAGCGTGAAGCCCTGACCAATGAACAGCATCAGTTGACCGAAAGAGAGAATCCAAATTTCTCGTTTGAGGGGAGGCAGCCATGCTCTCAGCTGTTGTAAAGGCTGAGATAGGGCGGAAAGATTCTCCATAAGTGTTTTTTAGTTAGGGCTTGGACATGGGGGTGGTTATTAGCCTAACGTGAGCGAGCCTACGGGCTTTTTCCTGACAGTATATGGACTCTGGGAAGCACGTTCGATCGCATCGACTGATAAATCTGGTGGATCAACTCAATCGTCGGTTTGGCCCTGAGACAGTGCGAAGCGCGGCGGCAGGAAGGGAGCAAGGGTGGCAGACACGATTCTCCTTCGGAGACGTTGCACGAACGCCCCAGGACACAACTCGTTGGGATGAGTTGATGAAGGCTGATTGAAATTTAGTGTAATTTGTAGTGTAATTCCTTTCCTTTACCGAGATAGGTCGTTTGCACTAATTCAAGGTTTACGCTAAAACTTACACTAAATATTGAGGTTGATGTTGTGCCCCGACGCATTGATCCTAAATGTCTGGACTGCGCTCAGTTATCCGTAGCTGAGGCACGCCAACAACACGGTCCAGAGGGAGACGGTTGCTGGGACGAGAGCCGTTGCCACCGCAGGCGATCGCACTATCGCAATCGTCGGGATAACAATGCCTCACGGCGGAGTCTCTATCAGCAGAGGCAATGCACAAGAAAGCCGGAGACGCTGGTAGTGCCTGTCGCTTTAAAGCCTGTGGCCTACTTGTATCTATATCGCCAGAAGCGGCAGGATGCCCCACTCCACGCCATCGCTGTTTCGGTATGGAAAGGCGACCAGCAGGTTTTGCAGGTAAAGCCGATTCATTGCGCGGGGATGCGGAATCAGCAGATTCAGGGATACTTGACGGATGTCCTCAAAACCCTTCGTGAGCAGTTTGGTATTACGAAGTTTGAGCCGGAAATCCGAATGGAGCCCACGGAATGTCCCATCAGACCCTGCCCATTGAAGCCAAAGACGACGGCAGAGTTAGCTCATGACCCATCCGCCTGAACAGCTAGAACTGGCACTTGAAGATGCCGCTGAAACCCCTGCCATAGCTAACTTGAAAGCTCTTTGCCAGCAGTTTGAAGTAGCCTCATCTCAATTGTCTATTCAGGAGCAGTTGACTTTGGGGAGTCAGGTGTTCGAGCGTCTAGCCGAGATTTATCAAGCCAAGGCTGAATGGCTTTTGGAGGAATGGGAGAATACCCATGACCCCCAAGACCCTAACGTACCGGGAGACTGGCTCCAGGGCTTTGTGCGGCAGTCACAACACGTTGACCTGTCAGACCTAACGGCCCCTGTCCAACGGCGTCCTCGCACAGCCTCTAGCAAGACGAAGAAGGCATCAGGAACGGTGGTGGGCGAAGTGCCTAAAGAAAACGTCCTGAAGATGTTGGACGAGGTGGAACTGGCAGAGCAAAAAGCAGCCGCGATCGCCGTTGCCCATGAAGAACGAATTGAGGAATGGGTAGCGGACATCCACGCCTGGTTTCAGGTTCACCCTCACCCAATTCCGCTACTAGACCTCCGACAGGCTTTAGATTGGCCGTTGGTGCAGCTCTGGCTCAGCCTACTGCTGGGGGGATTTGAGCTGGAAGCAATAGAGCCGTCTTTCTATAGTCTCCAAATCCTCGTATCGACCTGTCCGCAATAGGTCAAGAACCTGGCTGCGCCTTGCCCAGGTACTTCGACCGCAGCTTGCCGCCCTGCCAGTACCGCAAATAGAGATAGGGGCCGTGCTGCTTATTGCCACGAGGAATGTACTTCGCTTCGATATGCCCTCTCGCTCCCTTTGTCCTTGCCTGCTCAAATTCATCTTTCCCACCGCCATCATCATCCGCAGCATCTTTGGGATTCACCTGGGAAGGTTCCAGCGCTTCAATCAATCCTGCGAGCGCTGCCTGTAGCGCTCGCAGGTCGGATGACTTCCAAGTTGAGAGAGAGGGGAGAAGCTTGTCGGTCGGGGACTTAGGGGACATAATTTGTTAGGGAACATTCTTAATCATTATACTCCCAGATATTCCCTAACACTTCACTAACGTGAAGTCTTAGATTGTCCTCACCACTGAATCACCTTCCGATCAACTGTGCTTCGACTCAACATACTTACCAAGCTTGTTTAGCCTTTCATAGATGTCGAGAAACATGCGTCGGGCACGAGTATCTTCTTGAACAAGAGGCGACTGACTCAATTCTTGCATTCTTGTGATGGACTGCTCATAAATTGAATTAGGATTTTGTGTAAAAGCGTTTTCCAGCTCAACACCTGTGGACTTATCCTCTTTGGTAAGTTTGACAATAAGCGCTTGCAAGTCCTTCTTACTGAGGAGACTCCCTTCTTTCAACAAGCGATTGTGAAAGCGACTATCAACTTTATTGATCAAGAGAGCATTGGTCGGGCTGATCTGTCCAGCTTCTAATGCCCTGCGAATCTTTTGGGCTAGATCTAGAAATTTCAAACGGCTGTTAACCATCGTTCCCAGTGTGACACCGATAGAGTTAAGGACGCCGTGAGCGACCTGCGCCTTTTGATGATGCACTTCATCACGGTCATCAGGATTTGTTTTGCCGATCGCATCATTCTGCATAGCAAATAGCAGACTCTTTACTCCGGCTTCACTCAGATTCAATTTCAGACACAGTAGATCAACAACCGATATCGCCTGCTCTAGAGGACTAATTTTCTCCTTCAAGGCATCTGTCGTCAGGGCATAGGCCAGGGCCTCATCATCCGAGATATTCTGCCTCACATAAGCTTTGATTTTGGATAATCCGGCGACTTTGTGAGCCTCATGCCGCCTAGCCCCATCCATGATTTCGTAGCCATCAGGGGTATGTCGCACAACAATGGGCTCTTTTAATCCATCTTCCTTAATGGACTCAGCCAAATCTTGAAGTGCAACTGGCTCAAAATATTTTCGCGGTTGATCAACTGATTGGTTGCCGGAACGAATTGATAGCGGTTTGATAGCATCAACGGGGAGCTCAGCCCAGCCATCACCACCTCCATTACTATTGGCCAGCCCTTCAAGCTGAGCCTTTAATGTTTCAATTTCGGTATCCTTTTCCTGCAAAAGAGTTTGCGTTTGAGAGCCTACAGCTCCAGCGACCAAAGTAGAAATCTTCCTTTTCTCTCGCACCATCCTAATTTTCTCCCGCAAGGTTGTTGGCAATCTCTTGAGCAATCGACGCAAAAACCGTGTTTATCCCCTCTCCTGGTCGATAAATTCCCAGAGGTAAACCATAATCTGCCGCATTGCCAAGCAGTCTGGTTTCTCGAATGGGATCAAACAACTTAATCGGATCGGGTAGGCTCTGCAAAATACTTGGCAAAGTTTCCGACTCGTCTGCAACACCTTCACCCATATGGTTGCGGTGCATAGCTGCATCCTTCTGATAGGCATTCGGGACAATGCCCAAGATCTGAGGGGGTGGGTTTAACCTGAGCTTACTGCGATATTGATACACCCAATCAATCAACTTAAATCCAGCATTAATTGCTTTGGTATTTGGATGCAGGACAATCAAAACATGAGTACAGGCAGCCAAAGCCAACTCATGATATCGCTCGATTGTTCCTGGGCAGTCGAAAATCAGAACATCATGCTTTAGTGGATAGTCTTCGAGCGCATCCGATAGCAGATACACCCCTCTCGGCTCCTGATCAATACGCTTAACGGCCTCGTATAGAGGCAATCCCCCTAAGCAGGCAGAGACCCCAGCAATCTTATCCTCCCAAATAGGAAGCAATGGCCAATCCCCCTTGAATTCTGAAGGAGCCAGGACATGGGCTAAAGTTTGTTCTGCCGAGGGATCTTCCAATCCTGTAAACAATGCCAAAGAACCATTCGGATCGCAGTCCACAAGTACCGTCGCCATCTCCATTCGCGCCAGCTGGTAAGCCGTGTTCACTGCTACTGTGCTCTTCCCTGTGCCGCCAGCACTGCTCATAATCGCAACTCTAAGTTGTTTTCGCTTCATTCCAACTCACCTAGCGTATAAATCCAGATTTTCACAGGCAGCAATCTCCCTGGATTCACAACGTATAAATCCAGATTTATACAGAATTATAGGTTCAACTTGCAAAGTATAAATCCAGATTTATACAAACTCACAAAATTGCTATCGCATCACGACTTGGTAAGTTACGAGCAGAGAAAATTCAGCGTTGGCGATCACTTATCGCTAAGTCGGCATGAGCACCTCCATAATCTGAGCGATGGACCGCCCTTGAGCTAGAAGCCTCTGCGTCATCTCTAGGAGTTGCTGCAAGGCTTCTCGACCCAAGGTGTAGAGCCGTTGGCCGATGGTTTGCTCGTGGTTTGGAGCAAAGTCAAACCGTTCCGATGATTGCCCAGAGGCCGGTGTGGCTTGGAGCAACGACTGCGCCACGCAACTCAGACAGAAGTGGCGTTTCACCGCTTCCTCCTTGCGTAGCTGAGCCGCCTCAAAGCCCACAATTTGCTTGGCAAACTCATGAAAGGTCTCAATCGGCCAGCGATAACTCCAGGTGGCAAAGGTGCGACTGCTGTCCCAATGCAGGGCATCGGTCAACAAAAATCGCGGGGTATCGCTCAGTTCAGCGGTTTCATGCACGATAACGAGCCGTTTCGAGCCATACTTTTTCAACCGCACGGTCTTGGTAAAAGCCCAAATTTCTCGTTTCCGGCCGTTGCGGCAAGTGACCACTTTGGGGCGAAAGCTCTCGGGATGTTCGAGACGCAACCGCTGGGCGACCCCATCCACCCGCTGCCACTGCCCTTGCCAGAGAATCAGGCGAGAGCTTTCAATCTCACTCACCCAGTGCTTGCCAGAGGCTTCAATCAATTCAGTTAACGGCCTTGAGAGCACCCCACAATCGAAGGCATAGTCCGCTTGCGGAAACTCGCCTTCGGCTTCCAACTGTCGCACCATATCAACGGCCATCTCGGTGCGCTTGCGGTAAGCTAAGCGGTTCTTTTGATAGTGCAGCAGTTCCTCTAGGCGCTGATGCACTTGCTCCATCTGCTCATAGCTTTCTTGAGCGGTCATCTCTAAGTACGCCAACTCTTCTCGCTGGTAGTTCGGAAACTGCACCTCAACGGCGACCCCATCGACCCGATGCGGATTGGCAATCGCCGCTGTCACCACCGTTTGATACCGACTCCAGCAACGATTGACGTAATCATAAGCCGCTTTCGCGCCGTAGATGTTCTTGCTGTAGGGATGATGGGCAAAGGTCCAATCCAGGCTCAGCACCGCCCTGCCGCGACCCCGATGCGCGGGAGCGACGACCTGACGATGCCGTTGCATCAAGTCCTCGCAATTCCATCCCGCGGACTCAAACACTGCCGCATGCATCGCCCGACGCTGAACCCCCTCGCCCTCAGGCCACACCCACTGGGCATGGATCCCTTGCAACGTCTTATTTGGACTCAACAATAGACCCGTCAGATAACGGCTCACTTGGGCAAAGCCAGCGATGCGGCAGAACACCGCACGATACGGTTGTAAGTGCTTTCTCAGCGTTTGAGGAATCTGAACCAACGGCAGCATGGAGACAACCCCACTCGGATACTGGTGCTGATTTCCTAACACAGCAATGCTCTCGCTTTTTTCTTTCTTCAGAACATGCCAAGTCGTGTCGCATTGCATCTCTAGGATTTTTTCTAGAGATGCACCACGCTTATTCGCATTACTCCGCCCACTCTCGACCTAGGAACTGTGCGAGGAGTTGAGGTAGATGCTGTGCTTGCGTCCCAGATCCAGTACTGCTGTGCTGTCGCCTTGAGGCTCTAGAAAATTTTTCTGGAGAAAACTTATGGTTATCTCAAGGGAGAAACTGCCACCACTGCACTTTCTCCATGAAGCGGAAGAAAACGCTTTCTTCCAAATGGCGCAAGAGCTAGCACCTCGATTCAAGCCTCATGTGCTTTCCAGTGGCGCGGGCGTTGATAGCAATGCTCTGCTGGTTCGCTACTGCGAAATGTCGGATGCAGAGCGAGGATTCCCACTCTGTAATCTGGTCGTCATCCACGCCGTCGTGGGTGGGGAGTCTGTCGAGACAAAGCGGATCATGGAGGAAACTATCTTCCCGCTATGTCGTGAGCACAATATCTGGTTTATCCAAGCCCACCGCAACGGTGAGTTTGAACGACACGGCATCACGGTGCTGTCCTCCACGCGGCAACCCGTCGAATACTTTCAGCGGGGCTCCTACAGCTTGCTACTGGAGCTGATCATGTCGGGTACTGTGCCGCAGCGAAATGGTTCAAAGCGGCTCTGTACATTGAAATTCAAGGGGTGGGTGATTGACGAGATCGCTTCCTATCTGTTTGGGGATAGTCCCCGTGAGCGGTTCATCGGGTTTAACGCGGATGAGGCAAAGCGGGCAGCAAAGGATCAAAGCGTCACAGTGCAGACACCCATTTACGAGGTGGGGTTTAATGCGGACGAGGTGAGTCGCCTCAAGGAAAAGAACTTTGGTGATCAGCCTTACGACTATTCCATCGCTTTCAATGCCAATGAAGCCAGTCGGATCAAGGAAAGCCCTGAACGCCAACAGGTGTTTCGATTTCCGCTGATCGAGATGGGGTTGGGGCGAAAGTGGTGTGAAGATTATCTAGATGCTTTCCTGGTGCGCCAAACTTCAGGTCGCATCACCCGAGGCAAAAAGTCCTACTGCGTCAATTCCTGTCCATTCTCCGAGTGCAATGGCAAGAAACGCCTGAAGGGGAATAACACCCATTCTGACCTCCGTGAGGATTGGCTAAACGAGCCGGAGTATGGCGGTGAAGCTGCATTCATCGAGCATATTTCACTGGGCTTGAACGTGAATCAACCTCTCTACGGACGTAAGACGGTTATTGAGGCGCTGTTGGAGAGCAATAACGGTAAGGCTGTCGAGCACTATTACCACCTGCTTGACGGTAACGATTGGCCCGCCTGGGTGGCCGAGCGACTGACTGACGAAATCGGCATCCAGCGCGAATATGGCGGTGAGCTAGCAGCTCGTCAGGCTCAGTATCTTCTGGAGGGTAAAACCTGGGCTGTCTATTGCGTGCGAAGAATCTTTGACGGCAAAGCCAAGGCTCCCTACCGCCAAACTCGGATTCTTCATCAAGGGACGCAGCAGAGCAGCCAGGAATATCTACGTGAGCTAAGCGATCGCTACGGCAAACGTCCGGTTCACGAGAAGTTATCCCTGCGGCTTTGGACAATTCCCCGACCCGAGCCAATTATCACAGTCAGTGTCGGGCGAAATGGCAAACCCAGGAAGAAGGTGGAAAAGCCCAAGCCGCCTTTCGTTGAAGAACAGTTTGTCGTACTGCCAGCCGCGCCATACGAAAAGCAGCGCATTTTAGACGAAGCCTATGACCTGAAGTGGGCAATGATCACCGGCCAAGTTCCCAACGTTTTAGGAGAAAATCATGACGATCGCAATCCCGGTTTCCGAATCTCTCGCAAAGCTCGTTCAGCTAAGCGGCGAAAAGCGAATTGAGCTGCCCGTTGTTCAAGGGTGGCAGTCCGGCAACTTTTACTGGATGACTAACATTCGTATGTCTGAGCTTGCCGAATACTTTCGCCCGTTCTTTGAGCGTGAGCGAGACGGCAAAAAGCGGCCCCTTACTCTGGCCCAGAGAACGCTCAATCCATCGAGAGTCAAGAAGGTAGCTCAATACATCTTGAAAGGGTGCTTGCCTCATGAGAGCTATGTCCTTCCCCCGGTAACTGTGACCGTAGATATTTCACAGAATGAAACCTTTGAGTTTTGTGGAGTGGAGTTTGAGGATGACGTTGGGATCTCATCGTTAGAAGCCTTTACCCCGGAGTTTGGTACTCTGTCACTGCCAGCTTCAGCCACGCTTTGGCTGGCAGATGGACAGCATCGCATAAGGGGGGCTATTGAAGCCCATTTAAGGGGGGAGCCCCTCGTACAGCAGGAGACGCTCGGGGTGATGCTGATCCCTGATGCGGACGGACGGCGGCGTAAACAGATGTTCTTGGACATCAATAAACATGCCGCGAAACCATCACAGAGTATCATCGCCCTCTTTGATAGTGGAGATCCCTACTGTGAGATTGCCCGAGCCGTCTTGATGGGGGTTCCCATCTTTGAGGGGCGGACAGCGCTAGAGGCGACGAATGCCAAAGGCGATGACCTCTTTACGATGAATACCTTGAAAGAGTGCTCGAAGTTGCTTTGCAAGGGGCTGGAAGGGGACTTATCCAAGTTGGCTGTGTCCTTCTGGAAGGCCGTCAGTAAGCATCACCCCGATTGGCAAACCGTTGATGCGAATACTAACGCCGAAACCTTAAGAGCAGAGACCATGAGTTTCCATGCGATTTCTCTGAATGCCCTGAGCGTTCTAGGGAATCATCAGCATCGAAAAGGATGTGGCCTAACCTGGCTGAAACGTCTCAATCAGGTGAATTGGAGTGCTTATAATCCAGACCTGGAGAGGGTGTGTCGCTTCGGTGGTCGCATCACCAAGAACACGCGGACGGCGGCTGCCCTGGCTGCCTACTTTGCCCAACAGATGAATATCGAGCTGGATTAATCCGCGTTCGCGTAGCCGTTTCGACCTTAATTCGGAACGGCTATGTTTTTATACGAAACCCCTCCAAAACAATCAACTCAGCAGATTATGCCGAGTCGAGTCGAGCTGCGATCGCTGCATGAGAAACTGGAAGCGATCGCAGCAGCGCTGGAGCTGTCCCCCACGGCCCAACGGATGTTGACCGATCCGCAGACCAACTTTCAGTGTCGGCTTCGGCGGAGCCTGATGCGCCTAAGAACGGCGAGACTCGAAGTTGAACACGCCGCCGCGATCGTAAAGAGCCTACTTTCCTGAAGTGGCGCTATCGCTCTGAGGCTCTAGACCGAAGGGCCAGGGATGCTCTCTGCCGCTGCTCAGATCTCCCCATCAGGTAAAAGTGCCTTGTGCCGCCCGAAGTGCTGACGGTCACCCACCAGGGTGCAGTGCTCTCACTCTCAACAGCAACGCTCCTAACAACATCACCATCTCTGATCTGCATCTCTTCGCGAGGTGCAGATATTTTTGGCTGTCGCCACGCTGCTCTGATGTCTCGCATAAGAGTTCATAGCTATGACTAATGCAATTGTTCGCCTGCCTCAGACCAGTATTGAGCAAATCAATACGGCGGTTGACCATTACAACACCCTTGTCCTGTTTATCCAGCGCTCTCTGCGGGAAGGGCTTGATTACGGAACAATTAAAGGCTGCGGTGACAAACCCGTCCTGTTTAAGCCAGGGGCAGAAAAGATTGCCACCCTGTTTGGGTTACGTGAGTCGTTTGAGCGACTTGAGGCGATTAAAGACTGGACTGGGCAACAATTCAAAGAGCCCTTTTTTAACTTTGAATACAAATGCACTCTCAGAGACCGTTTAGGCGATGTGGTGGCAGAGTGTGTTGCCAGTTGTAACTCATGGGAGGAGAAGTATCGCTACCGTACATCTGGGCGGACTTGCCCAAAATGTGGAGCGGCAGCCATTAAGCGCAGTAACTACCCCGATAAGCAAACTGGCGATAAAGGTTGGTACTGCCACACAAAGTCTGGTGGATGCAACGCCAAGTTCCAGAGCGATGACCCTCAAATCATCTCGCAGCAACAGGGCAAAGTGCCCAACGATCGTGTCTTCGATCAGGTCAACACCATCGACAAAATGGCCCAAAAGCGGTCCTTCGTCGGATCGGTGATACTGGCCGCAAATGCCAGCAATTTCTTTGCGGTCGAACATAGCGAAATTCAGACCCTTGACGCAGACTTCGAGCCTTTGGAAGACGTCAGTAGCGCGGCTCGTCTAGAGCGGATGCCCATCGAGGGCGAAGAGATGGATCAGGGGCAGCTCAATCGAGATCGCATCCGACTGGTCATTGAGAGGACTGGACACACGCTGGCACAGGTCAAACAGATGGCGGGCAAGACCGCCGATCAGCTCAACGATGAGGAGATGCAGAGCTTGATTGAGCAACTCCTAATTGAGTGGGGGCGAACCCGGCACCATGTCTCAGTTCAGATTGCCCGACAACTGATTAATAAGATTAGAGCCGAACAGCCAAGAATCACTGACAACAACCTGATTCATCGCTTTGCCCTGCGCTGTAGTGAAGCCCTATCCGAGCAAGTCCCTGTCCGGCGTCAAGCCACGACTGTTAACGGAGTCGGCATTGACTGACGACATCAAAGCATGAAACGGCATCTCTGATTTTCAGGGATGCCGTTTTCTGTGCGCTTAGGCGCAGCGGGCATGAAATCTCTTTCGCATATTTAAGGACACTATGAACACCCACACTACCCATACTCTCCTTGCAGAGACTATTCAAATTGGCAAAATCCTCTTTGCTAGTGGTTTATTCAAGGAATTGGAAAATGAGGAGCAGGCTGTTGCCATAATCTTGCGAGGCCAGGAACTCGGTATTCAACCAGTTGCCTCACTGATGAAAGGGAAAACCCTTGTCGCAGCTCCCTGTCACGATGCCACATCGCCCAAATCCAACGCCCAGCACATCAGCGACTTGCTGAATGAACTTGGGGTTGTCGAACTGGCTGCTCGCAGGTCCGTGGCAACCCAGTATCTTGGTGCCCGCAAAGCTGCCGACCTTTCTCAAAAGGAACTAGAGGAGGCTCTAGCCGCCATTCGTGAGGCATACACTCCGGAAGAGGAAGCAGCCGAAGAAGTCGAAACCGTTGTGGTTGAAGACGATACTGAACCTATTCAGACCCCGGAATCTGCTGCAATTCCTTCTACGATCAAAGCCTCTGACGAAGATGAACCGACCACCGCGAGAGCCGCTATCTCAGTCGCACTCGACAGAGCAGGCATCACTGATGCTGATTGTCGTCAATCCATCGTCAAGAAACAGCTTCTTGCTGTCCGACGCCGCAAGGTGGAAAGTCTCACACCTGAAGAACTGGCAACAGTCGTCGAAGGCATCGCAGCAGCGGCATAAGCCTCATTATCAATAGTTTTGCTTCTATTCAGCCATCCGTCTGGGTGGCTGTTTTTTGGGCTATCGCCGTGCAGGGCTGACCTATAAAGGCGAAAGATTATGCCTAAAGTAAAAACCTCCTGCGGCCCCCGTGACAAGCTGTTGCGGCTGGAGCAGGAATTAAACCAAATCTTCCTAGAGAGAGCAGACCTTATCCGCATCATCCTGCTCTCACTGCTGACTTGCCAGCACTGCTTAATCTTTGGCAAACCGGGCGCGGCTAAAAGTAGCCTGGTTCGCGCCATTGCTTCAGCCATTTCAGGCGGTTGCTTTCAAGTGCAACTGGGCAAGGACACGACTACGGATCAGCTCTTTGGGCCGATTAGAGTGTCTGAACTGCCCAACGACCGACTGTGCCGAGCCTTCGAGAACTTCATGCCAGGGAAGCCGTTGGCTTTTCTGGATGAAATTGACAAGGCCAACAGCGTGATCCTCAACGCCCTCTACACGGCGATGGAGGAACGGCTGTTTCTCAACGATGGTGAGATGTGCGACATGCCCCTCATTAGCCTGTTTGGGGCGGCAAACAGTATCTCCCAGCTTCAAACCGAAGCCCTCGCGCCACTGCTAGACCGCTTCCTGTTCCGCATTGAGGTGGACTGGATGCAGTCAGACTCCAATTTTCTGGAGTTTGTCCGGCGTCGTGCCACGGGTGACAGTCCATTCATCACGACTGTCCTCAGCATCACTGAACTTCAGCAGATGCAGGCAGCGGCCAGCAATACTGACTTTCCTCCCGACATGCAGGAGGCGATCGCTCGCCTTCGCAAAGAACTTGCTGTTGAGGATATTCATGCCTCGGATCGGCGGTGGGGTAGCTGCGTCGATTTACTGCAAGCAACGGCGTTCCTCAACGGCAACAGCGCAGTGACCGGCGCAGACTTCGCCGTCCTCAAGCATGTGCTCTGGACGGACAAAAAGCAAATTTTAGTCATCGAGAGAACGCTGAAGCCTTTGCTGAAGCTGCGGCCCTTAAAAGCGAAATCGCAGTTCAAGCAAGCGCTTGATCCGGTGATCGATAGGGCAACCCAGGCCATGCAGAACTTTGATATCGACACTGCAATAGGTCAAGCCGCGATCGCGCTGACCGATTTGCAGGGACTCAAGGATGGCCTGGCCCAGGTGCCGCAGACCCAGGAAATTTGCCAAGCGTTGACGGTGATTGACCAGAAGATCACCCAGCTCGAAACGCATCGCCAAATGATCACTCACTAAGGAGCAAACCATGACTTTGCAGATTCAACCAATCCCTTCTAACTGGACATCCCAGGTAGCATCACTGTGCTATGTCTTGTCCCAATGGGATCGGGACACCTGGAAGGACTACTTGCAGGCTTTCCCCGATTTTGCAGCCGCTATCGACATTGGTGAGCAACGGATAAAGGGCTGGGAACTATTCGCAGAGGAGATGTTTCACCGCCTCTACACAGCACCCCAACCGATTCCCCACGATCAACTCCGACCCGAAGCGCTCTGGGGGCATGTCCTCCACCAGCTCATCAATGAGTCTGTGGACATCGGCGAACTTCAGATTGCCTGCCGAAATAACAAACTGGCAGCCGGGGAAGCTACTTGTAAGCTCTGTGAGTGGGCGATTGAGAAACTGCCCCAACCGCCCCGTAGCTTTAACCCGCAAAAGGCTGAAGAACTAGAGGCGGAGTTTGTGCGTCTCCAGACTGAGCTCACAGCACGGGAGGAAGCTCACAAGCGTCTCAAGCTGGAACGACAAGCGGAAACCGACTCGCAAAGGTTAGCAGCTTTGCAACAGCAGCTTGAACAGCTCGACTTTGACGTCGCTGGCCTCAAGAAAGCGGTTCAGAAGATCAAAACCAAGATGGGGCGAGTCGATAAAGCGGCCCAAGCCTTCGCTGAGAAGATTGGCGAGGCAATGGCCGAGGAAATCGCCAATGCAGTGTATCAAGCCCTGAACAGGGTGTATGAGCAACGCATGGCTCTGATTGGCTTTGGCTGGGGAGATGGCCTGGGCACCCTCAAGTGTCCTGGTACGGCCCAACAGAAAGAGCGAGTCGCCCAACGCCTGATGAGCAATCAGCGGTTCCGTCAAATCGCTGAAGCTGCGGGTCGCTTCCAGGCGATCGCGGCCCTCCGGCAGGGGGTAAAGCGCTCCAAACAAGTGCCCGACCAGATTGCTGATACCAGCACGGGCAACGATCTCGCCAAGCTAGCTCCCTCTGAGTTAGTCCGAGTCGCCCTCGATGCGGCCCGCACCCATTTCATGAAAGACTTCGCCGAGGAGTCCCTGATGCAACAGGAGTTCGATGGCAGTAGTGATGACGGTCAACAAGGCCCCGTCGTCATCTGTCTCGACAAGTCTGGTTCGATGGATGGGCCGAATGAGGTTGAATCAACCGGCTTGATGCTGGCCTTGGTGGGTATCGCCCAGAGCCAGAACCGAAAAGCACGGGTCATTCTCTATGACTCGCAGGTGCGGCACGTCAAGGACATTGACCCATTAACGGCCTCTCCAGCTGATCGGCTCGATCTGGCAGATCGGCAGTACGGGGGCGGCACCGACTTCATGAAACCGCTTTCTGAAGCTCTCGACGCCCTGGATAAACACGCGGACCTGAAAGAGGCCGATGTCGTGTTCATTACGGATGGCGAGGCCGATGTGACCGAAAGCTTCTCCCAGAAATGGCGAGAAGCCCAGCAGCGCTTGAACTTCAAGGTCTATACGCTGCTCGTCGGCAGCTATGTCAACACTGAAGTTTTAGATCGCTTCAGCGACATAAATATCCATGTCAGAGATTTGAGCGACCCTCAAGTTCATCAGGTCTTTGACATCTGAATTCGACCACTAATCGGGAGTGCAGCAGGGCCACACTCCCGATTTTTCGCATGAGGACATTCCAGTGAAACCCTTAGTTATTTTGCTAACGAACATTCTGAACCGCCCTGAAATTCCTGAACGACTGGGACTCTACGAAGATCGGGTAGAAGTGGCCGTTTTAGACGCTCAAGGCAACCTCTCTATCGAGGAGCGCCTATCCAAAAGCATCAACTTAATGGCAATCTTGCCAATCTCCCATTTCCTGATCTCCGGTAGCCCCGTGGGTTATGCCTACTGGCTGAGCCAATCAGAGAGCGGTTTTCCGACTCTCCGAAAACTCAAAGCCACGCGGTTCCCGTGGGGGAATTTACTGGAAGAGGGGTACTGGGAAGAAGTGGATGTGCCAGGCTTCAATAAGCCCTATGCCCACCTGATTGAGGGGCTAATGCAAGAGCTTCAGCCATTCCATACGCTGCTAGTTTGCGACAGTGACTTAGATCGGGAAACGTCCAAAGACTTGGGCTTTGCTCATCAGGGAGGCGTCTGCGAACAGTCTAGCGACGAGTGGCTAGAGCGCAAGACCCCTGAGCCGTGGCAACAACAGACTACACAAGCCGTACAAAATACTCCGGTAGCTTCAGGTTCAGCCTCTCGCTATTTCGAGTGTGTCAACTATTCCGAAAACGCTTCCAAGTTTTGGGAAATAACGATGCGTTCTGATGGGCTGGGCTTCCAAACCCGATATGGACGGATTGGCACGAAAGGCCAATCTAGACTGAAGGTCTTCGCCAACCAGTTCGCCTGTCAAGCGGCATATGACGACATCATCAAGGCGAAACTCCGCAAAGGCTATGTCGAATCGTGATTGTCACCGACGCCCTGACCAACGCTTCTCATCTGGGAAGCGTCTTTTTTTGCGCGGCTGGGCTATCTGAGCGACCTTCCTTCAGGCAGAAGCAACATGAAGTATGTCTTTCGGGCATCGGCTCCACCGAGGAGCGCGACATACTCATCAAGGCTGGGGTGACACGCATCCTAGTTGACCCCACCGATTTGCACAACGCCAAGGGCATGAATGCCCAAGCCGCTCTCGACTCTGGGGCCTATCGCGCCTCAAAAACGGAACAACAATTGATGTCGATCGCGATCGTTCGAGTTTGTCGTCGCACCTGATGAACTTGGCGACATGGACGAAACCCTTGCCAACTGGAACCGCTGCAAAAACTGCGGTCTACCCCTGGTCCCGGTTTGGCAATGGGGCGCGGATATCGCCGTTTTGCATCAGTTTCTCGAAGAATCCGCCCTTGCCGGAATTGGGGCTTGCGTCCCGTGGTTGCATATCGATCAGAGTCGGAAACGGTCAAAAAAGGATATCGACATAGATTATAAGTATCGAGGCAATCCAGAGCCATCTAGACGAGCACGGATTCGCCCTCTCCAAGTCCGCGATCGCCGAAGCCCATCAATTCATCGAGTAAAATTTTGGCCCTTTCGCTTACGCCTGGAAGGGATGACAAGCAATTCAGCTAGCACTATGGATATTCATGATTTGGTTCAGACCCAGGATCATCAAATTGGCGAGGTCGTAGGTTTTACGGGACTTCCCAAGGGTTTCGTCTTGGTTAGAGTTGAGGGCCGCAGACATAAGCTTGCGCCTCGTCAACTACGCGCAGTCCAGTGCTGTTAAACGGCACACGATTCCCATCTCAGCTATGCCTTTCTGAGCAGTCGTCCGTGAAGACGACTGCTTCTTTTTTGGCTATCGCCGCGCAGGGGCGACCCTTCATAGGCGAATCATTATGCTACTTCAACAACAACATGAGCCCACTTGTGATGCGGCTCAGGAAAACGGAATTTTAGACCTCGTGCGGCAGTTGGGCCGCATCTTTTGGCGGAACTGTAAACTTCACCGCAGTCACGCCCGGAAATTAATGCAAACAGCCTTTGGCGGTTCCGACGCTGAGGGCCTGTGGTCATGGAAAGAGGTCTATGACCTTCAAGAATCGGCCTTTGTTTTCATGCTCCCCTACTTCGCAGAGGACATGAAAACTCAAGGCACCTCGGCGATCGCCGCCCTGCAGCAGTTCGCCCGACTAGAAGCGTTGGGTCTGACTCATACGCGACGCAACGAAGAAGCGATCGCCCTGCAACAGTTCTCAACACCGCTGCAACTGGCGTATGTAGCCTCTCACTGTGCGCGGGTTACACCAACCGATCTAGTTCTAGAACCCTCAGCCGGAACGGGCATCTTAGCCCAGTTCTGCGCCGTGCGCGGGGCTCAAGTGGTTCTGAATGAGTTGAGCGATCGCCGATTTGAACTATTGCGCCTGTTGTTTCCACAAACGGCGGTGCATCAGTTCAATGCTGAGCATATCCACGACCTGATGCCGGGGCATGTTCAACCTTCCGTAGTGGTCATGAACCCACCGTTTTCTGCCTCTCCCAGACAAGATCGGCGTAATCCTGATGCCACCGGCAACCATGTACGTTCTGCGTTTCTGCGGTTAGTACCGGGTGGTCGCCTGGTGTTGGTTTCGGGACGTTGGTTTTCGCCGGACTCCAAATTCTGGAGAACTGCGTTTTCTGGTTTAGAGGATCAGGTCTGCGTCCGCGCCACTGTGGTCTTCTCTGGGGATACCTATCTCAAGCACGGTACCTCCATCGAAACTCGCTTAACCGTTATCGATAAAGTAGCTCCCATCGGAACCCCAATGTCCCTAGACATCGGAACCGAGTGGATGATTACTCAGATCGACAGCAAAACTGCCAAGGTGCGATCGCTGGAACTGGCGAAAGTGGCTCATCTACTCCGGTCACTCCCGCCCCGCAGTGAGCTGCAACTCCGGTCATTGCCTCTCCGCGATGAGCCGCAGCCAGCCAAACCTCAAGCGGCTAAAGCCAAGGCCAAAGCACAGCCGAAACCAACTCCACAACCCACTGAAGTGAATCCTGGCCCGTTCTGGGATGACGTGATCGACGTGGAGTATGAGGAAGTGCCCCCGACCACCACACAAACTCAGGCAGTTTTGTATGAGGTCTATCAACCTCAGCGCATCTCTATCCAGGGGGCGCAGAAGCATCCTACGACCTTGTGTGAGTCAGTCGCGCTCTCCGCAGTGCGGCCACCGATGCCTAGCTATCGGCCTAAGTTGCCAAAAGCGGTGGTTGAGGGCCTGCTCTCAGAAGCACAGCTAGAGAGCGTCGTCTATGCAGGCGAAGCCCACAGCCAGCTTCTTGGCGGCTGTTACAAAGTTGACGAAACGCTGGACAAGATCGAGGTTGCCAGCAGTGGCGACCCGGATGCCGTGCAATTTCGGTGCGGTTGGTTCCTCGGTGACGGCACGGGTTCCGGCAAAGGCCGTCAGGTGGCTGGTATCGTTCTGGACAACTGGCTCCAGGGGCGCACGAAAGCCCTATGGTTGTCTAAGTCCGACAAGCTGATTGAAGATGCGCGGCGGGATTGGAAAGCCCTTGGTGGTGACGAGTCCAAGGTCGTCTCACTCTCGAAGTTCAAGCTGGGTGCTGACATCCCCATTAGCGAAGGCATCTTGTTCACGACCTATGCAACCCTGCGGGGTGGCAGTCGGGGCGGCAAGAAGTCTCGGTTAGAGCAAATCACTGACTGGCTGGGTGCTGACTTTGAGGGTGTCATTGCCTTTGATGAGGCGCACTCGATGGGGAACGCGATCGCCCAAGAAGGGAGTCGCGGCATCCAGGAAGCCTCCCAACAGGGGCTCACAGGTCTGCGTCTACAAAATGCACTGCCCGATGCGCGGGTGGTCTACGTGTCAGCGACAGGTGCCTCTAAGGTGTCCAACCTCGCTTACGCTTCCCGCCTGGGCCTGTGGCAAACTGGCGACTTTCCGTTTCCTAACCGCTCTGACTTTATCTCGGCCATTGAGTCCGGTGGGGTGGCCGCAATGGAAGTGGTGTGTCGCGACCTGAAGGCGTTGGGCCTGTACTTCGCTCGAAACATCAGTTTCGAGGGCGTGGAGTATGATGCCCTGGCCGTTCCCCTGACGCCTGATCAAATCAAGATCTACGACACCTATTCCGAAGTGTTCCAGGTGATTCACACCCACCTGGAAGAGGCGCTGGCGGTCAGCGGCGCAAACTTGAACCGCTCGGCTAAAGGCGCGGCGCGGTCGGCCTTCGAGTCGAACAAGCAGCGGTTCTTCAACCACCTGCTGACCTCAATGAAATGCCCCAGCCTGCTTCAGGCAATGGAGGCAGATCTAGCAGAGGGGTTGGCCCCAGTGATCCAATTGGTTTCGACCAATGAGGAGATGATCAAACGCCGTCTATCAGAGGTGCCCACCGAGGAGTGGGATGACCTCAACATTGATGTGACCCCACGAGAGAACATCATGACCTACTTGTTCAATGCGTTCCCTGTGTATCTCTATGAGGCATACACAACCGAAGATGGTCAGGTGCGTTCCAGTTTGGTGCAAGACGCTGACGGCAATCCCGTGATCTGCCGTGAAGCGGAAGACCAGCGAGACGCCCTAGTTGGCAAAGTGGCGTCATTGCCAGCCCTATCCGGTGCATTAGAGCAAATTCTGCACCATTTTGGTCATGATCGGGTCGCAGAAGTCACCGGGCGTTCCGTGCGGATTCTCAGTGATCCAGATGGGCGACAGTATGTGGCGAAGCGTCCGGCATCGGCGAATCTCTCAGAAACCCAATCCTTCATGGATGGAGAGAAGGATGTCCTGATCTTCAGCGGGGCCGGGAATACCGGACGCTCTTACCATGCCGACTTGGGCTGTCAGAATACGCGCAGGCGGGTGCATTACCTGCTTGAAGCGGGATGGCAGGCCGATGGCGCGATCCAAGGGCTCGGTCGGTCTCACCGTACCAACCAAGCTACAGCGCCGATCTTTCGGCCTGTGGTGACAGACGTACGCGGCGAGCGGCGATTCATCTCGACAATTGCCAGGCGACTCGATGCACTAGGGGCACTCACCCGAGGGCAGCGGCAGACCGGAGGACAGGGACTCTTTGACTCCAAAGACAACCTGGAATCTCTCTATGCCCAATCCGCACTACGGGAACTGTTCCGACTGCTGTATGCCGAGCAAGTAGACTGTTGCTCCCTGGCACAGTTTGAAAGGGCTACAGGGCTAACCCTGACCTCCAAAGAAGGGGGATTGCGGGAGGACTTGCCCAGTATGGCGCAGTTCCTGAACCGCATCCTGGCCTTGCCAATTCAGCTCCAGAATGACCTCTTTGAAGTCTTCGAGATGCTGGTCGAAACACGGGTGGAAGCGGCGATCGCTACTGGCACCTTCGAGAGTGGCGTTGAAACCATCCAGGCGGACAAGCTGGCGGTGGTGGATCGCAACGTGGTCTACACTCATGTCTCCGGCAGCGAAACCTTCTGCGTGGAGGTCGAGCGAAGCTGGCGGACGGAGTATACCAGCGTTCAAGAAGCCCTGGAGCTGCAGAAGAGATGGGAAGGCCGCTTGATGGTCAACCAGAAGTCTGGACGGGCGGCAGTCGTCATCCCAACCTCATCGGCGATGAGTGATTCGGGGGCGGTCATCCCTCGCGCGGCGCTGGTGCGTCCCATCATCCGTACCAAGCTGACTGTGGCCGAACTAGAAAACAGCACCTGGGAAGATGCTTCTGCATCTGAATGGCAGCGCTGCTGGCAGGACGAAGTGAGCCGAATTCCTGAATTCACCAGCGATCGGATCTTCCTGATCTGTGGCTTACTGCTGCCGATCTGGAACTCGCTAGACCGGGAAAACATGCGGGTCTACCGCTTGCAAACCGATGATGGCGAACGCCTCCTCGGTCGGGTGGTGGAGTTGCACAAGATGCAGGCGATCGCCAAGTCTCTGGGCGTTCATCAGGTCGAACTCACGGCTTCCGAGATGTTCGACACGGTGCTGAATCAGAAGCAACACCTACCTCTGCCGGGCGGGTTGTCGCTGAAATCCTCGTTGCTCATGGACGAGCGGCGACTGGAAATCACCGGCACCGTCTCGGATGGGCTGTGCGAACAGCTCAAGGCCGCAGGCTGCTTCACCGAGATCATCTCCTGGCGGCGACGGGTCTTTGTCCCAACCGACGAGACTCGCGGCCCGGAAGTTCTGGAGGCAGTGGTCAAGCTACTGAGTTAATTCACCTGCAATCGTTACATGGCAGTCATCCCTCGGGGTGGCCGCTTTCTTTTGGGCTATCGCCGCGCATGGCTGAAACTTCTATCAATTAAAAGCCATGCGTAAACAAACCGCTAAATCCAAAGCCTGTGACAAATTTCAAATCGTTGCCGACAACCTGCTGGCTCTTATGCAATCAGGCACCATACCCTGGCGCAAACCGTGGAGCACTGTTCCCACCTGCAACGCAGTGACCGGGCATCAGTATGAGGGACTTAACCCGCTGTTGGCCCAGGTTGATGTACTCGCACATGGGTATCAATACCCTCTGTTCGCTGGGTTCAAACAAGCCCAGGAAAAGGGTTGGAAGCTCCGCAAAGGCAGCAAAGCCACCTGGCTCCGCTGGGGCGGTACCGTTCGTAAGGAAGAGGAAGATCCGGTAACGGGGGAAACAGAGGAAAAATTCTTCACCACGATCAAGTGGCTCCAGGTCTTTAACCTGGACTGCTTCGACGATAGTGAATCCTCTCATCCGATCTCTGAGGTGATCGATCGCTATCGAGGCCCAGAGAACCCTGACCCCCGAATTGATGATGCAGAATGGCTCATCTTCTCCCAAGATGCCGACATTCAGCATGGTGGGAGCAAAGCCTGCTACTCGCCCAGCCGCGATCAAATTCGCTTACCTCGCTTCGCGGATTTCTCCAGTGCTGAACTGTACTACAGTACAGCGATTCACGAGTTGATCCACCGAACAGGGCACGAATCCCGCCTCAATCGGGACATTCGCAATAAGTTCGGTACCTCGGAGTATGCCTTTGAGGAAATGGTTGCAGAGCTGGGTGCTTCTTTCATCTGCAACGAACTGGATATCACCCCAGCGCTGGAGCACCATGCCAGCTTTCTCGAAGACTGGATGGAGCTAATCGGCACAGACAATAAGGCGTTCTTCAGGGCCACGACCCTCGCGCAGAAGGCCGCAAACCTGCTGCTAGAGAATGCTGCTGTCGATCTCGAAGTGGCTTGATGCCCTATTCCCGATGCCCCACGTGGGGCATCCCTTTTTGCTTTCGCTTTGCGGTTGGGACGTTTAAGAAGAGGTCAGGTTATGGCTGATCTGGAAAGCCGCATTGTCGAAGCCGCTAGGGATTTAATTCGCGCCCAAAAGCGTGAGCTACATCTAGAGCCATTTTTCAATGTGCTGGAGAATGCCGTTTCTCAAGCTAGTGATGACGAGTTTGACGAATGGTGCGCCCAGGTTGATGAGATCGTCTCGAAGTGCATGGGCGATCGCGGCATCGATGAGGAAAGACGAATGGAGTGGGACTACAGCGCTCATTTCAATGAAGGGCTAACTCGCGCTGAGGGGGCAGACCGGCTTTATCAGTTCCTCCTAGAGGCTGAGCAATGAGGTATTTCGTTGTGATTTCCCATAATGATGTGATGTCCTACAAGGGGACGGTACTGGTTCACGCAGCCGATATGGTGGATGCTGGTGAGATTGCGGCTGGCATTGATCCCGACGCAACTAAGATCATGACCTTCGAGCTGTTCATGACCTAGACATTTCCTCATTCAGCCTGCTCTAGCCGGGGAGTGCTGCTGAATGAGGATTTTTCATGGCTCAGGCTAAATTTACAGCAGGGCAACTGGTTCGCGTCACCGACATCAGCAGTCTTGCCTATGGGCGAATTGCAATGGTGATGGGCGGCGGGCAGCCCACCCAGGCCAAGGTTCGGTTTGTTGATCTGCCAAGGATAGTTGAACCGACCGACGATCCGTTAATTGCGGTTATGGCCATAGAGACCTTCAACAATGGGCAATTAGAGGCGGTTGAGGATGTCCCCATTGCCGATTTCTACGCTGCTGGAGAAATTTACGAACAGAATGGGGAGCGAGAATACGCTTGCTATTGCCTGGCTCATGGAAAGGCTGGGCAGCTAGATGCAGTTGCTGATGAGATCGCCAGGGGATGGTACACAAGCGGCGGCGAATGGAAGGAGCCCGAAGACGCTTATGTCTTCGATGACTTCACTCAGACGTATCCTCAGGGCTGGAGAGAAATCTCGTTGGCTGAGTACATTCGATTTCGTCAGGTTTTGCCCGATTGCACTCCCGGTTGTTAACCATAAGCTCTCGCCCTGGTGCCAGAAAGCTTTCTCACAAAGGTTTCTAGTTATTTTTAGGGGAGACTTGTCGATGGCAGCCATCAGAGAACTGGATTGGTCTGCTCATCTTGGCAAGCAGACCCGCATATATCGAAATTTGCAAAATGGGCGCATGTCCATCCAAGCCAAATCGCCCAAAAGCTGGAAAGTCGTTGGGCATGTGCTCGACTGCGTTCTAGGGGATGTCAAATTCCATGTGGTCGAATCAACCCGCCAGCGGGTGCTTACGCAGCAGCGGCGAACGGTTCACGCCTGGGGTCAGGGGACACTGATTGGAGTGAGCGACCTCGATATCTATGCGCCGATTGACCTGACCTACAACCCGTTTCTTAGCGATCGCTTCCTGGAGCGCGGTACTCAGAACCGTATCATCTATTGCAAATATCTGGTGATGAGAAATAACCAAGTTTGGCTCACGCCGGATGCGGTTGATGATGCCCGTTGTTGCCCCCTGCTGCGGCTTGTATGGAATCGTCCGAGAGGGTAGCGTGAAGAAAGTGTTAGGGAACAGGCAAGGGGACAATTAGCCCTTCTATTCCCTAACACTTTGAGGCGATCGCTCAGTCGCTTTCGCGGCGCTGAACTGCTATTCGATTAGGAGTTCAGCATGTATTTCGACTATGCCCTGGAACAAGAACGCACTGAAGCTAATGACGCGGCCCGGTGCGAAGCTGAGGAGGCAGGCATTCAAGCTGCACGGAATCTGGGAGCGGCTGATGCCACTTTCGTCCGAGAACTCCCTACATACGCTAATGGAGCCCTTATCCACCACAGTCCTCACAGACACTTTTGCTGGAGCGATGTGGATACCCCCGAACAGTCCCGTGCCTCCAACGAATTCTAGATTTTCACACCTTCCCCCTGGCTTCCGAAAGGAGGCCAGCTCTCTTTTCGCTGTTGCGCTGCATGGCTGACCTATCAATCCATACAAGTCATGCGTGTAAAAGACTGCGCTGCCCCTTACAGGCCAGCAGCCCAAACCACAACTTTATCAGCCCTGATCGATACCGTCCTGGGGTATTCCTTGGGGCAAGAAATCCTCGCTAATCTAATCGACGAGGATGAGCAAGTCTCACCGCAAAACCTGCGCGATCGCTTGCGGGTTGCCATCCGAGCTGGAGCGCTACCCCGGTTGACCCCGAAGCGGCTAGAGAAACTCCAGGCTGCGCTAGAGTTGGGCCGACAGCTCTACGTCGAAGAGACTCCGCTGGGAGAAGCCCTCGATACTCCCGATAAAGCGGTAGCCGTTTTCAACTGCATCGCCTGGGAACCGACCGAGAAATTCGCGATCGCTTGTTTGGATATCAAGCATCGCCTTCTCTGTTGCCGCATTCTCTCGTCGGGAACGGCGACTCAGACGATCGTTCATCCGAGGGAAATCTTTTCAGTCGTCATGCAGGCAGGGGGGACACGGTGCGTCATCGCGCACAACCATCCCAGCGGCAGCACTGAACCCTCGCAAGATGACATCGAACTCACGAGGCAACTTCTGGACGCTGCCAAGGTGATGGACATCCCCATCCTGGATCATTTAGTTGTTTCGCACGGAGACTATATGTCCCTGCGAGCAACGACTGGTCTGTGGACGGACTAATCAAACCGCCACCCTCAAGCAATCTTAAGGGTGGCGGTTCTTTCGTTAATCGACCGATAAGCGTAAAGAATCATTGCATGGGACAACTGAGAGATATCTCCCCGATAGGTTTGGCGGGCTCTGAGAAAGGCGATCGCCCCTTGCTGGTGACTGCATGTAGGGCCGGTCCCGTTATCGGCAAAGGAGACGGCTAACGCCTAGCAGCAATGGAAATTCCAAAAGGAAATTGGCTATGTCTATCAACAACGCTACGATTATTGGTCATCTCGGTGGCGACCCTGAAGTTAAGTACTTCGAGTCCGGTTCTTGCACTGCTCGCCTGACGGTATACGTCAATGAAAAATTCACGAAGAACGGCGAAACTCAAGAACAAACCCATCGCATTCCCGTAGAAGCTTGGGGTAAGACCGCTGAGTTCTGTGCTGACTATCTGCGCCAGGGAGCGCATGTGGCTGTCACTGGCTCATTGGCAGAAAATCGTTGGACTGATCAGGCGACTGGCGACAACCGCTCGCGGCTCGTAGTCAAAGCCCAGCGCGTCGAAAACCTGACGCCGAAAGCTAAAGACCAAGACGACGACGGCGAACCGGAGTTTTAGACTCCCACTTTCCCTGCTCTCAACTCAGATTGAGGTTGGGGAATTTTTTGTTCCTCGGAGTATGGACTCCAGGACAGAACTGAAAAGTTGGTCTCACAATAGAGTCAAGATTTAATGCAGGCAACAAACCATGGCCACTCCAGATCACCTTTCTGACCGCGAGATTTATTTAACTGAACTTGGCAGCAGTAATGAAGACGTAGAAGCCCTGCTGTCCGGTGGCGCTGACATTGATGAACTGATCGCTGCTGGGGTGCTCAATGATAATGAGCCATCCTCCCAGGATGATGAAAAGGAAGGGAACGAAGCTGAGTCATCTACGTTCACCCGTGAAGAAGTCCTAGCTGAAATGGCATACGAGCAGAAATTTATCGGCTCTCATGGGCATGGCTATCGCCCAATCAGCCTCTAATCTACCTATCGCATAGAGGAATATGGTCAGCTTTCAGATCGGCCAGATTGACACAAAGACAGGTCAAGACCTGTACGACACGATTGGCGGAACGCAACAACGCCAATTCAAAGAGGTTGAGCACTCTTACCTGGAGCATTGGCTTGAGACGAACGGAATTGAAGCCGAGTTCTTTACCGGGAAGTTTTACGGCAGTGTAAATGATGCGGATCGCCAGCGCCTTGAGAGCGAGGGCAAGGTCTTAGCCTTTACCAACGGCAAGTCTGGATACTTCACTGACCCAGAAACTGCCCGACTAATGACCGAGGGCGATACCGAACGAGGCATTGCACCAATCTACGCTGCCGATAAAAACTCACCTCATAATTTTGTTGCCTATGGCAGCTTGGTGGCTTCAGATGGCATCGCTTCAACCGCGATTCCACAGGCGCGAATTCTAATCATTGACGACGAGCAGCGATCTCACGGGGATACGCAGCTACTCGACAAGCACGGCCACCCCATACCCCAAGCAGCGATCGAAAAGCTCTATGACAAGATGGGCGACGGCACCATGCTGGTGCCCCACCAAACCATGAAGGCCCTCATCACGGATGCAGAGCGCGACACCATCACCGCTAAAGCCTTTGAGAAAGCCGGGGTAGACCCGAACATCATCGCCATTGGGCAAGACCTGGATCAAGTAGATGCGGCCACCGCCACTGTAGAGCAGCAAATCAATGGACTGGCCGAACGCACAGTATCGCAGTTTCGAGCGGCAACGCCCGATCTTCCCGGCATCGCTAAGGGCACCATGGGCGCTAGTCGCTGGTGTAATCGCTTAGGGGTAGACGCGATCATCTCCACCAATGACATCAAAGGCGATGATGGTAGGCTCTCAACTCCGGGCATTCAGGAGGTTTCGCAGCTTTGGGTGAATCGCAAGTCGGACGGGGAATACGGCCAACAGGCAGTGGGGCCGCAGGTGAAAGGCTGTATCCCAGAAGCGACCCTGCGCGAGTTCAACCCGCGCATTAAAGCTCAGGTCACAGAACTGGCAGCGATCGCAGATGATCTGGCTCAACTCAAGCAGCATTATGTAGAGCGAAAAGATCGGCAACAAGAACGTTCCCAGTCTGCTGATGATCTGAGCGAGGACGCCCCCAAAGCCAAATCAGAGTGGCTATACGAAACCCTCAAAGCGGATAAGTATGGGCAGCTCACTGGCTTCAAACGGATCAATACAGCCCTCGAACGAGATATTAAGGGGGAGTGGCAGGAAAGCGCGGTCAGAGGTATCTCCGTCCCCTCCGCAATGGCTCAACATCATTCACAAGTGAAACCGTGGGAAGTGTGCAATAAAGACCTGCCCCACGGCGCGGTGGTAGCTTACTATCGCTCCCCCTTCCCGAACGTGGGCGCAGCGGCGATCGCGATTAACAACACTGAAGACTTAAAAGATCAGGACAGAGAAGCCTTTTCTAAAATGGGAGTGGCCTACCTCAATCCCTGGACAGCAAAGCACATTGCCATTACTGACTTCGACCGAGATGCCAATGGCTATTTTGTCGGCTACGAAGCGACGGTGGCCGACCTCCCCCAGCAGCTCCGCCAGCAGTTAGCGGAAACCAAAAGCTTACCTCCAGCAGAACAATACGAAGCGGGGCGGGCCGCGATCGGACAATTTATTGAGCGCATGGAGCAGGGGCAGGAAAACCGCCTCATCCCGGCTGAGTACCCCTTAGCGGTAAAAGAGTTCGTGGAGCGCACGGCACCGGACAAGAAGCCTCCGGAGATTGAGAAGCAGAAGAAGGTAAAGCACCCGTGGTATGAAAGCGAATCACATTCGACAGCCACCTGGAGAGCCTGGGAGATCACCGCCGATAATCAGACGGGGAAAGTTGCCAACGCCGGGATGACCTTGCAAAGCTTTGCCCTGGAGATGACTTACACTCCTCCTGATCAACAAGAGGAACTACTCCGGCAGGTCGCGACTTCATTTGCCAAGCAACTGCGGCAGGCCAATGCTGGGAAACTGACCATTCCAGATGACGAGCAATTGCAAGCAAAGGGGTTTCCTGCATATCACTTCAAAGAACGAATGGAGCGGGTGGCAAAAGCTCACAACCAATTAGCAACCCTCTCGAATCCTCAAGAACGGCAAGCGTTTGTTAGGCAAAAGCTCAGCTATGCTGCCGACCTTCTCTCCAATGCTGTAGACGGACCCAATGCGGTAAACCTGCAAACGGCTGTAGACACGGCGAAAAGCTCCAGAGGCATCGACGAATCCCACCATACTTTTATCCGAGGGTTGGCCTATAAGGATCACGAACTCCGGCAGCATCAGAAAGACCCAAATACTTACACTAATGGGCAGTTGATGCCCACCAACACCCAGGAGCCAATTGGGTGGAATGTCGAAGCCGTCAACGCCGTCTACAAAGATGTTCACTTACCGGAGCTGCGGCATGAAGCTTTCCGCGATCTCTTTCCCAAGACCGCGACACCGGAGCAGGAAGAGAAAGCCCTAAAGATCGCTCGCACCTACAACGATCGCATCGCCAACTACCAGACGGCCAAAGACCGCCTACGGGAAAAACGCGCTGAAGATGAGCAACCCACGTTGCTAGTCACCTCCTCTAGCGGGAAAAGCCTTACCCTTCAAAACATCAAAGACAAAGATGGAGAGCTACCCATCTGGAGAGCTAATGGCCCCCAACCAGACTGGGAAATTGCCATCAGACCAAACCACCTGAGTAAATCAGAGCAGTTTGTCGCTTCACTGACCTACACCGCCGCTGGTGGCGATCGCGTGACCTCTCCCCTCGGCACGGTAGCCCCTGAGTCGGTCCGTGAGCATCACTTGCCCGAACGCCTACAACAACGGCCCAACCACACCCTGACCATCCCGCAGCCCACGGCCCAGATTCAGGCTCCTTACGCCCAGCAGAATGACCTTGACGAAATGATGGAGCGGGCGACTCAGTATGTGGATAATGCGATCGCCGAGATTCCTAAAGCGGAGCGGCAAGACTACCTCTCATCGCTATGGCGACATAGCGAAGGCATGGGACTGGCCCTCAAGAAATTCACGCCGGAGATTGTCGATCGCCTCTCTACCGTCCCCGAAATTACCCTGACGGGCCTTCAGCACAGCAGTAATGAAGCCGGACAGATTCCCCCCGGCGAGTACACGGCTCGCTTCAGTAAGTACAGCTACAAAAAGAACGGCGAAACGCGCACGACTTCATCGGTGGCGATCGTCACGGAAGACGGCGAAGAAAAGCAGTTTGGGGCACTCTCGGCTCGCTCCATGCACCTACCCATCAGCACCACAGTCAGGGCCAATATCCAGATAGCCCCCTCCGGCAAGATTGCCAAGATGCAGGTGCTTGACTTAGCCCCAGAACCCGAACCACAGACAGTAGAACCACTACGAGCCTTGGGATCCCCGATGGAGGTGCCAGCGATCGCAACCACTAGCTTCCCCGACCCGGCATCGATGGCCGCAGAGTCACAGGGTAATTATCAGCCCACTTCTGCGAAGCCAGCGCACAAGCCAGCCGACTTGACTCAACCGGGGGATGATGGCATCACGCCAACTGGCAAACCGATTAAGATGGCCTTCCCGCTCATGCTGCACGGGGAGAAGAACCCCTTGCCTGTCAATACCTGCCTTGAAGCGATGCGCGGTTATGGGCGCACTCATACCACTCGCAGCTACGAACCCTACAAAGCCTATGGCTTCAAAGAGGGCAACATTGCGATCGCCTATTCTGGCGATAAACAGGTAGCGTTTCGAGTGGGGCCGCAATACCGCATCACTCCAGCGATGATGGATGATCCGACTTACCAGCAGCAGTGGGCCGCACAGGAGAAGCACAGTCCTAAGGTGCTGCGAACCTTCAAGGGAAAAACCGCATGGGGCCTCAAGATGGCACCGTTGGGCGACTACCAGGACGGACAAATCACACCCTTCCCGGATCGCTCCGGTGAAATTTACTCACCTTCCCGTGAAGAACTCCGGCAATGGTGTGCGGTCGAGATCGCTAGCGGCAACGAACCTTTGACCGCTGAAATCATGACGAAGGGCAAGCAGCTCAATGCTCTCTACACCCAGGAAACGGGCAGCAGAGAAAAACCGCCGATGGACTACCGCAATGCTTCACTGGTGATTAGCCAGAGCGATCGGCAGCACATGCAGGATTCGATCGCAGCGGGAAAACAAACGCTGGAAGTAGCAGGGAGATCGCGGCAAGCTTGCAAGGTATCGGCAGAACTGGCGTAGCGATCGCCGAAAGTGTTAGAGAATATTTGAGGAAAAGTACATCGATTTATACCCTAACGACTCAAAATCTAATGGCAAAATGTAGCGGCAGTAGGTAATCTTTGCAACTCCACCTGCAGATTTCATCCGTCCGCGGCCATACCGTGTTAGCTGACAGGCCTCTCCTTGACTTGGTGTGGAACAAGGCTAGAGAAAAGTCCGAGGCTCCTGGTTCGGCGTTCCAGCAAAGCTTAATCTCACACGAACTCAGAGAGAGCCGCTGACAGTAAATCCAAATGTTTAAGGCCAATAGCACGCAGTTATAAAAATTTCCAGATGATTTATGCCCTTTTGGGCCGAACTGCTTGTAGTCTCAGATTAACCGCATTCCCCACAATTGCTTCCAGTCGCTCACTCTTTAGCTCCCACACTGCTTCAGGCTCTGTAATACCTGATTGATGTAAAGCAAGATAACTTCCTCTCTCAAGACGAATAGGAAGGTTGAGTAAGCCTAGTACCTGACGGCAGAAATAAAGGAACTATTCATGAGGTGAGTGGTTTGCCCGTGTAATTCCACTTAAAAGGCTTGGCCATGGTGCGATTGAAGTAATCGACAAAGGCCAGAATCTTCTTCTTGAGATGAGCTTGACTC